>JAJSDU010000002.1 GCA_028577615.1 Nitrosomonas sp.
AGACATTAACCCCCGCCCCCTGTTTTGTTAACATCCTCGCCCGGCTTTGTGGCCGGGCGCTACTCCATCCCCAGTGTTTTTAACCCAGGCACATACAATGTTTCAATCCTCGCCCGGCTTTGGGGCCGGGCGCTACAGTACAACTACAACCTGATCATACAACAAGGAAATTTTTTGTAAATGCGCGAACTGGCGCTTGGTGCAGAAATTTTTTGATATGACTAATAACATGATCACGAATACACTCGCATTTTCAGTCCATTACGTATTCCGCGAACCGGCGGGGATTTTGCCGTTGCTGGTGATCCGCGCGCATCAAACGATCAGCGAACCATCAAAATCAACGGCTTTGAATTTTCCGTATTCCTTGACGTGCAGATCAACTGGCTCTGTCAAGCGGTACAACCGGAGATTATCTTCTTTTTCATCAATCTCGGCCAACAATCTGCGTTCCAGTTCTTCGTACTGCATGAGATTGACCTTGCATTCGAATACCGATTTCTGCACACGCTGTCCGATTCCTTCGCATATTCTGGCAACGCGCCGCAATCTCCTGCGGCCTTTCCTGGTTTCCGTTGAAACATCATAGGTCACGATAATCAGCATATTATTTCACCAGAAATGGAATATAAGCATCCATGTCGCCCCGGATCGTTCGCGCCATGAAGCGTGCCTGCAACTGCGGCAGCAACCCGAACGGTACTTTGGTATCGAGTAACGGATGGGTGATTTCTTCCTGTTTCCGCTCCTGATAAGCCGTCACGACAATTTTACGCGCATCGTCCTGCAGATAGACCGCGCCGCCTTCGCGTATCTGCAGGCTACGCTCGGTAATCTGACCGCGATTGACCAGCGTCAACGCCAGCCGGTCAGCCAGAACAGCGCGAAACTCCTCCATCAAATCCAGCGCCAAGGCCGCCCTGCCCGGCCGCACGCTGTGCAGAAAGCCCAATTGCGGATCGAGCCCTACGCTTTCAATCGCTGAGCGGCAATCGTTCATCACCATCGAATAGAGAAAAGACAGCAAGGCATTAAAACGGTCACGCGGCGGCCTGCGAGTACGACCATCCATGGCAAAATGCTCGCGGACATTGCGCCGCACCAGACCCGGTAGCGCTGAAAAATATACTTTGGCGGCATCGCCTTCGATGCCGCGCACCACGTCCAGATTTCCGGCCACCGCCAGATTGCGTATCGAAACGGCCAATGCATCGGCTGCCGTACTGAGCATTTTTTGATCCTGCTCATCGTTCGTTTCACGTGCGCCACGTAGCAAAACCTGGCGCGAATTGCGTAATTTTCCGGCGATCACTGCTTTAACCAGCGCCAACGCAAACAATTCTTCCGACGCTTTGCTGTGCTGCGCCTGGCGCAGCAGAATATTACCGCTGACCGCGCCTTCCAGCCGCGCTTTGAATCGCCCGTTGCCATCGAGTAACACCAAACCGATGCCGTCGTCGGCGCAGCGATGCATCAGCGCCGGAGAAATCATGATGTTGCCAAAACAAACGAGCGTACCCAAATGATGCAGCGGCACTTGGAGCTTTTTCTGCCGCTCCACGTCGATACGCACAGTATCGTTTTCCAAGTGCGCGTAGGCATTGGGTGTCATGATATAAAGTGTGTTGAGGATCTGATACATGACTTTGCTAATCCACGTTAAACAATTCATCCAGCAATTCATGCTGGTGCGTTTTATCCGCCAACGCTTGCGGCTGGCAAATTTCCTTCAACGAACATTCCTTGCAACGCGCGTCGTTAACCGGCGGCGGCAATGTTCCGGAAGCCAGCAAAGCACGTACAGCCGCTACGGTTTCCTCGACTTGCTGGCGCAACGCCTCGGTAATAGCGACTTCCCGGCGGCGACGCGAAGTATGATGATAAATCGCGCCGTGCGTCACCGGTTTTCCGGTCATTTCCTCCAGGCAGATCGCTTGCGCCGCCAGTTGGATATCGTCATGCGCTTTTGCACGTTTTTTACCGTGCTTGTATTCCACCGGATAAATGCGCCCATCCGGATAAAACTCGACGACATCGCATTTACCGATTAAACCCAAACGCTCCGACCAAACCGGCAAAGCTTTCTCGCTGCGCACCCCTTCAAACGATTCAAAGCCGGGCTCATCAACCCGTTGATGCGCGGCGTTACCGCGCATGGTATGAACGTTTTCGTCAAATGCCTGCTCGACATGAATCAACGCGCACTGACGCGGACAATAGCTGTAATGCTGCAAAGCGGAGAGCATGATGGGGTCGTCAACTTCAGTTGCAGTCATCAATCGTTCCCGAATAATCTGAGAATCGCTTCCTCTTTCGATATGGAATGATGCCTGGCAACTTCATTCAAAATAGAAGCCAGTGTTCCGATCCGCAATGGATCATGCATAGGAACTGTCAAATGATGCGGTTTCGGAAATTGGCATTCCAGCCGGATGTGACTGCCGACCTGCCGGGTGATCCCGTATCCAAGCCGGTTAAGTGCCTTGATTAGCCGTGCACCTGATACACTCCGTGGCAATTTCATGCCTGGATGACTTCCTCGCGTACGAAATGCAGACGGATCATTTCCGGCGCTTTTCCTTCATCGAAATGACAATGCACGGCATCGCGCACCTGCTGATGCAAACTGGCAAGATCATCCGCTTCGGTAAAAATAGACTCCCCCAGCGCACGAGCGGTGTACCCGCCCTCCGGCGCTTCTTCGATCAGGAAAATGATTTCATTGGAATTACTCATCGTTATGCCTTTCTTTCCAGAGTTACGCCAGATGGCAAACCGGCGTCATTAACATTAACTTGATAATCCTCGAATGAGCGCGATACCACTACGCCATCCTTGAGTTTTGGTTGAATGCGTTCGAAAAGACTGTAAGCGGGTGCATTACCCAATTGACTGTCATGCTTAAAAACATACAGACCGCGCGTAGCCATTTCCCCTCGTGCAGCAGAGCGATCATGTTCGAACATATTCACCAACGATTGCCACAGCAATTCCAGATCATCTTCGTTGAATCCGGTCTGATTGGCAAGATGCGCTGAAACGAAGCCATGCGTAACATAGAGACCGTATGGCACCGTGAATTTACGGCCCATTGTGCGATTATCTCCACCTTGTTTTTCTGCTTCCGCCTCGGTAGCGACCGCCATGCGGGTAATGGAGTGTTCTTGCGCCACAATTGGGTTAACAGAACGAGCAAAGGTTAGCTGAACGGGTCCGCGTACTTGACCACAGTTGATGCCGGTCGACATGACTGCACCGAAAGTCCGTACATCATAAAAATTTTTGCACATCCACTGCTTCGCTTCCTCAACTGCGTCGCCACCTTTGCGTTTCTTGTCATCGCCTTCGAGAAGCTCCGCTTTGCCGATACCGACATAAGCACACTTGTTCTGATTATTCAATATTGCTTTCTCTTTCACATAAATCTCGAACGGCGGCTGTTCTCCCTTCGTCAAACCTACAAAATTGCGTACCTTGCGCTTCAAGCTCACGTCGGTTACCAATCCGCGCCCGGTTTCCGCATCCACGCGCGGCAAATTACCCGCATCCGGGTCGCCATTGGGGTTGCCATCTCTTACGTCAAATAACAAAACGAAGTCGTAACGGTTGTTTAATGCCATGATGATTATTCTCCCTTGTTGGTAGTGGATTCGGATTTGGTGAAAAAGGCTTGCCGCTGGTGGTAATAACCAATGGCAAAGCGGCCTTGGTCTTGCAAGCCGAGTTGCGCAGGAAAATCGATGATGCCATCCATGATTTGCCCCAGCAGTTTTTCGTAATTGATAACTTCACCCTTGTTATCCAGCTTGGCAAGATGATGGTTTTTAAGCTTGAGCAGCGTTGGCAAGACAGTAACCGGAGTACCTGACGCCGCTCCGTAATAGCGATCCCGAATCGTTGCATTGATACCGGGATTTGCCCGTTCCTGGATACGCTCCAGTACCGCAAACAACCGACCCAACCGATAAGCTGTGTTGGTATTATTTTCGTCCAGTGACACTTTGAGTTCCTCCTTGCCTGATTGACGATTAATGCACGCCTTGATGATCGCAGCGCGCGGATAAGTAACTTCTTGCTCGGCTCGAATCCGGCGAATCGCTCCGGAAAGCAGGGTTTGCGGATAGGGCAATCCCTCGATCACGCTACGCATAACATCGCCGCCGAGATTGGGCGGAATGTTTTCCGATTTACCCAACATCGCTGTCGCAATTAATACTCGGAACAGCGACAACGTTTCCAGCTCATGCGGCGCATGAACCATGCGCAGATCATCGAAGTGACGGCGAATATTGACTGCCAGTTCGCCCACGGTTTTAACATGCCAGAAGCGCACAGCGATACGGGCGGCATTGGGCGCAAGACCTAGCACATAAAACCGGGTGTCATCGTCTTCAAAGCCGCCAGCACCGGTTTTCGGCGCATTTAACAATGCTGCAACTGCTGCGGTACCGAGATCGGGATTATCTTTGGATGGTTCGCCAAACAATCCGGGAAACAATTCCTCCATTGGATGTCCCGGTGTTGCCGCCCAGAAAACCGTCGACGCATCACCCACCTGGATGCGTTGCCTTGAATCTTTTGCCAGTAAACGATTGAGCGCGGTGGTGTAGGCAAAAACAGCGCGTTTTCCGACCGGCGCATTGCCACCCTGCGATTTGCCATAGGAGCTAAAAGCATCCAGATTGAACGAAACGATGCTGGCACCAGAGCTTTGCGCACCCCATACCCCTTTGACGGAAGGGTGCAAACGTTCAATCGCATCTTCCTCGCCCGATACCAGACATAGTGCAGTTTTTTCCGAATCGATTTTTTCCGTAACCGATAGCGCCACCAATGCCGGGCGCTCACATACCGGCTCGGAATCGCCTTGCAGACGGAACGTCAGATTAGCTCCCGTTTCCTGAATTTCTGGCCACAAGGGATGTAAAAAAACTGACTCAAAATTACTATGCTCAAGAAAAGACAATACCGCTTGAATCCCTGCATCGTCGGAAACAGCGAAACGGGAGCGGATGGTCTCAATGAATGCCAAATGCTGCTCACGGACACGCTCGGGTTTTCCTTTGTTATCGACACCGAAAACATAACCGGAGTGATCCCATAACAGATTGGCCGCTACATCCGAAGAACGCTTAACCATCTGAGGTACGAGATAGGTCTTGGCAATCTTTTTCTTGCCCTCACCTTCCCGCGTATCATCCAGACCAGCGAAGCGACCATCGGCTGTCAACACGATGAGAAAAGGAATGGCCTTATGCTCGAAACCGGGCGGTGCCAGGTTGCTATCGGGCAGTCTGGATTTGCGCTGATAATATTCGTTAAGTGCCTGCAGAATCATCCTCGCACCTCCTGACTATCCCAAGCCGGTACATTGAGTATGCCGTTCTCCAGCACGGCACGGAAAAATCGCGGTTGTGGGTCAGCAGCGTTGCGATAATCCATGTCATACAGCATCCATCCCAGATCGCGGGTTTCCACTACAGGGTTTAATTGTGATTGCGCAGAATCGATCAGCCGGAAATCGCAGGCAAACTCCCGGCACCCCAAGTAAGGCTGATTGACGCATTGTCCTTTTTCTGCGCGGCGCTCGAACATATCCAGAAATTTGGCTGCTGTATTATTTTCCCCGGCATTTGGTTGCACCTCGAAATGCGCATGGATGCGATAACTCACATCGCGTAACAACAATCCGGCGCGCTGCTGGCGCTCATCCTCGATATTCAACCCTAAATGACCTGTACCTTTATTCATTGCTTCCTGAGCATTGCGCACCGAAATTACCGCGCCGACCTCATTGCGCCGGATGGAAATCCAACGAATCGGCTTGAGTACTTCGATTTTATCGATATGCCAGCGAATCGCCGGTTTCCACAAAATGGATTCGAACACCGCACGAGCGGATGAAGGCGTCATCACATCGTAACTCACGCGCTCGACTTTCATTTCCGGACGGGTAAAGCAGGCGAAATCACCGCTGACTTCAAGACAATAAGTTTTCATTCACACTCCTTTTTCTCATATGACACTTTGCGCCGGATCAAAAATAGTATCTTTGCTCATCAATAAGCCTAATTGAGAATGGTAAAGTAAATCTGAGGCTTGAATGTAAACACCGGGAAAGATTTCTCGAATTTCTCGACTTTCCAACAGCTTCCTGCACTCATATTCACGAATATTAACCGTATACCGCTGCAATCTTCGTAATATGCCGCGACGCACATACGGTTCTATATTCCGGCTTTTCTCGAGCGCATCGATCAGTTCCGGACTTTCACCATAACGCACGATGACAGCCGTTTGCCCTTCTTCATCGATTAATCGGAAGTTACTGGCGGCGGTACGAAAGTTAAACTCCGCTTTTCTTGCTTCTGCTTGGTTGTGCAAATCCAGCAAACCGACAATATTTGCCTTATCCAAGCTATTCAAGCTGGCGTAATAATGGCGGAAATAAGCTTCGAAGCGCTCGCGTGTTAACGGATCACCTGTAGTCAATCGCATAATTTCTTCTCCGCTTTGTTGCGCTTTACGCAGCAAACCTGGCGCAGCAGGTTTAGGTGGAACAAACACCACTACCTTACCCAGTTGCGGTAATGTCCCTTCACGATTGCAGCGCCCCGCCGCTTGCGCGACGGCATCCAATCCTGCCAATGCGCGATACACCACCGGAAAATCCATGTCGACTCCGGCTTCGACCAGTTGCGTACTGACCACGCGCGTTGGAATGCCGTTTTTTAGCTGTTGCTTGATTTCACCAATAATTTTGCTACGATGCTGCCCGCACATCAGCGCAGACAAGTGAATCGTGTCTTTTGGCATTAGACCATGTAACTCACGGCAATCCTTACGCGAATTGACAATGCAAAGTACCGATTCATATTGCTGCAATTCTCCAGCGATGGATTCCCAGGTGCGACGACTGGCAAAGTCATTCGGTAATTCTGCTTCAACCCTTTTCAAATCGGCATAGAGCCGCTCCGGATCATCCATCAATTCGCACACGTTCTTTAGTCCGGTAAATTTGGGGCGTGAAGAGAATGCGGGCTGCGTTGCCGTAGACAGCACGAAACTGACTTTGTAACCGCTTGCCAAATCCTGTATCACGTGCAAAATCGGCGCAAGAAATTCCGGCGGCAATAACTGCGCCTCATCCAATACCACCACGCTGTTGACGATATTGTGCAACTTGCGGCAACGGCTGGTTTTTGCGGCAAATAACGATTCAAAAAACTGCACGTTGGTGGTAACGATAATGGGGGCATCCCAATTTTCTGTTGCTAATCGGGAACGTGAATCTTCACGATCGGGATCAAGATTGCTGTGATGCTCGATCACATTATCGTTGCCGAAAATACTCCGAAAGATTTCAGCTGTTTGCTCCAGAATACTGGTGTAAGGAATGATATAAATCACCCGATCCTTACCATGATGAGCAGCATGGTTGAGTGCAAAAGCTGTGCTCGACAGTGTTTTTCCTCCACCCGTGGGCACAGTCAATGAAAACAAGCCAGACGGTAATTCCGCCTTCTCGCGGCACTGCCGCAGTACTTCAACGCGAATGCGATTGACAGCACTTTCTTTAGCATTCGCGGCTTTATCGGTCATATGCTGATCGAATAAGCTTTTTAATGTTTCTATCGAAGGATATCCGGATCGCAAACTGCGCTTTTTGTCGTCCATGAAAGCTTCGGTATCCAGAAAATCCGCATCCACCAAACAAGAAAACAGCATTCTGAGCCACAATGCGAGTGACCCGTGAGGTGGCAAAGATTCCGGGCGGGACTGATTGCGAATTTCGGCCGGTGGTCCAGCTTCAAGCACCTCTTGCAAATAGCCACTTTGTGTACCGTTTTTTATACGCTGGAATAGCACCGATTGACCGCCTTCTGCGTTGTTCCAATCCGGCAATCCGGCATGGTGCCCGGCAATCAAGTAGGCCAGAATCCGCCCCTGCAATCCGAGCTTCTCGATGGCATGAATGGCACCCGCCGTGGAATGATCCACTCGCCCCGGCACGCCTTCGATATGGGCTTCCGCATCGTAACCGCTCACCGATTTGATGTATTGCTGAAATTTTTCCCGATATTTGCCCAGGTCATGCCATAACCCGGCAAGACGCGCCCAATCTTCACTGCCGAACGCCCTGGCCAATTCTCCGGCTCGGCGAGCAACTTCAAACAGATGTTCTTCCAGGGCATGTTCTGTCCATTTACCATTTGAATATTGACGAACATGCGCAAGCGCAATTTTCGTTTCCTTTTGTTCACTCACACCTTCCATCTCACCTCCACCACAATCCGTTCCCACGGATTATCACTGTTTTTTAACCCTGTTATCAAAGCTGACAATGTTTCGCCGCGGTCCATCAGTTGCGCCACGGCGGCGTTGTCGATCCGCGGGAGGTAACCCAGCTTCTCGCCTTGCCAGTCAATACGCACCGCGCGTTTGTCGTATGGATTGCCGGTTTCCCGTATCAGCCTGACGCCTTGTCCGGTAGCGAGCTGCGGCCACAGTGTTTCACCCTGGTAATACTGAAACCCCGCCACGGGTGAAACTTGCAGAGTTTTCCAGCCGGCGTGCGGTTTCGATGATAATGACGATGGCGATTCCGGTTTCGCCTGCGCCACCGCGGTCAGTGCGATCTCACCGAACAGTGCCGTCAACGATTGCAAAAATATGCGCCGCGACATGTGATCTCTCCTTGTCAAAACTATACCGGATTGATTATCCGTATCCGCAGGCTCAAAAAATGATGCTGTGAATTTATTTTTTGCCTGTTTTCCCCGCGATATATATTTTCTGCATTTCCAGAATATTGCGTTCAATCGTGCGGCGCAGGCTTTCCGGCGCGATGACCTCGACAGCCGCGCCATGCTTGAGGATGTCCATCACCAGTTCGGTTTCGTTGGCGTAGGGGATGCGCAATTCAAAACGGCCACCGGCAAGAAATTCACCCTGTTGTCGCGGATGCCATTGCTCGTCGGCGACCCAGCGGGCGCGTTCGGCGGTGAAACGCAGCACCGCCGTCTGGCTGGCTGCGCCCGCGAATATACCGTAGCTGGCGGCGAAGTGCGCGTCGAGTTCGGTTTGCGACATTTCGCGCGCGGCGGAATCGAGCAGAATTGACGCTACGATGCGCTCAACGGCGAAACTGCGCAGCGCTTCGCGTTTATGGCACCAGGCATCGAGATACCAGTTGTCGCGGTAATGCGTCAGACGCTGCGGTGAGAGGGTGCGCCGAGTCTGCTGATCGCGGCCCCGGCTGTGGTAGGTGATATCGAGTTGCCTGCGTTGCAAGACGGCGCTGGCGGCGGACTGAAAGTGCTTCAAATCAGCCTGTCTGCCCATCATGCTCAGGATACGGATGCGGCTGGCGCTGATTTGCGGATTGTTCGGTTGCTGTCCGGCGAGAATTTTCTCCAGCCGGTCTTTGACCGGCTTAAGCTGCGCGCCGAGCAGTCCCGGCTGGATATGTTCGAGCAATTGCTGCACGGTAAGCAGGGCGTACAGTTCATGCGCATCGAACCAGACACCGGGCAGTTCGAATACGCCACTTTCCCGTGCATCGTAATAATAACCATTGCGTTCGCGGTCATATTCCAGCGGCGCATTGAAATACAGACGCAGCGCGGTGATGGTGCGCGTTACCGTAGCGCGCGAACATTCCAGTTGTTCTTCCAGACGCTTATGCGATACCGGCAAACGGTGCGACGCCAGAATGCGGTGCAGTTGATAAATCCGCTGGAGGTTGTTCATTGCATGAATCGCCGCTGTTCCGCAATTTGCAGTCCGAGCCCGGTTCGGCACGGGTGAATTGGGGGGCTTGCGCCGCCGGATAATGCATATTTGATCAACACGAATGACACAAGCATTTTTACGCCGTCCATGGCAAAATTGTGAACAACCGACATTATCCACACTCAAAACACCGATCAATTTTTTTAAAACGTGAGTTTAATACGGTTTTTCCAGTTTTATGCCATGGCCGTACAGTACATTGAGCATTTTCACATCAGGTGAACGACAATGCAGATTTCATCCCGGTTAACCCGCGTTCTCATCGTGATTCTGGCCACGCTGCTCGGCGGCTGCGCAAATCTGGCTTTTTATGCGCAGGCAGTCAACGGTCACGTGGATTTGATGCGCCGCGCGCAGCCGATTCATGCCATCATCGCCGATCCCAACACCGATGCGGATTTAAAGCGCACGCTCAGCACGGTTGCCCGGGTGCGCACATTCGCCAGCACGGTGCTCGGACTTCCCGATAACCGCAGCTATACGCATTACGCCGATCTGGAACGGCCCTATGCAGTCTGGAATGTCGTGGCCACACCCGAACTGTCCACCCGGCTGAAGGAATGGTGCTTTGTGCAGGCCGGTTGCGTGAATTACCGCGGCTTTTTCTCGCAGGCCCGCGCGCAGGACTATGCGCGGCAACTCGCTGCTGAAGGTTATGACGTGCATGTCAGCGGCGTACCGGCGTATTCCACGCTGGGGTGGTTTAATGATCCGGTGCTGAACACGTTTATCCACCACTCCGAGCTGGAACTCGCACGCCTGATCTTTCATGAACTGGCGCATCAGGTGATTTTCGTTCCCGGCGACACGGTGTTCAACGAATCGTTCGCCACGCTGGTCGAACAGGAAGGCGTCCGGCGCTGGCTGGCGCATAACAACGCCGCGGCGGAATACGCCCGATATCAGGCGCGGCACGCGCATCAGGCGGCATTTAACACGCTGATCCTGCATCACCGCAGACGTCTGGATGCGCTCTTTAACACGGACATGGATGATGCCCGGAAGCGCGCGGGCAAGGCGCGCATTTTTGAGGATTTGCACGCGCAGTTTGCGCTGCTGAAAACCGGCAGAGCCGGATTCAACCGTTTTGACGCATGGTTCGCGCAACCGCTGAACAACGCGCGGCTGGCCAGGGTATCGATTTACACGCAACTGCTGCCCGCATTCCAGGCGTTGCTCGCGCAGCAGGGTGGTGATATGAATCGTTTTTTTGACGCGGTAAAAAAAATCGGTCAGTTATCCAAAACAGAACGCCTGCATGCATTGCAGCGCATTGCCGAACAGGGTGGACGGGATGCTGTTATTGCCGGTACGCTCTGATCGAAAGCCTACGCCGCAACCTTGCATCAGGTTTCCGTATGGTATTTTCCGCAGGTAAACCGTAATAAACTCACGAGGCATTCCCATGACACGCAAAACAATCACCGCCACACGCATTTCCATCCTGTTCATAGCGCTGTTGTCCGCATGCGCGGGATTGATCAATTCAAAAGAAAAGCCTGTGCTGCATGAAACCACGCTGCAAGGCGAGCACATTCAACTGACGCGCTGTCTGACCGGCAAGTTGTCCGCCGACAGCCGAATGTCGATGCGTGTCTTTCATGTCAAGCCGCGCATTTATCCAGCGATTGCAGCGGCGGAGATCCATGCTTACGATACCCGCTTCCTGCCTTATGTCTACGCCAGCAACTCCCCGCTGAACCCGGACGGCATCCGGGATTACGGCACGTCCGCGCCGGAAATCATGACCAACGCACAGAACCTGGCCGGAGCTGAATATATTTACGGTTTTGCTTTCATACTGCGCCAGACCGGTGAAAACACGGTGGCTGTGACACTCAAGGGAAGCCAGTATGTTGGCGGAATTGCATGGGATTATTTGCAGCGCTGCGCCGCGAATGCACTATAACAGGATCGGGTTATATCGACGGTTGCTGATCCGCAAGACATTCAACAAACCGGTAGCGCCCTACGTCTTCCGCCGACTCATGGCTTGCCACAAGTAAAAATTCGATGCACCCATCTTCCTGAAAGCGATACTGATACGCATCCGGCTGTGTCATCCAGGATGGCGCTATTTCGTAAAACAGGCCGTTCTCGATCCACCATTTGCCTTCCTCGGCGAGACGGTGCACAACGCCGTCAGTTTCCACAAAGCGGAATTCCATGTGATATGTGCCGTCTTCGCCGCGTGTTTGCACCCAGCTTTTCAGCGAACCGTCTTCTTCATCGTATTCGCCCTGCCAGGTACCGATCAGTCTGACATCCACCGTTGGGCTGGCGGCAACGGCGGCACAGCAGAAAATAATCGTTGCCAGCAGCGTATACCTATAGTTGCTCATCCTGCTATTCCTCCGTAGTTTTGCCGCGTGCTTCCTGCGGATTTTTCCGGTCGTCCGCTATCGCCTGTTGCCAGGCTTGTACGGCGGCGGTAAATGTTGCCAGCGGAATCCGCATGTTTTGTCCGGCGGTATCGCCGTAGTCATCCTCGATTTCCACATGATCCGGGTACACGTACAGGCAGTAGGCATTGCCGGGACGTTCCCACGAAGGCAGCACACCCGACGCCACCGCATCGAGGTGATGCAGCAATTCAGCAGTCCAGGCGGGGCTTTTCTGAATATCCACGGTCAGGTAGGCAATGATGCGATCATGCGCCGGGTCGCCCGGAATGCGGCCGGGCCATGTGCAGGTGGATACATCCATTATGCTTACTCGAACAAGGGAAAAGCGGTATTGATTCTGCCGTTTTTAGGCGGTGCAAAACCAATGGTAAAACGTTGATTGCTGACGCTGCAATATTTTCCGCTTTCAGTTTCGCCTGCCGCGACATCGGGCTGATTGAAACCGCACAAAGTCCAGTCCGGCGCTCCGGCAGGGCACTTGCGTTGATGACCGGCGGCGTGGGCAATGGAATTCAGCACCTGCTCCACCGAGCAACCGTCCGGAAACATGGACGAAAACTTGTTTCTGCCGGGATGGCCTTTATACCACCACCGACCGGTGTACACGCCCGCCGCATTGGCTTTGTCCTGAACGGTAAATTCCGCCACCGTCGCGGGATTCACGCCTTCCGGGCGTGAATGAAAGCCTTTCGGCCGATTGCGATCCCACTCACCGCAGAACACATGCTTCTGATTGATTTTCAAACCATTCTCAAGCGCAACCCAATGCGGCAATGCGCCGCAATCCACCTGCGCATGCGCTGGCGGCGGGAAAAGGCCTGACAGTAACAATCCTGCAATAATCGCACCGAACAGCCCTGACAAGACATGCCGATCACTCTGTTTACGCATTTCCATTCAGCCTCTCCTTTCCCGTAAAGTTCGCAAGATTAAAAATAACTTTTACATCGAATCGGTTAAAATTCTAACATTGCATGGTTTCTTTATTCACTCAACCTTTTCTTCATGTCATCACACAAACTAACAACTGCGCAAACCGCGCCCCGCGTGGGTTTTATTTCACTCGGCTGCCCCAAGGCGCTGGTTGACTCCGAACAGATTCTGACGCAACTCAGGGCGGAAGGCTACGAGATTTCGTCGACCTATGACGCAGCCGACCTCGTCGTCGTCAACACCTGCGGCTTTATCGACAGCGCCGTGGAAGAATCGCTGGACGCGATTGGCGAAGCGCTCGCCGAGAACGGCAAGGTCATCGTCACCGGCTGTCTCGGCGCAAAAGAGGACGGCAATGTCATTAAACAGGCGCACCCCCAGGTGCTCGCGGTTACCGGCCCACATGCGTTGCCGGAAGTCATGTCCGCCATTCATGCGCACCTGCCGCAGCCGCATGACCCGTTCACCAGTCTGATCCCGCCGCAGGGCATACGCCTGACGCCCAAACACTATGCCTATATCAAAATTTCAGAAGGCTGCAATCACCGCTGCACATTCTGCATCATTCCTTCAATGCGCGGCGATCTGGTCAGCCGGCCCATCCATCAGGTTTTGCAGGAGGCCGAGAATCTGGTCAATGCAGGCGTCAAGGAATTGCTGATTATTTCGCAGGACACCAGCGCGTATGGCGTGGATGTCAAATACCGCACCGGTTTCTGGCAGGGCAGACCGATCAGAACACGCCTGACCGAACTGGCCAGCGCGCTCGGCGAACTCGGCGTGTGGGTGCGGTTGCATTATGTTTATCCGTATCCGCATGTTGATGAAGTGATTCCTTTGATGGCCGAGGGAAAAATTCTGCCTTATCTCGATGTGCCGCTGCAACATGCCAGCGCCCGTGTTCTCAAGGCGATGAAACGGCCCGCCAGTGCCGAGAACAATCTGGCGCGCATTCAGCGGTGGCGCGAAATATGTCCGGACATCACACTGCGCAGCACGTTTATCGTCGGCTTTCCGGGTGAAACCGAAGCCGAGTTTGAAGAATTGCTGCAATTTCTGCAGGCCGCCCGGCTGAACCGGGTCGGCTGCTTCAAGTATTCTCCGGTCGACGGCGCGGCGGCCAATGCGCTGCCAGGCGCTGTTGCGGAAGAAATCAAGCAGGAGCGTCTTGAACGCTTCATGCAATTGCAGGAAGCAATCAGCCGTCAATTGCAGACTGAAAAAATCGGCCGTTCCATGACCGTTCTGGTCGATCATGTCGAAGACAGTCAGGCGGTTGCGCGCAGCAGTGCCGACGCGCCTGAGATCGATGGACTGGTTTACATCAGCAATCCGCCCGACGCATTGCAGGCAGGTGACCGGATCACGGTAACCATCACGGATTCGGATGCGCATGACTTATATGCCGACATGGCAGGACAGCGGGTTTCCCGCACATGACGCACACAGATTCGAGCAGCTCATTTTTGCCTGCGGAACTTGTTGATTTACCCTTTTGTCTTATGAACGCTCCACTTGCAGATCGCGCAGCAACCTCTGGTTATTGAGGTTTGCAGAGCAGCAGGATTGACCGCTGTTCGTTTTTTTGATCCACATGAACTGCTGCACTTCTGTAAAGTTCAGGGTAGAATAGCTATTCCTAATAATTTCTAAAAAGGAAAAAACAAATGAGAGCAGTATTAGTAAGTATGTTTGCAGCATCAGCATTGTTACTCGCAGCCAATGCACAAGCCGACGCAGACCTGGCAAAAAACAGCGGTTGTCTGAATTGCCATAACGTTGACACCAAACTGGTTGGCCCGGCGCTGAAAGAAATCGCCGCGAAGTACGCGGGTCAGGATGACGCTTCTGCTTATCTGGCCGGGAAAATCAAGAACGGCAGCAACGGCGTCTGGGGTCCGGTTCCAATGCCGCCAAACCCAATGGTCAGCGATGACAACGCCAAAGTTCTGGCTGACTTCATTTTGTCACTGAACTAAGCGAAGATTAAGCAGCACAAGCCGGCGCATCAAACCGCCGGCTTTTTTATTGCCATATTCAACACAGTCAATTAAATACTTTCCATTCTATATTTCGCATAAAACCATGAAAACTCGCATACACTGGCAGGGTAACGTCAGCTTTCTCGCCGAATCCGGCAGCGGACACCAGGTTCTGATGGATGGCGCACCTGAAGCAGGCGGACAGAACAAAGGGCCGCGTCCGATGGAAATGGTGCTGATGGGACTCGGCGGCTGCACAACTTTTGATGTCATCTTTATTCTGCGGAAGGCGCGCCAGGAAGTGACCGACTGCATTGTCAACATCGAAGCGCAACGCGCCGAAACCGATCCGAAAGTGTTTACGCACATTCACCTGCATTTCATACTCACGGGTAAAAACCTGAATCCGCAACAGGTTGAACGCGCCATTCATCTGTCCGCGGAAAAATACTGCTCGGCATCCATCATGCTCAAACCCACTGTCAAAATCACGCACGATTTTGAAATTGTATCTGACCCGGCTGAATGACACTTCATCGACATCCTTCCAGGATTCCATTCAAGACAAGATCCCGATCAAAGGATGCAATGCAAGGCAAAATTGAACGAAAAAGCGGAGCATACATGAAGTATGTGAGCATTTAGCGTTCAATTTTAACGCCGCAATGCGCCTTTCAGTGAGATCTTGAGCAGGCTCTAACGCCGCAGCGGACGAAACACCTCCAACTCCCACGGCCTGATCGCCAGCATGAGACCGATGTTACGGCGCTTGCTCATTGGCAGGCGCGCATCCTGCCGGTGCAGTTCGGTGAATTCCTGGGCGAGCATCTGCATTTTGTTCATCAGCACCTGTATGGAGAAATCGCTGAACAGGCCGGACAGGAAAAGCCGCTTCTCAAATTCGCCGCAAAATCCGGAATGAAGAAACTGGCTTTGTATCTGTTTTTCAAAGAACCGCTCAATCGGTCCGTCGGGCAGCCAGTGGAAGCCTTCGTCTATGCGCAGCTTGATGCGGTTCTGTGGCAACAAATCGATAATTTTGAGCTTATCGAGTCTGGTCAAGCACTGTATGCACTCGGTTTCCGAGATGTGATAACGGCTGACAATATCTTCAAAACTCAGCCGGTTACGCACACTGACCGCAACAAGCAGAAGCCGGGTATCGCTCACCAGTTCTTTTTCCTGTTCGACCGTCAATCGGGTGATGCGTTGACGTGTTTCCTGGTAAAACTGAAAAAAATCCGATAACTCCATCTGCATCAACTGGCAGATCGCCTCCAGCCGGTCGAGTGTAAACCGCTTCGAGGCGAACATCCGTTTGACATTGGCTTCGCTCATATCCAGCCCTTTTGCCAGATCGGCATAGGTCAGCCGCCGGTTTCTCAGTATTTTCTTCAATGTATCGATCAGCGCTTCGGTTTGCATCACTCTGGTTTCCTGCGGCAGGTAAAGAATCAAGTCATACATTACAAAAGTATATTAAAAATATACCTGGTATCCATAATCCAGATTCTACAACACAAATCGTTTATAAAAACGATTCCTGATTGAATAATACGAGCGCTGCAAACACTGCTTGCAACCCAGCAGGTTTTTCGCAGCATACATAACTCAAGGCGCCTTTAAAAATTCATAGTTTTAAACAAGACGAGGCGAGAACAAAAAATATTGACGCAGCATATGATGAATATGTAAGGAAATATTTTTTGTGAACAACAACGTATTGTAAAGAAATATGGATTTTTAGAGGTGCCGCTTAATGAAAGGAGACTCATACCATGTCCATACTGAAAAGACTGTCAACAACCCTGATATCCCGCATTGACCGGGTTGTTACTGAAATTGAGAACCACGATGCGGTAATTCAGGCAGCGCTGAATGAAATGAACGGCAAAATGGCCAGGGCAAAAATCGCGTTGAATCAGGCCTGCCGCGAAAGAGACAGAATAAAAGCCGAACTGGAAACACAGCACAATAATATCCAGCGCTGGCAGGAACGGGCGATCATCTGCGCAAAAACAGACGAATCAACCGGCGAATCCAAGGCACTGGAGTGCCTGCGCCGTTCGCACAAAAGCCGGGAACGGGTCGCGGTGCTGAAAAAGTCACTGGACGAATACGCGCGCTCAATCGAAAAAATGACCGGCAATATTCAATCCAGCGCACAGCGTTTGAACGAAATGAAACAGCGGCTGACGCTGATGCGGGCGAAACAGGCCACCAGCAAAACCGATGCTGCTGTCCATTCACCCTGCGGCGACGCGGAAAGCATCGTGGAAGATACTTTCAATCGCTGGGAAATGCACCTCAACCACGATGACATTCCACTCGACTGCGCGACTGACGATGTGGACGAACTGGAATATGAATTCATCACGCAGGAACAGCAAAATGATCTGCACAACGAACTGACCGCACTGCTCACCCGGGAGAAACAACAATGAAAACTTCAATGAACACAACAACACACATCGCACAACACAATGACATGCCGGATGAGAACGACACCGCGACGGAAGACAGCGCCGGCAGGTTGACCGAAAAACTGCCTGCGTTGTTGCGCATACTGGGCGCAACCGCTTTGCTATTCGCCATGTACAGTTTTCTTGTGCGCGGCTGGCAGGAAGGCAGCGATCTGTTCCGCTATCTGCTGTTGCTGGGGCATACCGGCATGCTCATGGCGATTGGCCTGGTCAGCGGCCATTATCTGAAGGAAAGCAAAGGCGCGCGATTGCTGCTCGTACTGGCGCTGGCGTCGGTGCCGGTCAACTTCGCCATCCTCGGTTCATTGATCTATTCCCAGACAACCGCAATAGCCACGGCACATTCCAGCGATTTTCCGGACTACGTCTCATGGACGGTGGACAACCTGAACACGGCGCTGCTCACCAGCGCAGGGGCGCTTGTGGTGCTGATACCGGTCGTCTTTCTTGGCTTCACCGTGCTGATGCGGCAAATGGCGATTAAACTGTCCATCTTGTTTCTGTTCAGCAATGCCGCGATGCTGCTGCCGTTGCGCGATCCGCAAACCATTGGCCTGATCGTGCTGGCATTGACGATTGCCGTATCGATGGCAACACGCGCGTTCGCCGACAAACAGATCGCGGCAAAAACATCCGAAGGCGTCATCGCGCTGGGCCTGCAATTGCTGCCGCTATCGGTACTTGCGATACGCAACCTGTGGCTCTATACCCCCGACGACTTTTTATTCGCGATGCTCTGCGTCTGCGTCTTTCTGATGTTGCGGCAGGCTTCGCTCTGCCTGGAAGCCACCGCAACAGCGCGCATCATCCTCGACAGGATTGCGCTGATTCCCGCGCTGCTGATTGTTCTGCCGCTCAGCTCCACACTGGCCGCGCTGACCGATTCGGCGTTTCTGCCCGCATCACTGGTTTTGCCGGTCAGTCTGGCGATTTCGGCAGCCATGGTGTATGACCTGTCACGCCGCAGCCAGGGCTATGCCGGTGCTTTCCGGCTCATCGCCATCTGGGAGATTCTGCTGGGCATGACGCTCAATCTGGCGCTTTATGACGGATTACTGGCTACACTATCCTGTATTGTCACCGGCGCCTGCCTGCTGATGCACGGTTACCAAGCCCGCCAGCGCGGCGTTTTCCTCGCCGGCGCGGCGCTCATGCTCATCGGCATGCTGCAACAATTGTTCGAACTGATCTACCGCTTTGATCTGGCCAGCTGGATCAGCTTCGCCATTCTCGGCATCATCGCCATCGTCGCCGGTTCGGTGCTGGAATCACCAGGTTTGCGGATCAGGCAACGATTAAGCGGATGGCAAACTGCATTCCGCCGCTGGGAGCAGTAATACCAGGGTCTGCACGGCGGCATCGCAACGTCCTGCACAATCCTGTACCGTGGTACATGTGTACCACGGTACGATTACGGCGCATCGACAATCCCCCTAGAATGCGTTCCATGGTTACAGCACACGGTAATCCGCTTCATCAGGAAACACGATAAATCGTCATGAAGCTATAAAGTACCCGCAATCGTAGCCGTATTCAAGAAGGCTTGTTTACAACAGTAAAAACAGGTGTTTTTTATTCACTTCAACAAGAGGACAGTAAAATGAAAAAATTGACATTAGCCGTTAAAAATTTCTGGAATGATGAAAAAGGCGTTACTGCGATTGAGTATGGTTTGATCGCTGCTTTGATTGCAGTAACTATCGTTATATCGGTTACAAGTGTTGGTACAGCCCTTAACGCTGTTTTCGTTGATATAGCAGCAAAACTAACAGCCGCACTCTAAAAAATTAGCCCGCGTAGGCCCGATTAGCTTCGCATAATCGGGCTTGTTTATTGAAAGTCGGGGGTTGTTTAACGCCGGATCACGTTTTGCTCATCCGACCTGTCTGACCTACCCTGACTGCAAGCGATCGAAATTACATCGGGATCACCAAAAAACCGGGCCGGTCGCGCATCACCGGCCCGGTTTGTTTTAAAAACTGCTTTTCGTTTCAACCACCGGCAGGAAGAAACCCATGGATACGCAACACCTATTGACATCCGCCTTATTGCTGTTGCTGCTGATGGCGGCATGGCAGGATATCCGGCATTACCGGATCAAAAACACTTTGGTCATCACCGGCGCGCTGGTTGCCGTTATTGCGCACACCGCGCTGCCTGCCGGGCTTGGACTTCATGCGGCGCTGCTCGGCTGGCTCACCGGGCTTGCGCTGCTGCTGCCGCTCTATCTGCTGCGCGTAATGGGCGCGGGCGATATCAAACTGATGGCAATGACCGGCGCTTTTCTCGGGCCGCAAGCGGCCGTGATCGCCGGTCTGTATGTTTTGATCACCGGCGGCGTATTGTCAATAATCGTCGCGCTCTGGCGCGGCCAGCTCACCGGGTTGTCTGAATTGTTTGCACGCGTGCCTGGCCTGCTTTATGAATCAGTTGCACAAAGGCAAAGGCACGCACCGAAACAAAGCGCCAGCAACGCTGGCGGCATGAGCGCACCGGAAATAGCGCCGGACAGCGCTCCAATCAATCCACGCCTGAACGACGCCTTCGCCAGAATGCCGTATGGCGCGGCGATTGCGATTGGCACGCTCGTTTTTCTGGCGGTTGATACCAAGTTTCTGATTCTCTAAGCAAGATTACACCCAATACAAGACCCACGTTTGCGCGCATCATTCCTGGAGACAAAATGACTGACTTACAACAAATCGTACAATCCAAACGGTTCAATATCTATAGCGGGCTCCTGCTGGCGGGTCTGTTTGGTACTTTTGCCTTTGCGCATTTGATCAAATTTCTGGATACGCATGAATGGTCGTTATTACTGGTTGTCATCTCAGAAACGCTGACCACTTTATTTTTTATTTTCCGGAGCAATCCAAAAACAGTTTCCATGCATTCATTTGACTGGATCGTGGCGATTATCGGATCATTTGCGCCATTGTTTCTCAGGCCCGCCGATTACGGCGTGCTCCCGCAGGCGCAATTATTAATCGCTATCGGCATGGTGCTGCAGATTGCGGGAATGATTTCACTGAATCGAAGCTTTGCGATTGTTGCCGCAAAACGTGAAATCAAAACAGAATGGATGTACCGCATCATCCGCCACCCGCTTTATGCAAGCTATTTCCTCATTTTTGGCGGTTCTGTCCTCGTACACACCACAGGACTCAATATCGCAATCTATTGCATCACAATGACTTTTCTCTGCCTGCGGATTTTCCGGGAAGAAAAACATCTTTCACAGGACCCTGTTTATCAGAGATACATGTGCGATGTTCGTTATCGTGTCATTCCCTATGTTTTTTAATTTACCGCTATTCACTCAAATAAAAACTTTGCAGAACGCTGACTAGAGGACAAAATCATGGCTAATCCGATTGGTGAGTTATTGGTGAGAGAAGGCTTTATTTCCAGCGCCCAGCTCATGGAAGCAAAGGCGATTCAAAAAAATACCGGATCGAAACTTGAGGAAAACCTGATTACGTTGGGATTTCTCGAAGCGGAACAATTAAATCAATTTCTGCATCCTGTTCCACCGGTTCCGCTGAAGCTAAAAAGCACGGGATTAAGCGAATCATTTGTGACCAATCTGCTGCTCAAGGCGGCCTACCACGAAGCCGGTTCCTTTACGTTGAACGGCATGGCAAAAACGCTTTGCCTGCCATTCAGCGTCATTGACGAACTGATCGAATTATTGAAAGGCGATCATCTGATTACCATCCGCTCCGCCAGCGGTTACGGTCGTGAAACGCAGATTTTTGAACTGACGCAGCGCGGACGCGAGCGGGCGGAAGCCGCGTTTCAGATCAGCCTCTACGTCGGCGCGGCGCCGGTGCCGCTGCAGGATTATACACGCATCCTCGCGCAGCAATACGTGCAGCAGATTGAAATCGACCAGGACTGGATTGGCAATGCCTTGAAGCATATGGTGGTCAACCGCGATATACAGAACCGCTTGGGGCCTGCGTTCAGTTCCGGACGCGCGATTTTTCTGTATGGCCCGCCCGGAACGGGGAAATCCAGTTTTGCCGAGGCGCTCGGGCGCGCGTTGCCTGGCAATATTTATATTCCGCACGCCGTCGAGGCAGGCGGACAGATTATCCGGCTCTACGATCCGGCAGTGCATTTCAGTGTTGAAGAAAGCGCAAATGAAACACGGCAACTGGATATCACCGCAAACATTCTGCACGATCCCCGCTGGAAAAAATGCCGCCGCCCGGTCATCATGGTGGGCGGGGAATTCACCCTGGATATGCTGGATTTACGGTTTGATTTCAATCATAAGTTTTATGAAGCGCCGATCCAGATGAAAGCAGCCAACGGCGTATTTATTCTGGATGACTTTGGCCGCCAGAAGGTATCACCCAAGGAAATGTTGAATCGCTGGATCGTGCCGCTTGAACGCGGAACGGATTTCCTGTCGCTCCATACCGGCATGAAATTTGAAATCCCGTTCGATCAAATCAGCGTTTTCTGCACCAACCTGCGCCCGGCTGACTTGCTGGACGAAGCATTTCTACGGCGGATACGGCATAAAGTCAAGGTACCCTACCTGACCGAGGCCGAATTCAAGGAAGTTTTCCGCCGTATCTGTGCGCGCGAAAACATCACCTTTAATGACGCCGCCATTGAGTATCTGCTGGAAAATCACTACCGCGCAAAAGAACGCAACCTGACGGGCAGCCACTGCCGCGACCTGATAGACCAGATTAATGATTTATCACGCTACCACAAGCGCCAGCCCGTGCTGACGCAAGAAACGATAGACGCCGCGGCGACGAATTATTTCGTTGAAGTTTGAAGCGCGCACCAGTCAAAAGCCCGATTAGCCTGGCGTAATCGGGCGCCTGCGCGGATTATTCTTTCGACAAGGGGAATAAAGGATAGGATAGGATAGGCTGAGCCAGAGGCCTGCATGGCTAACGGGGTTTAGTCGCTGGCGCGGCTGATCAACTGGCCACGCTGATCAGTCTGGACAGACTGTCCAGACTGACTATAACGCGGCTGACTTTCCCGATTATCTTCCCGCTCAAAGTGAGCCGATATGTGAGACATATCCTTGCCAAGCAGCACTTTCACCTGGATATCGCCGCGCAGGTCGTCGCGCTCTATCACGCTGACCGGTTCGGGCAATATCTGATTGAGCGTGTTGGCGTACTGAAGGCTGCCCGGCCGGTAATGAATTTCTGTTGACCTCTGTTGAAATGTTTCATGATTGGTCAGCCTGATGCTACCGGCGCCAAACTGCTCCAGATACGCCGATACTTTTCTGGCCATGCCGGTTATGCCATTACCATTGGAAATCTCTATGCCATGTTTTAACAATTGCTTTCCCGGGACAGGTTCATGCCGCTTTTCCACCGGTCTGGTTTTTGCCGGCGGCTTTGCGGCGGAAACGGACGGATTATCGAGCGCCTGATAGGCATAGACATTGGGGGCGATTTCCAGCAATGCCGACCGGGGAGATTGTTGCACGGTTTTCGCTGCCGTCTGGTCCAGAATCTGGTCTTTTGCGTCTTCATGCAAACCCAGTTTTTCAAACACGACGGTTAAATTTTTTCTGGCCTGGTCATTATTGCGGTCCAGTTGCACTGCACGGCTGAAATGGGTCATTGCCTCGTTCTCCTGGCTCTGCAACAGCAAGGCATAACCCAGATTATTATGCAGATAAGACTCCGCCGGCGCCAATTCCAGCGCAGCGGAGAAATGCTGGAGAGCGGATTCAAAATCGCCTTGTTTTGAATAGATGACGCCCAAGCCATTATGCGCTTCCACATAATCCGGTTTCAGCGCCAGCGCTTTCCGGTAAGCTTTGATCGCTTCGATATAGTTTGCCTTGCCTTGATAATAGCGACCCAGCAGATACATGATCCTTGGCTTGCTGGTAGCATGACTGATACGCTCAACCGGTTTGATCTCAAGTTCCGCCAATGAAATTTCCTTGGCCTGAAAAGCCATCGCGCAGCCGCCCAGACTCAAGGCGCAGCCGATCATCCAGGTGATTCTTTTAACTTTCAGCATGGTTGCGGATATCCTGTAATAATTTATTGTGCATCCTGCCATTGCCCGCAAGGCCGGTCTTCAGCACAACCCAGCTTCCTGTAGGCTGTTGTCAGATTGATGCGCCCGCCCGCATTGTCCGGATCGAGATCGATTGCCTGCTGAAATGCGCGCACCGCTTCGTTAAAACGGGATTGCCTCAAATAGATATACCCCAGATTATTGTGCAGATACGAAGCCATCGGCGCCAATTGCACAGCCCTGGTCATCAGTTCAATGGCCAGCGCATGCTCGCCGATCATGGCGTATACGATGCCCAGGCCATTATAGGCATCGACATATTCCGCATCCACCGACAATGCCTTGTTATAGGCATCAATCGCTTCGGCAAAGCGTTCATTTTGCTGAAAATTCTTGCCTTCACTGTAATATCTGTACGCATCGCCTGCCTCACCGGAGCGGGTTTCGGCTCCGGCTGTATTCACCAGCACTGTTTTCGATTTATCGGGAAATGTCGCGGCGCAACCGCCGAGCATGGCAACACCAAGAATAAGCCAACCGAATGTTTTTAATTTGAGCATGTTTTGAAATCCTTTTTTACTGACCCGCCATGGTGGGTAACAAAATACGGTAAACCTGGATCATCGCCGGACCCATCAAAACCAGCAACAACGATGGAAATATAAAGAATATAAGTGGAAACAGCAGCTTGAGCGCGATTTTCGCGGCGGCTTCTTCCGCTTTCAATCGTCTTTTGGTGCGCAGCATATCGGAATGCACACGCAGAGAAGCCGCAATACTGGTGCCAAAACGATCGGCCTGAATCAGCATGGCGACAAGGCCTTCAATTTCTTCGACGCCTGTTCGCAGCGCAAGATTCTGCAGCGCCTGCTCCCTGCTCCGCCCGGCGCGTATTTCAAGATTCACCAGATGCAGTTCTTCCGCCAACACGGGGCTTTTCACATACATTTCTTCGCCTACCTTATTCATTGCGGCATCCAGACCCAGTCCAGCCTCGACACACACCGTCATTAAATCGATCGCATCCGGGAAATTCTCAAACAGATCTCTTTGCCGTACGAAAATCTTGCGCGACAGGATTCCATTCGGCAGATAATAACCGACGGAAGCCAACAGCAAAAAGAAGAAAAGCATGTTGTTTGTGCCTATTTCCAGCCGGCTTATACCGATATAAAGAAAGAACAGCACCGGAAAGGCAATCGCCAATACTGTTTTGGTTGCAAAGTAAAATACCGGCGCTGATTTCACGCGGTAGCCCGCGTGCATAAAACGCAGCCGCAATGGCGAATTCTCCCAGCCTTCCGATGGCAGCGCGAGTGATGCAAACGGCCCCGCGAGTCTGATCAGGTTCTGTTCCCAAGGGTCCTCGGTCTGCTGGCCGGGCCGGGTATTTTCCGATGCGATCTGTTCCAGCCTGGTCTGCGCGGGACGCGGCATGAATAAACGCATCAGCGTGTACGCAACCCCGCTCACCAGTATAAAAATAATGGCCAGATAAGTGATTTGCACTGTCGTCATAATGAGCTTGCTCCGGTATTACAATGGCCTCACAGGTCGCTGAGAAGCGATCTCGATCTGTTAAACACGAATTTTAATAATGCGCGACATGATAAAAATGCCCACTACCATCAGCGTCAGCGCGCCCCCGATGAGCGTTGGTCCAATCGGATCGGTGAACAATACGGATAAAAACCCGGGATTGACCAGGTTAATGACCGCCGCCAGCGCGAACGGCAAACAGGACAGAATCCAGGCCGATAAACGGCCTTCGGCGGATAATACGCGGATAGTGCCCAACAGTTTCAATCGCGCCCGTATCAGACTGCTGATGTTTTCCAGCAATTCGGACAGATTGCCGCCGCTTTCCCGTTGAATCAGGACTGCGATGACAAAATAACGCAGATCCGTGATCGGTATGCGTAAACTCAGACTCATCAACGCTTCCTGCAGCGCAATGCCGTAGTTGATTTCATCGAATGTCACACTAAACTCTTCAGCTATAGGCTGCGGGCCTTCTTCCGCGACCATCTGCAGCGCGCCCGAGAAGGCATGCCCGGCTTTGAGCGCGCGCGCCATCAAGTCAATCGCGTCAGGCAATTGCTGTTCAATTTTCGCGATACGTTTTCTGCGCGCGCTCAATATCAATAAAACAGGAATCGATCCCAGAAGCGCGGTGCACACGAGCGTCATCAAGCCGGACAGATTCATCAATACGGCAATCGACAGCCCGCCAAGCACCGCCATGATGCTGTAACCCAAGAAACCGGCCACGCTCAGTTGCAGTCCGGATTGAACCAATAACCGGTCCAATCCGTGAATTCGCGGTACCTGCAAAAGCAGCCGTTCCAGAGCCGGGGAATCGCTCAACAGCCGCTGCTTGATGAAATTGGTTTCCCTGGAAGCCCGTGAACCCGCCGAGATGGCCTGCAAGCGCCGCTCAATACGCGTCGCCTCCGGCCCCTTGTACGCATTCCACAAAAAATACGCGCCTTCGAGAAAAAGCACTATGGCAATGAAAGCAAGCAGAATAAATAAGAAATAGAGGTAATCCATTGAAACAACCTGTCATCGATATGTTCTGGATGGATCAAACAGCTCGTCGCGCAGCTGTACGCCAAACACTTTCAAGCGTTCGGTAAACTTGGGCCTGATACCGGTGGCATGGAAATAACCCTGCACAATGTTATTTTCATCAACACCGGTCTGCTTGAAGGCAAAAATCTCCTGCATGGTGATGACATCGCCTTCCATGCCGGTAACTTCCTGGATGCTGATTAACTTGCGCTTGCCATCAGTCATGCGCGAAACCTGCACCACAACGGCGATGGCCGCGCTGATCTGCTGGCGTATGGCTTTTGCGGGTAAATTCATTTCCGCCATGCTGACCATGTTCTCCACACGGCTCAAGGCATCCCTCGGCGTATTGGCGTGCACGGTAGCCATTGAACCTTCGTGACCTGTATTCATCGCTTGCAGCATATCCAGCGCCTCAGCGCCACGCACCTCGCCAATGATGACACGATCGGGCCGCATGCGCAGACTGTTGCGCACCAAAGCACGCTGCGTCACTTCGCCTCTGCCTTCGACATTGGGCGGACGTGTTTCAAGACGAACCACGTGTGGTTGCTGCAACTGCAATTCCGCGGCATCTTCAATGGTCACCACGCGCTCCGACTCGGGGATGTAGCCCGACATAATATTCAACAGCGTGGTTTTACCGCTGCCGGTACCACCGGAAATCAGAATATTGCATTTGCTTTTGACAAGACCGGCAATAATCTCGGCCATGGCGTCCGTCAGTGATTTGTTGCGGATCAGGTCATTCATCTTCAGCGGCACGACGGAAAAACGCCGGATCGAAAGCAACGGACCATCCAGCGCCAGCGGGGGGATAATCGCATTGACGCGGGAACCATCGGATAAGCGGGCATCCACCATCGGGCTGGACTCGTCGACCCTGCGGCCTATCCGGGATACGATCCTGTCGATGATTTTCATGAGATGGCGGTTATCGGCAAAATGAACATCGGTTAATTCCAGTTTACCTCTCCGCTCGACATAGACCTGGCTGTAGGTATTGACAAGGATATCTGAAATGGTCGGATCAGCCAGCAGCGGTTCCAATGGGCCAAGCCCCAGTACTTCGTGCTGGATATCCGCGATCAGCCGCTCTCTCTCCGCCTGATTAAGCGGTGTTTTTTCCTCAACAAGCAACACGCCGATCAGCGTCTTTATTTCACTCATCAAACGCTCTGCCGACATATTCTCCATCACGGCGAGATCGACCCTGTCGAGCATCTTCTGATGAATGCGCGACTTCAATTCCTGATAAGGTTTGTTCGCCAGCGGTTTATTGTCGACAACGGCAAGCTCGCTTTCAGATATTTTTTCGTCACTGTGTCCCCATCGCTGCAAACGGTCACGTATCGACATAATTCCAATCCTTTTAAAGTGTTAAAAAAACAGGGCGTATAAAGTATTTGCAGACTATGAAAATGCGAATATTTTCTTCAGCCAGCGATTATCCTGCCCAGTGTTGTCGCTTAACACGCTGCCTGCTTCCTCCAGCGCTTTCGCGATCGGACTGCGTTTAGCCAGCTTGATCACGGGGACGCCATGATTGACGGACTCCTCGACAATCTCGTAGTTATTTGGAAAGGTCTTAAATACAGGAATGCTCAATGTATTCTCAATGTCATTCAATGTTATTTCACTTTTTTTGTTGAACCGGTTAACCAGCAGATGCGTTTTGCTATCGCTGTACCCAAGCGAATGAAACACGTCCAGCAAGCGCTTGGCATCACGAATGAATGGCAGCGTCTGCTGTAGAACAGGGAAAATCATGTCCGATTTATCCAGCGCCTGAATCGTTACCGCATCCAGACGGCGTCCCAGATCAAGGATAATGAAATCATAATTTTTAATCGCAACCTGAAGCAGCGGATCGATATGTTCCGGGCGTATTTCGGTTGCCTTTTCAGGTTCATCGGGTGCGGCCAGAATGCCCAGATTGGGCAGAATTTCCAGCATGCTGGATGCCAGAAAAGAGCCGTCCAGACGATGAATCTGACGCGTGACATCGGCGATCGATGTGGGCGGCCTGCTATCCGACAGGAATAATGCGGCATCGCCAAGCTGGAGATTAAAATCAAACAGCGCGACACGTTTATTTTCCTGTACCGCCAGCGCATAGGCCAGATTGGTCGCCAGAAAAGTCGATCCGCTGCCGCCTTTGCACGGAATAAATGCCATCACTTTGCCATGACTGGAGGGCATACCGGACTGTTTGACACGTTGCTGGAACCGGTGAACCGCATCAAGCAGCGCTACTCTGTCCGGCGGCGTTGGCAATGTCTCACGCACACCGACGCGCATCGCTTCAATCAACCGTTCCGGGGATTGCTGCTGAAACAGCACAATGACGCCCATATTCGGAAATCGCGTGGTTATTCTATTGAGTAACTGAAAATCCTCGCGGCTCGCAATACAATTATCCAGCAGCAACAGATCGGGATGCGATTGCTCGACTATCGCCATGACTTGTCCGGCATCGCCGTTAAACGTCAATACCTTATGCGCATGATTTTTATCGATTGCGGCAAAAAAAGGATGAGGAACATCCATATCGGTAAGGTATAGATGGATTGTCTCCAAAACAGACGGTTGATTTGAAATCGCGGTAATAATCATATTTCTTTCTCTTAGAGCAGATGAATCAGTAACAGATCGTATTGTTCGTGCTATTCATGCTTTCACGCGGCAATGTGGTCGAAAAAGCAGGCATCTGAAAATTAATTGGAATTAAAGGCACAATTGATTGCACATTGAGTCCGGTAACACTCACTGTAATATAACGGCATGTATCAATATCACATGCAGCCGGATCGTATTCAACATTGATATGCGTGGATGTCAGAAATCCGGCTATATCCGCCATCCTGGTTTTAATGGCAGCGGCATTCTTATCGCAGACGACCGCGATACGCGCACCCAGGCGCGTTGCTTCGGTCGCGGCATTCATCATGAACAAAACACGTCCCATTTCCATAATGCCAAACAATAAGGTAAACAATATCACCGCCACTATCGCAAATTCGACTGCCGCCACACCCTGCTGACTTTTCCGGATTGATGCAAAAATATTGTTCAGTTTCATATTTGCCTCATCGTCGTTTGAATAGGGCCAAATGTTATGCCTGTGTCGGAATTGCCAAAGAATGTCAGTGGATTAAATACGAAATCAAACCGATACCCCGTAATGCCGACCTCAACCAGATTAATTGTCGTCCCGGCGCTCGACAAAGTTGTCGATGAAGTAATCGTTACCATGCCTGCCGTCAGTCCAGGGGCAAGCTGCGCACCAGAGCAATTCACATTGCCATGAACCGCCAGGCATCTGGCCTCGGCAGTATACGTTGCGTAATTAACAGAACCCGGCGCATGTTGCGATAGCAGTCGTCCGGCATCGCGTACCGCTTTGACCAATGTGTTGTACTGATAAATGGCGCGGCCAAATTCCGCCACGCCCACCGCCATGACGATCAACGGAATCAGCAATATCGCCATTTCGACAGCAACCGCGCCGTGGATATTTTTTTTATCCGGGCTGAATTGGTTTTTTCGTGCAATACGATTCATTTCATCTGCTCCCGATTCATTGCACCAGCGCCGGCACCAGCGGACCTATACTGCCGGGCCCACCCACCATGCCGGATGAAGCACATGGACTAGCGGCATCATCCGCCCTGCCCTGATATTCCAGAAACATTCTTGACGCGCCGGTACCCGAACCACCTTGGCTGGTATTGATCGGATGCAGCATAAACACGCATGCCCAGGCTTGCACCGGCGCCGTTGGAGCGCCCGCATCCAGGGTAGGACAATCAACCACCGCAACGGTGGCCAGGCGACGGTCCGCGCCATGCTGCTGTAAAAATGCCGTAGGCTTGGCGTTTGAGTTGCCTCGCTCCGCTCTCAAACCCGTCAAAGCATCCCCCTGATACGCGGCATAATTCGCTCTTCGACTGACGAAATCGCTGAAAGCATCAAACTGCGCGGGATAGTTGACTTCGGTATAGGCATAACCGGACCAGTCAGGAACCGCAAAATCCGGCTGCCCAGGATCCGATTCAACATTATTCGTGTAGATGCCAAAACGGCTGTTCCAGCCTTTTGACAAGGATGAAACAACGCCACCTTGCCCGACTGTGCTGCCTATCGCCGGAAGACTGCAGTCGCCCGGCCCTGTTAAAGCTGCGTTCAATTCCGAGGCGCCGCCACCCGGCGGCGTGAAATCAATCCACTTGAATCCACCCGTCATGTCGCCCTGAGGGCCAAGCGCGCCTTCTATCCAGTCACCGGGATTGGCGGTAAGAAAATCGGATAAACACATCCCCGCGGGAATAGCGCAGGTTGTCTGTCCTGGCACAAGGCTGGCGACCGCCGTGGCCGCCACATCCTGATCGCCAATCCCCAGCACCTGCATAAACCAGTTGACGATACCCGTCCGCTCGACGGTGCAGCGTACAAACCGCATATTCAGCGGATTGGCGGCTGCGCCTTTAGTGACGTAACTGCCACTGAGCTGCTCACTGAATGTCACGCTGTCATCAGCGTTGAAATTGACTGTTTCATCCTGAAACAGCACGCTGTTCTCCATTCCCGCCGCAATACCAGCCGCTTCGGCAAGCGTTAATTGATTGGTATTGGCGCCCGTCAATTCACGTGCAGCGGCCAGCGCACAGCTATCGGCAGCGTTCTGCAACTCGGTTTTGGCCACGAACAGTTTGCCCAGATCCAGCGCCAGGCCTACAAAACCAATCAATACGACCATGGAAAGCGCGACAATGATCGCCACCACGCCCTTTTCCCGAGGAACCATTCCTGGTTCCATGCGATTTGGTTTAAATTTTTCTGATAACTGGCAGGTTCTGCGACGCATAAAAAAACACCTTAAGTCAAAATATCAAATCCGGACTGAATCTGCGGGATTCAGCGGGTACCGGTGCTGCCACCCGTTGTGCCCACATTCAACGAACCCGATGGGGGTGCCGGGCGATTAATAAATGAATCTCTGTAATTATCAAACGCCGCGTCTCCAGCCTGGCCATCGATGCCGACAACCGGCGCTGTATCGCGCGATGCATCAGGATTGGCGGTTTGCTGCGCCTTGGCCATTTCCACCGCATCACCGAATTTGGCGTCCATGTAGGGCGGTGGCGATGCGACACACGCCGTCAACAGCAATGCAAGACTTATTACTGGTGCGCGCAACTTAACTCTCATACAAATATCAGACATTTTTGTCTCCTTTTATCTCATTTGAAATCCACCCGTTTCGACATTACCAGATTGATACGCAGCGTCTGGCAAAGGCGAATCGGTAGTACTCACGGTGTTATCGTAAGACGGTTTTCCTTCCATTCTTCCCTGGATCAGGAGTTCTCCGCGTCCAGGACGGATAAAGGCATCCGTCGGCAGCGCGTAATCAGGCTGCAAAGGCTGAACCAGACGCGGCGTAACGATGATGACCAGCTCAGTCTTATCCATCTGGAAATTGTTGCTGCTGAATAATGCGCCTAATACCGGCACTTCCCCGAGAATCGGAAAGCGTCTTAACTGCTCCTTGAAGTTGTCCTGCAATAATCCGCCAATTGCCAGCGATTGCCCGTCGCGCAGCTGCACGGTGGTGGCAATCCGGCGAGTCTTGAAGGTTGGCACCGCGACAATACCGCCCAGTCCGGTTGACGCCACTGACTGAAAAGATACCAGCTCGGATACTTCCGGATTGACGCGCAGATTGATGCGCCCCTCTTCCAGTACGGTTGGCGTAAAATTCAGTCCCACGCCAAACTGCTTGGATTGCAGGCGCACATTGCCGCCCGCACCGGAGAATACGGGAATCAGGATCTCCCCGCCCACCAGAAAACTTGCTTCCTGTCCGCTGATGGCAACGATATTGGGCTCGGCCAATACTTTGATCACTTCATCCCGTTTCTCGGCATCAACCAGAAATGCAGTGCCTTCGGTCGCCTGGAAATTGGTAATACGCGGCAGCGATGATTCAACTTCAGCCGTCAGATTTTTGCCAATCAGAAAATTGGCCGCGCCGCCGCCTGCCAGACCCGCCATGATTTGAGTCCACGCGCTGCCGGTTTTTCTTGTGGCGCCGGCAAAATCAAAACCCAGTTTTTCTGCTTCGGTACGATTCAGCTCGGCCACTTTGACTTCCAGCATGACCTGTTGATTGTCACGCACCTGCAGCAAATTGATCACTTTAAAGCTACCCAGCCCGGCACCAGCGCCGGGCGAATCTTCATCTGATTGCATGCCTTGCCGCAACACCTGCATGCCCTGCTGACCACCCTGTCCGCCGCCCCCGCCCCCTTGATTTTGCTGTCCGTCTTGTTGCAGACTCACCATCATATTCAAAACCGAAGTGCGGATAAATGCATCCGCCAATGCGACCGCACGATCCGCCCGAAGTGTATTGGAAACGAACCCGGACAAAATCAAGGAGTCCCCTGCGGCCATTACTTTAATGTCCTTCTCATCCGGCATAATTGCTGCCAACTGGTTTCTTAACGCTGTCGCATCCATCAGAACAGTAACGTCGATAACGGTTGACTTACCATCTTTAGTCCACAAGGTAATATTGGTCATGCCGACAAGCTTGCCCAGAATATAAACTTCACGCGGACTGATCAGCATTACGTCGGCAACGTTCGGACTACCCACCGAAATACGGGTGATCGGCGCCGGCAATTTCAGCAGCGTTGATTTACCCAGCGTTACATCCATATTTGCCGCACCCATCCTGGGTGCATGCTGTCCATCAAGAAAATCAGGGCCGGCCTGCAATGCGGTGGATTGAAGAGACGATGGCGTCATCGCGACAGGCTGCATTTGCGCATAACCCGGACTTGTTAACCCAGCACTTAACAGACAAAAGAATAGCGGTGAGAAACCGAATTGCCGCATGGATGATGACGCGTAACTTCTCATCTTGAAAAATATTCGGTGCATTTTTATTGTCCTTTGGTTATTTTGGCTTCAGATTGATGCAACCCCCTGATGACCACTATCGACTCATCGCGTGGCGCGCGGGGACGGTATATGACTTTTTTCTCCTCGGTTTTTACAACCGGCTCTGGCGCGATGGTCAGGTTAAGCAAATCAGGCACACGTCTGCCTCGCGTTTCGACTTGATCCTGATCAACCTGATTACGCAGAGCAAGTGACAACGCGCCGATGCTGCGCGCCAGATCAAGCGTTTCAGCTTCTTCAGGGGTAACCTCGAGTGTTACGGCCGTGACCACTTTAGGTTTGGTATCATCACGTCCGACGTCCTGAGCCACGGCCAGTACCAGAATCTGCTCGAGTACAATCTTGGAGAAAGGCTTTCTATCGTGATCCTGGGCATTTACCAGAATATCCACATAATTACCCGGCAATGCAAAACCCGCCACGCCGATGACATCATTAACACGCACGGTTATTGCTCTTTTGCCTTCCGCAACCACGCCCGACAACCCTCCTGATGTTCCAACCGGAGCCAGCTTCGATTCGAGCACTGGCTCTCCACGCACCAGATGGGATTTCAGCACACGATTTTCCAGCTGCGAAAAATCCTGAAAAGAACCGTGCGGCAGACTTCCGCTTGGCCAATCGGTACGACGCAGCATGTCATAATTCAGTCGGGTGCCAACATCGATGTCATGCGCCGCGACCAGTATCGTAGACGCATCGATACGCGTTTGATCGACAATCCATTTGCCAGCCACAGCAACAGCTATGAGTCCAAGTAACAGTGATGCCAGCATCACCATAAGCGCACGGGTACTTTTCATATTTCACTTCCTGAAATTTTCTATAAAATCATTGGAAACCACGTTCCAATGTCAGTGGTTGCCATTGCAACAGCAACAAAACTTCGTATTAAAACTTTGGCCGCACAGGATCAGTTTCAAAAAAAGAAATATCGAAATCTGTTCCCGATCTTCAATCCGAAAAATTTTTTAACTCAATACTTTTTTCAGCAATATCGTGACACTGATTGTATGCCGTACGCGAGACAGGATAATGTGCGAAAAAAACTGTAATTAATAGCTAATTTGTTTTTTTTGATCATTGAACGACTCACATCTATAAAGCGACGGGATTCAGTCATTCCTGACAGGAAAGCAGGCCAGGTGATCGGACATAAAGTTTTTGATGCTGTTCACCGGAAAGTTTTCAGTGTCGATTAACACTCCCGATGTTTGTGCGACCTGAATCACTGATAAAAAAACGCCATATGCGCCGAACCAATCGGCAATGCATATGGCGTTTTTACATATCAGGGTTTCAGTAATGTTTTACCAGAAACCCCAGTTAGTTAACAGGCTCGGCCTTAAGTAGTTGCAACGTCCCTTCACCTGGCTGGAACAATAATTCTACGGAAAATATTTCACCTGTTTCCGGATTGACCACCTGTGGAACTTTGACCACATGGTTGGACGGATTATAGGTCGGCAGAAAAGGATCTGCCGATAGTGGTTCATTCAAGGACTCCAATGACTGAATTGCAAAGACTGCCGGCGTATTCCCGCTCGAAGTATAAAGCTGTTCCAGTGTTGCGCTGAACAACGCATCATTGATCCTCACTTTAGGAATTTTAACTTTACGGCCGGTTGCATCAAATGTGGTATTGGTCGGCTGGATAACTGCAAACGGATCGGCACCTGTACGGGTTACCCTGAAGGTATATTGATCGTCGGAAAAGTGAGCCAATAATTTTTCCTGTACGATAGTGATCGGTTTATTATTTTCGTCAGTTGCGGTAATTTCCTCTTTTCTTAGAACGTCACCAGAGCCGCATGTTGTATCGTCCTCAACTTCTCGAATTAACGGTGAGGTAATCGCGACGAGATAATTCTTAACTGTTGAGGATACGCCGACATCAAGCGTTCGCCGGTCGCCAAAGCAGGGATCAATGACACCCACCAGACTATTCCTGAAAACACCTTTATGAAGCAGCAGATACATATGATCCGATGGAGCGGAAGCGAGCAGTTCGTTTGTTTCCTTGATGTAGCGGCTAACGGGATATGTTTTGGATTCATCACCATGCTGGACGAATTTATCGGCGTCAAAAACGTACATAACCCAGGCGTTTTCATCCTTGCACTGAGATCCTTCCGGACAGAGTTCGAGATTGATGATTTCATTGCCAAGACTGTTGAAAACAAACCAATCAGTATCCCCTGTGAAACTTAATTGCCCGCGCATGTACTGCCCATTCTCAGATGCATTGCCAACGTGCAATGGCCCGGCGGCGGCAGTCGTGTTATTGGGTTCTATTTCCACATTGTCAAAAGAAACGGAAGGATTACCTAGGATATAAACAGTCAGTTTGGCATTGGTTTTATCATTAGCGCCTTCCTTGATTTTATAGTAAAAAACTTCTTCAGCCACATCCTGAAAACCCAGCGCCTGTACCTGTGGCAAATCATTCCTGAGAACATACCGAAATTTCTCATTTCCGGAAATATCCAGAAATCCGTAATTGCCCGCCGGGCTGCTCAGCAATTCTATGGATAATGGATCAGAATCCGGACAAACCATTTCAATAGGCAAGCTGCAAAACAGGTTTCCAAGAACTTCTGGTTTCTCGTTTTTTATGACCGTTACAACTTGCTCGAGCGTACCTGCAATTTGCGGCACATTAGTCGTATCAGTCGGATTATTCGGCGATGAGCCACTTCCCGAGTTATTGCCGAAAGTCCCTGTAGTCGCCAGCACCGAACCAGACATTATCAACATTGCCAGCAATGCCGAAAATATTCCTGCTGTTGTCACCCGTCTATTCATAGTTAATTCCTGTTGTGGCTATTTTTAGATTTTGCAAATCGAGAAAGTATTTACAATCTGCCCAAATTGAACATGGTTGTTGTGGTTACTACCAACGGTATAAAAGCATGTGACTTTAATACTCTCAATAAACTTCGCCTATAACAGGGAATTTCAACCATCCCTGAAAAGCGCGCTGATAATCAGGCTAAAAGTCAGCGATCAATCTGGTCGAAGTTTTCGCAAAGGCCTTCGGTCATTTCAACAGGGTAACTCATGATATCCCCTGTGCAACAGGCATGACATATCAAAGCGTGGCGTTTACCGGTTGGTCACGAGGAGGAATGGTGTCGTGAATATGAATTGAACAGCAGAATATCTGGAAACTGGCTGCGCAGGCTTATCTCCATCTTTGTCAGAATTACGCCAAGCCGCACTTCGCCTGATAGCAGGGGGGTTAGCGCGCTACACAGCCTTCACCGATACCGTCTATGAATAATTTCGGCCAGTTCTTCCCGGCTGCACGCTGTCTTCGCACAACAGCAGGAGGCGCATCAGCCAGCCATCGGTTACAACAGCATGCGTGCTGACAGTGGTCTATAAAAACCAATAACAGGGGAGGCGTCAAACGATGCCTGCTTCATGCGCCTGCAAATCCGCATGATAACTGGAACGCACCATCGGGCCGCAGGCGGCATGGGTAAAGCCCATAGCGTTTGCAGCCTGTTCGAACACCTTGAAGGCTTCCGGTGTCACATAGCGATCCACCGGCAAGTGACCGATACTCGGCTGCAGGTATTGACCGATCGTCAGCATTTCCACATGATGCGCGCGCAAGTCCTGCAATACCTGCAGGATTTCTTCATCGGTTTCGCCCAACCCCAGCATCAAACCGGATTTGGTTGGAATTTCCGGGAATCTGGCCTTAAAATCCTTGAGCAGCTTCAGTGAATGCTGATAGTCGGCACCGGGGCGGCATTGCTTATAAAGCCTTGGCACCGTTTCCAGATTGTGATTCAACACATCGGGCGGGCAAGCGGCCAGCTTTTCCAGCGCGATGTCAAGCCTGCCTCTGAAATCGGGCACCAGTATTTCAATTTTCGTGTGTGGCGCATGCTGACGGATTGCCTGAATGCAATCGGCAAAGTGCTGTGCGCCGCCATCACGCAGATCATCGCGGTCGACACTGGTAATGACAACGTAGCGCAGCCGCATGGCGGCTATTGATTGCGCCAGATGCAGCGGTTCCTCGGGATCCGGCGGTTTGGGACGGCCATGCGCGACATCGCAGAAAGGACAACGCCGGGTACACAGATCGCCTAGAATCATAAATGTCGCTGTTCCCTTGCCGAAGCATTCACCGATATTCGGACAGGATGCTTCCTCGCAGACCGTATGCAGTTTCTTTTCCCGCAGGATGCGCTTGACCTCATAGAACGCCTGACTGTTGGGAGAGCGCACGCGTATCCAGGAGGGTTTGCGCAACAGGTCATCTTTTGATTGCGTACCGATTTTTACCGGATTTCGTGCTGTTTTATCAGCGCCTTTCTGGCGTATTTCAGAAGTCATGGCTATAACAATTCAATCCTTTTTTAGTGAGTTCATTTTGTAAACAATGCGCCAGCTGGTCCTGAATGATATTCAGTCCATCAGACACACCTTGATCCTTCATTTGCGTCACCGGCATACCGGCATAACCGCACGGATTGATCGCGGAAAACGGCTGCAGATCCATGTCGACATTCAGTGCAATGCCGTGATAACAAAAATGCTTTTTGATTTTCAAGCCGAGGGAAGCAATTTTGGCCGCCCCGACATAGACCCCTGGCGCGTCAGCCCGACCGTACGCTTCGATGCCATAGCCAGCCAGCAGCTGGATCACGGCATTTTCCATTCTTCTGACCAGTTCCCGCACACCCAGTTTACGACGCCGGATATCCAGCAGCAGATAAGCAATCAATTGACCAGGACCATGGTAGGTAATCTGCCCGCCCCGATCTGTCTTAATGACCGGAATCGAGTTCTCAGCCAGCAAGTGCTCCGGTTTTCCTGCGATGCCCTGTGTATAGACCGGCGGGTGCTGCAATAACCATATTTCGTCGACGGTTTGCGGCGCACGTCCGGCGGTAAATGTTTTCATGGCCTGCCAGACTGAATCATAATCGATCATTCCCATGGGTTTAATGACAAACTCCGGATAATATTCAGCGTCTGGCGTCTGCGGTCCCGCAATCTGATTCACGTGCGGCCATCAAAGCACGACGGATATCATCGGATGATCCGTCAATGCCTGGTATAGCGCATCCAGTTGATCGCGCGATGTCGCGCGAATCGTGCATGTGATGCTGAGATAGTTGCCGCCCTTGCTTGAGCGGATTTCAATCGTGGTTTCATCAAAATCAGGCGCATGCCGTTTGACGATCGCCACGGTTATCCGGGTAAAATCCTGTTCGGCTTTTCCCATGATTTTAATCGGGAAATCACACGGATATTCAATCAGGGATTCTTCCGTCATATGTTCAGTACCCGGAATTTAACGAATCTGGCGATCAGAAGCTTCACCCCGCATATGCGTCGCTTTATACTGCTGGTAGAGCTGATGCAGCTGCCTGAATTTCGACCCGGGTTTTCCACTTCCGACTGCCGTGCCGTTCAAATGGGTAATCGCCATGATTTCCCGTGTTGAAGAAGTCAGCATGATTTCTTCGGCAGTGAGCAATTCATCTTCCGAGACTTCCCGCACCTCATGGGCAATATCATGCTCGGCGGCCAGCTCCAGCGTCACGTCATACGTGATGCCGGGCAGCATCAGGTGGCTTTTGGGCGGCGCGAGCAATACCTGATCTTTAACGACAAAAATATTACTCGCCGAACCTTCGGTCAAATACCCGTCCCGGATCAGAATCGTCTCAGCAGCACGTTCATCCACCGCGAGCTGTCGCAACAAAACATTCGGTAGCAGGGAAATTGCTTTGATGTCACAGCGTATCCAGCGGTTATCGCTGGCGGTAATCGCTGTCACGCCGTTTTCGAGCAGTTCCGGTGCTGGCGGCATCAGTGGATTACTCATGATAAAGATCGTCGGCGGCACATCCGGAAATGCATGATCCCGTTTGGCTACGCCGCGCGTGATATGCAGATAAACGGATTGATCCTCGCCTTCATTCTTTTCGATGATTTGCGCCAGCAAATGCCGCCACTCATCATTCGTGTACGGATTTCTGAGCCGGATGCCGTTCAGGCTGTGCTGCAGGCGATCCAGGTGCTCCGTCAGTCTGAAAGGCTTACGCGAATAGACAGGAATCACCTCGTATACGCCGTCGCCGAAAATGAATCCTCTATCCAGTACCGAAACACAAGCCTTGTCGATTGGCATAAACTGACCATTCAGATATATCATGTGACGCCTTTTGGTTTGATTTGCGGAATAACGGGAAAAAGCAGCGGAAATGACCGGTTTAATTGAACAGCAGTTTCAGACTGTCCCAGGCACGTTCAACGAAATTGCCTTCACCTACCTCTTCCAGTGCGACCAATGGATAAACTTCCACAAGCTGGTCATTCAGCGTGAATTTAACCGATCCGACTTCCTGGCCTGAGCTTATCGGCGCAATCAAAGGTTGCTTATATTCCATGGTCGCTTTCAGATTATCCGCCTGCCCTTTGGGAATCGAGAAATAGACATCCGCGTTAAAACCCGCCTTGAACACATCCTGGGAACCTTTCCATAATTCAATGGAAGTCAGCACTTCGCCTTTCTTGTAAAGATGCACGGTATCGTAAAACTGGAATCCATAATTCAGCAGCCGCTGGCTTTCCTTGCTGCGCTCACCGGCCGATTTGGTTCCCATGATCACCGATATCAATCGCCTTTTATCACGTTTAGCCGAAGTAATCAGACAGTAACCCGCTGTTTTGGTCCATCCCGTCTTCATGCCATCCACATGCGGATCCAGCCAAAGCAGCCGGTTACGATTGGGCTGAGTGATGTTGTTATAGGTGTATTCCTTGAGCGAATAAAGCGGATAGAACTCAGGAAAATCGCGAATGATGGCGGCGGCAAGAAGCGTTAGATCGTGCACCGAAGTATAGTGATCGGGATGTGGCAATCCCGTTGTGTTCATAAAATGCGTGTCTTTCATGCCCAGACGCTGCGCTTCCTGATTCATCATCTGGACGAAAACCTCTTCCGAACCCGCGACAGCCTCCGCCAGCGCAATACAGGCGTCATTGCCGGATTGCACAATCATGCCGCGAATCAGCTCATCGACGGTTACTTCCTTGTTCGGTTCAATAAACATACGGGAACCAATCATGCGCCAGGCCCGGTTGGAAACCGGCACAACCTGATCGAGCCGTACGCGGTTCTGCTTGAGCGCCGAAAAGACAATATAAGCTGTCATCAATTTAGTCAGTGACGCCGGCTCTACCCGTTCATGCGCATTTTTACTGGCCAGCACCTGTCCGGACTGATAATCCGACAACATATACGCCTTGGCTGCAATCGATATGTCAGGCTGTTGCTGAGCTGAGACCTGCGCGGATAAAAAAGCAATCAGACAGATCACTATCGGAAGTAAGCGTTTCATGAAATTATACTAAAAATGGTTATTATAGCTTGCCGATTAAATTTCTTAAACCAGCGTTTCAAGTATATTACCGGCAGTAAACTGCACCGCATGCAAGAAGCAGGCTACGTGGGTTCTCTGGGCTTATCACGCTTCAATATTCGGCGTTTGCATCCTCTCCTCAACAGAAGGTTGAATGGAAAATGCGTTGAAAAACGAATTTTGAGATGCGTATGTTCGGCATCCTAACCGGATTTGCGCGGACGATCAATAATGCCGGTATGGAACATCAGTTTTCCCGCATTCCGTTCGATAAAATAACGTTTTAACGGATCATGAATCACACGAAAGGCCATTTCATCCCAAGGCACATCCGCTTCAGATACCAATCGGACCTCGCTGCTTTCGATGCCCGGCTTGAAATCCAGATCCAGCAATTTTGCGCGAAACAGCACATAAACCTGGCTGATGTGCGGCAAACTGTAAATAGCATAAAGATCGCCGATTTCGACACGGGCATTAGCCTCCTCCAGTGTCTCCCGCGCAGCCGCCTGTGCCAGCGTTTCATTGTTTTCCATAAATCCCGCCGGCAAAGTCCACCAGCCGACCCTGGGTTCAATCGCGCGGCGACATAACAATATCCTGTCCTCCCATTCCGGTATGCAACCCACCACCAGCTTGGGATTCTGATAATGAATCTCGTGACATGCCGTGCAGACATATCGCGGCAGATTATCGCCTTCCGGAATGCGGAGCTCCACATGCGCACTGCAACTGCTGCAAAATTTCATGAGCATTCTCTATAAGAAGGATAGGTCATTTCGCAATTCTCGATACGGCTAATCAGGCTTCAACCACAAATCTTCTTTCCGCCAGCGGATGGCCTGCCTGATCGCGCAGCATGACGCGCCAGACGCCTGCATCACGTTTGCGCAGCAGTTTTTTCGCATTGGTACGCCATTTCCTCGCGCCAACGTGCAACTTTGTTTCAGTCATCAGCCGATCTTCAAAGTACCAGTCGACAGTCAACTGCCGACCGTCAAAACCGGACAATTCAATAAAAAAATAAATACTGCTGCTGCCGCTATCTCCAAGCAGCACCCGATCAGTTTCACCAACCGGCTCCCGCTGCCGGATCTGGTGCGTTAACTGGGCGCGAATAACACCGGAATGATCCGCGACAGATTCCATCGTTTCCGTTGCGGACGAAATGCCTGCCGCATCATATTCATCCGGCAGCGGCGCAAAATCTGGCCTACTGCCTGGTTTACCGTCAGCTTCCGCAGCTGCCGGCTTAATGACCGGTTTTGGTGGAGTCAGCATTTTCGTGCTGCCGAGCCTTAATGGCTTCATCCTGGGCACAGGTACTATCTCAGTCGCCCCGACATTTTGCTGTTGACGGTTGCCCACTGGCGCATTGTCAGTCGCCGGTTTAATTGTTTCCTGTGTATCTGGCGGTGATTCCGGCTGCTCTTTCGGCAGAAGCAACGCGGACTGATGATCGTCGAATGCGCTGAATCCTGCCGGGTAATCAGCAACGTCACCAGTCCCGGAGTGGCTGACACCGGAACTGCCGGTATCGGGGGTTTTGTCATTACCAACGAGCAGATAGCCCGTCATACCCGCGAGCACGGCAAAAGCAGTGAGTGCAATCGCTATTTTGCGCCAGTCGAATGGTGGCTCTTCCAGCACATTCGAATGTTGAGGAAATGATTTTTCTTCAAGCACATCCTGATCACCCTGATCATTTCCCCCGGATATGCTAGTCTGTTGAAGGTTTATGCGAATTTTCAGTTTGTTGTCGGACATATCAGCGTTACCAGATCAGTTGGCGACTATGCAACGCGGCGCGTACAAGTCTTTAAGTGGTGAATATAATGAAGCACGGGCAAATAAAGTATAAAATCCATTCTAATAATTCGGCAAAGTAAAGTAAAACAGACCCGTCTTTTAATCAACATCTGCCGATTTGTATTTTACAATAGCGGCAATCATGAAAGGTTACACATCGCACCTGAAAATTCAGTCTTCATCATCCCTCGGCCGCTTGTCGGAGAAGGAAGATTATTGATGCCTTTTGCAGTTTGATAGCGATAACAGCTCCGGCAATCCCAAGAATAAAATCAAACGTGAATCAATGAGCGCAGAATTAAAATCCGTTCAACAGCAACTGAAGACGCTGCGACAACAGATTGAACTGTACAATTACCAGTATTACGTCCTGAATGATCCCTCTGTACCGGATGCCGAGTTTGACCGGTTATTTCGCGCGCTGCAACAGATTGAACAACAATATCCGCATCTGGTTACGCCCGAATCCCCGACGCAGCGCATTGGCGCCATACCCGTCAAAGCTTTCGCGCAGGTTCGACACAATACACCGATGCTGTCACTGAACAATGCTTTTGACGAAAACGAAGTAAAGGCATTCGACCGCCGAGTCGGCGAAGGACTTGCAGGACTTGCGGCAAGCCCGATTGAATATGCGGTAGAGCCGAAATTTGACGGCCTCGCGGTTACACTCCACTACGAAAACGGCATTTTTAAAACCGGCGCCACGCGCGGCGATGGCTATACCGGGGAAGATATCACGCACAATCTGCGCACGATCAGAGCAATTCCACTGGTCTTGTCCACGGAAAAAACACCCGGCTTTCTGGAAGTGCGCGGCGAGGTGCTGATGCCGAAAGCGGATTTCATTCAGCTCAACAAGGAACAACTGCAAAAGGGCGAAAAGCCGTTTGCCAATCCGCGCAATGCCGCCGCCGGTTCATTGCGGCAGCTCGACGCGGCGATTACAGCGACACGGCGATTGATGTTTTTCGCCTATGGCATTGCGCCGAATCGCGATGCACTGACACCCCAGGACACGCACAGCGCGATTATGGCTTATCTGGCCCGGTTGCGTTTTCCGATCGCGCGCGAGTGTGAGGTTGTGCAGGGTTTTGCCGGTTTGATCGCCTACTACAACAGCATTGCAGCACAGCGTGAACGGCTGCCTTATGATATTGATGGCGTGGTTTACAAAGTCAACGCGCTGGCGCAGCAGGAAAGACTGGGTTTCGTTGCGCGCGCGCCACGCTTTGCCCTGGCCCACAAATTTCCGGCACAGGAAGCCATGACACGGCTACTCGGTATTGATGTCCAGGTTGGGCGCACAGGCGCGCTGACGCCTGTCGCACGGCTTGAACCTGTTTTTGTCGGTGGTGTCACCGTCACCAATGCAACTTTACACAACGCCGACGAGATCAGCCGCAAGGATATCCGCATCGGCGATATGGTAATCATCCGCCGGGCCGGCGATGTCATTCCTGAAATCGTATCCGTGGTTCACGCACAACGCCCGGCGCAAACCCGGTACTTTGTCATGCCGGATCATTGTCCGGTTTGCGGCGCCAGAGCCGTACGTCCGGAAGGCGAAACCGTTGCCCGTTGCACCGGCGGATTGTTCTGCCCCGCGCAACGCAAACAGGCCTTGTTGCATTTCGCCTCGCGCCGCGCCATGGACATCGAGGGGCTGGGTGAGAAACTGGTTAATCAGTTGGTCGATAGCGCCATCGTCAGAACACCCGCAGACCTATACGCGTTAGGCATAACTGCACTGGCGAATCTTGAGCGCATGGCGGAAAAATCTGCCAGCAACATACTCGCGGCGATTGAGAAAAGCAAACAAACCTCGCTGGCGCGATTTATCTACGCGCTCGGCATCCGCAATGTTGGCGAAGCAACGGCCAAAGATCTGGCACGCCACTTCGGCAGTCTGGATCGATTGATGGACTCCGGCATGGAGAATTTGCTCCAGGTACGCGACATCGGACCAATCGTCGCACAAAGCATTGTCGATTTTTTTGCCGAAAATCACAACCGCGAAGTCATTGAACGACTACGCGCAAGCGGCGTAAGCTGGGAAGAAAGCACCGGAACAGCATCCGAACCGGCAAGCACCAGCGCCATCAACGGTAAAACATTCGTTCTGACTGGAACACTGCCGAACATGACGCGCGAAGACGCCAGAGCACAGATAGAAAAACTGGGTGGAAAAGTGACCGGCAGCGTTTCCAAAAAGACCGATTATGTGATTGCCGGAAGCGACCCGGGCAGCAAATACGAAAAAGCTATCAACTTAGGCATTACCATATTGGATGAAAACGGACTCAAAAATCTCCTGCAAACAGCTAACCCATGTTAACCGGAAAACAAGCCGAACACATTCTGCAAACCGCCGATTTGATTTATCCGGCGGAAGTCATCGAAAAAACGATCAGGAATCTGGCCGATGAAATCACGGCAAAACTGGCCGGGCAATATCCCATGGTCTTATGTGTAATGAAAGGCGGAATGATATTCGCCGGACATCTGCTGCCCAGGTTGGCATTTCCCCTCGATTTTGATTGCATCCAGGTATCGCGTTACCATAATCAAACCCAGGGTGGTGAAATGGACTGGATATTATTTCCGCGGAACAATGTTCTTCAGGATCGCGTCGTGCTCGTCATCGATGATATTCTCGATGAAGGCATCACACTGGCCGGAATTCGCAGAAAAGTGCTCGAATGCGGCGCCCGCGCGTTCTACAGCGCCGTGCTCGTCGACAAGGATCTCGGCAAAGCAAAATCTTTTCAGGCGGATTTTATCGGATTAAACTTACCGAACCGGTACGTTTTCGGTTTCGGCATGGATATACATGGCATGTGGCGGAATTTACCGGCCATTTATGCAGTCCCTGCAACACTGACACTGGAATAATCATTTATGCTCGCAATAATCGGCGGCAGCGGCATGGCGCAACTGAGCTGCCTTCAAATATCGCACCGCAAAATCATACGCACCCCTTATGGCGAGCCTTCCGGCCCTTTCACATTCGGAAAAATCAACAATCATGAAATCGTTTTTCTGGCGCGCCACGGACACGGTCACACGATTCCCCCGCACCTGGTCAATTACCGTGCAAATATCTGGGCGCTGAAGACCCTGAAACCCGCACATATCATCGCTGTCGCCGCCGTCGGCGGTATTCGCGACGACCTCAAGCCTGGCAGTCTCGCCATACCGGATCAAATCATCGATTACACGTATGGCCGCGACTTCACGTTTTTTGAAAACAGGGACGAGCCGGTAACCCATATCGACTTCACTCGTCCATACGACACCGAAACACGCGCACTGATTCTGAAAGCAGCCAACCGCGCCGGTGAAGCAATTATTGATAACGGCGTTTATGCCGCAACACAAGGCCCGAGACTGGAAACCGCGGCTGAAATCAATCGCCTTGAACGTGACGGCGCTGATATCGTTGGCATGACCGGCATGCCGGAAGCCGCACTCGCGCGGGAACAGGAATTGCGTTACGCAACACTGGCTGTTGTCGCCAATTACGCAGCTGGCCGCGGCACGAATATTGATGGCATTCCATTAAAAACAATTTTTGCCATTCTTGATGCAGCGATGGTGCGTGTCAGAAATATCCTGGAACACCTGGTGAACTGCTATGGCGATTAGACCGGTATTAAAAATGGGTGAGCCGCTGCTGCTTCAAGTCGCGCAGGCAGTCGAACAATTCAATACCCCCGAGCTTCATGCACTGATCCAGGATATGCAGGATACGATGATAGCGCTCGATGGTGCGGGTCTTGCCGCACCGCAGATCGGCGTCAGTCTGCGCGTGGTCATATTCGGCTTTAAAAGAAATCAGCGCTACCCCGATGCAGACGAAGTACCTTTTACCGTTCTGATCAACCCGCAGCTCACGCCGCTATCGGATGAAATGGCGGAAGACTGGGAGGGCTGCCTGAGTGTACCGGGGCTGCGGGGCAAGGTTCCGCGCCATACCCGCCTGCGCTATCAGGGTCATGACCAGTTGGGCAACGCCATTGATCGTGAAGTGAGCGGCTTTCACGCCCGCGTCGTGCAGCATGAATGCGATCATCTGCAGGGCATTCTTTATCCGATGCGCATCAGAGACTTCCGCACCTTCGGGTTTACCGAAATACTCTTCCCGGGTCGGTCATTTCCTGACGAATAAACCGCTGAGCGACCTATAGGACGTCTCTAAAAATTCAAAGCTTTAAACAGAAAATGAGCAAAACGAGGCGTGAGTAAAAAATGTTGACGCGGCATATGATTGATATGTAAGGAAACATTTTTTGCGAGCAACAAAGTGTTGTAACAAAATCTGGATTTTTAGCGATGCCCTATACTTCGAGCAGACAATGCGCCAATAACAACGGAAAAGTCTTATAGGGCTGTTTCATGGCGTCCGATCCGAAATGCCCCTGCCCTGTCATGACGATCAACGTGCCACCAAGACTGCTGCGCATGAATTCGCCCTGCTCCTGTCCACACGTCCAAGGATCGTTATCCGAATGAATGTAAGTCAAGGCACGGCAGTTTTTCCTGATGGCTTCGTCATCAAAACCGGCAGGAAAGCCCGGATCATTTGTCCGGTCATCTGTTAACGATCTGACAAAACTCGCCACGGTAATCGCATGTCCGGCTGAAAAATCATTACGGGACAGCAATTGCAGAATCAGCGTACCGCCTGCCGAATGTCCCACCATCACATCATAATCACGATGCGGCGCTGTTGTGGCAACTTCCCGGATCCAGACATCCAGGTCATCGAATCCACTGCAAGCCGGCAAGGAAGGCACCCAGACATCAAAACCTTCAGTTTCAAGCGCAGACTTCAGCCAGGGAATCCAGAAGCTGTTTTCCGAACCGCCAAGCCCGTGAAAGATAGCCGCCGTTTTTTTCATACCCGTACGCCATTGTGGAGAAATGGACTTGAGGCGCATCCGGCTCGATCGCGACAGTCTGTCAACATCCTGTCACATCGGCCCGGTACGATACGGCGGCTTGAGTTTCAAAGCGATTCCCGCCGCGACAAGGCAAGCTGCTCCTGATGGAATAAAGGCCCATGCGTAACTACCCGTCATGTCAAATACGCTGCCGGCAAGTACTGGCCCCATGATGCCGGCAGCGCCATATGCAGTAAACAGGAGTGCATAGTTCATGCCAACGTTGCGGGTGCCAAAAAAATCCGCCGTCGTCGCCGGAAACAACGCGAGATTGCCACCGAAGTTGAATCCGATCCACGCCGCTGCGACGGACAGTGTCAATTCTGTTGAACCCATCTCGATCAGCGTAAACATCATCAAACCCTGCAGCAGAAACATCGAAGCCATCGCATTTTTCCTGCCCATCCTGTCCGACACCATACCCCAGATAATGCGTCCGGCCCCATTGAATAAAGCCAGTATGCCCACTGCATTTGCAGCCGCAGCCGGACTGAGTCCACTGTGCAGTCCGTAAGGTTTCAATATGCCGATCACCAGCAATCCGGCAGTGGCGCCGGATAAGAACATTATCCAGAGCATCCAGAACTGCTGACGGCGGATCATATCCCGCCATTCGAAATCCGCGGCAGACACAGTTCTGGCGGAAACTTTTGACAACTGCCATCCTGCGGGCTTCCATTCCGCCGGAGGATTCCTGAGCAGCTGCGCGCCAGCCACAACCGCAACCATAAAAATGCTGCCGAGATATTTAAAGGCAGTCAGAATGCCATGGGCCTCGATCAGTCCGGATGCGATTTTTGCAAACAACCATGCCCCACCCCCAAAACCGGCTACCGCAATGCCAGTAACCAGACCGCGCTTGTCTGGAAACCACTTCGCGCATGCAGCGATAGGACAAACATAGGCAAGGCCGATGCCCGCTCCGCCAATAACGCCGACAGTCAGCGCTACCAGCAAAAAATTGCCCTCTGTCAAAGAAGCAAGCAGATATCCCGCACCCAGAACAATACCGCCCAGCGCAGCCACAATGCGCGGCCCCTTTCTGTCCTGCAGCCTGCCGGCATATATCATGACCAGCGCGAAAGTTGCCAGTGACAGTGAGAAAATGATTTGCGTCTGCGTAGTTGTATAAAAGAAAACATCCTTGAGCGGGTTAACAAACACACTCCAGCTGTAGATTGCGCCCAGGCACATCTGGACAATCAGTGCGCCAGCCACCACCAGCCAGCGGTTTTCAGTCAGCGACATGAACACAGGCAGCTGATGAAGCCATTCCCGAAGCTTCGCGCAATTCACGCAACAATGATCCCTCCGCCAAGACACACATTACTCTCATAAATCACCACCGACTGTCCGGGCGTAACCGCCCACTGATCCTGTGCAAAATCCACCTGACACTGGTCTCTATCAAAACTTGCAATCGTACAGGGCGCGTCCTTTTGCCGGTAACGGGTTTTAGCTGCGTAAACCCAATTACAATGCGGTCTTTCTCCGTTGATCCAGGTAAGATCAGCGGCTTTAAGCGATGGCTGCAACAAACGGGGATGATCATGCCCCTGCACCACAACCAGCACGTTATCGGTCATTTTTTTACCGCAGACGAACCAGGGTTCATCGCTGCCGTCGCGCGTACCGCCTATGCCGAGACCCTGCCGCTGTCCGATAGTGTAATACATCAAACCGAGGTGCCGGCCGACCACATTGCCTTCAGGTGTCTGTATTTCACCGGGTTCAGGCGGCAGATAACGGCTCAGGAATTCCCGGAAAGGTCGCTCACCGATAAAGCATATTCCCGTGCTGTCTTTTTTCGCGGCATTCGGTAACTTCAGGTCACTGGCGATTTTCCGCACATCGCGTTTATAAAGATGTCCGATCGGAAACAGTGTATTCGACAATTGCTGTTGATTCAGGCGATAAAGAAAATAGCTCTGATCCTTGGCGCCGTCCTCGCCTTTGAGCAATTGAAACGCGCCATCAAATTCGCGCACCTGCGCATAATGTCCGGTTGCAATATGGTTCGCGCCGAGCGTACAGGCATGGTCCAGAAATGCCTTGAATTTGATTTCGGCGTTGCACAGCACGTCCGGGTTAGGTGTGCGCCCGGCCTGGTATTCCCGCAAAAAACTGGAAAAAACGCGGTCCTTGTACGCCGCGGAAAAATTAACCGCTTCGATTGGTATGTCCAGAATATCGGCTACCGAGACAGCATCCAGAAAATCCTGCCGTGAAGAGCAGTACTCATCGGTATCATCATCTTCCCAGTTTTTCATGAACAGCCCGGTAACATCATAGCCCTGCTGCTTGAGCAGATAAGCCGCCACTGACGAATCAACCCCGCCGGACATACCGACAATCACATGTTTTTTCTTCATGCCAGACTAATTATAGTGTGTAAGGATTTCCAGAGGAAAACGCTTTCCGGCGATAAAATCCTGAATGCACTGCATGACCAGCGGACTACGATGGCGCATAGTCAATGCTTCAATTACCGGTAGAGCATACCAGTCAGCGCTGACAATCACAGTTTCCCGTACATAATCAGGATCAAAACCGGTAACATGCCCGGAAAATGCGAACCGCAGGTAAGTGGTATCGTTGACAGTCGAATGCCAGTGATAAATGCCGATCAGCCACTCGGGAACAAACGTATAGCCAGTTTCCTCCAGTGTTTCTCGAATGACTGCCTGAGTTAATGATTCATCCGGTTCCAGATGACCGGCAGGCTGATTAAAAACGGTTGGACTCCCCGGCGCAATCTGTTCTTCGACGAGCAAGAAGCGATCCGCCTGCTCAACAACCGCCGCTACTGTAACATTGGGTTTCCAGATCATGGCTTTACGTAAAATCCTGACAAGACTGTTGAAATCACCGTCATTTGATCGCGTAATCCGCAACACGCCATTCACTGTCCTTATCCTTGGACAAGGTGACTGTTTCCAACGCCAGCGTTCTGTTTTTGAATGTTGCATAAAACTGGAGCACAACGTACTCTCCCTCAGGGAAACCGGATGGTTCTTTGGAATATCCGGCAGTCGCGATATATCTGTTCTCCATGGCACCCAATGGTTTTCTTATCGTTCCGGCCGTTTTGATCCAGTCAGCCTCCGATCTTTTATTCTGAAAATGCGATGAGGCCATCTTCCAACTATCAGCGTAGTGTTCTTCATCCGTCAACGCAAGCCAGGTGCGCGCACTGCTTTCGACAGCTTTGAGAACGGCACTGTCATCAGCAAACGACAGGCTGGCAAAAAGAAACAGCATTAAAGCCGCAATACATCGTTTAATCATTGCATCCTTCATTCACATGGATAACGCAACACACCCGAGACCATACTCTGCAAACGGATACTGATAGTTCCAGGGCACGCTGCGCTTGTTAATTGGAACCACGAATTATCCTGTTTCAGGAAAGCACTGTCTACCATTGAAAAGTTGAAAAGTTTTTCGGAAAACGGCAAAACACGCGATTAACCATTACATTGACCCGTTTTTATCGGACGGACGCCTAGACTGTATTATCATGGAATGCTAATATTGCAATCGCATATGTAAGCAATTCATTTTGCCAAAGTTTTTGCAACGTTTTCATAGAATATAGAATGACACTATTAAACGTAAAGGCGCCCGAATTGATTGTATGTACATGCAGTTAACAGGATTAAAAATAACAAAACGCACAAAAAAGTGAACTTGCTATATACTTTGCTATGTGAATATCGCCGAGTAGGTTAAGGGTGAATTGTACGATATTAAAAATCAAATCTAGGAGAGGAGTTTAAAATGAAAAAATTCGTAATGGCCGCGATTGCTGCAATGTTTGTGTTAGGCTCAACAACAACTATGGCGAGTGGAAACCTGGAATCATCACTGACCCCTATCAGTGCCGAGAATGTTTTAAACTGGATGAACTGCAGAGACAAGGATCCAGGTGCTTCCGTCAAAAGTATGACCAAAGTCAAAGACGGTAAAATCGTCGTGGTTAAATGCGCTGATGCCAACAAAATCGTAGCTGACGCACAAGCTTCCAGCAAATAATTTCTTCGTGCTGACCTGATTTGGGTCTATAGTCGCTTACTACGATATAGGCCCATTTTATTTACCCGTTCAACAACATTTTTCCGCTCCACCCTCATCCGGCGCCACATTGATACAACATGCTGTCGGCAGCAGTTTTTATCGATGATTTTCTGAGTTGGGTTTCCCTTGGCTATCAGTTTGCGGAAACCAGCGTTAACAACACTGTCTGAATTCAGGTCGGTGCTTTTCTACTCATGCATCTGTTGAAATTTTTCACTGGAATCAGTCTGCTTGTTGTTCTTGGATTTGTCACACTGTGTTACTTTTCGCCGAAGTTTTTCATAAAAACCGCATATATGCTGGTAAAATTGGAGTTGAGTGACATACCTGAAATTTCCGGTACAACACTCAGCAAAATGGTCGTTCCATCCACACCCGCCGCCGCTGCGAAGGATAATTTTATTCTTGTCGATGTACGGACACCGCAGGAACGCCATGTTTCAGTTATTCCTGGTGCTGTTGATGCCGACTTTTTCGAACGTCATTTTGCTGATTACCAGCACAAAAAAATCATTGTTTACTGCACGATAGGCTATCGCAGTGGATTTTATGCCAGAACATTGCGCGACAGGGGACTGGATGCCTACAACTTGGGTGAAGGCATAGTTGGCTGGACGCATACCGATGGACGGCTATTCGACTCGCATGGACAGCCGACACGGCGAGTACATGTCTATAGCCGTCCATGGCATCTGGCTGTTAAAGATCATATTGCCGTGTATTAATCGGTCACTCATTCAAATTCAAGTATGGCAGCGTAATTTTTCCTGGCGCCCACTACACACTTCACCTGTTTCAAACAAAAAATATCGGTTATTATTCCAAGTATTGTCATTATCTGTTCGAAAGGAAGGAGTAGCACTGATGCAAAGGTTTTTGTTATCGTTTTTTACTGTTTCCATTTTGTTTGCGACAGACGGCCTCCGCGCCGAAGCTTGGCCGCTGCCGCCGCCCGGCATTGATATTTTTGGACAAATTCGCACCACCCAAGCCGGCCGCACGGACACATTGCTGGATATTGCGCGTCTTTATGATATCGGGCAGACCGAAATTATGCTGGCCAACCCGCATGTTGACCGATGGATGCCGGATGATGGCTCCGAGGTTATTCTGCCGAGCCGCTATATTTTCCCGCAGGCCGAGCGCAAAGGCATCGTGGTCAATCTGGCTGAAATGCGCCTTTATTATTTTCCCGAAGCCAAGCAAGGAGAGCAATCAGTCGTCATGACATTTCCAACCGGGATTGGACGCATGGATTGGATAATGCCACTAGGTATATCCCGGATCACGGAAAAAAAGAAAGACCCGGCCTGGATACCGACAGAATCAATAAAACGATATCGTATTGCCAATGGCGAACCGCCGTTGCCCAACATCGTTCCGCCAGGTCCAGACAACCCTTTGGGCCGTCACGCAATGCGATTGAGTATTGGAAAAGGGACATATCTCATTCATGGCACATCCAAGCCATTTGGCGTGGGCATGCGCACTTCATCTGGTTGCATCCGCATGTATCCGGAGGACATCGAAAAACTGTTTGAACTGGTTCCGATCGGCACCCAGGTTAATATTGTCAATCAACCGATCAAGCTCGGATGGCTGCTCGATTCACTGTTTATTGAACTGCATCCGCCACTGGAAGAAGACGAAGCAAAATACGCCAATTACAAACAGATGGTCATCGCTGAAATAAACAGTTTTCTGATGCAGCAGCGAAATCAACAGAAACTGGGTGTTGATTTTGAAATCGATCATGAAACACTGGATCGCGCAATTGCAGAAAAAAGAGGCATGCCTATCGTGATATCACGTATACCAACTTCATCCTGAACGTAGATTCGCTACGCGGCGCTATCACACAAAAAAGAGCAGCGCGCCACCAATACCGGCGGCAGCCGCCAGCATACCGGTTGCGCAGCGTCTGGCGATCAATGTATTGCCGATAAAATAAATTAATCCGAGCTTGAAAGCGATATTGGAAAGTATGCTCAGCGAAATAGCGGTAACCGTTTCAGAAGCCTGCAGTTTGTCCATTTCGAACAACCGCAGGCTCGTCAGCGTAATGGCATCGACATCCGTCAAACCGGTTATCAACGCCACAACATATAATCCCCGGCTACCGGCAATATCGGACAACCAGGCGGCAAAAAGCAAAACGACGGCGTAAAGCAATCCGAAACTCGCCGCGGTGCGCAATTCGGCCGGGTTGCTGATTTCCGGCGCAGGTATATTGTTATGCTCACTAAGGCGCTTCCACCAATACACTGCCGCACCCAGACCAAACAGCAAACCGCTGCCAAGCACCGGCAACAGCTTAGGCAGAATACCAGGGGAAACAACAGAACAGACAATCGCCAGCCGTATCAGCACCATAAGATTGGCGATCATAATGACAACGATTGCCAGCTGCATGAAATACTGGCTATTCTTGCTGAGTTTCGTATAAACCAGCGTTGTCGCCGTACTGGAAACCAGACCGCCGAACAGGCCCAGCAATACCGCGCCATGCCGTTCGCCGACGAGACGCAACGCCACATATCCCATCAGGCTGACACCCGAGATCAGCACCACCATAAGCCAGATCTGATAGAGATTGATGGTTTGGTAAGGGCCGATATTTTCATCGGGCAGAATGGGCAGAATGATAAACGTCAAGACCGCAAATTGCAGAATGGACACCAGATCGCGACGATCAAGCTTCTGCGTCATGCCATGCAGTTCGGTCTTGAAGTACAGCAAGATAGTTGTCACAATCGCCAGCATCAGAGCCAGTTTGGTCTCGCCATACCAGACGATTGCACCCAATCCGTAGCAAATAATAATCGCTGCAACGGTTGTCGTTCCCGGATCATTTGTATTGTCGTCTTTTGCGCGCAGATACGCTGCAATGACCATGCCACCGACAATCAAAAGTCCGGCAGCCAGAAACCACGGTGATTCAGTCTTTCCGGACAGCATCGCAGCCAGCGTACCAAACAAGGCCACCAGCGCAAAAGTCCGCAATCCGGCTTTAGCGCTTGAGCTGCGCTCGCGCTCCAATCCTATAAATAAGCCAATCGCCAGGCTGGTAGCAAAATGCGGCAAATGAAAAAGCGCCTCGTCCTGTAGAAATTCGATAGTCATACCAACCGGTTATCCTGATTCGTTTCAGTCATCACACCTATTATGTCACGCCCCGGAAATTTCCTCACGGAGATCCAGCCAGCGCTCCAACATTAACTGCAGCGTGGTGCGACCATTAAATTCATTTAAATGCAGCTGATAAACCGCACTGATGACATCGGGCAATAGGTCATTGTGAAAAAACAGAATGGCATCGTATGTTGTATCGGATTCAAATTTCTTAAGTTTCAGTTTCAGATGTTTTCCACCGACAATACGCTGATTCTCGACACAAAACCGTGCATGAAAAGTCGGTTGTGGAAAACCCTGTCCCCAGACTTGCCGCATCAAATGCTGCGCCAGCTCCAGATTGATTTCGGATTCCGTCAGGTCACCATCGGTCTCGATGACACGTGTGAGATCGGCCGGCGTCAGCAATCCCTGCGCTATTTGCTCGAAAGCATCGCAAAATTGCGTAAAATTGCCGGCATGTATCGTCAAACCGGCCGCTGCTGCATGACCGCCAAATTTAACGATCAATGAAGGATGGCGCTTGGACACCAGATCCAGTGCGTCACGCAGATGAAAACCCGGGATGGAGCGTCCCGATCCTTTCATTTCACCGGCATTGCCCGGCGCAAAAATAATGGTGGGGCGATGATATTTCTCCTTGATGCGCGATGCCAGAATACCAATCACCCCCTGATGCCAGTTTTGATCAAACAAACACACACTATACGCTTGCTGAATTTTTCCATTCTCGACGCTCAATCTGTTTTCCAGCATCGACAAAGCGCTTTCATGCATATCGGATTCGATTTCACGGCGCTGGACATTCAATGCATCCAGTTCACGCGCAATGTGCTCGGCATAAGCCGGATCATCGGTAGTCAGACATTCAATACCAAGCGACATGTCATCCAGACGGCCTGCCGCATTGAGCCGCGGACCCAGAATAAATCCCAGATCATAGGTTGACGTTTGCGCATAATTGCGCCGCGTGATTTTAAGCAGCGCCTGAATCCCCGTACAGGCTGCGCCTTTACGGATACGCTTCAGGCCCTGCTGCACCAGAATACGATTGTTATCATCCAGTCTGACAACATCGGCCACTGTGCCCAGCGCGACAAGATCCAGAAAACTGGCCAGATTCGGCCCTCTATTATCGGGAAAAGCCCCGCGAAGACGCAATTCAGCTCTGAGCGCCATCATCAGATAAAAAATGACACCCACGCCGGCAATACTTTTACTCGGAAATGAACATCCCGGCTGATTCGGATTGATGATTGCCGCCGCATCGGGCAGTGCGTCTCCGGGCAAATGATGGTCTGTTACCAGAACCTGCATTCCCAATGCGTTTGCCGCCGCTACGCCATCAATGCTGGCAATCCCGTTATCCACGGTAATCAGAATGTCGGGCTGCCTGGTCTTATACGCAAGCGCAACAATTTCCGGTGTAAGCCCATAACCATACTCGAACCGGTTGGGAACCAGATAATCGACGATTGCTCCGAACTGGCGCAATATGCGCAGACCGACCGCGCAGGCGGTTGCTCCATCGGAATCATAATCCGCAACAATCAGCAGATGTTTCCCGTTCGCGATGGCATCGGCCAGAATGCAGGCCATCGCGCCGATATTCTTGATATGATGGTATGGAATCAAGCGCACCAGTTCAGTTTCGAGCTGCTCCACGCGTGCGATGCCACGGGCGGCATAAATCCGTGCCAGAACAGGTGGCAGGCCGTGGCGGCGCAGCACATCAAAAGCCTGTGCATCAACGGTACGTGTAATTATCTTGGACATGAACCGATGATTATCAATTTTCCCCTGGTAACAGTATAGAAACAATCATGCACACTGAGCGCGCGGCTTATTCAGTTACAATTTTCTCAGCTTTAAGTATGTACAATCTGCGGCTATCCGCGCGCAGCACGGTGAATTTAAAGTTTTCAATCATGACCGACTCATTCCGGTTAGGCAGCCTTCCGAATTTGTTCAGCACCAGACCGCCAATGGTATCGTAATCCGCATCACTGAAATTTGCGCCTACCGTTTCATTGAAATTCCCGATCTCGGTTATCGCCTTGATGCGGTAGGTGTTTTCCTGCTCCTGAACAATGTTGGCTTCATCTTCGTCAAAATCGTATTCATCTTCAATTTCACCGACAATTTGCTCCAGCACATCTTCAATGGTAATCAATCCGGCGACACCGCCATATTCATTGACGACGATCGCGATATGGTTGCGATTGTTACGGAAATCCTTCAACAGCACATTGAGCTGCTTGGATTCAGGAATGAAAACCGCCGGACGCAGCATGGCGCGTATATTGAAATCTTCCTCGCCGGCATAATAACGCAGCAGGTCCTTTGCCAGCAAAATGCCGAGAATATTGTCCTCACAGCCTTCCGTAACCGGAAAGCGCGAGTGCGCAGTTTCAATTACAAAAGGAATGAATTTCTCGGGTGGCTCGTTGATATCAATGACATCCATCTGGCTGCGCGGAATCATAATGTCACGTGCCTGCATTTCAGATACCTGCATGACGCCTTCGATCATGCTGAGCGCATCGGAATCAAGCAGATTCCGCTCGAATGCGGAATGCAATAAAGTGATCAGTTGTTTCCGGTCTTCAGGTTCGCGCAAGAGCATGGTGCTGAGGCGCTCAAGCCAACCCGTTTTAGGCGAAGGGTCGTCCATTCTGATTTATCGTTACTTTAAAAACCTGTCAAATTTAGATTGATACTACGCATGCGTTATTCCGGCGCTACCGTCTTCCGCATAAGGATTGTCAAAGCCCAGCCGCGCAAGGATTGCGATTTCTTTTCGCTCCATAATGACAGCTTCATCATCCTCTACATGATCATAGCCTTGTGCGTGCAGAACGCCGTGAACCGTCAGGTGTGCATAATGCGCCAGCAGTGCTTTACGCTGGCGCTGCGCTTCCTGCTCGACAACCTCTGCGCATAACACAATATCGGCGGATAACAAATCCGCCTCGTCATAAACAAAAGTCAGTACATTGGTCGCATAATCCTTGCCGCGGTAATCATGATTCAAAGCGCGTCCTTCCGTCCCGTTCACGATGCGGATGGTAATTTCAATCTGCCGCTCAATCGCGGACTTGACCCAGCGCCGGAATTGCGAGCGTGCCGGTAGATTCGCCGGATCTGCATGATCTGCCACATATTGCACAGTCAGACTGAATGATTTCAGCTCCACCGTATTCCGGCAGCCTGCAATCAGAGGCATTTATTCAGCCGCCCCCTGCGGTTTCCGGTCATGTTTTTCATAAGCATCGACGATGCGCTGCACGAGCGGATGCCGAACCACATCGCTGGACTGAAAATAAGTGAATGCGATACCACGAATGTCCCTGAGCACCTGCTTGGCATCCACCAGACCACTTTTCTGATGCTTGGGTAAATCTATTTGCGTAATATCGCCGGTAATAACCGCTTTTGATCCAAAACCGATACGCGTCAGAAACATTTTCATTTGTTCAGGTGTTGTATTTTGTGCTTCATCCAGAATAATGAACGACTGATTCAGCGTGCGTCCGCGCATAAAAGCCAGCGGAGCAACCTCTATCGCCTGACGCTCAAATTGCTTACTGGTTTTATCAAAACCCATCAAATCATACAGTGCATCGTAGAGCGGTCTCAGATAAGGATCCACCTTCTGTGTCATGTCTCCCGGCAGAAAACCAAGACGCTCTCCGGCCTCCACGGCCGGTCTGACCAGAATCAAACGGGTAACCAGTCCGCGTTCCAGCGCATCCACAGCACTGGCAACGGCAAGATAGGTCTTGCCGGTTCCCGCCGGTCCAATTGCAAAAGTAATATCGTGATCCTGTATCTGCTGCAAGTATTGCGCCTGCCGCTCAGTTCGTCCGCATAAATTAGCCCGCTGTGTCAGCAGAACGGGCGAGATATTCTCCATGATGGTCAATCTCTCGTCCAACGGATGGAACTTGGTATGCCGTACATTATCAGGATTCTTGGCTTCGATCAGGCCAAGCTGAATCTGCTCCAGACTGAGGTGCTGGCGCGACTGATCGTAAAACCGGCGCAGCACGTCCGCTGCAAGCCTGGTTCTGGCAGAATCACCATACAGACTGAATCGCTCACCGCGTCTTGAAATCGTGACATCAAGCGCGGTTTCGACCTGCTTCAGATTCTCGTCAAGCGCGCCGCATAAATTAGCCAGTCGCTGATTATCCGCCGGTGTAAAGGAAAGCTCTAGGGATTTTGATTTCAATGTAGCGCGATGCAGTTAGGATATTTTGATTTTCTCAACAGAAAGCAAACTTTGCAAGTAAAACGCCAAAGATTACAACCTTAGATACCGGCAACCTCGCCGCGCAGGGAATGCGACAACGCTTCTGTAATACGGATATCGACAAAACGGCCGATCAATGCCCTGTCTCCGGAAAAATTGACCACGCGATTATTATCGGTACGGCCAAAAATTTCATCGTCATTTTTTTTGGAAACACCTTCAACCAGAACCCGTTGCGTGCTGCCGACCATATCCAGGCCGATCTTCCGCGACTGCTGCTGGATTTGCGCCTGTAAACGCTGCAACCGCTCCAATTTCACCGATTGCGGTGTACCATCCGGCAAATCGGCAGCCGGCGTACCTGGGCGCGCGCTATAAATGAAGCTGTAAGAATCATCAAAATTCAGTTCCTTGACCAGCTGCATTGTCGCTTCGAAGTCCGCCTCTGTCTCGCCGGGAAATCCGACGATAAAATCGGACGACAGCGATATTCGCGGACGAATATCACGCAGCCGGCGCACAATGGATTTGTATTCGAGTACACTGTAACCACGCTTCATCGCGGCGAGTATTCTGTCCGAACCGGACTGCACCGGCAAATGCAAATGACTGACGAGTTTGTGCAGGGTACTATACGACGTAATGAGCCGGGCCGTGAATTCCTTGGGATGCGATGTCGTATAGCGAATGCGTTCGATACCAGGTATTTCGTGGATGTATTCAATCAGCAGCGCAAAATCGGCAATACCGCCATCGTCCACCACGCCCAGATAAGCATTGACATTCTGTCCCAGCAAGGTAATTTCCTTGACGCCCTGATCGGCCAGCACGGCAACTTCCGTCAACACATCACCCAGTGGTCTCGATACTTCTTCACCGCGCGTATAAGGCACTACGCAGTAACTGCAATACTTGCTGCAACCTTCCATAATGGAAACAAAAGCTGTTGCACCTTCGGTACGAGCGGGCGGCAGGTGGTCGAATTTTTCAATTTCCGGAAAAGTGATATCCACCTGAGAGCAGCCAGTCGTTCTGCGTTTCTCGATCAGTTCAGGCAGCCGGTGCAGCGTCTGAGGACCAAAAACGATATCGACGAATGGCGCGCGGCTGACGATAGCCTTGCCTTCCTGGCTTGCCACGCATCCGCCGACACCGATCAACAGATTGGGATTGGCCGCCTTGAGATGCTTGACACGCCCCAGATCATGAAATACTTTTTCCTGCGCCTTTTCGCGTACCGAGCAGGTATTAAACAGAATAACATCCGCCTGCGCCGGATCGTCGGTGGATTCCATGCCATGCGCGACATGCAGCACGTCGGCCATCTTGCCCGAGTCGTACTCATTCATCTGACAGCCAAAGGTTTTAATATAGAGTTTGTTGCTCACTGAAAAAATGGGATAGAAAAAAGTTTTTTCGGATTCTGCTGTTCAAGAAGTCTTGCCTCCTCTCTGGCCAGTGCAATCTCTTCCGGCGTCAAGAACCAGATGCGGTACACCAAGCCCATGCTATCGACCTGATATCGGATATAACCGGTTTTATTCAACATGCCCGGCATGACAATGCGATTATCGGTATCACGGATTTGGCCACCGACACCCATAATCATGATTTCCTTCTCCTTATCAATTTTAAATTGCGGATACGAATAGGATTTCAACATTCCGAATTTACTATCCAATGGAAAATTTCTGACAAGCTGCGCATAACTCTGATTGATCATGCAAATCAGCAGGATCAGTATCAAGCCTTGCAGCAGCTGCGGTGTTTTCATCGTCGTGTGAGCATCAACCAAACAGATACGCAAATCCAGGCAGAATGGTGGCGAATCAGGGATTTGAACCCCGGACCAACGGATTATGATTCCGCTGCTCTAACCACTGAGCTAATTCGCCACACGTAAAGATAAGAGGCAGCATTTTGCCTCTGCCAAACAAGCTTGTCAAGATCAAAAACTTGAATTGACAAGGGCTTATGCATTACATAGTTCAATCCAAACAATTTTCCAAGAATTGTCATCAGACTCACTCGAGTCCGAATTGTTCCTTGACTCTTGCCAGAATCTAGGCTGCCACGCGCGATGCGCGTTTACGTTCATGTTCGAGCAGCAGTTTCTTACGGATACGGATGGTTTTCGGCGTAATTTCGACCAGCTCGTCATCGGCGATAAACTCAATTGCCGATTCCAGCGTCAGTTGTATCGGCGGCGTCAGAACAACAGCCTCATCCGTGCCGGAAGCGCGAAAATTAGTCAATTGCTTGCCCTTGACCGGATTGACGATCAGATCGTTATCGCGACTGTGAATACCAATCACCATACCTTCATACAATCGGTCACCGGGACTGACGAACATGCGGCCGCGTTCCTGCAGTTTCCACAGCGCATAGGCCACGGCCTCGCCAGCCTCACCCGAAATCAGCACGCCGTTCCGGCGCGGTGGAATATCCGACCGGATCGGCGCGAATTCATCAAATACGTGGCTGATCAGACCAGTACCGCGTGTCATTGTCAAAAACTCCGACTGAAAACCGATCAAACCGCGCGCGGGAATGCGGTAATCCAGCCTCACCCGGCCTTTACCATCGGAAACCATGTCCTGCAATTCACCGCGCCGCTCTCCCAGCGCTTCCATGACTGCGCCCTGATTGGCTTCTTCCATATCGACCGTCAACATTTCGAACGGCTCGCATTTGACACCATCGATTTCCCGCACGACGACTCTGGGGCGAGATACTGCCAGCTCGTAGCCTTCTCTGCGCATGTTCTCCAGCAAAATCGTCAAATGCAATTCGCCGCGACCGGAAATCAGAAATGCATCGGTATCGCCAGTCTCTTCCATACGCATGGCGACATTGGTCAACAGCTCTTTTTCCAGGCGCTCGCGCAGCTGACGACTGGTGACAAATTTGCCCTCTTGTCCGGCAAAAGGCGAGGTATTGACCTGAAACGTCATCGATATCGTCGGCTCATCCACCAGGCTGATTGGTAACGCCTCAGGACGATCGACATCGGCGATGGTCGTACCGATGCTGAGTTCATCAATGCCATTAATCGAGACGATATCTCCGGCCATCGCCTCGCCGACCTGCTCACGCTCCAATCCACGGAAACAAAGCACCTGATTGACTTTTCTGCGGGCCACCCTATCACCCGTCATCACCATGACTTCCTGTCCGGGCTTCAGTCGCCCGCGCCGTATGCGTCCGATACCAATACGCCCGACAAAGCTCGAATAATCCAGCGAACTGATCTGCAGCTGCAATGGCTCATCCGGGTTTCCTTCGGGAGACGGCACGTGTTCGACGATGGCATCAAACAATGGCCGCATATCCATACTTGGCGTGTTGTAATCCAATGTGGCATAACCATTTAACCCTGATGCATAAATCACCGGAAAATCAAGTTGCGCGTCGTTTGCGCCCAGCTTGTCAAACAAATCGAATGTCTGATCGACAGCCCAATCCGGACGCGCGCCCGGCCGGTCGATCTTGTTCACCACGACGATGGGGTTTAACCCCAATGCCAGCGCTTTCCTGGTTACAAACCGCGTCTGCGGCATCGGGCCTTCAACAGCATCGATCAACAGCAGAACACCATCAACCATCGACAGCACGCGCTCCACTTCCCCGCCAAAGTCCGCGTGTCCTGGTGTATCGACGATATTAATATGAACGCCTTCATAATCAATTGCGCAGTTCTTGGCTAGAATGGTAATGCCGCGCTCGCGTTCAATATCATTCGAGTCCATCACGCGCTCGGATACCTGCTGATGCGCTGCAAAAGTCCCCGCCTGGTGCAAGAGCTTGTCAACCAGCGTGGTTTTACCGTGGTCGACATGCGCGATAATGGCGATATTACGAATAGAACGAGACATAAAGTAAATTCCTCAAAAATAAGCTTTTATTGATTGCACAACAGGACGCAATTATACCAGTCTGCTGGCAAGGTTAATATCCGGCCAGCCAGCTAGACGCATAAATACAATGCAAAAACAGAGATCAACCTGGAAAGAAAAAACGAATGAGAATGAAACATCTGCAGGATAACGGCAACTGACGATCAGGATTAATGGACTAGCTCACGCGGATAATGTGTTCTGATAACGGGCCATGGCTTCGACAATTAATCGCTTGGCCTCGCTGGCATCACACCAATCGCCGATCTTCACCCACTTTCCAGGTTCCAGATCCTTGTAATGTTCAAAAAAATGTGCAATCTGACTGAGGGTAATTTCCGGCAGATCGTCATAATTGAAAACATTCTCGTAGCGTTTGGTCAGATGTGGAGAAGGCACGGCAACAATCTTTTCGTCCCGTCCGGCATTGTCTTCCATCACCAGCACACCGATCGGCCGTACGTTGATCACACAGCCTGGCACCAACGGGCGCGTGTTGCATACCAGCACATCGATCGGGTCGCCATCATCGGACAGCGTGTTGGGTACAAATCCGTAATTACCGGGATAAGCCATTGGCGTATGCAGAAAACGATCGACCACCAGTGTACCGGAATTTTTGTCGAGCTCATACTTGATGGGATGACCGCCAATCGGCACCTCAATCAGTACATTAACGTCTTCCGGGACGTTGTTGCCGCTGGGTATAGCTTCGATGCGCATGCGCAATGCTCCTTACGCTGTAAAAAAAGAACGAATTATAACGTATAGAAATAATTAACATGCTTTTTTATAAGGAAATCCAGAAATGTAGCGTATCAGTCACGCTGGCCGATCGATAAAAAATCCGGAGATGAATGGAATTTAAAAAACACCAGACGCGAAACAGCCCTGACTACAGCGAAAGAGAATGAGTACTGTGCTATAGGCCAAGCTGTTTCATGGATCATACTTTCGCCAGGCAGCAGCACTCTCCCGGATATTCGGACAGCAAGCCGGTTTTACCTGCGTGGCAACCTGTTATTCGGTCTGCCGAAACAGTAACCCTGCGCCAGATCGATACCAAGCTTTCTGACGCTTTCAAAGATGGCTTCATTCTCGACATATTCGGCCACTGTCATTTTGCCAAGCGCTTTGGCCACTTCCACCATGGCTTTGACAAAAATCTGATTTTCCCGGTTGTTCGCCAGATCACTGATAAAAGCGCCGTCAATTTTCAGAATCTCCACCTCCAGATATTTCAGATAGCCAAACGTCGAAAACCCGCTGCCAAAATCATCCAGACACACTGTGCAACCCGCCTGATGGATCGCTTCAATGAACCGCTGCGCATCCTGGATATCCGATACCGCAGCAGTTTCAGTGAGTTCGATGATCAATCTGCCAGGATCAACTTTGTGTTCCATCAACAGATTACGCGTGTAAAGCGGCAAATCCGGTTCGTCGAAGCTGCGCCCGGAAATATTGATGGCCAGCGGTGGCAGATCGTCATGGGCAGCCAGCAATTCAATGCTGCGGCGAATCACCCAACGATCAATATCCAGAATTTGTCCGGTTTTCTCGGCGTACGGAATAAACTGTCCCGGCAGAATAAGCTGTTCAGGCTGTTCGGCATCGTGCATCCGGATCAGCACTTCAGCATGACGCAACTGCCGATCGGCTGTGGCGCAAACACCCTGAAAATGCAGCTCGAACAAGCCCTGATCCAGTGCCTGCGCGATCCGGTCGCGCCAGCTCATGCGCTGCATCATGCTTTCGGATACATCCCGGGCAGAATCGTAAATCGCCCAGGTATTTTTACCCTGGCTCTTGGCCTGGTACATGGCCGCGTCGGCATGCGCCACCAAATCTTCCGCAGTTTCGCCATGTTCGGGAAAAATCGCCACGCCAATGCTGCTGGTCAGCCGGATATTGGTGCCGCGGAAACGCAGCGGAATCGAAGCAATCGCCGAAACAATACGGGACGGCAGCGCCGAAATATCGTCGCCAGACTGAATATAGCTCAAAATAGCAAATTCATCGCCCCCCAGGCGAGCAAAAATCTCAATGTGCCGAATAACACTCGACACTTCTCCGGCAGCCCGCACCAGCACGGTATCGCCGGCGCTATGACCGAAAGTGTCGTTAATGTATTTAAAATCATCCAGATCGAAATACAGCAACGCAAACCGCGTGTGGCTGCGCAGCGTGCCGGCAATCAGATTTTCCAGTTGTTCCTGAAAGCGATGGCGGTTATACAACCCGGTCAACGGATCGCGTTCGGCCAGATAAAGCAACTGCTGAGCGGTCTGCCGCTCGCGCGTAATATCTTCATAGATCCACAGCCGCCCCAGCACACGCCCCTCATTATCAGTGACCGGATAAGACAGCTGCGTCAGCATCCGGCCATCGCTCAATTCCAATTCAAAACGCTCACTGGTTTCATGGGTATCCATGACATTGAGCACATATCTGGACGCATTCGCGGGTCGGGCAAAGCGCTCGGTGGAGCGTTCGAGCACTGTCCTGGTTGGCAGCCCACGCAAATCGTCATGCTCATTGATCAGCCACATGCGCAGAAACGCCGGATTGACGTATTCCACGCAGTGCTGATTGTCCTCAAACAGAATACCGATACTCATTGCGGCAAGCAAAGCGCTCATGCGGCTTTGTTCACGCTCGGCCAGACCGTGCAATTCACGTTGCTGCTTTTCGGCGATACGCAATTCGTCAAGCGCCTGCCGCAAAGCCTGCTCGGCCTGTTTGCGCCGACCGATATCCAGCATGACGCCCTGAATATAAGTATGCTGGTGGGCAGCATGCTTTATCCTGATCGCGCAATCGGCGACCCAGGCGATGCTGCCGTCGCGCCTGAACAGGCGATACTCAAGATAGGTCGCTGCGGAGCCGGGTCCGCTGCCGGCAATCCCAGCCAGCACGCTATCCCGGTCCTCGGGATGAAGCTGCTTTTGCCACAAACCGGGATCATCCATCCATTCCTGCGCGGTAAAACCAAGCTGGTTTTGAATTTGCGGACTAACATACAGCGTATGCCCCACGGGCTCCAGAGCCGCAATGTAAGTCACTGCCGGAATTTGTTCGATCAGATTGCGGTATTTATCTTCCAGCTCCAGGCGGTCGGTAATATCGCGGGCGTAACCCAGGACACCGTGAATGGCGCCATCATCCTGCCGCAGCGGCAACTTCAGGGTATCGAAGCGCCGTAAACGGCCATCGGCCAGGGTAACCCAATCGGATAAATTATGGACAGTCTCGCCGCCGAAAGCCCGATCATCGTCGGCATGAAAACTGTCGATACCTTTACGCTGCGCATTGCGCTGCTCATCCAGATGCAGCTCCGCATGCCAGATCTCCATATCAACCTTGCCGAGCATCTGCTCCGGAGTCAGGCCCTGCGCCTGTGCAAAAGGCTTGTTCACCAGAATAAACCTGTGTGAACGGTCTTTGACGAAAATCCAGTCCGGTGTGGCGTCAATAACCTGCCTTAACAGGGCCTTCGATTGCTTGAGTTGTAATTCGGTTGCTTTGCGCGCGCTGACGTCCTGCACAGTACCCAACGCCGACACAGGTTTGCCGTTGTCGTCAAAATGGATCTGCGCGCTCTCCCGCACCCATTTAATCGTACCAGCGGCATTGATACGATGCTCGATATCGTAAGGCGCGCCACGTAGCGCCGACTGCCATGCCCGATCGACAAAATCCCGGTCTTCAGGAACAACACAGGCCAGAAAATCCGCGTAACTCATCGGCTTGTTATCAGTAACCGCAAAAATCCGGAAGATCTCATCGGACCAGATCAGCATATTTTTTTCCACATCGAGCTGCCAGCTGCCCAGCATAGCAATCGCCTGCGCCTGATTCAGGGCATCCTGGCTTTCCCGCAAAGCGTTTTCCCGCGCCTTGCTGTCGCTGATATCCGTGTACGTGCCGATCATGCGCAGCGGCTGGCCCTGTGCATCCCACTCGACCATTTTTCCCATGGAAAGAATCCATTTCCACTGGCCTTGCCGGGTTTGCTGGCGAAACTCAACCCGATAATCCTCGAGCCGGCCTGCCACATAGTCTTGATAAATCCGATACACCGTATCACGATCATCGGGATGCAGACGTTGACGCCAGCGCTCCCTCGTTTCAACAAAATTTTCCGGATCGTAACCCAGCATCAAGGCGTATTCCGGACTTACCGTGGCAACGCCGCTCTGCACATTGACATCCCACAGACCCTGATTGGCGGCAGCCATCGCCAGCCGCAAGCGGGTTTCGTTATCGCGCAATGTCCGCTCGGCCTGCCGCCTGAATGCCTGAACGCCAATCACCTGCAGGGACAGCAAAGCGTTAGTCATCACAAAAATGCACAACGCCAGTTGATCAACCTGCGCAGCGCCTTCTATAAATGGCCCGTTGCCCTTCGCCGTGCCCCAGACCGCGATCACCGAAATCAGAAACGCGGCGAGCGTCGCACCCCGTGCATTGAAACGCAGCCCCGTCCAGATTAATGGCGGAAAAACGAGAAAAGCCCGCGATAAATTAAAATGACCCAATGAAAAATGCATGCCGAACACGAGCCAGGCAAGCACCGCGCATAACGCCAGACTCAGCGCAAATTCCACCTGAGATATCAATGTACGCCGGACGGATGGATCGTGCAGCAACCAGACCAGCAGCAGTGGCGTCATGATCAGTACGCCCACCGCATCGCCCAGCCACCAGTTCAACCATGCCTGCACAAACAGCTCGGAAGATATCTGCTCATCGACGGCCAGCGCCAGAATGCCTGTGCTGGCGCTGATGACCATGCAGGCCGGTCCGATCACGATTAAAGCCACGATATTCCGGCCACGCTCAAACTGTTGATGAAACGCCCCTGCGCGTTTTATCAGCCAGGCTGCCGTTAATGCGCCCGCAGTATTACCCGCCGCGATAAGCGCGGCTGCCGAAAATGCCAGATCGCCGGTGGTCGAAGTAATCGCCAAAGCCGCCAGAAAAATGCCTGGCCAGCAGGAAAAGCCCCAGATCAGCAGTCCCGCCAGCGCAATACCGCTTGACGGCCAGAACAACGTAATGTTGGAACCGATATACGGCATACTGAGGCCCAGCTTCCCGCCGACAAAGTAGGCAAGACCCAGAACAAAGATTCTAAACAGCAGTTTCATCGACAGGATAGGCATGAAAAATTCGCGCGGGCAGCAGAATGGCGCTATTTTTTTGTGCGCCGGAAAGTTAAAAAATGAGGATAATAACAATAAATATGCGCCGGGTGTGCCTGAAAGCTCCGGAAACAGAATGCGCAACGCGCAACACCGGGCATTTCCGTGTTACTGCTATAAAACATACAGAGCGATTCCTGAAACTCAACAAGACGGGGCGGGAAGACAGCATATTCCAATCGCCGTGCTTCACTGCCTGATCCACAAATCCGGTGTTCAATTACATTTTATTCGTCAGAATCTTTACGAGACTATTTAAGAGACCTATAATAAGGTTCTAAAAACCAACACCAGCGACCCAAAACATGACACATCGAATACTCACCGAAATTGCCGCCAGCATATCCGAACTCAAGGCTAATCCGATGAAAGTTGTCTCCAGCGGCAATGGCATGCCGATTGCCGTCCTGAACCGTAATGAGCCCGCTTTTTACTGCGTACCGGCCGCCGCTTATGAGGCGTTGATGGAACTGATTGACGATGCGGAACTGCTGAAATTAGTCAAGGAGAGAGCAAACGAGCCGGCAGTCAGGGTTACGCTCGATGACTTATAATCTGGAGTTCAAAAAACCCGCGCTCAAGGAATGGAAAAAACTGGACCACACCATAAAAGACCAGTTCAAAAAGAAACTCAGGGAACGGCTGAAAAACCCGCACATACCCTCCGCCGCCCTGTCCGGTGCAAAACACATCTACAAGATCAAACTGCTGCAATCTGGATATCGTCTGGTTTACACCGTTGAAGACAAGACCGTTACTGTAACGGTGATCGCTGTCGGCAAACGCGATCGTAATGCGATTTACGATGTCGCTTTGGCAAGAATGCATGATCATCGTTAACCATAATCAATCGAACAATAATCTTAATCGTCGCATTTATTTTCCTGATTTGTGGTCTGATACTTCAATGCATGTGCTGGAATTCGGCCAGATCGATATTGATATTCTCAAAAAACATAATAGCTTACATTAACCACAAGCCCTGACACAGCAAACCACACATCATTTCCTTTTATTTTATAAAAAACACGATCAATCAGCTTTCAATAACTAATCTACCTCCCCTTTAACCGGTTTTGAATCAACGCTCTTATCCAGCTTGAAAAATTTCTGGCGAATGCGGCGCGTGACGTACCAGACGGTACACAGCACGACCGGTATCATCAGTCCGGCGATCAATTCGGGATGCACCGGAAAACCGGCCGATTTGGCCGCTTTGGCGACATACAGGATCAGGCTGACCACGTAGTAGGAAATAGCTGCGATGGACAATCCTTCGACGGTATGTTGCAGGCGCAGTTGCAGTTCCTGGCCGCGCGTCAGTTTTTCCAGCAGCTGCCGGTTCTGCGTCTCGGTCTGTATGTCGACGCGTGTGCGCAGCAGGGCGCTGGTTTGCGCGGTGCGCTCGGCGAAGGAAGCCAGCCGCTTTGCCGTGTCTTCCACTTTCGCAATCGCCGGAGAAAAGCGGCGCAGCATGAATTCGCCGATGGTCTGCGTGCCGGGGATGGCGTTTTCCCTTAATTCGGCGATACGCTGCGTAACCAGCTTATTGTAGGCGTGCGTAGCCGAAAAACGGTACATATGCTCGACCGTGGTGCGCTCAACGCGCACGGCCAGCGCAACCAGCCGATCGAGTAACTCCTGATCGGAGGCCGTTTTGTTTTCAAGCTGCGCGGTAATATCGGCCAGCTGTTGTTCCGCATCGGTGAGCTGGGGATCAAGCTGTTTGGCCGCGGGCAATCCGCGCAGCGCCATCAGGCGGTAGGTTTCGATCTCGAGCAGGCGCTGCGCGATGCGCCCCGCCCGCGTCTCGGATGTACCCGCCGCGCAAATCACCAGCATGCGTTCAAAACCGCTGTCGCGCAGCATAAAGTCGGTCACCGCGAGCGAATGTCCGTTCCGTCCGATCAGAGAAGCCACCACAATGCGTTTGCCAAACCAGTTATTCGCCAGCGCGAGCATCTCCGCAGGCCGTTCCATATTGCCTTGCACCATGGCCAGTTTGATCGCGACGAAAGTCTCTCCGGGTATTCCGGCCAGCCAGTCCTTCGGCAGGGCCAGCGATGAGAGCAATTCGGGATCCGCCGCGTCAAGCTGTGCGCCGCCGGGCAGGCGCTGCACCAGCGTATAGCTGGTATATTCCGTGTGGCGTTCCCATCTCAGCGTGCAGTCTTGCAGCCGCAGGCGCAGAAAATGGTTCTGCATGTGCGCGATCTCAAGCCCTTCCTGTCCGGAAAGTTCGCAAAGATGCCGGTATTCCTGCTCAAGAGTGACAGCCTGACTCAGCACCGCGATCCGCACCACCAGCGCAGGCAGGCGGATACGCTGGCTGGGACGCGCATGTATCTCATTATGCAGCCGTGCACGCTGCGGATCGTCGGGAGGCAAAAAAGTCATCGGGATAAATGGCGTTAAGTGGCGCTGCTATTGTTGATCAAAAAACAGCAGTATAACAATCTTCAGCGCCGAATTAACCCGGATGCGGCGCTGTCATCACGGATACCGGCTTGACACCGTGCGTTTTTACGCCGGGCAATCATCATCCCGGCCATACCCGCCACCGCCCGGCGTCTCAATCACCACGGCATCCCCGGCTTCAAGCTGCACGCTGGCGGTGGCGCCGAGCACTTCAATATGGCCAGCGCGACGCTCCACCCGATTGCGCCCGGTTTTGCCCGGCTCGCCGCCGTTTAACCCAAATGGCGCAATACGCCGGTGATTGGACAGGATGGCGGCATGCATGGCTTCGAGAAAACGCATGCGGCGGATAACGCCGTTGCCGCCGTTGTGTTTGCCCCTGCCGCCGGAATCCGCGCGGATGGCAAAGCTTTCGATCCTGACGGGATAGCGTAATTCAAGCACTTCGGGATCGGTCAGGCGCGAATTGGTCATGTGGGTCTGCACGGCGCTCTGTCCGTCGAAATTCGGACCTGCGCCCGCGCCGCCGCAAAGCGTCTCGTAATACTGATAGCGGTCGTTGCCGAAGGTGAAGTTGTTCATCGTTCCCTGCGCGGCAGCCATAACGCCAAGCGCGCCGTACAAGGCATCGGTGACGCACTGGCTGGTTTCGACGTTGCCGGCGACCACCGCCGCGGGATACCGTGGATTGAGCATGCAGCCTTCGGGCGCGATGATTTCGATGGGTTTCAGGCAACCGGCGTTGAGCGGAATATCGTCTTTCACCAGCGTGCGAAAAACGTACAGCACGGCGGCGCGGCAGACCGGCAGCGGCGCGTTGAAGTTGCCGGGGCGCTGCGCGGTAGTGCCGGTGAAGTCGACCACCGCCTTGCGCCCCGGTTTGTCGATACGGATCGCGACGCGGATGACCGCGCCGTCATCCATTTCGTAAGTAAATTCGCCATCGCGGAGCACATCGAGCACGCGGCGGACGGTTTCCTCGGCATTGTCCTGCACATGCCGCATATACGCTTCGACAACTTCCAGGCCGAAATAGCCGGCCATGCGTCGGAGTTCGTGCACACCCTTTTCATTCGCAGCAATCTGCGCGCCGAGGTCGGCAATATTCTGTTCCGGGTTGCGCGCGGGGTAAGGCGCGCCAGTGAGCAATCGTTTTATATCATCGCGCAGCAATTGACGGTCGCGCACAATCAGAATGTTGTCAAACAGAACACCTTCTTCTTCGACCGTTTTGCTGTCAGGCGGCATGGAACCCGGGGTAATGCCACCCAGATCGGCATGATGGCCGCGCGAAGCGACATAGAAAATCACCTGATCGTTTTGTTCGCCAAATACCGGCGTAACCACGGTGACATCGGGCAGGTGCGTGCCGCCGTTATACGGCGCGTTGATGGCGAAGACATCGCCGGATTTCATGCCGGGATGACCGGCGATGACCGTCTTGACGCTCTCGCCCATGCTGCCCAGATGCACCGGCATATGCGGTGCATTGGCGACCAGATTGCCGTAACGGTCGAACACCGCGCACGAAAAATCCAGCCGTTCCTTGATATTGACCGACGCAGCGGTATTGGCCAGCACCGCGCCCATCTGTTCAGCGATTGACATGAACAGGTTGTTGAAGATTTCCAGCATCACCGGATCAGAGTTTGTACCAACGCTCTCCTGCCGCGGGCGCGGTTCATGACGCATGAGCAGCAATGCGCCATTGACCTGGCACTGCGCTTGCCAGCCCGGTTCGACGACAGTGGTGGCGTTGGCGTCGCTGATGATCGCCGGCCCCTGAATATAGTCACCAGCGTACAACCGGCTGGCTGCGTAAACCGGCGCAGCATGACTTTTTCCGCCGCTCGTCATGGTCACGGCACTGATCGGCTGCAGTTTCCCGTGAACAGCGGTTTGAGATTCAACCGGAATCTGCAGACTGGTTTCCATATCGCCAGTCGCGCCAACCGCTTCCACCGACGCCGTTGCAATAATCAGGCTGCGCTCCGGTTGAACAAAACCGAACTGGCGCTGATGCAGTCCGGCAAAATCCGTCTGCAATTGATCGAGCGATGTGAATGCCATGGTCAATGCGGTGTCGCTGCCTTGATACCGCAAATCAACTGTTTCGATAAGCGCGATCCTTTCCGGCGCAACACCCTGTCTCGCGACCTTCCGCCGCGCCGCCCGCGCCAGTTCATCGAGCGTCTGTCTGGCCGCCTGATGCGTTTCCGCTGTGAGCGGCGTTTCAACGGTTACCGTATGAATGGCGCGAATATCGGCAAGCCCCATACCATACGCGGATAACACCCCCGCCAGCGGATGAATGAGAATCGACGCCATGCCGAGCGCATCCGCCACCAGACAGACATGCTGCCCCGCCGCGCCGCCAAAACCGTTGAGCGCGTAGCGGGTAATGTCATGCCCTTTTTCGACGGAGATTTTTTTGATCGCGCCGGCCATATGCTCCACCGCAACACGCAGAAAGCCTTCGGCGATCTGTTCAGGCGTATAGTTCTTACCGCTGGCCGCGGTTATCTCGGCAGCCAATTGCGTGAATTTTTCTTTGACGATTGTTGCATCCAGCGGCGCATCGGCGTCCGGCCCGAAAATCCGCGGAAAGAAATCCGGCTGGATTTTGCCCAGCATGACATTGCAGTCGGTCACTGTCAGCGGCCCGCCGCGCCGGTAACATGCCGGTCCCGGATTTGCGCCCGCGCTGCCGGGACCAACGCGGAAACGGCTGCCGTCGAAATGCAGAATCGAACCGCCGCCTGCCGCGACCGTGTGAATCGCCATCATCGGCGCGCGGATACGTACCCCCGCGACATGGCCGTCATAAATGCGCTCCAGCACGCCATCGCAGTGACTGACATCGGTCGACGTGCCGCCCATATCAAACCCGATCACCCTGGCGAAGCCCGCCTGCACCGCCGTACGCGCCATGCCGACCACGCCACCCGCCGGCCCAGACAGAATACTATCCTTGCCCTGAAACCGGTCAGCCTGCGCCAGACCGCCACCCGACTGCATGAACAGCAGTTGCGTACCGCCGAGCACGGCAGCGACACGATCGACATAACGCCGCAAAACCGGCGACAGATAGGCATCCATCACCGTGGTATCGCCGCGCGGCACCAGCCGGATCAGCGGACTGACCTGATGACTGACGGAAATCTGTGTAAAACCGGTGCTTTCGGCGAGACGCGCCGCGGCCCGTTCGTGAGCAGGGAAACGGTATCCCTGCATGAATACAATCGCCACCGCCCGGATGCCCTGCTGAAAGGTACGGCGCAATGCCTCAGTCAGCGCCGTTTCGTCAAGCCGCTCGATCACCTCGCCATCCGCACCGATCCGTTCATGCGCCTCGATGACCGTTTCATAAAGCATTTCCGGCAGCTGGATATCGAGATCGAACAGCCGTGGACGATTCTGGTAGCCGATGCGCAACGCATCGCCGAACCCCTTGGTTATAACCAGCGCCAGCCGCTCACCCCTGCGTTCGAGCAACGCGTTGGTGGCAACCGTGGTACCCATTTTGACATGTTCGATGTCATGCGCCGGAACAGGCTCACCGGGTTGAATTCCCATCAGCCTGCGGATTCCTTCCAGCGCCGCATCGGAATAATGCTCCGGGTTCTCGGACAACAGCTTGCAGGTCATCAGGCTGCCTTGCGGTGATCGCGCCACGATGTCAGTAAACGTACCGCCCCGGTCGATCCAGAATTGCCATTTTTCATGGCGTGCGGCAGTGGATTGTCGATCATGCATGGCAATTCAAACAACCACTGTATGACAGTGTGACTTAACCGGCGGATGACGCTTCACGGTTTGTACCCGGCCTTGCGGGTTCGTCCACCAATGGCGGCATGGGACAATCGATCAAATCCGCAATGGCGCGGAACAGTTCGGCCTCGGCAATCGAAATCTGCTGATCCGCAACAATCGCCCTGGCGCAGGCTTTCAGCAACAACGGCTTGGCCAGCGGCGCAAGCCGCGCCAGCTGATCCAGCGCTGAACTGGCATCTTCAAGTTTCAGTTCGCAGGCTGGCAATAACGCAATTTCCAGATCACCCAGTTTTTCCCTGGCCATCGCAAAAGCGTGTTCCCTGCTGGTTCCCTGCTGTTTACCGGCATGAACCAGTAAAGACAGCACCACAGCGCATGCCTGCGCTGTTTGCGCCAGCTTCAATTGCCCCGACTGGGGCTTTTTCTCTTCAAACGCAAGATCGAGATGATGAAATAAAATCTGCTGCAGCGTCCATTCGAATAAACGAATGGTGCTATTCATCGCCACCACGGTAGTGAGATTCTCCTTGAACAGCAAATATTGCCGCTTCGACAGCTGACGCAGCGTCGATAGCGCAATATCGAGCAACGGCAACCGGTATACCAGTTTCAGTTCGGGTAACTGCTGCGCCAGTCTGATGATTTCTGCATAGACACCATCGTCCGCCGCCGCGGCTAGAAACTGCAATTGCCGCTCACGCATCGCGAGCGTAGTATCCAGCACCATCAAATAAATCAAGGCGCGCGCGGCGAACTGATCGTGCGCCGCTTGTTTAAACGCCGCGGGCAGCTCGCTTAACACCTGCTGCGCGTAATCGATTTGCGCATCACTTAACCGGCCAACGCGATCCAAGAAGGCTTCATTTTTTATCACTGCTGCAGCGCCGGCCATTAACCCCACCGTACCAAGGCGCTCGAAACGCTCAGAGCGCTGGTGTTCATGACTGGCTTGCGGTGCGAATGACTTTTCCGTGATCTGCGATCCAACGATCGGCGGAAAATCGAATTTCCCGTTCCAGTCGGGTTCGATCCTGCGAATACGCTGCTCCAGCGGTGGATGGGTTGCAAACAAACCGGTAAACCGATGCCGGATACCGTCGCCGAACAGGGCATGGCTGATTTCCGCGCCATTCGGATGGCGCAGCACAGAACCCATGGTGTCGCCGCCAATACGTTTGAGCGCGCCCGCTATGCCGCTGGGATTGCGCGTAAACTGCACGGCGGAGGCATCCGCCAGATACTCGCGCTGACGGTTCACCGATGCCTTGATCAGATTTCCAAAGAAAGTCCCGCCATAACCGATCACCATCAACCCCAGGCCAAGCACCGCCACACCGCCGCTGTTCCTGGAATTTCTGGAACGCCCGCCACCCGCGCGTAACAGATAGTAACCGATCAGGCCGAAAATCATGATGCCATGCAACATGCCGATCAGCTGCAGATTCAAATTCATATCGCCATTTAAAATATGGCTGAATTCATGCGCAATCACTCCCTGTAACTCATCCCGGTTCAATTTTTCAATTGCGCCGCGTGTTATGCCGATCACCGCATTGCCTGGCGAATCACCAGCGGCAAACGCGTTGATCCCGTCTTCATGCAGCAGATAAACAGGCGGCACTGGTGTGCCCGAAGCGATCGCCATTTCCTCCACTACATTCAGCACGCGCTGCTTGCACATGTCCCCGGTACCGTCAACAATCAATTCCCCGCCCATCATTTCGGCAACCTTCTCGCCGCTGCCGCCCAGACTGTATATTTTGTATAAACTGCCAAACGCAACTACCGCGATGACGCCGAGGCCTATCACCAGAAATATGTCCCAGTCAAATTGCATCAGAAAAGTTTTCAGCGACATGTCCTGCATGGCCTGCAAATCGAACTGACCCAGCACGAACATCACCAGCAGATTGATCAGGATAATCAGTGTAAAAACAGCCAGGGTAAACAATACCATCAACCTAGCCGTACTTTGTCGCGCATGATCCTGCAGTTCAAAAAAATTCATACCCTGCCCGACCAGATACTCTAAAAAGAAATTTTCGGTGCTGCCTGAATCTGCGCGCTGTCTTCAAACTCAAGCAACATCGCGTCTTCACTGTGCCCGAACATGGGCGCGAAAATCACTGGCGGAAAAGACTGTTTGTAATTGTTGTAATCCATGACCTGATCGTTAAACGCCTGGCGCGCGAACGCCACCTTGTTTTCCGTACTGACAAGCGCTTCGTTCAATTGCATCATGTTCTGATTGGCTTTGAGATCGGGATACGCCTCCATCACCACGTTGAATTTCCCCAGCGCACCGGCCAGCGCGCCTTCCGCACCGATCAATCCACGCACCGCAGTGGCGTTGGCAGGATCCGAGGCCACCGCCGCAAGTTGATTGGCCGCCACATTACGCGCGGCAATCACCGCCTCCAGCGTTTCCCTTTCATGCTTCATGTAACCTTTGGCGGTTTCCACCAAATTGGGGATCAGATCATAACGGCGTTTCAACTGAACTTCGATCTGGGCAAATGCATTTTTGCAACGGTTACGTTTGGTGACCAGATTATTGAAAATGCTGATAACATAAAAAATCCCTATCACCAGAACAACCATAAACACAATCACTGCAGTTTCCATAAACCGCTCCTCTGTGAAGTAATTGAAGATCAAATATTAAGGGATACTTACTATAATGCAGGCACACATGCGGAATGTAAAACCGGAATAAGCCCGTTACACGATGGATAATTGCGGCTTCATTTTTTATAAAGCGTAATCGCGATGGATGACGCAGTCTTATCCACTCAATGCGCATCAAACCCAATTGCCGTAGCATGGATCATGCCCGGCGTCATCCGCCCAGTCATCCAGCAGACCCGGAAACAGTAGCCACTCGGAAAACTTTACGCTACAGTTGCCAGTCTCAGGTTTGTCGCACGATCCCGTTTAATTGGCATGATACGCACTACCTTTATTCGCAATTTTTTCGCCCTGTCTGTCGGTTTGATTCTGTTGCTCATTGTATCAGCCGGACTGCTGTTATACGGCAGCCTGCCGCAATATACCGGCGAGTCACATTTATCCGGTCTCGGCGCACCGGTTACTGTTGAGCGCGATGCGCTGGGCAGCGTGACGATCACCGGCCGCGGCCGGATGGATGTCACTCGCGCGCTCGGTTTTGTGCATGCGCAGGAACGCTTTTTTGAAATGGATCTGATGCGCCGCCAGGCGGCTGGCGAGCTGGCGGCCATTTTCGGCGAAGGCGCGCTGGCGCTGGATATGGAATCGCGCAAATACCGCATGCGCGTCCGCGCCCGGCAGATTTCCGAACAACTGCCGGAAGATCAGCGACAATTACTGGCAGTTTACCGCGCCGGCGTGAATGCAGGACTTCATGCGCTGACGGTGCGCCCTTATCCTTATCTGCTCACCCGCACGCAACCTGTCGAATGGCTTGAGGAAGATACATTGCTGGTGATTTTTTCGATGTTTGTCACACTCAACGAATCCAGCAGCAGGCGTGAACTGGGATTATCGTTCCTGCGCGCGGAATTGCCGGACACGCTGTTCCGCTTTTTAACCGCCAGTGGCGGACCGTGGGACGCGCCGCTGGCTGGCGAACCGCTCGAATGGCCACCGATCCCGCCCGCCGTTGATTTTGATCTCAGCGCAAGAGACGTGCCGCTGCTTGCCGACGCGCAAATCTTTGAAGAATCGATGCCGGGCAGTAACAATTTTGCGGTTAGCGGCGATCTGGCCGCATTTACGGATGGCGCGGCACTGGTCGCCAATGACATGCATTTGACGTTACGCGTGCCGAATCTGTGGTTCCGCACGCGACTGATCACGCTTCCGGAAAGTCAGCGCCTTGCGCGGAAAACCGATATTACCGGCATCACTCTGCCGGGCGTGCCCGCCATTGTCATCGGCTCCAACCGGCATATCGCCTGGAGTTTCACCAACAGTTACGGCGACTTTACCGACTGGGTGCGCGTCACGCTGGATCCGGATGACCGGTCGCGCTACCTTGGCACATCCGGCTGGCAATCTGTTCAAACATTCCCGGAAACCATACATGTGCGCAACGCCCCCGCCAAAGTGATCAGCGTACGCGAAACCGAGTGGGGACCGATCGTCGCGCGCGATCACGACGGCGCGCCGCTGGCCATCGTCTGGACAGCATTTCAGCCGGGCGGCGCCAACCTGAACCTGATCGAACTGGAACACGCGCAGACGGCCGATGAAGCCGCTGTCATTGCGCAGCAAACCGGCATGCCTGCGCAGAACTTTATCGTCGGCGATAAACAGGGCAATATTCTCTGGACGATCGCCGGACGGATTCCGTTGCGCTCGGACAATTTTGACCCGCGGCTGCCCGCGGACTGGAGCACACCCGGCACCGGGTGGCTGGGCTGGCTGAATCCCGTCGAATATCCGCTGATCCGTAATCCGGACAGCGGCCGTTTATGGACCGCGAACACGCGTACCGTTGATATTGAAACTTTACCCATCATCGGCGATGGCGGCTACGATCTCGGCGCACGGTCAAAACAGATTCGCGACAATCTGTTCGCGCGGGAACGATTCACCGCTGACGATTTATTCGCCATTCAGCTCGATCACCGCGCCATCTTTTTTATGCACTGGCATGCTTTATTGCTCGACACGCTGAAATATTCCGGACAAACCGGAACATCCAGACAACTGGAGCAGGTGCTGAAAAACTGGGATGGACGTGCAGCAGCGGATTCAGTGGCTTACCGGATTGTGCGCGGCTTCCGCCATGAAGTTATCCGCGCCATTCTCTCCGCACTGACCGTTGACGTCAGGCAAACCCATCCGGCGTCTCAGCCGCCACGACTGAATCAAGCCGAGCATGCCATCTGGCGGATATTGGAAGAACGCCCCGCACACCTGCTGCCGGCAAACTACAGCAACTGGGATGATTTTCTTTCACATTGCGTCACTCAGACCATGAAAGCACTGCAACAACAACCCGGCGACATCACCGCGCGCACCTGGGGAGAAGACAACGCAGCGAATATCCGCCACCCGCTGAGCCGGCATTTGCCCAAATGGCTCGCGCACTATCTGGATATGCCCGCCGATCCGCTGCCCGGCGATGTGCACATGCCGCGCATCCAGACGCCGGATTTCGGCGCATCGCAGCGTTCGGTCGTGGCGCCCGGCAAGGAAGAAGAAGGTTATTTCGATATGCCGGGCGGCCAGAGCGGTCACCCGCTATCGCCCTATTACGGCAGCGGACATACCGGCTGGGTAGCGGACCGGCCGACGCCTTTCATGCCGGGCAGAACGGCACATGCGCTGACACTCATGCCATGAAAAGATGATCGGATAAGACCCGCACCGGTCGAAATAACTGCCGGTAATTCAAACAGCTTTATTAAACTTTTCACATCGGAAACGATCCTACCCGCAACTACGCAATTATTCAGATGTTATATGAAAGGATTCCCGCGGGAATTTAAGGAACGGAAAGAACATCGAATTGCACAACAAAATAACAGATTTCCCATTGAATACTGCAATCCTGTTTCCTGTATTCTCAAACCACACGAGAAAAAACTTGATTTCAGAATTATGCAGACTATAATGCGGGCTATTTTATTTTTGGCAACCATGAGGAATATTATGACTTCGATCAGTAAAACCTGCTTATCCACTGAATTAACCAGCGTTCACATTCCTGTCACATAGCTTTTTAAAAGGACCACTCGCATGCTCATACCTGTCTCTTCCACCGCTTTTCAAGCGCCATCCGAATCCGAAGTTCCCGACGTTCTGTTTGATACCCACCCGGAAACCAGTCTCGACTTCAACCATGTTAAAGAAAAATTGTTACATGGTTATGACAAACCGTTTTTGCTTGTTGACAGCAATATCATTCGCCAAAAGGCCCGGCGTTTCATGAACGCCATGCCGCGTGTACGCCCGCATTATGCCGTCAAAGCCAATCCGGATCGCCGTGTACTTAGAACGCTGATTGAAGAAGGCGCCGGTTTCGAAATCGCTTCAATCGCAGAACTGGATCTCCTGCTTGAACTGGGCGTGCCAGCTGCGGAGATTTTTTACAGCAACCCCATAAAATCACGCGCCTACCTCGAGTATGCCGCCGTTAAAGGTGTTGAATGGTATGTGCTTGACAGTGTTGAAGAGCTGCGCAAAATCGTCAGCGTAAAACCGGACGCTAAAATGTATTTGCGCATCGATACACCGAATATCGGCAGCGACTGGCCGCTGGCAGGTAAGTTCGGCACTCATCTGGCCGACATCAGCCGCATTATTGACGAAGCCTCGAGACTTGACGCAGATCTGGCCGGCGTCACCTTTCACGTGGGTTCCCAGTGCCGCAATCCGCAAAACTGGCGCGTGGGTATCGAACGTGCCGTCAAGGTTTTCACTGACATGCGGGAAATGGGCCTGAATCCACGCCTGCTCAATATAGGTGGTGGCTATCCGGTGCGCCACGCAAAGCCCATCCCCGCCATCGAGGTCATCGCGGAAGTCATAAACGCCGCGATCGCTGACCTGCCTGAAGGCATCCAGATTATCGCGGAACCTGGGCGTTACCTGGTCTCTGACTCCGCTTATTTCGTCTGCCAGGTTGCCGGCACCGCGACACGCAACGGCAAGCGCTGGATGTACTGGGATGCCGGCATGTTTGGCGGTATCATTGAAGTCACGGAAGGATTGGCTTACGAAATACTGACCGATCGCACCGGCAATCACGTGCCATGGTCTGTCGCAGGCCCGACCTGTGATTCAGTGGATATCTTGATGCACGACATCATGCTGCCGGCTGATATTCAGGAAGGCGACCTGATCTATATTCCAAATACGGGCGCATACACGACCGCCTACGCCAGCAATTTCAACGGATTTCCATTGCCGGATGTCCTCGTGATTTAGGCGCTACTCAGGTATTTGTCTTGTAGTCTATTGTCTATTTTTTCAGGCGGCAAAAACGGATCAAACACTGCGTTGATTCGTTTTTGCCGCCTGATTCATCATCGATTCAATTCATCACGAGCCTGTTTTCGATCGAGAACGACAAAGTGATATTCCAGCGGCACACCTGCCATACCTGCTTTTCCATCCGACACATGCCGCTCGCGTAACACTTCGATCCAGTCGCCGCGATCAAACGCCGGAAAAAAAGTATCGCCATCAAAATCCTGTTGTATCTCAGTCAGATACAGGCGCTGCGCCAGTCCGAGCGTCTGTTCGTATAGCCGGGCACCGCCGATGATGAACAGCGCCTCATCCTGCCTGCCCTGCAAGTGCAATGCCTCCTCCAGTGTATGGACAACGATGGCGTCCGGCGCGTAAAAATCCAATTGACGGGTTACGATCACATTGACACGCCCCGGCAATACCCGTCCTATGGACGCGTAGGTCCTGCGCCCCATGATGATGGTATGCCCCATGGTCAATGCCTTGAAATGCTTTAAATCCTCAGGCAAATGCCACGGCAGCGCATTGTGCCTGCCGATCACGCCGTTGCGGGCGACGGCTGCCAGAATTGACAAACGCACCGGTTTCATACGGCCACCGGCGCGACAATCGCCGGATAGGGCTGATAATCTTTCAAAGTAAAGTCTTCGTAGACAAACTCGAATATATCTGAAACTGCCGGATTAAGCTGCATTGCCGGCAGCTGCCTTGGTTCGCGGCTCAACTGCTCTCGGGCTTGTTCCAGATGATTCAGATACAGGTGCGCGTCCCCGAAAGTATGGATAAACTCACCCGCCTCCAGACGGCAGACCTGCGCGATCATCATGGTCAGCAAGGCATAAGATGCGATATTAAACGGCACGCCCAGGAAAATATCCGCGCTTCTTTGATACAGCTGGCAGGACAACTTGCCTTCTGACACATAGAACTGAAACAAAACATGACAGGGTTGCAGTTTCATTTTATCCAGTTCGCCGACATTCCAGGCGGATACGATCATGCGCCTGGAATCCGGCGTGCTTTTTATCTGCTCAATCACCTGCCTGATCTGATCGATAGCCTGTCCGTCCGGTGCCGGCCAGGCGCGCCACTGATGGCCATAAACCGGTCCGAGATCGCCATGTTCATCCGCCCATTCATCCCAGATCGAAACACCGTTCTCTTTTAAATAACCAATATTGGTATCGCCGCGCAGAAACCACAGCAATTCATGGATGATCGATTTCAAATGGCATTTCTTGGTTGTGACCAGCGGAAAGCCATCAGCCAGATTAAAACGCATCTGGTAGCCAAAAACAGAGAGCGTACCCGTCCCCGTGCGGTCTGATTTTTTGCAGCCATGCGTCAGAACATGACGCATTAATTGAAGGTATTGTTGCACGCGCTGATAATTATATTCTTTAAAAAATGGTCGCTGACCAATCAACGACAAAACTGATCGATGAAAACTGACAAATGCACTACATGACCAAGCCAACCGTAATATAATACCAGCTTTTACTATGCGAATCAGGCTGGCCGCCCGGCTCGAATGACTCAAAAGGCTTGAGATGCGCGATCTCCATCTGTCTGTGGAATTTTTCAGCAGAACAGCATTAACCGTACACATTGAATATCACTCATTAAAAACAAAGTTTGACACTGCAATGTGACCTACGCGACTTTCAAGATCTCATATTCAACAGGAAAAGCAATCAATGCTGGCTACACTTACCCAGAATTCTTCTATATTTGACGCTGCCACCAACGTTAACGCAAGCCATATACTCGTTGTACTTCCAAAACAGGAAAAATTTCCCCAGAAAAACCCTCTTCCCGGAGAAGACACCCTTATCAGAACGCTGAAAAGACGCAGCATACCGCTGGAAAAAATCAGCGAAACACCTGTCAGCGCCAATCTTGAGAATGGCGCATTATGTACATGGGTGATGGTCGATAGCCATAAATCCGTATTTGATCAGCATACTGTCGTGCGCAAAGCAATACAGCATCTACTTTCGGAGAATCCCGCAGAAATACATCTGGTTGTTTTTGGCAATAACAATCAGAAACGCTTGTTTGCTGAAACAGCCGTTTACATTGCGTGGGTTAATGGCGCAGCTTTACCCGTCCGCAAGCAGAAACCTGAAAGAATCCCGCTCACGCATATCCACTTGTATGGCTATCACAGCGATGACAACTTCACGCTGCAACGCGCTGTCGCCGAAGGCAATCTGTTAGCACGCGGTCTGACGGCATTACCGCCCAACGAATTGACGCCGGCAACCTATCGCGAGCAGATCCAGAAATTGTCAAGCAATGAAGGATGGACTTATCAGGAATACCCATTAAACCAACTCAGAAAAATGGGCGCGGGCGCTTTTGTAGCGGTTGCCCAAGGCAGTGGCACCGACGATGCCGCGATTGTTCACCTGCATTACTCTGGCAAACAGGAAGCGGCCCGGCATATCGCCCTTGTTGGAAAAGGCATCTGCTTTGATACCGGCGGACACAATTTAAAGCCGGCACGCTACATGCAGGGGATGCATGAAGATATGAACGGATCAGCCGTGGCATTGGGCATTTTGCTGGCGGCAACGCGCGCCGGACTGCCCATAGAAATGGATTGCTGGCTGGCCATCGCGCAAAATCATATCAGTCCGCAGGCTTACAAACAAAATGACGTGATTACCGCGCTGAATGGATTGACCATAGAAATTGTGCACACTGATGCCGAGGGGCGCATGGTTCTGGCGGACACACTGACGCTCGCAGAAAAACAAAAACCCGACATTATTATCGATTTTGCAACTTTAACCGGCAGTATGCATACCGCCTTGGGCTCGAGATATTGCGGCATTTTCGCCAATCAGGAAAATCTGGCTCAGAAAGCCATCAATGCAGGCAAAAAGAGCGGTGAGCGCGTATGTGCTTTTCCAATGGATCCGGATTACGACGAAAGCCTGGAAAGTGACATTGCCGATATCAAGCAGTGCACTATCGGCGGTGATTTTGATCACATTCTTGCGGCCCGCTTTTTAAACCGGTTTGTTCAAGACACGCCGTGGATACATATGGACCTTTCTGCCAGCAACCACAAGGACGGACTTGGCGCTGTCGGCAGTGAGGTTACCGGCTTCGGCGTCAACTGGGCGATTGAACTGCTCGCCCAGCTATAATCACAGAACCGGAATACGCGCTAGATTTTTCCAGGATCAAGCCCCCATTGTTCAGGGCTTTCCGCGCTTACAATGCTGTCCTCTGATTTTGACATATCGATTATTTCCACAGGAATATGTCCATTCGTGCGCGTAGAAAAAAATACTTTAATCTTCGGCGCCAGGAGACTTCTCGCAGACTGTTCTACAACCACACCCAAGCGCCCTGACTTAAGCTTTAACAATGTCCCAACGGGATAAATACCAACAGTTTTAACGAATGCACGAAAAACGGTTTCATCAAAATGACCATCCTTCCATGAAGTCATTTTTCTTATAGCTTCAGCCGGCTCCCAGCCTTTTTTATAGCATCGGTCTGAAGTGATCGCGTCATACACATCACAAACAGCGCCCATGCGCGCATGCAATGTCAGTGTATCGGCCGAGAGTCTGTCCGGGTAGCCTTTTCCATCCATGCGCTCATGATGGTGCAGACAAACATCGAGCGCCGGTTCATCAGCCTGATATACAGTCCGTAGAATTTCCCAGCCTCTGCGGGGATGACTCTTGACAATATCAAATTCTTTATCTGTCAATTTATCCGGCTTGTTCAATATTTCATGCGGCACAGCCATTTTGCCGATATCGTGCAACAGTCCTGCAACACCAACCTGTTTCAATTCTTCCCCGCGCAGCCCGAGTTGTTTGCCAAGCGCCACCATCAACACACATACCGCAACGGAGTGCAGATAAGTATATTCATCGGCGGTTTTCAACCGTATCAGGCTCAGCAAAGCGTTTGAATTCCGTTCCACGGATAGGTGAATTTCATCCACCAGAGCAACTGCTTCCTCCACTTGAACCGACTTGCCCATACGCACATCACTGAACATCGAGATGACCGCAGATTTGGTTTTGGCATGCACCTTTCTGGCCGCAATCAATTCATCGGCCAGTATCACTTTCTCAATTCTCCGCTCGGACGGCAACGGCTGAACGCGCTCCGGATTTACCGGCTTATCTGCTTCCCTGGCATTCCCATGCAGCACATCCAGCCCCCTGGATATATCAATCCATAATTCTTCTACGTTGCAGCGTTTAAGCTTCTCCAAATCTTCTGGCTCAGAAAGCAGAAATGCACTTTTCCAGAACGGATGATTCATCCAGTTCCCGCTAATTTTATGGATATACATGCCTAAGCGCACTTCATTAATCGAGATTTTTTTTATCATTAGTCCAGAAAAATCATCCGCGAAATTAGATTTCAGCAGCAAAACTGAAGGTCAATGGTACAATCATGCTCAACGCGGCGCCGCATTTCACAAGCTGTTCCGGTTATGGAACCGCACCCATTGTCACAAACTTTAATGAAACTGTAATACTTAATCAAGATATCTTAAACGCGAAATAAAGCACAAAAAGACTGCAAATTTGCGATTTACTGGAGTCATCCATGTCAACCATTGAATCCGTTCTAAATGAATCACGCATTTTTCCACCCACCAGGGATTTTGTTCAGCAAGCCAATATATCCGGCATGGAGTCATATCAGACGCTTTGCCATCAGGCTCAGACGGATTACCAGTCATTCTGGGCGCAACAGGCTGAAACGCATTTAATCTGGCACAAACCGTTTACACAGATACTGGATGACAGCAAGGCGCCATTTTTCAAATGGTTTAGCGATGGCGAATTGAATATTTCATACAACTGTCTCGATCGTCATTTAGCAACCCAGCCCGATAAAGTCGCCATCATTTTTGAATCCGACGACGGTGAAGTGACACATATCACCTACCGGGATCTTCATCAGCGTGTATGCAGGCTGGCCAATGCCCTGAAAGCGCAGGATATCCACAAGGGCGACTGCGTCATTATTTATATGCCGATGCGTATTGAAGCTGTCGTCGCAATGCAGGCATGCGCACGAATTGGCGCAATTCACTCCGTTGTATTCGGCGGATTTTCATCGAAAAGCCTGCATGAACGCATCGTTGACGCTGGCGCCAAAGCCGTAATCACAGCCGATGAGCAGGTGCGTGGTGGCAGGCATAATGCGCTCAAGGCAACTGTGGATGAAGCCATCAGTATGGGCAATACCGAGTCAGTAAAAACAATCGTTGTTTTTCAGCGTTCGGGCGCCAAAATCCCTTTCAATCCTCAGCGCGATGTCTGGTGGCATGAAATTACCGGAAACGCAGACGCACACTGCGAGCCTGAATGGCTCAATGCCGAGCATCCATTGTTTACGCTTTATACTTCCGGATCCACGGGCAAGCCGAAAGGCGTACAGCATTCAAGCGCCGGTTATCTGCTTGGCACCATGGTCAGCATGCATTGGGTTTTCGACTACAAGCCGTCTGATATTTTCTGGTGCACTGCTGATGTCGGCTGGATTACCGGTCACAGCTATGTAGCCTACGGACCACTGGCGATGGGCGCGACACAGATTATCTTTGAAGGTGTGCCCACCCATCCGCATGCCGGAAGATTCTGGGAAATAATCGACAAGCATAAAGTCACCACATTCTACACAGCGCCTACGGCGATTCGTTCACTGATCAAATTGGGCGCGGATCTGCCCGACAATTACGATTTATCCTCGCTGCGACTGCTGGGTTCAGTGGGCGAACCGATCAATCCCGAGGCATGGATGTGGTTTTATGAAAGGATAGGCCACTCGCGCTGCCCGATCGTGGATACATGGTGGCAGACGGAAACCGGCTGTCATATGATTGCACCACTCCCGGGTGCTGCGCCGCTCAAACCCGGTTCATGTACATTGCCGCTGCCGGGCATTTCTGCGGCAATCGTCGACGAGGGCGGTCATGATGTTGAAAAAGGAAAAGGCGGATTCCTTGTCATCAAGAAACCATTTCCATCACAAATCCGCACACTGTGGCGCGATCCGGAACGTTTCAAGAAAGCCTACTTCCCGGAGGATATTGGCGGCGGCAAATATTATCTGGCCGGAGACTCCGCCTACTGCGATGAAGATGGTTACTTCTGGATTATGGGACGTATTGACGACGTACTCAATGTTTCCGGACACCGTCTGGGCACCATGGAAATTGAATCCGCGCTGGTCGCCAATCCTTTAGTCGCAGAAGCGGCCGTCGTCGGCAAGCCGCATGAGGTCAAGGGTGAGGCCATTGTCGCATTTGTCGTGCTGAAGGGCGATTATCCGAAAGGCGACGAAGCAAATCGAATTACCCAGCAATTGCGCGATTGGGTAGCCCGTGAAATCGGCCCGATTGCAAAACCGGAAGAAATACGCTTCGGCGAGAATTTACCGAAAACACGATCCGGCAAAATCATGCGACGTCTTTTGCGTACACTCGCGAAAGGAGAAGAAATTACCCAGGATGTCTCCACGCTTGAAAATCCGGCGATCCTCGATCAATTAAAATAAACAGACAGGCTGACTCACCACACAGAATCAAAACTATTGCCCTACCTATGACAAACTCGCTCGTTACTGATTATCCCGCTGGCATCAGTGCAATAGATGCGCAATTTCACCGGCCCAGACGCGCCGCCATTCACCTGATTGTCGAGAATGGAAAAATAGCGCTGGTCGACACTGGCACGACCTCCTCTATCCCTGGCGTTATCAGTGTTCTTCAAGAAAAAAATCTGGCGATCGAGGATGTTGACTATATTATCCTGACCCACATTCATCTGGATCACGCAGGCGGCGCAAGCCATTGCATGCGCGTCTTCCCTAATGCCAGACTTGTCGTGCACCCACGCGGCGCGCGTCACATGGCGGATCCCGGAAAATTGATTTCCGGCGCAATCGCTGTTTATGGCGACACTGAATTTAAACGTGTTTATGGCGAAATACATGCCATAGACAAAAAGCGCATCATCGAAGCACCGGATGAAAGCAGAATTGAACTGAATGGCCGCTCACTACTGTTTCTTGATACTCCCGGTCACGCACGCCATCACAACTGCATCTATGATGAAAAAAGCAATTCATTTTTTACCGGCGATACGTTTGGCGTCTCATATCGCGAACTGGACGCCAATGGCATGGAATTTGTATTTCCCACCACCACCCCAGTCCAGTTCGATCCCGATGCGGCACATTCCTCCATTGATCGCATCATGCGATTTAATCCGGAATATGCTTTTCTGACACACTATAGCCGCATCTATCACCTGGAACGGCACGCGGAATCGATGCATGAACTGATAGACGCACATGTCAGTATCGCACGAAATGCGCAGGATCACGCTGATTCAACCGCGACCAGCAGATTCGATACAATCCGCGCAGCATTGCAGGCACTGCTGTTGCAGCGCGTCAGATCGCACGGCTGCACCATGACTGAGGAGGATATTACAAATTTATTGTATTCAGATATCCGTTTGAATACATTGGGTCTGGAGCACTGGCTCGATCACTGAAAAATCGCACGCTAATCCAATTTATTATTGCCCACTTCCTGATCGTTATTTAACGCGTCTTTATCATTGGGCCATGCACTAAATGGAAAAGGCTTTGTTTCACTGTTGAATGTCACAAACTGCGTGATTTGAAAGATATAAAGACTCAAGCCTTGTGTGAATCTCAGTACTTGGGCATTTAGTTTTTCTGTCATCAGAATAGTAACAAGTTGAAATATTGCAAACCCAATAACAAGAAATTTAGAAATACTATAGACAATAATAAAGAAAACCATAAACAGCGTTCGCGTTACCAGCTTGTTCTTTTGCAACTTCTGGCTAGATTCATTCATTTCCTTTTCCATCAACTGATTTCACCATTTAAAAATCTATACTATATACCTTACAACCAGCGATTCACACTGAATTTATAAATTTCAAATTCGACACCGAATTTCTGTGCAAGCAATTCTTCCTCAGGAAGGATTTGAAATCGATTGATATAAAGCACAAATACCAGTACGCAAAATATCGATGCAGGGTTTTGCAAATAAACACCCCAGCCTGCAAGTATCAATACCAGACCTATGTAAATCGGATTACGGCTATAACGATAAGGTCCTGATGTAACCAGAATTGAGGCTAATTGCGGTTTAAGTGGATTCAGTGTTGTACCGCGTCGATAAAAAATAATACTGCTTATGAGAATCAGAAAAAGTCCCGATAAAGCGACCAGCACCGGCACAGAAAAATGAAGATCAGACTTCAGTGTAAGAAATGGAAAAAATAGCGCAGCATACCGCATTATTATCACAAATACGGCTAACACAACTATGGGCGGTACTCGCAATGCCAGCCGCGTCATTTAGCTTTACCCGTTTTACAGGCGAACAGATTTCCAGTACTTGGATTGCCAGTAAACGTTATCTAAACGCGATATGGTCACGCCCTTACGTTGCGATGCATGGAGAAATTTGTTTTTTTCGAGATAAATACCAACATGCTTGGACGTTGGTCCAGTTCTAAAGAAAACCAGATCACCCGGTGCCAGTTGATGTTTGCGGATTTCAGCTCCCAGTCTGGATTGCTGACGCGCTGTCCTGGGCAGGTGAATACCGAGTTTTGTTTTGTATGTCAATTGAACAAATGCCGAACAGTCTATTCCTGACTTACCTGTACCGCCGAGGCGATAACGAACCCCCTGCCATTCACGATGCTGTTGATATAGCTCCTTGACAATTACTTCTCGCGGCCCGGTTTTTTTTGTAATCTGTTTTGATTTCAGCTGATAATTGTTTGCACTTTTATCTGGCAAAGAACCGCAGCCGACAATCAGAAAAGCATATAAAACACAAGTTAAAACAATGTAAACAGTTTTTGTTTGTCGCATAGCCTACACTGGATCTATTTGCAAAAATGAATGCTAATGATAACAAATCACATCGCAAAGCAAAACACAATTTAACAACACGTTATCATAATAAATTGATATAAAACATCAAAATTTATTAAACACGTACATGCTGAGCACCCATACTTGTTACTTTAGCCAATACTCTGCGCGCCATATCTCCTAGTGGCGCAATTTCATCAACTGCGCCGGCGGCCACCGCTTCCTTCGGCATACCATAAACAACACAGCTTGCTTCATCTTGCGCGAAATTATAGGCGCCGGCGTGATGCATTTCAAGCATTCCAGCCGCACCATCTTTACCCATACCCGTCAGGATAATGCCAATAGCATTTTTACCCGCATAATTCGCGGCGGAACGGAAAAGCACGTCTACTGAAGGACGATGACGGCTTACCAGCTCTCCTTGATTCAATTCAGTTATATAATTCGCCCCACTTCGTTTAAGCAGTAAATGCGAATGTCCAGGCGCAATAAAAGCATGTCCGGGCAGCACACGTTCTCCACCTTGAGCCTCGTGTACGGATACTCTGCACATGCTGTTTAATCGGTTGGCAAATGATTTTGTAAATCCTTCCGGCATATGCTGCGTAATCAGAATTCCCGGGCAACCAGCCGGCAACTGAATCAGAAACTCTTTAATTGCTTCAGTACCGCCTGTTGAAGCACCAATGATGATTAACTTTTCTGTTGAAAAAGAGGTTTTATTTAAAACCGCCGGTAATACGGCATCCGCGGACGCACTTTTTGAAACTACCCTATCTGGACCAAGTCTTTTCACACGCGCGGAATATGCCGTTCTTATTTTACCGGCGATTTCGTCGCTATACGCTTTCAGTCCACTTGCAATATCAATTTTGGGTTTGGCTACAAAATCAACAGCCCCAAGTTCAAGCGCACGGAAAGTAATATCGGACCCCTTTTCCGTCAATGTTGACACCATGACTACAGGCATGGGTCGAAGACGCATTAATCGCTCCAGAAAATCCAGGCCGTCCATTTTAGGCATTTCAACATCCAATGTTAATACATCCGGATTCATCTCACGAATCATCTCGCGCGCCACCAGAGGATCTGATGCCGAACCGACTACCGTCATATCACGCTGACTGTTAATAATCTCGGTTAGCAGCTTACGGATAAGTGCTGAATCATCTATAACCAGTACATTGATTTTTTTCATAATGCACCCGCAGTCAATTATTAAAAATAATACATCAGGAGAAAAGCTCCACTACATTGCATTTATCGTTACTTGTGGATTTATTCAGTTTCCTGCCGTAATCCTTTTCACGCATTTTGATTGTATCGTTATGCTGACTCTTCAATTTCTTGACCAGTACCTTACTGGTTCTGGGAAAAAAATAAACTTTACGAGGATAGATATCGATCAAGTCCTTTGCGGTTATCGGAATACCTTCAGTATTCAGGAATTGCATTACAAATTCCGCATTACGCTGACCAACGTTAGCTTGCGTTAAGCCACTAATCACATTACCTCCGCCAAACACTTTCGCTTCCAGGTTTGCTCGACGCGCCCCCAATTTCAGTAAATGATTAATTAGAATCTCCATCGCATACACACCATATCGTGCAGACGGATTCATCGGCGAATTTATGTCTGAACCGCCACTATCAGGCAACATAAAATGATTCATGCCACCAATTCCATTCTGTCTGTCGCAAATACAAGCAGCAACACAGGAACCCAGCACTGTCACGAGCAGCATATCTCCGTTTGTAACAAAATACTCTCCCGGCAGAAGCTTGACAGCTTGCATATTGAAATTATTATCAAAATATAAATTTGTTGCGATATGTTCATTGACAAACTCAGTCATGCGTTTCCTCGGTTATTTTTTAGCAAGCTCGTATACTGTTTTTTCACGTAATTTGAATAAATCAGCTGCGTGCTGAAAGCTTTCGGAGTGGCCTGCAAACAGCAGACCGTTCGGAGCAAGCAAGGGCGCAAACTTTTGCAGAATCTTATATTGTGTTTGCTTATCAAAATAAATCATGACATTACGGCAGAATATCGCATCAAAAGGGCCGCGGACAGGCCAACCATTATCGAGCAGATTCAATTGTCGGAATGTGACCATGTTCCGTAACTCAGGACGCACCATCGCATACCCCGCATGAATTCCTTTGCCCTTCAGAAAAAATTTTCTCAACTTCTCTTTAGGCAATTTTTCGAGCTTCTCGATAGAATAAATACCCGCTTTCGCTTTGGCCAAAACGTGCGTATCTAAATCTGTCGCAAGAATATGTACCGGTGGCGTAAGCGTATTGAATGCCTGGGCCATTGATATCGCCATCGAATAGGGTTCTTCACCTGTTGATGAGGCACTGCACCAGAGATGGATTTTGCCTGCATTTCTGCGTTGCTCTGCATGTCGCTCAAGAATGGGAAAATGATGCTGCTCGCGAAAGAAGGATGTCAGATTTGTAGTCAACGCATTGGTAAACGCTTCCCACTCATGACTGTCAGGACTTTCCAGTGAATCCAGATAATGCTTGAATGAACTATAGCCATTCGCTCTTAAACGTTTGGCAAGACGACTGTACACCATGTTTTGCTTACTGGGTGAAAGTGAAATACCGGCGCGATTATAGATCAATTTCTTGACTCGCTCGAAATCCTGGATAGTGAATTTATATTCACGCTCAGCACCGCTTGACCTGCTGTCACAATCTATTATTGCATGCATAAACACCTAACCTGGTCGATAACAAAATTCCAAGAATAACTGAACACCTATCGGCATTTGCTGAGACGACTTTATGTAGCTCTGACGCTAAAGTAAATGGTTTTGTGCAATACTTCTGCAACCCGATACATCCATATCCACGCCGGATTAATCGACAACTTCAACACACCGGCATCCGACCAATCCGAGCAGTCTGATAAAACCAGTCTGCAAAACTCCTCTTTCATCCGCTGAATCCTGGCAGGGTATTTGTCGACATCAGTGCTATGCTATGCTGGTCGCGCAATGCCACTCAAATGTACAATGGTCATTTTTTTATGTGCTTTCATAGTCAAGAGCAATCAATGCACCATCGCCACATAGTCTTTAAAATTTCGTAATCCGGCAAGCATTCTCGACTGACAGCAAAACGATGGTCATTACACTGACAATTGAGGCAAAGTCTGTATGGGTAAAAAAGCAGAAATTCATATTTTATTGATCGAAGATAACGAATTCGATGCGCTGCTCATCCAACATCGCTTACTTCGGGGATTAAAAAGCCAAATCAAAGTAACGCATACCGAGTCTATCTCCGAAGCACTTATTTTGATTCGCAAATACCAGTTTGATTTGATTTTATCCGATCTTCATTTAACGGATAGCAGTGGTGTCGAAACGATCACGAAATTAAAAAAAGTCACCACTGCGCCTATCGCCGTTCTTACGGTAAATAAAAATGAGCAACTTGCCATCCAATGCATTAAAGCTGGCGCACAGGATTATCTTGAAAAGGATGTCCTATCCGAATGCGCCTTGACCCGGTTGGTACGCTATACTGTTGAAAGACAACGCACTGAAAAACGCACTCAAAGGATCAAAAGACGATTCCAAACCATATTTGAAAAAGCACCCTTAGGGATCGCGCATATTGATCTCGGCAATGAAGCCTTCCTCGATATAAACCCGAAGTACGCATCGATTACCGGCAGAACAATCGACGAATTGATGCAACTCCGTCAAAGCGAGCTCATTCATCCGGATGACGCTGATGCCTACGCGGAAGACATGCTGTTTCTAAAAAAGCACACACCGGATAATCAGAAAATATGCAGAAGAATCATGCACGCAAAAGGCTCGACGATCTGGGTGGAAATGACGTTTGCGCCGTTCGAGATTATTCATGAAGCGCAAATCCATTACGTCTGTTTGATGGAAGATGTGACTGAACATAAACGCATGCTGGCCAATCTGCGGGATCTCACCCTGCATCTGCAGAATATTCGGGAAGAAGAGAGCATTCGGATAGGACGGGAAGTACATGATGTCGTCGGCGGCAATTTGGCAGCAATAAAACTGGAACTGGACTGGTTGTCCAGAAAAATAACCGAGAATACTTTAAACGAGCGGATTCGTCTTTTGCATCAATTAGCCGGTGAAGCCATTAACACTGTCCGGAGTATCTCGCAGAATCTAAGACCCAATGCACTGGATAATCTCGGGCTTGTCGATGCGATTAAATGGCTGGTGCGGGATTTTGAAACCCGCAATGGCATCTGCTGCGCTTTGCATCTGGATTATCTCGATTTTCCGGAACTGACAAAAGACTACGAAACATCCATATTCAGAATCATTCAAGAAGCGTTGATTAATATAGCGCAACACGCTGAAGCAACATCGGTTGAAATAAACCTGATCGAAATGAACGATGCTTTTTGTTTCAAAATTTCGGATAATGGAAGAGGGGTTAATACAGATCAACAAACAAATGAGAGATCTTTTGGCATTATGGGTATGCGCGAACGGACTCAACAGTTGGGCGGAGAATTAATCATCGAAGGAGTATCTTCCAAAGGGACGGTTGTTGCGGTAAAAATTCCGGTATCGACAAAACAAAGCTATGCCATGAGGTTATCCGATTCATGATCAGGGTGATTGTCGCAGAAGATCATACAATGTTTCGCGATGGCTTAAAAAGAATTCTTGGCGAAACGCTCGACATTGCGATTGTTGCCGAAGCAGCAAACGGCAGGGAAGCGTTAAAAAAAATCCGCGATAACGAATTTGATCTCGTTTTGCTGGATATCAATCTTCCCGATATAAACGGACTTACAATTCTCAAGCGCTTGTCAACCGAAAAACTGGCGCACAAAGTACTGATACTCAGCATGTACCCTGAAGATGAATATGCCATCCGCGCCATTCGCTTAGGCGCTTCCGGATATCTCACCAAGGACAGTCCGGCGGATCAACTGATTGCTGTCATACGGCGACTGGCAGCCGGCGGAAAATATGTCAATCCTGATCTGGCGGAAAAATTTTTATTTGAACCCCAGTCCACGTTACAAAAACCGCTTCATACAAAACTCTCCGACCGGGAGTTAATGGTTTTCAAAGCGATTGCGGCGGGTGAATCATTAACTGCGATCGCAGGCAGGCTGTCGTTGAGCGTTAAAACCGTCAGCACCTACCGGACAAGGATTCTGGAAAAAATGAACATCAAAAATAACGCACAACTGATTCGCTATGCCATCAACAATCATTTGCTGGACTAAATAATCCAAGCATATTTGCCATCATTCAGCTGCATCGGCTGCCAGATCGTGGGTCCTCGATATTAAACTGCTCACATCCGCAATTTAACGAAACGCAAGCCTGCAATAAATCCATCACGGACCCGGAGATATTTTGCATCAAAGCGGAATTTCACCATGAAATAGTGAAATTCCGCATGTCGAACGAAATCGCCAAAAATGCGGCAGAATAGAGATGATTTCGCAAACACGCTGCCACATTTATGCTATAAAAACAAACCCGGTCATATTCCATTCAATATCGCTATCCAATTTATAACCGCATGCCTTTTACCCCCGTTATCCTCTGGACCGATGCGCTTGTTTTCCTGCTGGTGTTCCTGACGTCTGCTTTTATCTGGTATGTGCGCGGAAACGAACATCTGCTGGCGCCCTGGCGGCGGGTTGGTCATAGCGCCAGCGGCATGTCTGCGTTGACCGTTCTGGTTTTTTTTATTATCGTGGGCTTATTGGATACACTGCATTTCCGCCCGGCACTCGAACATAGGAATATTCATGGCGAAACAATTTACAGCGTCGAGGTGTTAAGCGTTCTCGATCTGTTGCTCACGCCACTGCGTTCCAATGTTGAAAAAACCTACTCGGCGCCGCTCGCCACGCACCTGTACGCGAAAGAAACGTTCAGTTTACCCGACGGTAGCCAAAACCGTGCATTTGCCCGACTGGAATACGGCGGTTCGCATCTGGCAGATCCGGATACAGAATATCAGTCAGACATCAACACGCGTATTGCCAAAGGCATCGGACTGGGATTGTTATTCTGGATCATACTCCACACCCTGTTATGTCTGAACATGGCGCGACGCACACATCAGCGTTTTACCCTATGTGTTCAGTCTGTCTGGCGGCGCACGACAGAAATTCCCTGGCACGCGATTCTCATCACACTGGGCGTGATTCTCGTCGTAATTGGCATACTGTCCATGCTGGCTACGCATTATCATGTGCTCGGCACCGACAAGGTCGGACAGGATGTACTTTATCTTTCGCTGAAAAGCATCCGTGTCGCGTTGATCATTGGTACACTGACAACCTTGATCATGCTGCCTTTCGCACTGCTGCTCGGCATTACAGCGGGTTATTTTCGCGGCTGGATCGACGATGTCATCCAATATACCTACACGACACTGAATTCAATTCCCAGCGTGCTGCTGATCGCAGCCACCATTCTCATGATGCAGGTTTATATTGAAACCCATGCCGAATATTTTGAAACGCTCGCCGAGCGCGCTGATGTCCGTTTATTATGTCTTTGCATTATTCTTGGCATTACCAGCTGGACCAGCCTGTGCCGGTTGCTGCGCGGCGAGACGCTCAAACTGCGTGAAATGGAATATATCCAGGCCGCGCATGCCTTTGGTGTATCGCACTGGCGTATTATCAGCCGCCACATTCTGCCCAATGTGATGCATATTGTATTAATCGCCACCGTCATGGATTTCAGCGGACTGGTTCTGGCCGAGGCCGTACTGTCGTATGTCGGCGTCGGCGTTGATCCGTCCATGATCAGTTTTGGCACCATGATTAACGCGGCACGTCTTGAAATGGCGCGTGAACCGATGGTCTGGTGGACGTTGCTGTCAGCTTTCGGCTTTATGTTTATTCTGGTGCTTAGCGCAAATTTATTCGCGGACGCTGTGCAGAAAGCACTGGATCCGCGTGTCAAAACATTCACACAAAACAGCGCCAGCGCACAAAAAAACAATCCGGCTCAAATACCAGCATCAGCATCAGCGCCTGCGCCAGTAAACAAATCCATTTAACATTCATGAGCGTTTTACTGGAGATCAACAACTTAAAAACCATCCTGCATACCAGCAAGCTTCCGGTATGCGCGGTCGATGGCCTTTCATTCAAGCTCAACAGAGGTGAAACGTTTGCGCTGCTCGGCGAGTCCGGTTGCGGCAAATCGATGACGGCGCTGTCGATTATGCGCTTATTACCCGACGCAGGAGAAATCCTGTCAGGCAGCATAAGCCTGAATGGCGCAGATTTACTCCAGCTACCGGAATCGGCCATGCGTCAGATTCGCGGCAAACAAATCAGTATGATTTTCCAGGAACCCATGCTCAGCCTGAATCCTGTCATGACGATTGCCGAACAAATTGCGGAAGTTCTGGTGCAACATTTCAGGCTGAACAAGCCGGCGGCGCAAAAAAGAATCCTTCAGCTGCTGGATCAGGTTGGCATTCCTGATGCAAAGCGGCGCATGCACGAATACCCATTTCAATTTTCCGGCGGCATGAAGCAGCGCGCAATGATCGCCATGGCACTGGCTGGCGAGCCCGAACTGCTCATTGCAGATGAACCGACTACCGCGCTTGATGTAACGATACAGGCCCAGGTTCTCGATCTCATGCGTGAAATCCAGCGGCAGAATCACATGGCCATTTTATTGATTACGCATGATCTAGGCGTGGTCAGTGAAATGGCGCAGCACGTCGCCGTCATGTATGCCGGAGAAATTGTCGAACTATCGCCGCGTGAAAATTTTTTCAGCCATCCTGCTCATCCATACGCGCAACAGCTCTTTGCCTCATTACCTGACAAGCAAAAACGCAATCAGAAACTGGCCGTAATCAGCGGAACCGTACCGCCCCTGACTCAGGCATTCAACGGCTGCCGTTTCTCCGATCGCTGCCATTATGCAATGCCGCGATGCCATGACACCGCACCGCAGTGGCACCACACATCCCCTGCTCACAAGGTGCGCTGCCACCTCTATGATCCGTCGTCAGCATTGATCAATATTACGCGTATACCCGAAGTAGCACCCGTTCCGGCAATTCCTGCCGCGCAACAACAAAAAGCGGAACCATTGCTGCAGGTTTCCAGTCTGAAAGTGCATTTTCCAATCCACCAAGGTTTTTTAAAACGCATCGTTGGTCAGGTTAAAGCGGTTGATGGCGTATCACTGCGCATTGTCGCGGGAAAAACGCTGGCACTTGTCGGTGAATCCGGTTGCGGCAAAACCACTGTCGGCAAGAGTATTCTGCAGTTAATCCAACCGACGGCGGGCAGTGTGCGCTATAACCAGCAGGAATTGGTAGGGATGGAAAGACAGCGGTTACGTCCATTACGATCGCAGCTTCAATTTGTCTTTCAGGACCCGTACTCTTCATTGAATCCGAGAATGCGCGTCATTGAGATCATTCAGGAAGGTATGAGCGCACTGAATGCTGCAATAGAATTCACTGCCGGAGCATCCGCCACATCGACGGCAACGGCTTTTCCGCATGAGGCAGCCGTCGATGTGCTGTTGCAGTATGTCGGCTTGCCGAAAGAAGCCAAGTGGCGTTACCCGCACGAATTTTCAGGCGGCCAGCGTCAGCGGATTGCTATTGCACGCGCGCTGGCGGTCAACCCCAGATTGCTCATTTGCGACGAACCCACCAGCGCGCTTGACGTATCCGTACAGGCACAGATCCTGAATCTGCTGAAATCGCTGCAGAACAACCTGGGGCTTGCATATTTATTTATTACCCATAATATCTCGGTTGTAGAGTACCTCGCCGATGAAATTGCAGTCATGTATTTAGGCCGGATTGTGGAACAGGGTCTCACAGATGAAGTGATCAGCAAGCCCGGACACCCTTATACGCAGGCGCTGCTGTCCGCCGTACCGCAAATCGGCAGGGCATCCGCGGCGGATATGATCAAGCTCAAGGGTGACATACCCTCACCGGCCTCGCCACCAACGGGTTGTCACTTTCATCCGCGCTGCCCGATGGCCATGCCGGTATGCCGCCAAACCTATCCTGAAGCCAGTACAATCAGCACTACACATATCACCCATTGTCATCTTTATTCACAGGAGCACCGTTCGAATCACCATGAGCATTAAACATGAAGTGGCGCGCCGCCGTACTTTTGCCATTATTTCCCACCCGGACGCCGGTAAAACAACTTTAACCGAGAAATTGTTATTGTATGCCGGCGCTATCCACATTGCAGGCAGCGTTAAAGCACGCAAAGCCAGCCGGCACGCCACTTCGGACTGGATGGAAATAGAAAAGCAACGCGGCATTTCCGTCGCCAGTTCAGTAATGCAAATGGAATACCGCGACTGTGTCATCAATCTGCTTGACACACCCGGTCACCAGGATTTTTCCGAAGACACCTATCGCGTGCTGACCGCTGTCGATGCCGCACTGATGGTCATCGACGCCGCCAACGGCGTTGAAGCGCAGACATTACGCCTGCTGGAGGTCTGCCGCGCCCGCAACACACCCATTCTAACCTTTGTCAATAAAATGGACCGGGAAGTGCAGCCGCCACTGGACCTCATTGACGAAATTGAGCGCACACTGGGTATGGACGCAATTCCATTCACCTGGCCCATCGGCATGGGCCGCCATTTTCGTGGTGTTTTTGATCTGCGCAACAAAGGTATGCGCGTATTCAAACCGGGTGCCGATCGCGCCGATGCGGATGAAGAGTTTATCGCTCAGCTTGACGATCCGACGACACAGGCGCGTTTTGGCGTCAGCTTGAGTGAAGCGCAACAGGAAATTGAGCTCATCGCTGGCGCCACACCGGAATTCGCTCAGGAAGCGTTTCTCGCCGGTCATCAGACGCCTGTTTTTTTCGGTTCCGCGATTAATAATTTTGGCGTTCGCGAAATCCTGGACGCCCTGGTCGATCTCGCGCCTTCACCGGAATCACGCCACGCCATGCAGCGCGAAGTGTTACCGGACGAGAAAAGTTTTTCCGGCATGGTATTCAAAATACAGGCCAATATGAATCCTGCGCACCGTGATCGCATTGCTTTTCTGCGTATCTGTTCCGGTCAGTTTAAACGCGGCATGAACTTAAAAGTTGTGCGCAACGGCAAGGATGTCCGCACCAATTCCGTCGTCTCATTCCTGTCGCAGCGTCGCGACATTCTGGAAGAAGCTTATCCGGGCGATATTATCGGCATCCCCAACCACGGCACATTACAGCTTGGCGACACGCTGACCGAAGGCGAATCTTTACAGTTTACCGGCTTGCCTTTTTTTGCGCCCGAAATCTTCCGCACGGTCGAAATCGCCGATCCGCTGCGCAGCAAACAACTTAAACTGGGACTCACCCAACTCGGCGAGGAAGGCGCCATCCAGGTATTCAGACCACATCTCGGCAGTACGCTGCTGCTCGGCGCAGTCGGTGTACTTCAATTCGAAGTGGTCACTCACCGGCTCAAGTATGAGTATGCTGTTGATGCGCGCATAGCGCCAGCAAAATATCAGCTTGCGCGCTGGGTAACCGCCAAAGACCAGCGGGAACTTCAACGTTTCATCGAAGCCAACGCGCACCGTATCGCGTATGACGCGGTTGATGCACCGACCTTCCTCGCTTCATACGGTGCGGAAATCAGCGTGGCTGAAGAAAACTGGCCATCGATTCAGTTTCATAAAATGCGCGAACATGCCGGTCTTGTTTTCCAGACACAATAAACATCCCTCCGACAGGTTATATTTTTGCAATCAACAGGAACGGCGCATTCGATGATCAACAGTATGACCGGTTATGCCACACATACACTGGCGACGCCTTGCGGCACGCTGAATCTGGAGTTGCGCGCCGTCAACAATCGTTACCTGGATGTACAGCTGCGCCTGCCGGATGATTTCCGTTCCCTGGAGCCCAGCATGCGAGAAACCATCGCCAGGAAACTCAATCGCGGAAAAGTAGAATGCCGGTTGAACTTCACACCACTGGACAATCTTGACGAGCCCTGGCAGTTAAATCAGACCTTGCTGCACAAACTGCTGGAGCTTGACCGCACTGTCCGCGCTTCGCTCCCCGAAGCGCAAGGCTTGTCTGTCGCCAGCATACTCAACTGGCCGGGTATCCTCGGCGGCAATACGCTGCCGGCGGATGCATTGCGTGAATACGCCATGACACTATTGTTCACAACACTGGAAGCCTTTCAGGCTACCCGGAATCGCGAAGGTGAAAAATTAAAATGCATCCTGCTGGAACGCCTCAACCAGATACGTCAACAGCTTGAGCTGGCAGCGCCCCGTATTCCGACGCTCATTACCGCCTTCGAAGAAAAACTAAAAACACGCATACAGGAAGCCATTGACAATCTTGATGAAGATCGCATTCGTCAGGAAATCATTTTTTTCGCCTCAAAAATCGATATCGATGAAGAATTGTCCCGCCTGAAAACCCACCTGGATGAAGTGGAACATATTCTCAATCAAGGCGGGGCAGTCGGCAAACGGCTTGATTTTCTGATGCAGGAACTCAACCGCGAAGCCAACACCATCGGCTCAAAATCAGTCGACATCGAAATCTCCAGAGCTTCGATGTCAATAAAAATCCTGATCGAACAAATGCGAGAGCAGGTGCAGAATATAGAGTAATAACGCCGCCACAAGATGTAGGGTACCAATAAGCGAAGCGCATTGCACCATAAAAACACACCCATTGCCATTGGTGCAATGCCCGTTGGTTATTGCACCCTGCGATGCTCAGTGACTTCGGGCAGAACAAAAGCCAATGAAACTGTGGGGGATGGATCGAAGTCGTTGCGGTAGCACTTGCCGCAGTTGAGCCACGAGTCGCCACGCGCGCGAAGCCGGCTTCCGGACATTGCAGATCAGTTGCAGCCACTGACGGATACGCACCAGCCAAGTCCTGGCACCATTTTCATAAATTATCATGCATCTGGTACAGTCCTCAGTCGTTACATGGCAATGTTTTCGTGAAATTTACAGGGAATGTCTATACATAAACAAGTTACCGGGTTTCTTCATAAGATTGAACAAGATTATCTATTCTCACATGAAGTTGCAAAATATTATAACCATAGGAATCTGACAAGCCTAACTACAGCAGCTTTTTCAATTCAGATATCCCTACTTGTTTAGAACAACATAATAATTTTCTTAACAACCATCAGGCATGCTATAATCCTCGGGCTGCATTATTTATTCGTTTGCGCACTTCGCCGTTCCTCTTCTTATATCAGCTTTCGGCTACCTTTCTAAAACACCGCGCATGTTTAGCCATCATACACATGGTTAATAAACGATAAGCGTCAGCTTTTTTCTGTATCACTTTTACATATTATATTTTTGCTGAACAATTCAGCTTCTTTAAATTCATTTAGGAAACACCGTGTCATTTGAAAATCTCAATTTGCATCCTTTAATTCTGAAAGCCGTTCACGAAGCCGGTTACAGCACGCCGACGCCGATACAAGAACAGGCTATACCGGAGCTTATTTCCGGCACCGACATCATCGCATCAGCACAGACCGGCACCGGTAAAACGGCTGCTTTTATGCTCCCTGCACTGCATCATTTAACAGCGCCCAGCAAAACAAACGGCCGCGGACCGCGCATTCTGGTCTTGACGCCAACGCGTGAACTGGCCGATCAGGTATCAAACGCCGCCAAAAAATATGGTAAATACACCCCTCGCACGAAAGTTATCAGCATTCTCGGCGGCATGCCCTATCCTTTGCAGAACAAATTGTTATCACAACCCGTCGATATTCTGGTTGCCACGCCAGGCCGGCTGATCGATCACATCCAGCGCGGGCGCGTTGATTTTTCCCGCCTGCAGACACTTATTCTGGACGAAGCGGACAGAATGCTTGACATGGGATTCCTGGCGGATATCAAACAGATTGCCTCGTGCTTACCGCAAGGCAGACAAACTGTTTTGTTCTCTGCAACGCTGGATCCGGCTATCGAAAAAGTTGCCGCACAATTGCTCAACGCACCCAAGCGGATACAAATAGCAGACCGTCAGACAAAACTGGATCACATCGAACAGCGCCTGCATTATGTGGACGACCTGACGCATAAAAACAAACTTCTGGATCATGTCTTGCGCGATGCCGGTTTAAAGCAGGCTATTGTGTTCACCGCCACAAAACGTAACGCCGACCTTATCGCGGACAGTTTATACGCAGATGGACACACAGCGGCAGCGCTGCACGGCGACATGAATCAGCGCGAGCGCAATCGGACGTTGACAAAGCTCAGAAAAGGCGACCTGCGCATTTTAGTCGCTACCGATGTTGCTGCAAGAGGCATCGACATTTCCGACATCACGCATGTCATCAATTTTGATCTGCCTAAATTCGCTGAAGACTATGTACACCGCATCGGCCGTACAGGGCGCGCTGGCGCATCCGGCATAGCCGTTTCTTTCGCTTCCAGCAAAGACAGTATCCACTTGAAGCGCATCGAACGCTACACGGGACACTCCATAGCTTCGCACATCGTTCCCGGTCTTGAGCCGCGCAGCAAAACCAGTCGGCATAATGACAGCAACAAAAAAAATGGCACCCCGACGCACCGCAAAGGCAAACATCTGATCAGCACCCCGGACAAACGACGAAATGTTAATCCGCACTTCGCACGTCGCCCCAATAAGACAGCACGATCAGCAGCAACAGGGACAGTCTAAAAAAACAGTGTTTTTTTGCGCGAACTGAAAAAAGAAGCAACAAGGCAGCCTATAAACACCGCAACAGCCAAACAGGCACGTTGAAAACGGAATTTAGATTTAATAAGCTGCCTTTTCTCGTATCAAGTGAAATCGAGTATTCCTAAGAAAACGGCGGCCAGCCGTCGTGAACTGAACGCATAAACCGTTAGAACAATGCGGGTTTGACGACTACCAGAATCACAACCGCAAATAAAATCAACACCGGGAATTCGTTAAAAAGGCGATAAAAAACATGACCATGTTGATTTACGTCATGTTTAAACGCGGATACAAATCTTCCGCAATAATAATGGTAAATGAGCAATATAACGACCAGCGCCAGCTTGACGTGAAGCCACGTTCCCGAGAAACCGTATCCCAGCCACAGCCATACTCCGAAAACAACTGTCAGTACCGCACTCGGCGTCATGATGCCATAAAACAGTTTGCGCTCCATGATTTTGAAACGCTCCTTTCCCGGCGTATCCTCACACATCGCATGATAAACAAACAAACGCGGCAGATAGAACAGTCCGGCAAACCAAGTCACCATAAAAATAATATGTAGCGCTTTTATCCAGAGCATCGTCGTATTTAATATTTTTTAGTCATCACAATTGATACACATTTGAATCATGATCAAATCAATCCCGCAGTGTGAAACCTACCTTGATCGTAACCTGCCAGTGCCCGATTTTCCCTTGTTCAATGTGTCCGCGGGTTTCCACAACCTCAAACCAGCGCATATCCTGAATTGTTTTCGCCGCGCGCGTTATGGCGTTCTCAATTGCGTCCTGGATGCCTGTCGCCGATGAACCGGTAAGCTCCATAATTTTATAAATATGATCTGACATTTCCTCTCTCCCTTGCGCGAAAATAAGTACTTACAGTATACCTAAATTGCGGGCTGATTAAACCCATCCATACCATAAATCCATTCCTTATGAATCAATCGGTTCAAATTGGGGAAATGAATCTATGTTAGAATCTGATCAATATTTCGATCAGTCCGGCTGAATAGTCAACAAAAATTACAATGTGTTTTTCAGCAGAAGCAAGTTTTCTCATCAGTGGCAGTCTTTTGGTCGTCGGAAAAGCCATTATCGGAAAAGTTAAAGAAAGAAATGACTATCCCGTTGCACTGATTCCACTTGTTTTTGCTACACAGCAAATCATAGAAGGATTACTGTGGGTTTCACTGGCACACCATAATCTATTCTTGCAATTCTGGCTTGGCAATCTGTACGGAGTGTTTGTCGGTATCATCTGGCCACTGTATGCGCCGCTGGCTATTTATTTTGCAGAAACCAATGACCATAGAAAAAAAATGATAAGGCTTTTTGCTATTGCAGGGTTTGCATTGAGCATTTATACGGTTATCGCATTGATAAATCAGCCTGTTACGGTGGAAATCATCAATCAGCATATTTATTACGAGCATTATGTGCATGCTTACCCGCTGATCATACCGCTGTATCTGTTGGTCACATGTGTGCCTTTCATTTTCTCAAGCTTCAGAAATCTGCGCTTGACGGGATACATCATCACACTTGGTTTTGTTGTAGCATTTTCTGTCTATACGGTAACATTCGTATCCGTATGGTGTTTTTTCGCCGCCATTGCCAGCACATTAATCTTTTTTCACTTTGCCGGAAGCATGCAAAAGCCCTTTTCCCTATTCGAGAGGAAATGAACAGACATTCATAAATTTTCATCAGTAAGAACTACCCATCATGAAATCAAAAACTAAACATTCTCATTCTTTGTTTATCGTCTTGTTGAGTTCAATCAGCATTCCTTCTATCAACAGCATCCGCTGAAACAATCAAATCGACGTTTGGTTATCTGGAACCGATAACACTGACCACACATGAGGTCGCTTTGACAGCCAAACTGGACACAGGCGCCGAAACAGCCTCAATTTCAGCAAAAGATATTCTGATTTATGAATTGAATGGACAGGAATATGCGAGTTTCACTGTTGCACACCCTGAACTGGAGCAACCCGTTCACTACAATTTACCGATTGTGCAGCATGTAAAAATAAAGAAACGAGCAAGCGAACATACTCAAAAAACCAATGTCATTCCCACCCGGTCGTCAACATGCAAATTCAGTTTGATGGCAAGCCTCACACCATTAGGGTCAACCTGATCGATCGATCGCATTTCTCGACACCGATGCTGCTCGGCAGAAAAGCATTAAAGAAACTGAATGCCGTCGTCGACAGCACCAAGAAAAATACACTACTGCACGAAACCGACAGCCAGACGCCGGCCGGACTCAGGTTTCATTACTGGGCAAAGCAGGAGGCCAGCACCTTTCTTTGCCCGCTGCAATTGCTCAAATCCGGCAAATCCTCAGGAAAACAGAACGGATTTGAATCAATTCCTGTCAAGACAACACCTGATCCAACGGCTGGTTAATTTTTCCTGCACGGTGTTCTGCCGCAAACGTGACGACAAGCCGGTAAAATCAACGGAATCCAGCGGTTGATCCTGATTGAAACACGAAAAGACATAAGTCACTTCGCCGGTTTGCGGATCTTTGTGCGGTTGCAGACATTGCGCGCAGATTTCTTTCATCATGCACTGCATCGGCGAATTGATGGAGCCTATCGCAAAATGTCCGGCCTTCAGATACGGCTTTAACTGATTATGCCGCGCCACCCCTACCGCTGCCATCATGCGATCGGATCCGATCGCAATAATGCGATCAGCCTCGATCATCGGAACAGGCTGATCGCCCAGTTGACCGCTGCCATAGGCAACCATCGCTTCAACAATATTACCGACGAAATGTTTATCGCCCACCCTGTCCGGCTGGAATCCCGGCGCCTCATCGCAGCACCAGACAACCGTATCAGCTGCGGCTTCGATCTCCGCCACTTTATAACGGTCAATGCGCTTCTTGTATCCAGCGAAATACAACACTCTGGATCCTGCAGCACGCGCTGCTGCGCCGATGGAGAAAAGCACTGCATTACCCAGTCCGCCACCGACCAGAATTACGGTTTCACCCGCCTCAATTTCAGTTGGCGTGCCTGTCGGTCCCATCAGAATAACCGGCTCACCCGGTTTCAATAAAGTGCATAAATCCGCAGAGCCGCCCATTTCCAGTGCGATTAATGATACCAATCCCTGCGCAATATCGACTGAAGCGCCGGTTAATGCAATGCCCTCCATCGCCAGTCGTGTATCGCTCACTACGGGTGCAAGCGATGCATAATTCTGGAACCGGTAAAACTGTCCCGGATGAAAACGCTCCGCTGCCAGAGGCGCATGCACTACCACTTCAACAATATTCGGTGTCAGCCGCTCCACTTTATGGACTATCGGTCGCAATTGCCGGTTGAACAACATGAAAAACTGTTCTGCCGTTTTATCGGAAAACGGCTTAATCTTGCCGAGAACGCGGTCAACCACCGGATACCCCTGCTTGGCGCTGGACATGGCTTTCACAACATTACCTGAGTATGATGGGTGCAAATCGCCAAAGAAACTGATGAAACGCCCGTCCTGTGCGTCTTTGTAATAGCTCAGTAATACCGAAGCCGTACCGGATTTAGGATTCCCATAAGCCGGTCTAACCGGCTTGCCTTCTTCATCGCACGCGGCAAAATAACGGCCATCAAGCTTGTAAGTATTTCCATCTTCTCTTGCCAGTACCGTGTTCGGTTGCGTCCCGGCTGCAACGAGCAATGCGCGCGCGGACAACTCGACTTCGCCAGTTGCACGCCACTCCCCTGCGTCATCGCGTTTTTGCACTGTAAAATGAACAGATCGCACATGGTCCCACGGGTCGACGTTAACGCGGCTCGGCGTCAAACCTTCGGCGAACCAGATTCCTTCTTCCAGTGCTTTCTCCACCTCTTCATGATTCAGCGTATAGGAAGGGCTGTCGATTAGGCGCTTGCGATAGGCGATTGTAGCGCCACCCCAGGACTGCAGCAGCGACAGAATATCCGCTTCGCGTTCCTCTTGTTCGGCGACTGCGCGCTCAGCGCGAATGGCGCGGGCATGTGCCAGAAATTCGTCAGCAATTTCGGTTTCCTCGGCGTCCCAGATATTGCGAATCGAAGCTTCGCCCTGAACAGCAGACAACAGTTCATAGCGCTGCAAAAACTTTTCGACCTGTATTGGGTAATAGGCCAGTGCTTCTGTTGCTGTATCAATTGCCGTCAAACCACCGCCTATCACGATCACCGGCAAACGTAACTGCATATTGGCGATTGAATCCCGCTGCGCGGCGCCGGACAACTGCAGCGCCATTAAAAAATCGGAAGCTGCGCGCACACCGCGCGCCAGACCATTCGGCAAATCCAATACCGTTGGTTTGCCCGCGCCTGCCGCAAGTGCGACATGATCAAAACCTATTGCAAACGCATCATCCGTTGTCAGCGTGCCGCCAAAGCGCACTCCGCCAAACAAGGCGAACTGATCTCTGCGTTCCAGTAACAGGCGGATCAATTTGAGGAAGTTTTTATTCCAGCGTACAGTGATACCATATTCAGCTACACCGCCAAACCCCGCAGGCATACGTTCATCCAGATTTTCTTCCAGATCACTGACATCATAAACCGGCTCAAACGGCACCCGTTCGCCTTTCATATTGACACCGGCGAGCTGTTCCGGTAAAGGTTCTATCTTAAGCCCATCGATCCCAACTACGGTATGCCCTTCATTCATCAGATGGTGCGCAAGTGTATACCCAGCGGGCCCCATACCAACGACAAGCACTTTCTTACCGGATAGCGGTTTTGGCACAGGCCGTTTCAAATTCAGCGGATTCCAGCGCGTCAGCAGGCTATAAATTTCATAGCCCCAGGGCAACGCCAGGACATCTTTCAAAGTACGCGTTTCCGCTTGAGGAATATCAACCGGATCCTGCTTCTGATAGATACAGGACTTCATGCAGTCATTACAGATCCGGTGACCGGTACCCGCACACATCGGATTATCCAATACGATCATCGCCAGACTGCCAACGGCCACACCCTGTGTTTTCAGTTTATGAAATTCTGAAATACGTTCTTCAAGCGGACACCCGGCCAGCAATGCACCGAGTTCACTTTTTTTGAATGGCGCCGGTTCATCCGCCGATTTTGGTTTGTCTTTCAAACCCTTTGAACAGGAATCCTTGCCCTGTTCGTGACACCAGATGCAGTAATTGGCTTCATCCAAGGCACCAGCCAGATCGGTACCCTGGTCTGTCAATGCAAAACCGTTACGCTGCCGTAAATGACCCAGCCGGTGTAACGGAAAACCCTTGGATTCATCGGTCTCCAGAGCAAGTAAGTGCTGAAAATCCAGCTTGGCTGGCGATTTGAACAAAATACCGGCCTGTGTGTGTGCCTGGCCTTCCGGCGTTCTTAATGCCCAGGCTGCATAGTGCAGCGCTTTTCTCAGACGTGCTTCATTGGCAGTCTCATCTTCCATCCATTGTGCGACGTGTGTGGCAAAAATGAGCTCCGAAAATGGCGCATCAAATTCAGCAGAGAGCTCTTCCTCCAACGCCAGTCCGTCAATTCCGGCTAATTCATCCGCACCGACTTTGCCTTTTGCACGCCGCTGCACAAACTGCCGCTTGCAGAAATACAGTGGCGCGAGCTCATGATGCTTCGCAGCCAACGCATTGATTTCAGTTTCGATATTAAACAACTTCGCGATAAAGTCATCCAGCCACGGTGCAATCTCAATCAGCAGCGCCGACTCATCCTTGGGTTGCAGAATATCCGGTTGTTCACGCGCGATTTTAAGTTTTTCATACAGCGGCGCATCACCTTCATGGAGATAATCCAGAAATGCCTGATCCAGCCTGAGCAGGCCATCGCGCCGATACAGATCGGAAACAGTCATATTGAATTGAAAATCGGGGGCACGAACAATCGAGGGATCGAAGGATAGTGAATCCAAAGTTGTCATAGGAGATTAAATAAGATTTAAATACGGTAAAAAAACGATTACATATCATGCATGCATGAAAGAACTGGCACGCTTCCAGTGCCTGGATCGACAGGTTTTAAATTAACTTTTCGGAATACTGATCATACCGGCAGCAACAGTATTATTACTGCTTTCATCAATCACAATAAAACAGCCCGTTGCCCTGTTCCGCAGATAATCATCACAGACCAGCGGCTGCTGAACCTTAATGCCGACATGCGCAATATCATTCATCTTCAATTGTTCAACCGATTCATGCTTCATGGTGTTGACATCAACACGATAATCAATCCTTCCAATCATCGCTTTGACCATACGAGTCGTATGCTTAATCAGGTATTTGCGTGCCGGATCAAGCGGCTGCTCGGATAGCCAGCACAACATTGCATCGAAACCACTGATGACCTGCGGAAGATCGCCAGTCTTTACCAGCATATCGCCGCGCGAAATATCAAGATGATCTTCGATAGTCAATGTTATTGATTGCGGCGCATCGGCTTCGTTGATATTGCCTTCGTATAAAATAATTTCCCTGATACGCGAGTTTAATCCAGAAGGCAGTACTGTCACGGCATCTCCGGAACGAACAGAACCGGATTCTATTCGTCCCATATACCCCCTGAAGTCATGCAATTCTTTCGTCTGCGGACGGCATACCCACTGTACCGGAAAACGAAAGTCTTCCTGGTTGACATCGTGGCTGATCGATATATTTTCCAGCAGATCGATCAATGTTGCGCCTTTATACCAGTTCAGCTTATCGCCGCGTTCGACCACCATATCGCCAAGCAGTGCCGACATTGGAATAAAATCGATATGATGTACATTAAGTCTTTCCGCAAAAGTGGAAAAATCGCTGCAAATAGCATTGAATACAGATTGTGAATAATCAACCAGATCCATCTTGTTAACCGCGACGACCAGATGTGGAATGCCGACCAGGCTTGCCAGATACGCATGGCGGCGTGACTGCGTCAAAACGCCCTTACGCGCATCGATAAGAATAATTGCCAGATTGGCTGTCGAAGCACCGGTTACCATATTTCGCGTATACTGCTCATGCCCGGGTGTGTCCGCAATAATAAACTTTCGCCTGGGTGTCGCAAAATACCGATAGGCAACGTCAATAGTAATACCCTGCTCCCGTTCGGCCTGCAATCCATCCGTCAACAGCGACAAATCGACCCCCGCCAATCCGCGTTTACGCGTGGTATGGGTGATTGCGTTCAGCTGATCTTCAAAAATAGATTTTGAGTCGTGCAGCAAACGTCCGATTAAGGTGCTTTTTCCATCATCAACACTGCCGGCAGTAATAAAACGTAGTAACTCGGCTTGTTCAAACGGTATTTTTTCAACTTCTGACATCTGGTTTCCTTCTGGAAATTCATTTCACCGCTTTCAACACAATGCTTTTTGTTAAAACAAAATGTGCGAACTTCCGGTTGACCGCAGGCGATGATCTTTTAATCAACTAAACAAATTAGAAATAGCCCTCTTTCTTGCGCAATTCCATTGAAGCTTCCGAGGTCTGATCGTCCATACGCGTCGCGCCACGCTCTGTAATACGTGTCATCGCTGTTTCCGCGATAATATCTTCGACGGTAGCGGCAGTCGATGCGACAGGACAGGTACAACTCATGTCGCCCACGGTACGGAAACGTACAACCATTCTCTCGGCCTGCTCACCCGGTTTGGGCTGCACCAGATGAGATACGGGCAGCAGTCCGGCCTCCCGTCGGATGACTTCACGTTCATGAGCAAAATAAATCTCCGGGACTTCCAGTTTCTCGCGCGCGATGTATTCCCAGACATCCAGTTCGGTCCAGTTACTAATGGGAAATACACGAATATTTTCTCCTGGATGCGTGCGGGTATTGTATAGATCCCACAATTCGGGACGCTGGTTTTTCGGGTCCCATTGACCGAATTCATCGCGAAAAGAAAAAATGCGTTCTTTGGCGCGCGCTTTCTCCTCGTCTCGACGCGCACCGCCAATACAGGCATCAAAACTGAATTCAGCAATGGCATCAAGCAAGGTAACTGATTGAAATGGATTACGGCTTTGCGACTCCGATCGCAAAACGATCCGGCCCTTTTTAATCGAATCCTCAAGGCTACGTACAATCAAACGTTCGCCCAGCTCTTCGACACGGCGGTCACGAAACGCGATCACTTCAGGGAAATTATGCTCGGTATCGATATGCATTAATGGAAACGGGAAACGGCCTGGCCTGAACGCCTTTTCAGCCAAACGCAGCAAAACGATAGAATCCTTGCCTCCCGAAAATAATAATACGGGGTTAGCACATTCTGCCGCCACTTCTCGCATAATATGAATGGATTCACTTTCCAGCGCATCAAGATGGGTGAAGGGACGATTACTCATACTTTTTCTCTCTACTTGCAAAAAAACAGCGATGCCTCAGCATTGTTAACTGTAAAATAATTCCAGAATCAAAGCTGTTTCTATTTGATCGGAATAACGTTATTGGTATGTAATCCGCATTCCTTGCCATCCGGGGCTTCCCACCACCAGCGGCCGGATCGGATATCCTCACCCGGTGTAATTGCGCGCGTGCACGGTGCACAACCGATGCTCGGATAGAACCGGTCGTGTAACTTGTTATACGGAACGTTATTCGCTCTGAGATACGCCCACACCTCATCGTTGGTCCATTCGAGCAGGGGATTAATTTTCTGCATGCGATTACTGATGTCATAAGCCGACACTTTCAAATCCACACGCGTTGTTGCCTGATCACGCCGTATTCCCGTAACCCAGGCCCGTTTGCCATACAGCGCACGGCGCAACGGCTCAACCTTGCGTACATGACAACAAGCTTTACGCAATTCTATGCTCTCGTAAAAACCATTGATGCCGTGCGCAGCAACATACTCCTCAACCTGTTTGACGTTCGGAAAATAAATACGTAGCGGGGTTTTGTAGCGTTCACGAACGGTCTGCATCAAATCATAAGTTTCCTGCGGCAGCCGCCCCGTATCGAGACTGAACATCTCAATATCAATCTGATACTTATCAATCAAGTCGGTCAGCACCATATCTTCGGCGCCCAGACTGTTGGCAAACGCAACAGGCGCGTAGTCACGGACCGTTTCGGTCAACAGCGTAACAACCTGCTCAATCTTTTCCGACAAATCAGTCATCTCCAAAACCTACAGCACCCATTCCCTGCCGTACAACACGACGAAACAACGGCTGCTTCCGGTCAACGGAAGTCTGGTAAACCTCTGAAAAATCCTCAAAGCCTTTCAATGCATCATTGATATTTCGGTCTGGCCGAGGCTCAAACGTATCAAAACCCACGCGCTGCATATAAAACAACTGATCACGCAACACATCGCCAATAGCACGCAATTCACCTGAATATCCCAGCCGAGTCCGCAAATTATAGGCAATCGAATAACCACGACCATCCGAAAATTTAGGAAAATCAACGGCTATCACAGAGAACCTGTGCACATCTTCCGCCAAATTCTCGGGGCGCTCATCGCTGGCAAACCAGACGCCGATATCATTACGTTGCTGCAAAACAGCACGCTGCGCCAACCAGACTTTAAGCGGCACAATTATTTTACCGTTTGGAACGATCGCCGCTTCTGCTGTCTCCTGGTCCTGCAATCGCAATACCTGCCAGTCATCTTCAATGATAGCTTTATTCTTTATAATCATAATACTAGAACCGTGGCGAAAAAAATGGAACCGCATACCGGGCTGCGACCACACCGTCCTTATCATCGGGCTTGATCGGCTCTTCAGTAAAATCTGTCGCGTACACATGATCTTTGAACGGCGTGTGTCCGATTCTGCGCACTGTATCAATAAAGCGTTCACCTTCGTCGATACGCTCACGCAAATAAACCTGGAGAATACGGTCGATCGCTTCAGGAATCTGGTGAAAAGTCAGTGACGGACCAAGAATCTTGCCTAATGAACAGTTGTTGCCCTCAGCACCACCGATGGAAATCTGATACCACTCCTCATGATTTTTTTTCTCAACACCGGTTATGCCGATATTCCCGATATGATGCTGTCCACAGGCATTCATGCATCCGGATATATTTAATGAAATTTCGCCAATGTCATACTGAAAATCCAGACTCTCAAAACGTTCAGCAATGAGCTTGGATAAAGGAATGGAACGCGCATTGGCCAAAGTGCAGAATTCAGCGCCAGGGCAACTGATAATATCCGTCAGCATGCCGATATTCGGCGAGGCAAGCTCCAGCTTGCTCAATTCACGCCACAGCGCAATCAAATCAGCCTGCTTGACGTCTGCGAAAACCAGATTCTGCTTGTGTGTAATCCGCATCTCCCCGAAACTGTAGTGATCCGCCAGATCCGCCACGGCATCCATTTGCTCATGCGTCACATCGCCAGGCGCATTACCGGGTTTTTTCACTGACAAGACGACAATGGCATAGCCAGGCACACGATGCGGCCTTACGTTATGTTTCATCCAATTTGAAAAATTGCGGTTATCCGCCATGAATTCCTTGAGACTGGAATCGTGGTCAGTCAGCACTTCGTACGTCGGATCAGTAAAAAAACTTGCCACACGTTCGACTTCTTCGCGGGTTAGAGTACCTGGACCATCCTTCAGGTTAAGCCAGTCCTCCTCAACCAGACGCCTGAATTCATCAATTCCCAGTGCCTTGACCAGTATCTTGATGCGCGCTTTAAATTTATTATCGCGGCGGCCAAACTGATTGTATATGCGCAGAATCGACTCCACATAAGTCAATACATGTTGCCATGGTAAAAATTCACAGATCTCGCTGCCAATGACGGGCGTTCTTCCAAGCCCGCCGCCCACCAATACACGAAAACCAGTTTCACCTTGTGCATTTTTCCCCACAGACAGACCAATGTCATGTGCGAGAATAGCGGCACGATCTTCTTTCGCGCCACTAATGGCGATCTTGAATTTACGCGGCAGGTAGGCGAACTCAGGATGAAATGTGCTCCACTGACGCAGAATCTCAGCATACGGCCGCGGATCGACAACTTCATCCTGAGCCACGCCGGCAAACTCATCAGACGTAATATTTCGAACACAATTGCCGGAAGTCTGAATGGCGTGCATTTGCACTGTTGCCAGATCGGCAAGTATATCTGGCGTATCTTCCAGCTTCAGCCAATTAAACTGAATATTCTGGCGTGTCGTAAAATGACCGTAACCACGATCATATTTACGCGCTATATGGGCAAACATGCGCATCTGTCTTGAAGAAATCAGACCGTAGGGAACAGCAATACGCAACATATAGCCATGAATTTGCATGTAGAGGCCGTTTTGAAGTCTCAAAGGCAGAAACTCCGTTTCCGTCAATTCGTTGGATAAACGCCTGCGCACCTGATCCCGATACTGGGAAACACGCTCATCGATCATCCGTTGATCATATTCGTCATAACAATACATCTTAAAATCCTCGCACCTTAGTCTGCGCTCATCTCGATTCCAAAAAATGCAATCAGCGTAATGATTGATTATTATAATTTAAGTTTGGTTTTCCGTTTTGGTGTAATACTTGGAAACAGGTAATAATTTTGCCGCATCAAGCGGAAATTTTGCGCCATACTTGATAATATGATCGACGTCATCATCTTCATCATGTCTCAGCGCCATGCCAATATAGGCAAAATCACCTTTTTCACCTATCACAATACCAATTCTTCCTCCACAACCGTTAAACCATGTAACCTGTTTAGGTTTATTCTCTTCATTTGTGCTCATAAATTAGTCCTCAGTTTGGTATTCGATGCGACCTTAAAGTAATTGGCATTTCCAAGAACTGTTAAGATACCGAGTCGATCACTCTCTGCACTCGAATTGCCCTTCAATCCCCTTCAATCTCGAAACAGCTGGCTTTATACAACTTTAATATGAATTAGTCCAATACTCGTATAGAAAACCACAGCAACCTGATCTTTCCTGGCTCCATCAAAGCCACAGGGTACATATAAAAAGCAACCCAGTATCCTGGTCTCTCCGTTGAACCAACGATAATTGTTTTCACAAATGGTTCATTCACAACACCAGTCCGGCCAGCGTATCCCTCATTGTAGCAATTCTACTAAAACCAGAATTCTTTCCCCATTTCCGACAAACCCATTATATTTGCCTTTTTATCGAAAAATCGCAGTTCAAGAATAAAATCAACACCATTAACTGCAATAATCAGAAGTAAAAGAAACTGATCGACTTTGACATCAATTCCGGCAAAAAACGAATAACAGAAAGCATTAACTTAATTACTGCCGAACCAAAAAACCGACATTTCCGCTGTAACTATTATAAAAAGGGCGCATATTAACAAATTTAATATATAATCTGAAATAATATTATATTAATTTAATATAGAAAAAAGTTATTATAAATAATATCAATGAAACTGCAACAATTTCGCTATTTATGTGAAGTAGCCAACCAAAAATTCAATCTGTCCAAGGCCGCACAAAAGCTTCATACCTCACAGCCCGCGATTAGCAAGCAAATTCAACTGCTTGAAGAAGAACTCGGCGTATTGATTTTTGTTCGCAATGGTAAACGATTGACACAAATAACCCCTCCAGGGCAAATCATCATTCAGATTGCAAAAAAAATACTACAGGAAACCGAAAATCTAAAAAAAGCCGCGCAGGATTATGCGCACGAAACAGACGGCACGCTCACCATCGCTACGACACACACGCAAGCACGGTATGCCTTGCCACCGATAATCAAACGCTTTACTGCCTTGCACCCCAAAGTTCGACTCATCCTGCGTCAAGGTAGTCCGACTCAAATCTCAGCATTGGTTACCTCAGGAGAAGCGGATATTGCCATTGCCACCGAAGCGATAGAGCATTTCCAAGAACTGATTATGTTGCCTTGCTATCAATGGAATCGCTGCATTGTAACGCCCCCCGGTCATGCGTTGCTCAAGGAAAAAGAACTGACTCTGGAAGCAATCAGTCGATATCCCATCATCACTTACGATTTTGCTTTTACGGGACGCTCAAAAATAAACCAGGCTTTTGAAAACAAAAAACTTGTTCCCAATGTTGTATTAACTGCTATTGATTCTGATGTTATAAAAACCTATGTTGAACTGGGACTTGGCATTGGCATACTGGCCAAAATGGCATTTGATCCAAAACGCGACGACCAACTCAGGGCTATTGATGCGGATCATCTGTTTGAACCCAGCACCACACGTATCGGCATCAGCCGTAACAGCTATTTACAGAGTTTCGTATTTGATTTTATAGAAATGTTTGCACCACACCTGGATAAAACCAGTGTTCAGGAAAAATTAAAAAACTCGAGAACATAATCATTGTCTTATTGTAGTATTTGGAGCAGACTACAATTCTGAATAAGGCTTTTGGAGAGGATCATGACAATCAGCATTACCGGTATTTTGAAAGAAGAAAGTGAAATGCTCCTCAATCATGTGTGCAAAGGTATTCCCAAAGAGCGATTGCACATACCCGGGCCGGATTTTGTAGATCGCGTATCCATTACCAATAACCGTAAACCGAGTGTTTTACGTAATCTCCAAGCCCTCTACAACCATGGTCGATTAGCAGGCAGCGGTTATTTATCTTTATTACCGGTCGATCAAGGTGTGGAACATTCCGCCGGCTCTTCTTTTGCACCGAACCCACTGTTTTTTGATCCTGAAAATATAGTTCAGCTGGCTATAGAAGGCGGTTGTAATGGCGTCGCTTCTACGTTCGGCGTGCTCAGCAGCATCGCGCGAAAATATGCGCACAAAATACCTATGGTTCTCAAAATTAATCATAATGAATTGCTCACATTTCCCAATCACTATGACCAGACCTTATTCGCAAGCGTTGATCAGGCTTTTGATATGGGCGCCTGCGCAGTGGGTGCAACGGTTTTTTTCGGCTCTCCCGAATCGCGCCGCCAGATACAGGAAATCAGTGAAGCATTTGAACATGCACATGATCTCGGAATGGTCACAATTTTGTGGGCTTATACGCGTAACCCGGCTTTTAAGACAACGGAAAAAGACTACCATGTCAGCGCCGATTTGACTGGGCAGGCTAATCATTTGGCAGCAACTATTGGTGCAGACATCATTAAACAAAAAATGGCAATTAATAATGGCGGATTTAATGCGCTTAAATTTGGAAAAACAAGTCCAAAAGTATATGATGGATTGACCACTGATCACCCGGTTGATTTGGTTCGCTATCAAGTTGCCAATTGCTATATGGGCCGAATAGGTATGATTAACTCTGGCGGAGAATCCGGCAGTGATGATTTACATCAGGCTGTTCGCACCGCTGTCATTAACAAACGGGCTGGTGGCATGGGACTTATTTCCGGACGAAAAGCGTTCCAGAAGCCATTTACCGAAGGCATTAGACTACTCAACGCCATTCAGGATGTTTATATGTCACCGGAAGTTACAGTTGCATAACCTCGTTGAAATGCATAGATTAAAAATTGTGAGCACAAGAGTGATCAGCCGAATTCCTCCGGGTAGCCTTAATGTGGAACAGGTGACAGATAAACAGAAGCAGATTTAGCAGCGCTTACGTAACGTCTTAATCTAATACTGAAACCACACTTCTCATGAAGGAGGTACAAAAAAATGAAAGCAATATTAAAAACCATCTCGGGATTTATGCTTGTCGCTGCAATAGCTGCCGGATATGTAATGAGTGCAGGCGTTTACAATATCGCTGCTACCGATAAACATTGGCTGATTACAGAAAAATTAATTGAATGGATGCGGAACAATTCAATAGCCGCCAGAGCAGATGCATTGGAAGTGCCCATCATGGAGGAAACCGAATATCTAGCCACTGGCGCAGCACACTATGACGCAATGTGCACCATTTGTCACCTAGCTCCTGGACAAGAACTCACTGAACTTGCGCAAGGCCTGTATCCACAAGCGCCATTATTTCATCAGCGTAAATCGCTAACAGACACGGATGCCATCGAAAATCAAGCAAAAACCTATTTCTGGGTCATTAAAAACGGCATAAAAATGACTGCAATGCCCGCATGGGGATTAACGCATGATGATGAAACAATATGGGCAATGGCGTTTTTTATCCAGCAACTCGGCAACATGTCAGCTGATGAATATCACAAACTTATCAGCAAGCATGGCGATAGCGATGGACATGAACATCAGCATGATCACCATAACCACAATCATCAAGATGGATACGACTCTCATCATCAGGACAAGGATATTGACTAATCACTTCCAGATAATTCCGGCGAGAACCTGCTCAATAGACGATATTAATACAATATTTTCGTTAAGAGCGATAGAGTCAGCGCTATAGCTTCTTCTTTTCTATAAAAAATAGGTCAGATCAGAGTCTCGCAGTCCATTCTTCCGGTGTGTAAGTCTTCATTGATAATGCATGAATATCCTGTTTCATTTTTTCACCCAGCGCTTGATAGACTAATTGATGCTGTTGAATCGTGCGCCTGCCTCTAAACTTGGAACTCACAATAATTGCCTGGAAATGGTATCCATCATCCCCATCTATCTGCACCAACTCACAGGGCAATGAATTCTCAATATGTTGCTTTATAGCATCTGCAGTTATCATTTATATGATTCCATAGATTAAAATCTAAAAATGTAGCGACAATTCTCTCGAACGAATCCGAATTCACAAAGAACTCCCATCAAATATCGGCATATAACCCTGGAAAGACGGTGAATTTATTATTAAAGCTGAGAAATCAAAGAATCAGGAAAATGAAATAGAATTTTTCAGCCCGTTAATGTTTAATCACGTCCCCGCCAGCTATTTCATCTTTTGCATTTTTTTGTAAGGCAGCCGGTGAAATCGCCGGAGAAACGGGTCTCGGTCTATGCTCCAGAGCAATATCAAGAACCTGATCAATCCACTTCACGGGTTTGATTATCAAATGATCTTTGATATTTTCGGGAATATCAGTAAGATCCTTGACATTCTTTTCAGGAATAATCACACATTTAATGCCACCGCGATGCGCTGCCAGCAATTTTTCCTTGAGTCCGCCAATAGGCAGAACTTCACCCCTCAAGGTAATTTCACCAGTCATCGCCACATCCGATCTGACAGCGATTCCAGTCAGCACGGAAACCATTGCCACGCATATACCGATTCCCGCACTTGGTCCATCTTTTGGTGTAGCCCCCTCTGGCAAATGAATATGTATATCATTCTTCTGATAGAAATCTTCCGCGATTCCCAATCGATGCGACCGGCCTCGGACGACCGATAAGGCAGCCTGTATTGACTCTTGCATAACTTCTCCAAGTTTTCCGGTAGTAATGGTTTTACCTTTACCAGGCAAAACAACAGATTCTATGGTCAACAATTCACCGCCAACTTCAGTCCAAGCCAATCCCGTAACCTGTCCGATCTGATTTTCCTTCTCGGCAACACCATAAGAAAAACGTCGGACGCCAAGAAATTTGTCTAGATTGCGCGCTGTTACGGAAACCTTGTCACCATCTTGCTCCAGCAAAAGCATTTTTACCGCTTTCCTGCAAATTTTTGAAATTTCACGCTCCAAAGCCCGGACACCTGATTCCCGTGTGTAATATCGAATAGTATCACGCAAAGCCACATCGGACAGAATCAGCTCAGATTTCTTCAAACCATGGTTCTTCATTTGTTTAGGCAATAGATACTTTAACGCGATGCTGAGTTTTTCATCTTCAGTATATCCGGACAATCGGATTACTTCCAAACGATCAAGCAACGCAGGTGGAATATTCAGCGAGTTTGCAGTTGCCACAAACATCACGTCAGACAGGTCGTATTCAACCTCAATATAATGATCTACAAAAGTGTGATTTTGTTCAGGATCAAGCACCTCCAGTAACGCGGAAGAAGGATCACCGCGAAAATCCATGCCCATCTTGTCGACTTCGTCCAGCAAAAACAATGGATTCTTAACGCCCACCTTGGTCATATTGTGACAAATTTTTCCAGGCATTGAGCCGATATACGTCTTCCGATGTCCGCGTATTTCTGCTTCGTCCCGAACGCCACCCAAAGCCATGCGCACAAATTTTCTATTAACCGCGCGAGCAATAGACTGTCCGAGTGATGTTTTACCAACGCCAGGCGGTCCGACCAGACACAGTATCGGTGCCTTCATTTTGTCGACTCGCTGTTGTACAGCCAGATACTCTATAATTCTTTCCTTAACCTTTTCAAGCCCATAATGATCTTCATCCAAAATACTTTTTGCAGCCTTAAGATCTCTACTGATTTTGCTTCTTTTCTTCCAAGGTAAGCCGACCAATGCGTCAATATAATTACGAACCACCGTTGCTTCTGCTGACATGGGTGACATCAATCGCAACTTTCTGAGCTCAGTCTCTGCTTTTTCACGCGCCTCTTTCGGCATATGAGCGGCCTTGATCTTCCGTTCTATCTCCTCCAGATCTGCGCCATCTTCTCCCTCTCCCAGCTCCTTCTGAATCGCTTTTACCTGCTCATTCAGATAGTAGTCGCGCTGACTTTTTTCCATTTGCCGTTTAACCCTGCCTCGGATTCGTTTCTCAACCTGAAGAATATCAAGTTCAGTCTCCAATAATCCAAGCAAATGTTCGAGTCTTGTTTGTACATCGAAAATTTCCAATACCTCCTGCTTCTGCTCAAGTTTGAGCGGAAGATAAGCCGCAATCGTGTCGGCCAGACGTCCTGCTTCATCAATTCCGCCAAGAGAAGTTATGATTTCAGGAGGAATTTTTTTATTAAGCTTTACATACTGATCAAATTGAGTCATCAATGCTCTACGCATGGCCTCGGTCTCTGGAGATTCATTCTTTTCTTCTTCGATCTGAACGGCTTTCGCGTTGAAGTGTGTGTCTGAATCAATCAAATCCAGAATGCGTGCCCGCTGACTGCCTTCAACCAACACTTTAACAGTGCCATCAGGAAGCTTCAGCATTTGCAGAATGTTTGCAATACTGCATACAGTATACATATCATGCGGGGCAGGCTCGTCCTTTGAAGCTATTTTCTGCGCCACCAGAAGAATACTCTTATTGGTTTCCATTGCGAGCTCAAGTGCTTTTATTGATTTCTGCCGTCCGACAAATAGCGGAATCACCATGTGCGGAAACACGACAACATCTCTAAGCGGAAGTAATGGCAGAATCAGCTGTTCGGAATTATCAATGTTAGAATTCATATCTATCCAATGCCTGTATTTAAATTAATCATGCTCTTTCATTGATCAAGCTTTAACATCCAATTTCTACTCAACTCAATAGAAACTATGTAGTGAAGAAATATATATGTCAGAATCCTATGAACAAAAGATATCTAAAAATGACATATAGCCATTTTTCAAAAACTCAAGATGAATATACAGGAATCTGTATTCGATTTGGCAACAAATTAGATACGTTTTTTTGTGTTTTATTGATATGCATCAGACCAACAGTCTTATTGACCCCGCCATAAAAAGCAGGTCTAAAATTGAAACAACAGAACGATACCCTATCAGGGGCAGGAATCTCTGGCAGAGGGAGATGATTATCAGCAAATACCAGAAGTGATGATGCTCCGGAATGCCAGTGTCTGATTGCAAAAATAAAACTTACGATCTCCAGGAATTCTCACATGCTTCAGAAAAACATATTCATCATGAAATTATTATCAAACCAGTGCAATTAAACACTAGCTAGAAGTTTTAGCGACTTTCTGTTGATCAGAGTAAATCAGAATCGGCTTAATGTCTTCACTTGCCAAATTATAATCAATCACGACTTTAGCGACATTCTCCATTGATGGCAGATCGTACATAATATCGAGAAGAATCTCCTCCATAATTGAGCGCAACCCACGAGCCCCGGTTTTACGAGACAACGCTTTCTTGGCGATTGCTCTAAGTGCAGGTTCACGAAATTCCAGTTCCACACCACCTTCCATGTTGAACATTTTCCAATACTGCTTAACCAATGCATTCTTAGGTTCAGTCAAAATCTGGATAAGCGCTTCTTCATTTAATTCATCCAGCGTCGCCACAACCGGTAAACGACCGACGAATTCAGGTATCAAGCCAAACTTCACTAAGTCTTCAGGCTCAACACTCTGCAGTACCTTATTGATATTTTTACGGTTATTACTTCTGACATCGGCGCCAAAACCAATACCGCCCTTTTCGGTGCGAGCAAGAATTACTTTATCAAGACCATCGAACGCACCACCACAAATAAATAAGATATTTGTGGTATCAACTTGAACAAACTCCTGATTAGGATGTTTACGCCCACCTTGCGGTGGAACCATCGCTATTGTTCCTTCTATCAACTTTAATAATGCCTGCTGAACACCTTCACCGGAAACATCACGCGTAATCGAAGGATTATCCGATTTACGTGATATTTTATCAATTTCATCAATATAGACGATACCACGCTGCGCTTTCTCGGCATCATAATTACATTTTTGCAGCAGCTTCTGAATGATGTTTTCAACGTCCTCACCGACATAACCGGCTTCAGTCAACGCAGTTGCGTCCGCCATGATAAAAGGTACATCCAAAAGACGTGCCAATGTTTGAGCAAGTAATGTTTTACCGGAGCCCGTTGGACCGATTAACAGAATATTACTTTTAGATAATTCAATCTCATCGCCATCTGTTCCTTTTGCTAGATTCTTCAAGCGTTTGTAGTGATTATAGACAGCAACAGATAAAATCTTTTTGGCCGAATCCTGGCCAATAACATATTGATTTAATGTCTGACGAATTTCATGTGGTACCGGCAAACTGGATTTAACCAGTTTAGTTGCTTCGTCTCCCTGCATTTCTTCACGAATGATATCATTACAAAGCTCAATACACTCGTCGCAAATAAAAACCGAAGGGCCGGCAATCAGCTTTCTGACTTCATGCTGACTTTTACCACAAAAAGAACAATAAAGCAGTTTCTCGCTACCCGTTTTTTCTGGCATATTAATCTATCCTGACAGCATCAAACTAGTGACGCTTACTTGTAAAAACAGCACTCTATATATCGTGATGCGATAGTTAATGCAACTTGTCACTTATATTTCTTCCACAGCTTCTTTAATTTTTATCGGTTGCCACGTCTCGATGCGTCAAAACGGCATCAATTAATCCATACTTAACCGATTCTTCCGCACTCATAAAATTATCCCGATCAGTATCTTTCTCTATTTCAGACACGGGTTGCCCGGTGTGATGCGCCATGATCCCATTGAGCTTTGATTTCAAATAAAGAATTTCTCTAGCATGGATTTCTATATCGGAGGCCTGACCTTGAAATCCTCCGAGCGGTTGGTGAATCATAACACGTGAATTCGGCAGACAGTAGCGCTTCCCTTTCGCACCCGCCGTCAGTAACAGCGCCCCCATGCTTGCAGCCTGTCCGATACATAATGTACTGATATCAGGCTTAATGTATTGCATCGTATCATAAATAGCAAGCCCCGCTGAAACCACTCCTCCGGGAGAATTGATGTACAAATGAATATCCTTCTCAGCATTTTCGGATTCAAGGAACAGCAATTGCGCCACAACAAGATTTGCACTCGTCTCATTAACAGGGCCAACCAGAAAAACCACACGTTCCTTTAGCAACCGGGAATATATATCGTAAGCACGCTCGCCACGGCCACTCGTTTCAATAACCATTGGAATGAGTCCCAGATTTCTGGGTTCCATTCTATCGAGCGAATCAGATTCGAAATTCATATTAAGCGACTCCCATCAATTCATCAAAAGTCACGGACTTCTCAATCACATTAACCCGCTCCAACACCCACTGCACAACATTTTCTTCCAATGCAAGCGATTCCGCATCCCGCAACCGTTCTTCGGAAGCATAATGCCACTTAATTACTTCTTCCGGATTATCATACGCCTGCGCAGCCTCTTCAATCACACTACGCACTTGCTCGGCTGTAGCTTTCAGATGATGGACTTTCATTAACTCGCCCAGAATAAGTCCCAGCTTGATACGATGTTCCGCCTTTTCTTTAAACAAATCCGGTTTTAGTTGCATTTCACTCGTCTCCAGTCCTCTCGCAACCAGATCTTGACGCGCATTTTCCATCAACCGCGCTATCTCCTGATTCACCAGAATATTAGGCGCATCAATAGGATTGACATCCATTAAGCAGCGCATTATTTGCGTTTTGAGCTTACTTTTAATTTGCCGCGCAACTTCACGCTCAAGGTCATGATGTACTGCATCACGCATCTTATCCACATCGCCATCGGCGATACCTAACAATCTGGCAAAATCAGAATTGACTTCTGGAAGTACGGGCAATTCCACCGACTTCAACTTAACCGTGAAAGTTACTACTTTCCCGGCTACATCCTTGCCATGATAATCATCGGAAAAAGTGACTTCAAAAGATTTTTCCTCATCAAGAGACATACCGACAATGGCATCTTCAAAATCTTTCATATACTTACCTTTTCCCACAATCAGGAGAACATCGGTCGCCTGGCCGCCTTCAAAGTCTTTTCCTTCCAATGTGCCGCGATAATCAATCTTAACGCGATCCCCTTCCATGACCGCCCGATTTACTGTTTGATATTGCACATGTTGTTTACGTATCATTTCAATGGTTTTATCAACATCGCCCGCACCAACTGTCGTCAAAGGCTTCTCTATGTTAACCTGCTCAAGATTGCCAAAAACAATTTGCGGAAAAACCTCAAATTTAGCGTTGAATACTAATTCAGCGGACTTCTCACTATCGCTATCATGCTGTTTGACTTCATAACTTGGATAGCCCACGACCTGCAAGTCATGCTTTTTGACAACATCGGCAAATTTACCCTGTAGAACATCTCCGACGACTTCCTGCTGTACTTGCGCACCATATCTTTGTGAAACCAATTTAAAAGGGACTTTCCCAGGGCGAAATCCGTGCATTTTGGTTTTTTTCGCTAATTCCTTCAGACGCTTGTTAACTTCATCCTGAATCTGCTCCTGAGGAATCGAGATCTCTATTCGACGCTCCAATGCACCGAGATTTTCAACATTTGATTGCATTAAATTTCCTGATATCCTGAATCGATTACAATTAAAAACGAGTAAATTAGATAAAAAACGTAAAGCCTTACTATGGCCAATGAATCGCAGTCTATTTTCGAGCCCTTGCTGGTGCGAAAGGGGGGACTCGAACCCCCACACCCTTCGGCGCTAGAACCTAAATCTAGTGCGTCTACCAATTCCGCCACTTTCGCAATAACAGGGAACAATTCACTTATTTATTATTTTATTCGAAGCCAGCCGATTATACCTTGTTATTCCATGATAAGCACTTAGGGCGCTGCCTGGCATGCAATGATTTCTCCAGTGATTGCTTTACTATCCGGCCCCATAAGGAACAAGTAGACCGACATCAAATCTTCTGGCTGAGGCAATGTTCTTTTGACTTCGCCAGGGTGTGTTTTAGCACGCTGCGGAGTATTTACTATTCCGGGTATAAGTCCATTAATACGCAAGCCGGGTAATTCATTCCATTCATCCGCCTGAATTTTGACAAAAGCTTCGAGTCCGGCCTTGGCAACCGCAAAACCACCCCAGTAAGCAGTTGGATTATGACCATGAGTGCTTGTCGTCATAATAACACTGGCATCCGGTGCAGCTTTCAATAAGGGCAAACAAGCCTTAGTTATCGCAAAAGGCGCTATCAGATTAATTTTTAGCAAAGCTTGCCACTGATCGACGGTTTGCGACATCAGCGGACTCGGTCCATAAAGAAATGCAGCATTATGCAATATACCGTCCAATCGTCCCAACTGATGCATAATAGATGAAGCAAGCACAGAACAATCCTCTTCAGTCACTTTTTCCAAATCCAACGGATAAATAACCGCACTCTCCTTCCCCAAGGCTTCGATTTCATCATAAACCTTTTCCAGTTTTGCGACTTTGCGGCCGTGAAGAATGACTACAGCACCATGCTGTGCATAGGCCAATGCAGCCAGACGGCCCAGCCCCTGGCCAGCCCCTGTCACAAGAATCACACGATCCTTAAGAAAATCTCCGGAGGGCGAATATTCGCTATATGTATTCATAAACCAGAATGTACCATGCATGATTCATAATCAAAAAGAAGAAAGCCTTGATGGATGCGATATCAGCGCGATTAATCTGTCTTTACGCTAAAAAAAAGCAACAACCCTCAGAAAGGGTTGTTGCCGGATGACATCAGACAATCACGTACTATTTAACGCGATGGCATCGCATGAACAGATTACATATCCATACCGCCCATGCCACCCATACCACCCATACCACCCATACCACCACCCGCAGCTTCCTCTTTAGGTAACTCAGCAACCATTGCGTCGGTTGTTAACATTAAACTTGCTACTGAAGCCGCGTTTTGCAATGCCGAGCGTGTTACTTTGGTCGGATCCAGCACACCACTTTCCACCAGGTCGCCATATTCACCTGTTGCCGCATTGTAACCAAAGTTACCACTGCCTTCCATAACCCTGTTGACAACGACGGAAGGCTCATCACCACAGTTGGTCACAATCTGACGTAACGGCTCTTCCAAAGCACGGAGTACAATCTTTATACCGGCATCCTGGTCATGATTATCACCTTTCAGCTGTTTAACAACTGACACGGTCCGCAAGAAAGCGACACCACCGCCCGGAACCACTCCCTCCTCAACGGCGGCGCGTGTTGCATGCAGGGCATCTTCCACACGCGCTTTTTTCTCTTTCATTTCCACTTCTGTTGCAGCGCCCACTTTGATCAACGCAACACCACCGGCCAATTTAGCGACGCGTTCCTGCAGTTTTTCCTTGTCATAGTCGCTGGTTGCTTCTTCGATCTGCCTACGGATTTGTTTTACACGGCCTTCAATATTTGCAGCATCGCCAGCACCATCGATAATCGTCGTATTTTCCTTGCCGACTTCGATACGTTTTGCCTGACCCAGATTATCTAAAGTTACTTTCTCCAATGTGAGGCCGACTTCTTCTGCAACAACCGTACCGCCGGTGAGAATAGCGATATCTTCCAGCATGGCTTTGCGGCGGTCACCAAAGCCTGGCGCTTTAACCGCACAGGTTTTCAGAATGCCGCGAATATTGTTAACCACCAGCGTCGCTAAAGCTTCGCCTTCAATATCTTCAGCGATAATCAGCAAAGGTTTACCGGCTTTGGCAACCTGCTCCAGAACGGGCAACAAATCCCTGATATTGGAGATTTTTTTGTCATGCAGCAGAACAAATGGATTATCCAGCAAAGCGATCTGCTTTTCGGCGCTGCTCACAAAGTAGGGTGACAAATAACCGCGATCGAACTGCATGCCCTCGACAACTTCCAGTTCATTCTGCAGTCCGGAGCCATCTTCAACCGTGATAACGCCTTCCTTGCCGACCTTGTCCATTGCATCAGCAATGATTTGTCCGATTTCAGTATCAGAGTTTGCAGAAATGCTGCCCACCTGAGCGATTTCTTTAGCAGTTGCACAAGGCTTTGACATTTTTTTAAGTTCCTCGACAGTAGCGCTGACGGCTTTGTCGATACCGCGTTTCAGATCCATCGGATTCATTCCCGCAGCGACGTAACGCATGCCTTCCTTGATGATAGCTTGCGCCAATACAGTCGCCGTCGTCGTTCCATCACCCGCAACATCGGAGGTTTTGCTGGATACTTCCTTCAACATTTGAGCACCCATATTCTCGAATTTATCCTTCAACTCGATTTCCTTGGCAACCGAAACACCATCTTTCGTGATAGTCGGCGCGCCGTATGCGCGTTCGAGAACAACATTACGGCCTTTCGGACCCAGCGTAACCTTTACGGCATCCGCCAGAATATTCACACCGTCCACCATTTTATGACGCGCCACATCTCCAAATTTAACTTCTTTAGCTGACATAATTATCTTTCTCCTAATTCTTTACACAATTGTTTAGCAAGTTTGTTGTTTCGGCTATTTCGGCATCATTAACTTTCGATTACACCCATAATGTCTTCCTCGCGCATCACCAGAAGCTCCTCACCTTCAACTTTGACTGTTTGGCCTGAATACTTGCCGAACAATACTCTATCACCCACTTTGACTTCCAACGCGCGCACGCTGCCGTCATCAGCAACTTTACCTTTACCCACGGCGAGTATTTCTCCCTGATCAGGTTTTTCGGCGGCACTGTCTGGAATCACAATACCGGAAGCTGTTTTACGTTCCTCCTCCAGTCGTTTGACAATCACGCGATCATGCAATGGACGAATTTTCATGCTTGTATCTCCTATTAAAAATTTATCGCTGAAAATCTAATAAAATAATCTTTCATTCTTTTGATAGGCCGTGCCAAAAAAACTCAATAACATATAGCCATGAATAAATATTAGCACTCATCCATAAAGAGTGCTGACAATGATAAGGACTATGTTTGTGAATTTCAAGCCCGCTTCGCATAATATTTTTACAAATTTTGCGTAAGCGGGAAGATAAAACCGGAATTTTTACGAAAACAAAACGGAATTAAATTTTTGATGGTAGAGCGAACAGAAACTTCGGCACAATCTGCGCCGGGTCGGCTGCTTTCACGACATTTTGAAACTGGCTGGCAACCAGACGCGTGGATTCATTTTTTCAATATGTTCTGCAAATATTTTCCCGTAAAACTGTACGGATTTACAGCAACAGTTTCAGGCATACCTTCCGCCACAATACGTCCGCCACCGTCCCCGCCCTCCGGACCCAGATCGATAATCCAGTCCGCGGTCTTAATCACATCGAGATTATGCTCGATAACGACAACAGTATTGCCATGATCACGAAGCCTGTGCAGCACTTTCAATAGCAGGTCGATATCCTGAAAATGCAGACCTGTAGTGGGTTCATCGAGTATGTAAAGGGTTCTTCCTGTATCACGTTTGGAAAGCTCCAGCGAAAGCTTGACGCGCTGCGCTTCTCCGCCCGACAAGGTTGTCGCCGATTGTCCCAGCGTAATATAACCCAGCCCGACATCGAGCAGTGTTTGCAGTTTGCGCGCAACCACAGGCACCGGACTGAAAAATTCAGCAGCATTCTCCACCGTCATTTGCAGAATTTCGGTGATATTTTTGCCTTTGTATTGAATTTCAAGCGTTTCGCGATTGTAACGCTTGCCATGACAAACGTCGCAGGTCACGTAAATATCAGGAAGAAAATGCATCTCGACCTTGATGACGCCGTCACCCTGGCAGGCCTCGCAACGCCCGCCTTTCACATTGAACGAAAAACGTCCAGGCGCGTACCCCCGCTCGCGCGCTTGCGGCACACCGGCGAACAATTCCCGGATCGGCGTAAAAAGACCGGTATATGTGGCTGGATTGGAACGCGGTGTACGCCCGATGGGACTCTGGTCCATGTTGATAACTTTATCAAAAAACGCCAGGCCTTCAATCTTTTCAAATGCCGCCGGTTCAGCATTGCTGGCATAAAGATGCTGTGCGACAGCGCGATAAAGAGTCTCGTTAATCAATGTTGACTTGCCTGAACCGGAAACACCTGTAATACAGATAAACAGCCCGACAGGCAAATTCAGCTGTATCTGTTTCAGATTATTACCTGATGCGCCGGTTATGCGCAGCATTCTGTCCTGGTTTGGCGCGGTGCGCTGCTCGGGTATTCGGATTGATAATCTTCCTGAAAGATAGGCGCCCGTCAGAGAATCAGGATCTGTCCGAATCTCTTCCGGCTTGCCGCACGCCACGACCATTCCGCCATGTTCGCCCGCACCCGGCCCCATATCGACGACATAATCGGCGATTTGTATTGCATCTTCGTCATGCTCCACGACAATAACGCTATTGCCCAGATCACGCAGATGTTTAAGGGTATTCAGCAGGCGGTCGTTGTCACGCTGATGCAGCCCAATAGACGGCTCATCAAGCACGTACATAACACCGGTCAATCCGGAACCGATCTGACTGGCCAGCCGTATGCGCTGCGATTCGCCGCCGGACAGCGTATCAGCAGAACGATCGAGCGACAGATAATCCAATCCGACATTATTCAGAAACTGAAGCCGACTGGAGATTTCCTTGACAATCCGTTCGGCGATTGATTGCCTGTGTCCGGGCAGAACCAGCTGGTCAAAAAAAACTTTGGCTTGCTTGAGCGGAAATGCGCTGATTTCGTATATTGTTCTGTCGCCTACAAACACATGCCGGGCCGCCGTGCACAGCCGGGTACCCTGACAGTCCGGACAAACCGTCGCATTCAGATACTTCCCAAGTTCTTCACGCACGGTCTGAGATTCGGTCTCGCGGTAGCGGCGTGTCAGATTAGGGATAATGCCTTCAAAGACATGTTTCTGCTGACTCTTCTTTCCGCTATCGTTGAGATAGGTAAACAGAATCTTTTCCTGCCCCGATCCATGCAGAATGATCTGTTGAATTTCGGCGCTGAGTGCTTCGAAAGGGGTTTCGATGTCGAAATCGTAATGCCTCGCAAGGCTGCTCAGTATCTGGAAATAAAATTGATTTCTTTTGTCCCAGTTTTTTACCGCGCCGGAAGCCAGCGACAAATGCGGAAAAGCCACGACACGCGCCGGATCAAAAAAAGTGATTTGTCCCAATCCGTCGCACCGCTGGCAAGCGCCGAGCGGATTATTGAATGAGAACAAGCGCGGCTCCAGTTCGGAAAGCGAATAACTGCATACCGGGCAACTGAATTTTGCTGAAAAGAGATGCTCCTGCCCACCATCCATTTCAACCGCCAGCGCACGGCCATCCGCGTGCCGCAAGGCGACCTCGAAGGATTCCGCCATGCGCTGCTTGGCGTCGGACGAGACTTTCAGCCGGTCAATGACAACTTCGACGGTATGCTTTTTATTCTTTTCCAGTTTTGGCAAAGCATCAATGTCATAAACTTCTCCGTCGATGCGAAGACGGACAAATCCTTGCGCGCGCAGCTCATCAAATAAATCCGCCTGCTCTCCTTTGCGCTCAACAATCAGCGGCGACAGAATCATCAATCGCGCCCCCTCCGGCAGCGCCAGCACATGGTCAACCATTTGTGAAACGCTTTGCGCCGCCAGCGTAATGTGATGCTCGGGACATTGCGGATCACCCACCCGGGCAAAAAGCAGGCGCAGGTAATCATGAATCTCTGTCACCGTGCCAACAGTTGAACGAGGATTGTGTGAAGTCGCCTTCTGTTCAATCGCTATTGCCGGTGACAGGCCTTCAATGGAATCGACATCCGGTTTTTCCATTAACTGCAGAAATTGTCTGGCATATGCGGAAAGTGACTCCACATAACGTCGCTGCCCTTCGGCATAAAGCGTATCAAAAGCGAGCGACGACTTTCCTGATCCGGAAAGCCCGGTTATGACAACCAACTTGTTACGCGGAAGTTCAAGATTAATATTCTTCAGGTTATGGGTGCGTGCACCGCGGATTCTTATCAATTCCATTGGCTATCTATGTGCGAGTCAACCTGATAATATACCCAATTTTCCTGAAAATACATAACCTGATTCATGTCTGTCTCAATTTCATCTGAAAAAATGAGCCAAACAGAGAAACGCGCAACGATCGGCCTCGCCGGTGTTTATGGGCTGCGCATGTTTGGACTGTTCATTATCCTGCCGGTCTTTGCCTTCTATGCCGAGCATCTTCCCGGAGGCAACAATTACACATTGATCGGCATCGCGCTCGGCGCCTATGGATTAACGCAGGCGCTTCTGCAAATCCCGATGGGCTGGCTGTCTGACAGAATCGGACGCAAACCGGTTATTTATGCAGGATTAATACTGTTCGCAGTGGGTAGTTTTATCGCCGCTTTCGCAGCAGATATCTACTGGGTGATTATCGGACGCATTATCCAGGGCGCTGGCGCCATTTCAGCCGCAGTCATGGCTTTAGCCGCCGATTTGACGCGCGAGGAACACCGCACCAAGGCGATGGCTGTGATCGGGATGACAATCGGATTGGTATTTGCGTTATCGCTGGCTGTTGCTCCAGCGTTGAATCAATGGATCGGCGTACCCGGTATTTTTGCAATGACAGGCGTACTGGCATTATCTGCAATTCTGATTGTCAAGCAATTTGTCCCTGATCCCCGGATCAGCCTGTTTCACAGTGATACTGAAGCTTCCCCCGAAAACTTTGCCAGCGTACTGCGTAACAGGCAATTATTACGTCTGGACTATGGCATTTTTGCACTGCACGCCACGCTCATGGCATTATGGCTGATTGTACCGCTGACATTGCGTGAAGCAGGCGTTGCCGCTGACGATCACTGGCAGATTTATCTGCCAGTATTGTTTTTTTCCATGCTGCTGATTATTCCGGCTATTATTTATGGTGAAAAGAAAGCCAAGTTGAAACAGATTTTTGTGGCGGCGATCGCATTGTTATTGTGCGGACAGATTGCCCTCGCACTGACTACCGGATCGATTATCGGTATAACGCTGGCATTGTTGATTTTTTTCACGGCATTTAATCTGCTGGAAGCCAGCCTGCCTTCGTTGATTTCCAAAACCGCGCCGGTCGGCGCTAAAGGCACTGCGATCGGCGTATACAGCAGCACTCAGTTTCTAGGCGCATTTGCCGGTGCGGCAATTGGCGGGTATTTAATAGAAAACTACGGTAATTCCGCGCTTTTCGCTTTCTGCGGTGGATTACTGCTGATATGGCTGATTTTGGCCTGCACCATGAAAGCCCCTGCGGCTGTGCGTTCAAAAGCATATCATGTTCGCAAAATGGATTTCCAGCAATCACGGGACTTATCCCTGCAGCTTGCTGCGCTGCCGGGAGTGCACGAAGCACTTGTACTTGCGGATGAGAATGTAGCTTATCTGAAAGTGGATATGAAAGGATTTGACGAAGAAAGCGTAAACAGACTGCTTGAGGAAAAGGAGGAGCAAACAGATGGCATCAGTCAACAAAGTCATATTGATCGGTAATTTAGGCAGAGACCCCGAAACTCGTTACATGTCGAATGGTGAAGCTGTAACCAACATCGCCTTGGCAACGACCGAAGTCTGGAAAGACAAAAACGGAGAGAAGCAGGAAAAAACCGAATGGCATCGTGTCACTTTTTACCGGAAACTGGCCGAGATCGCAGGCGAGTATCTTAAAAAGGGACGTTCTGTTTATGTTGAAGGCAGACTGGAAACCCGCAAATGGACGGATAAAAATGGTGTTGACCGCTATACGACTGAAATTATTGCCACCGACATGAAAATGCTGGGTAGTCGTTCTGGCAGTGACAGTTTCGATGCATCCGATAGAGGTGAGCATGAATCTGCGCCGGCACAATCGTCGCCGGGTAGAAACAATACCGGATTTGATGACATGGAAGATGATATTCCGTTTTAACAGTAATTATTCAGGATAACGCAGAGTTATTGTTATCCTGAGCTTTTCTATATTGAGCAAGGGGATTTACTCCGGATAGAGGATGGATTCCTTGATTTCTGAATCATAAAAACCGACCTGGTTTTTGGATAATGAAAATTCTATATTATCGATCTTTCCGCCAATTTCTTCGGCCCACTTACGAAAATCCAGGGCCAGCATATTCTTTGGAACAATAAAGGTTTGTCGATGCCCGGACTGATAGTTCACTGTTATTTTCATAATACTGATGCTTGTTGTTGGATGATGGAACTGTTCCATCGACCTGAAGACGCGAAACTTTAATCCGTGACCGGGAATATTCTTTGTCGCTTTGTCAGTATAAAAAACCTTGTTCTCTCACTTAGCGGATTCACTGTGGCAGAAAAATTTTCTGCCAGGATTATATTCATTTGATTCGGGAAGTTATCCTGGTGTGCATATTCGCTTGAGCTGCGACAAATTGTCGCAGCTCACATTAGTTTTATTAGTTTTTTCTGGAACGGCATGAGCCGATAGTGTGAATAATCAGGCAGAACACAAAGGAAGCTGGCCGGTAAGCCGGATTCTGTCATGGACAGTCATTCATCTAGATGCACAGTTACCCGTACATTCAAGCAACCTACCCGCAGGCTCCGCGAGCCGCATCATCGCCTGCCTATTTGGCCTTGCTCCGGATGGAGGTTACCGCGTTTCACCGTAACTTAATACGCTCGTCTCTGTGGCCCTGTTCCTCGCCTCACGGCGTTCGGCCGTTAGCCGACATCCCGCTCTGTGGAGTCCGGACTTTCCTCTCCCTGCTGCGCCGGGACGCAACAGGCAGCGACTGCCTGGCCAGCTTCAACGCCATTCTATCATTCCATGAAGAAGATGACCGGTAATCTGTAAATAAAAAAATTGTGACAAAATCTGAGTTTTCGGAGATATCCTGAAGATATTTCTGATCCGGTCATCCCCGCAACATGGCGTTAATCTGCTGTAATACTTCTTCATCAAGTTCACCAGCTTCCGCACTCAGCCGCAGTCTCGACATCAGATAACCGTGATAGGCTTTGGCCAGATCACGCCGCGCCGAATAAAATTGCTGCTGCGCATTCAGCACATCGACTTCCGTGCGAACACCCACCTCTTGCCCCAGTATGGTCGAATCCAGTTGCGTCTTACTGGAAACCAGCGCCTGCGTCAGCGCTTTTACCTGGGCAATACCGTTGGTGACATTAAGGTAGTTCTGTCGCACCTGCAATACCGTATTACGGCGGGTATCCTCCAGATCATACCGTGCTTTCTCCTGATTGGCGACCGCTTCGCGGACGCGCGACTGCGTACTCCCGCCCTGGAATATCGGCAGATTCAGTTGCACGCCGATTGATTTGGAAGTCAGATCAATACCACGCCCCGTAATCGCTCCGCCCACACCGGTCTGATCACTGTATTGGGCAACCAGATCAACTGTCGGATAATGTTGCGTCCACACTTTTTTGACTTCCTGGGCCGCCAGTTCGTAAGCTGCCTGTTGAACCTTTAACGCGAAGTTTTGCAATTCAGCGACGTTCACCCACTCGTCCATGCTGCCGTAACGCAGACTGGGCAGGTCGGAAGTCACTTCATGGGTGCGGGCAAGCTGTCCGGGAAAACGGTTGATGATGCCCTGCAACGTGCGTTTACTGATTTCCAGCGCGTTCTGCGCGGCGATTTCCTGTGACAGGGTCAGATCATAACGCGCCTGCGCTTCGTTGGTATCAACAATCGTTGCGATGCCGACCTCGAAATTGCGTTTAGCCTGCTCCAGTTGTTTGCGTATAGCTTCCTTCTGCGCCTCCGCGACTTCGACATCGACCTGTGCATCGAGCACGCTGAAATACGCCTGAGCGACGCGCAGGATCAAATCCTGCGCAGCAATAACAAACTGCGACTCGGCCTGAGATACTTGCGTTTTAGCCTGCGCGTAGATAATGAAGTTTTCAAAACGTACGATAGGCTGGGTCGCGGAAAGAACAACACCGCGGTTTTGAATCGTTACAGCCGGCCCCAATGTAGTATCGACTTCCTGTACCTGACGGGTAAATGACAGGTTAATGTTAGGCAGAAATCCAGCCCTGCCCTGCGCTATTTTTTCCTGCGCAGCCTGATAGGCTGCCCGTGCAGACTGATATTGCGCATCCTTTTCCAGGGCTTCATGATAGATATCCATCAGATTTGAAGCATCCGATACGGTGCTGCAAACTATTCCCGCCAAAAAAAAGAGCCATAAAAATGCGTTGTGCGTGATTCTAATCATCATCGCTGGTATGGCGCTCTGGATGAAACTGACATTGTGTGGTTAATCTGATTAAGAAATGATTTATATATTCAGATTCAGAACACGAATCTTTCCGCCTGCTCGGCGTTGATCAACGCAGGTATGCTGGTTTCGAATATTTTTTTTACCGTAAATTCGCCTGGCGCGACGCAGGTAATCAATTCAGCCTCCATCACGGGATCTTCACCTACAATAACAAACAAGCGCCCGCCGACATTCAGGTCGCTTCTGAAACTGTCGGGCAGTACCGGCGTCGAGGCCGTGATGACGATCACATCATAAGGCGCATGCGCGGACCAGCCGCGCGCGGCATCGCCCTGTTCGAGCGTGACGTTCTCGATGTTGTGCGCTTTCAGATTGGCTTCAGCCATTTTCTTAAATTCAGGTACGATTTCGACGCTGTAGACATGCGCGCCGAGTTTTGCCAGCAGCGCAGTCATATAGCCGCAACCGGTGCCGACTTCAAGGATCTTATCCGTTTTCTTGATGCGCAGTTCCTGCACTATGCGCGCTTCCATTTTTGGCTCGAGCATCACCTGTCCCTGCCCCAGCGGTATCTTCATGTCAACAAAGGCGGCCTGGCGATAGACCTGCGGAACAAATTCCTCGCGGCGGACTTCATACAGCAGATCAAGCACCTCGTCATCAATCACATACCACGGACGGATTTGCTGGACAACCATCTTGTAGCGGGCTTTTTCAAGCCCCTGTTCAGGATTCGTTTCAATGTTCATAGGCTTTCTTGTCAAAAAAGTAATATACTTGCAATTATTTCATATTTCCATTAGCTTCACAGCATCAGCTAGGGGTCCATTTCCTGAATTTGCGGAATTTTGGTGAGAAAGTCCCTTATCACCTGACGCGGATAATGCCGCCGTAGGGAAGCTGGAGCCCGTCCTCCTGCTCTTTATGGCATTCTATTAAGGAGCATCTACATGAGCATTACAGTTTTAAATCAAAAAAATTTTTCCAGCGCCACGGCCACTGTCGACGAAGCCGCCGTAAAGCCGCTGCCGAATTCGCGCAAAGTCTATGTGCAGGGTTCACGGCCCGATATTCAGGTGCCCATGCGCGAAATCAGACAGACCGACACCATAACTGGCAACGGAGCGGAAAAAAATCCGCCGATCTGGGTTTATGATACCTCCGGCCCTTACACCGACCCAGCTGCGCACATCGATATCCGCTCCGGCCTGCCGCCATTGCGCGAACAATGGGTCAAATCGCGGGGCGACACCGAACTGATGCAGGGGTTAAGCTCTGCCTATGGCCGCGCGCGATTGCAGGATCCCAAGCTGGCCGACATGCGGTTCAATTTACAGCGCCAGCCGCGCCGCGCCGTGGCGGGTAGAAATGTAACACAAATGCACTACGCCCGTCAGGGCATTATTACCCCCGAAATGGAATTCATCGCCATTCGCGAAAATCAGCGTTATGAAATGTTCGATAGCGAAAGCCATGATCTTCTGACGCGGCAACATGCCGGTCAGCACTTTGGCGCGGTCCTTCCGGGCAAAATCACGCCGGAATTTGTCCGCGACGAAGTGGCGCGCGGCCGCGCGATCATCCCGGCGAATATCAACCATCCGGAGTCGGAACCAATGATTATCGGGCGTAATTTTCTCGTGAAAATCAACGCCAATATCGGCAATTCCGCACTCGGCTCGAGCATACAGGAAGAAGTCGAGAAAATGACCTGGGCGATCCGCTGGGGCGGCGACACGGTGATGGATTTATCCACGGGTAAAAACATTCACGAAACGCGCGAATGGATTATCCGCAACAGTCCGGTGCCCATCGGCACGGTGCCGATTTATCAGGCGCTGGAAAAAGTCGACGGCAAGGCGGAAGAACTGACTTGGGAAATTTTCCGTGACACGCTGATTGAGCAGGCGGAACAGGGTGTTGACTATTTCACCATCCATGCCGGCGTGCGCCTCGCGTATGTGCCGATGACCGCAAAACGCATGACCGGTATCGTCTCGCGCGGCGGCTCGATCATGGCGAAATGGTGTCTGGCGCATCATCAGGAGAGCTTTCTGTATACGTACTTCGAAGAAATCTGCGAAATCATGAAAGCCTATGACGTCAGCTTTTCGCTCGGCGACGGCCTGCGCCCCGGCTCGATCTATGACGCCAACGACGAAGCGCAGTTCGCCGAACTGAAAACACTCGGCGAATTGACCAAAATCGCCTGGAAGCACGATGTGCAGACCATGATTGAAGGCCCCGGTCATGTGCCGATGCATTTGATCAAGGAAAACATGGACTTGCAGCTCAAGCACTGCGATGAAGCGCCTTTTTATACGCTAGGGCCACTGACAACCGACATTGCGCCCGGCTACGACCATATCACCTCCGCCATCGGCGCGGCGATGATCGGCTGGTATGGCACCGCGATGCTGTGCTACGTCACGCCGAAAGAACATCTCGGCTTGCCGGACAAGGACGATGTCAAGGATGGTATCATCACCTACAAAATCGCCGCGCATGCCGCCGATCTTGCCAAAGGCCATCCCGGCGCGCAGATTCGCGACAATGCCTTGTCCAAAGCGCGTTTCGAATTCCGCTGGGAGGATCAGTTCAATCTGAGTCTCGATCCCGACAAAGCGCAGCAGTTCCACGACGAAACCCTGCCGCAGGAAGGCGCCAAAATCGCGCACTTCTGTTCAATGTGTGGACCGCATTTCTGCTCGATGAAAATCACTCAGGATGTGCGCGATTACGCCGCCAGTCAGGGAATTGCCGAAAACGAAGCGCTTAAACAGGGCATGGCGCAGAAGTCGGCTGAATTCAAAGAGAAAGGTGCGGAGATTTACAGCAAATTATAACGTGACCGGCGCTTTACTCCATTAACTGAAACAATAATAATCATCGAAATGGATCTCACTCTGCTATTCAAAGCACTGATCCTCGGCATCGTCGAGGGGCTGACCGAATTTCTGCCCGTCTCCTCAACCGGTCACCTGATTCTGGTTGGCGATCTGCTCGATTTCAACAGCGACCGGGAAAAGGTGTTCATGATCGCAATCCAGCTGGGTGCGATTCTGGCGGTCTGCTGGGAATACCGTCAAAAAATCACCGATGTTATGATGGGCATCGGTTCTGACCGGTCCGCGCAACACTTTGTGCTGAATCTGTTCATCGCGTTCATGCCCGCAGCCCTACTGGGCCTGCTGTTTATCGATGTCATCAAGCAGTATCTGTTTAATCCGTTATCCGTAGCCACAGCGCTGGTGATCGGCGGCGTTGTGATTCTGTGGGCGGAGCGGCGCGATCATCGGATTGAAGTCGAGCAGATCGATAACATGGACTGGAAACATGCGCTGAAAGTCGGCTGTGCGCAATGCCTGGCGCTGATTCCAGGCACTTCCCGCTCCGGTGCGACCATCATCGGCGGCCTGCTGTTCGGTCTGTCGCGCAAAGCTGCCGCCGAGTTTTCCTTCTTCCTCGCCATTCCGGTCATGTTCGCCGCAACGTTTTACGATGTCTACAAAAACCGCGCCATCCTGGAATTCGATGATATCGGCATGTTCGCCACCGGCTTCGTCGCCGCCTTCTTCAGCGCGCTTATCGCCGTGCGCGGCCTGATCCGCTTTATCAGCAATCATGATTTCACGGTTTTCGCGTGGTACCGGATTGTATTCGGCTGTGTTATTTTACTGACGGCGTACACCGGGATAGTCGAGTGGTCCGCGTTTAATTAACAAGCGGTTGCTATTCAGCCCGGAATCGTTAACGTCGGGATATACATCAGTGAGGTAAAAAAAAACCAGCACACCATGAACGCCACAAAGGAGAAAGGGTGAAAACAGCGATGTGCTGGGCAGTTCGTCAAAGATTTAAACTAACTATTCCAATCATCCGGCTACGCATGCTGCTGCGCTGACTGGTGCGGTCATACAGCTCAGATAAGGGCTTAATGAGAGCATACGAGCAGTATGGTTAGCATTATAAATGATAATTGTTATCATTTGCAACATATTTTAACTGATACCAATCCACGCAGATCAATTCGCTTCGTGCAATCGGATGGATTTTTGGTGCGAGTAATTTCAGCAGGATCGTCACAGGTCAACGATCAACATCAAAAAACCAAATGTCTGACCCCATCGACATGAGCAGCATTGCAGGTTTATTTAAAAACAGTGTATTGAAAATTCAGCTGATGCTGAACAACGATTCCGGCATGCTGAGCGTCTATTCTAAATAAGTTTGTGGAAAGAAATGCGCCGCTCATCTATATATAACCGGAATATCTGTTCTCGTTGAATCAGAATATGCGGCGGACGGCGCGCAGAATATCATTAATCGTTTTTTTCGGCACCGTGCCAATGATTTTCTTTCGTTATTTGTAACAATGGACTAAACCATATACTCAGCCGGCCGGGCAATTTGTCCATCCTGTGCAAACGGGTACATCTTCAAAAATATGACCAAAGGACAATTTTTACAATGATGAATCCCGGATAAAGTTATGCGAAATTGAACAGCTGAAGAAAGACACAGCGATAGAAGCGATGGCAAGCGACATCTTTCGGGTTGACAGCCGGAGTAGCTGCCAGTGTGTATGCACTACGGCATGTTTCGCTGGTCTGGTAGCTTCTGGTTTGATTTTAATATCGGATACAAATGGAGATAATCATGGAAAAAATAGTGAACACTACACATAATAAGGCGGTGACTGACACACAAACTATTGCAAAGCATTTCGGCCGCAGTCACGAGGAATTAATTCACGCCCTGCGTGATTTGAAACGCGATTGCGGCACCGCGTTCAGCAAAGAGAATTTTGTGAAACAGGACCACAACAGCTTGCACTGGATCACATGCGCAGGATTCTTGGTCTTATCCGGATTGTTTGTGGGTGCGCGCGATACACGTATCAAAATCACATTTTTCGATGCATTTACCAAAGCACAGGAAAAAATCAACAACAGTTAGGGTCTGTTGGCACTTCGCATAGGCAGCCACAGCTATCCACACGCCGCGGCTGACATACCCTCAAAATTTTTCTTTAATTTGTCGTTGACAGCTACTGCCCGATACTGCTTTAGTCGGGCAATAGCACTTTCCCTCAGATACCGGTATCAACATGCATAGCTGCCACCAATCAATTCTCATTGCCTATCCGGATCATTAACCAGCACCTTGAAAATCCTTAACCATTTGCTGCTTAATGGTCATGCGCGAATCTTTAGTCGATGGAATTCCAGCACCTGAGTGCCTTGGACAGGTCTCCCACACAGATAATCATTCGAATTCAATACAGCATACCTTTCTACCGACATGCGTGATTGCGCTTTTTAAAAATCGCTTCCTGAAGCAGAATCTTCTCCAGCCACGACCAGCTTAAAGCCTCAGTCGCTCGGTTATCACCGATGATACGGTGATCGGCAGAATGAACGTATCCAGCGCGAAGCTCGCGGGCAGGTCGAGTATCGGACACGCCGGAGGTTCCACGCCCAGCCTGCTCAATGCGGAATGGTTATTCGAGATCGCATAAAGGTTAAGCGAAGTACCGCTATAAATTCTAGGGCTCGAATCGCCATACTTTACAGCGGAAATGGTTCTGTAGGTTGCGCAACCGGTGGTCAACAGCAGTGTTGCGCCAAGCGCGGCGCTGATCGCGAACATTCTAAGCGTCATCCTGTGATCCTTTGTCTGTTGTACGGCTATCCATACAGCCGCCGCTTCAAGCCGCTGCGATTCAGGATGATCGCGCTGATTTCCTCGATGGAAATGCGCGTCGTATCGAGAAACGGGATATGGTATCGTTGAAACAGCGACTCCTGCCATTCGATTTCTTGCGCGCATTGCGCCAGCGAAGCATATTGGCTGCCGGGACGGCGCTCGCTGCGGATAAAATGGAGCTGCGCCGCGCTCAGCGTCAGGCCAAACAGTTTTGCTCTAACCGGCTTCAGCACTTCGGGCAATGTTGCGGCCTGATTTGCGCGCATGTCATCCGGCGTCAATGGATAATTCGCCGCCGCGATACCGTACTGCAATCCAAGATAAAGGCAGGTGGGCGTTTTGCCGGAGCGCGATACACCGGTCAGAATGATTTCAGCAGCATCGAAGTTGCGCGGATTAACGCCGTCATCATGCGCCAACACATAATTAATCGCCGCAATGCGCTTGAAATACGATAAATGATGCTGCAGGCCGTGTGAGCGGCCCGCCATGCGGACAAAAGGCTGGTGCAATTCTTCCTCGATGGAACGGATAAACGTTTCAAAAAAATCAAAAATCCGGCAATCGGCCTGCTTAATGACCTCCAGAATTTCCGGCCTGAGCAATGTACTGAAAACCAGCGGCCTGAAACCATCGCGTTCAGCCGCCTGATCGATCTGTTCCCTGACAGCACCGGCTTTTTCTACGCTATCGAGAAACGGCGCATTGACCGTTTCCCAGGCGATGTTATCAAACTGCGTCAATAAACTGTGGCCCAGCGTTTCAGCGGTAATGCCGGTCCTGTCGGACAGATAGAAGACCGTGCGCTTTTGTTCGCTCATGCGGAATGCTGAATGCCGGCCAGATCGGCGAGATTGAGCCACGTCTGTATCACCGAATCGGGATTGAGCGACAGGCTGCTGATGCGCTGCTCAAACAGCCAGGCGGCGAAATCCGGATAATCCGACGGCCCCTGTCCGCATATGCCGATATATTTGTTCTGCCTGTGACAGGCGTCAATCGCCATCTTCAGCAGTTGCTTGACAGCCGGATTGCGCTCGTCGAACAAATGCGAAACCAGCCCGGAATCGCGGTCGATGCCCAGTGTCAATTGCGTCAGGTCATTCGAACCGATCGAAAAACCGTCGAAATACTGTAAAAACGCTTCCGCCAGCACCGCGTTGGACGGAATTTCGCACATCATGATCAGCCGCAGGCCGTTCTTGCCGCGCTCAAGCCCTTGTGACGCGAGCAAAGCAGTGACCTGCTCCGCTTCTTCAAGCGTGCGGCAAAATGGAATCATAATCTCGACATTGGTCAGCCCCATGTCATCGCGCACTTTACACAACGCTTTGCACTCCAGCTCGAAACAGTCGCGGAAATCCGGCGAAAGATAACGTGACGCGCCCCGGAAGCCGATCATGGGATTTTCTTCATGCGGTTCGTAACGATCGCCGCCAAGCAGATTGGCGTATTCGTTCGATTTGAAATCGGACGTGCGCACGATCACCGGGTTGGGATAAAAAGCCGCGGCCAGCGTTGCAATGCCTTCGGTCAGTTTGTCGACGTAAAAATCGACCGGACTACCGTAACCCGCGATAGGGCTGGCAAGCTGATTCTTCAGGCTTTCGGGCAACCGGTCGAATTCCAGCAGAGCCTTGGGGTGAATGCCGATCATGTTGCTGATGATGAATTCCAGCCTCGCCAGGCCGACGCCCTGATTCGGCATGCGCGAAAATGAAAAGGCGTATGACGGATTACCCACGTTCATCATGATTTTTACCGGCAGCTCGGGCAGATTGTCCGTCGCGGCAGTGGTATGCTCAAACGGCAGCAAACCGTCATACACAAACCCGCTATCGCCTTCGGCGCACGAAACGGTGACTGGCGCGCCATCGGCGATTTTTTCTGTCGCATCGCCGCAACCCACCACCGCAGGAATACCCATTTCCCGGGCAATAATCGCCGCGTGGCAGGTACGCCCACCCCGGTTCGTCACAATGGCAGCCGCCCGTTTCATGATGGGTTCCCAGTCCGGATCGGTCATATCGGTTACGAGCACATCGCCTGCCTGGATCTTGTGCATCTGGTCAATACCCCTGATCAACCGCGCCGTTCCCTGGCCTATTTTCTGACCGATTGCCCGGCCTTCTGTCAGCACCGTCCCCTTGCTGTTCAACTTATAGCGTTCCAGCACCGCGCTGCTGCGGCTTTCGACGGTCTCCGGACGCGCCTGCACGATATACAGCTGCCCATCAGCGCCGTCCAGCGCCCATTCGATATCCATCGGACGTCCATAATGCTGTTCGATAATCACGGCCTGACGCGCAAGCGCTTCAATCTGATCGTCGGACAGGCAGAAGCGCATGCGGCGGCCGCCGTCAACCTCGCGCGTCACCGTGGGGGCCTTTTCACCGTTGGTCGCGTCACCATAAATCATTTCGATCGCCTTGCCGCCAAGCCGCCGGGAAAGAATAGCTGGATACCCCTTCTCAAGACCGCGCTTGTAGACATAAAACTCATCCGGATTGACAGTCCCCTGCACGATAGTCTCGCCCAGTCCGTAAGCCGCGGTGATAAACACGGCATCCCGGAAGCCCGACTCGGTATCCAGCGTGAACATAACGCCGCTTGCACCCAGATCGCTGCGCACCATTTTCTGGATACCGGCGGACAGATAGACCTTGTCATGCGGAAAATGCTGATGCACGCGATATGCGATGGCACGGTCGTTATACAGGGAAGCGAAGACAATTTTGACGGCATCCAGCAACGATTCGAGACCATGAATATTCAGCAGCGTCTCCTGCTGACCGGCGAACGAGGCGTTCTCCAGATCTTCCGCAGTCGCTGAAGAGCGCACGGCAAATGAAATCGCACCCTGCTGGCCGCTGCCCGCAGCAAGTTTTTCGTAGGCGCTGGAAATTTCCTGCACCAGCGCATCAGGCAGTTTGGCATCCAGAATCCAGTTACGTATCGTCTGTCCCGCCGCCGTCAGCGCGCTGATATCATCGACATCAAGCGCCTCCAGTTTCCGGTTGATGGGACCGGTAAGCCTGTTTTCATCGAGAAACGCCCGATATGCTTTTGTTGTGGTGGCAAAACCGCCCGGCACATTCACACCAGCCCGGGAAAGGTGTCTGATCATTTCACCCAGCGACGCATTTTTGCCCCCCACCGCGTTAACATCACGCAAGGTCAATTGATCAAACCATCGAATATATTCTGTCATAGCGCACTACTCCCTATATTGCCAACAATACTGCTTCCGCACCCGTTCCATTGATGGTTATCATAACCAATCGCCCGGCAACCTGCTCGGCTAATATTCAATGCAGCGTTACTTCCCGGCTGTAATGTCGAGAAATATTACAGCACAGTTCGATCACAATATCCCGGGTGCAATCATCATGTCCAACATCCCGGTTAAAGCGTGTGCATGCTGCCGAAAGACAAAACATTCCTGCGTCGTATTTTATCGAGCAGGTTGCCCGGAATTTTATTTGAGCGCAGAATACGGCGCTGAGTGTTGTATCGAAATAACCGGCAGGCTGAGTCGCCTGTTTTTTTGGTACAAACCTCAGGACCAATTTTGTGAACAACTCGAACAGGAGCTATTATGGGATATCCTATCCGTCGCACTGCTTTATCCGTCACAATTGCAGCCTCATTATTTTCCGGAATACTGGCCAGCAGCAATGCTCAAGCCTGCAGCGGCGATTCGCCCATGCTTGGCGGCATGTGCGTTTTTGCCGGTAACTTTGCACCGCGCGGATGGGCGCTGGCAAACGGCCAGATGTTGCCAATTTCCAGCAATACCGCATTGTTCTCCCTGTTGGGCACAACCTACGGCGGTGATGGCAAGACGACATTTGCGTTGCCGGACACCCGCGGACGTTCCGTCATTGGTGCAGGACACGGACCAGGATTATCCAATTATCAAATCGGCGAGATGGGCGGCACCGAATCAGTTACGCTGACTTCAGCACAGCTGCCTGTCATCACGCCTACGGCAACAGTTCACGCGCAAAGCGGCGCTGGTGGCAGCGCAGACCCTGGTAACAACGTCTGGGCAGTGCTCAGCCGGCAGAATGTTTATTCCAATGCCGCGCCGGATGTCAGCATGAATCCGGCAGCCGTAACGATCAGTCCATTTGGCGGCGGCCAAAGTCATGAGAACCGCGCGCCTTTTATTGCGATGAACTGGATCATCGCGACTGAAGGCATTTACCCGTCACGCGATTAACTGATTGTTGAATCACCAAGTGATCTGATTCCACTCCACCAGGCTGCTGACAGCAATGGCAGCAGCCTTTTTCATTGAAACCCGAATCCGCAATGCCACGCTTCCAGAAAAATAATCTCGCAATGATTTTAATCATCGCCGCGCTGACGGGAATCCCGCTCGGTTCGACGGCGCGATCGGAACAGCCGCAACCGGATGCCCGGGCACCGCTGAACGAGGCGCAACAGTGGTTAGCTGAAGGTGATTATCAGAAAGCCTACGCTGCATTTCTTTTGCATGCACGGACACAGCAAAATCCGTTGGCGCAATTCACGCTGGGTCTGTTTCATCAGCACGGCTGGGGAATGGCGATTGACAACGTTCAGGCTTGCCAATGGTTTGAAAAAGCCGCTGAAAACGGCGTGCCCGCAGCCACTCATTTCCTGGGCGAGTGCTACCGGGATGGTCTGCATCAACCGGTTGATTATGTAACAGCACTTCACTGGTTTCAAAAGGCCGCTGAATTGGGACATATCGTCTCGTTGTGTTCAATGGCGGAATTGATCATGCAGGGAAAGGGCGCGCCAGAAAACCCGCAAAAGGCGTTGAGTCTGTGCCAGCAGGCGGCTTCCGCTGGATCGGTCAACGCCCGGCTGCAACTGGGACAGCTCTACCTGCATGGCGATGCATCGATACGCGATCCGCTTCAGGCAGCGAAATGGTTCAGCCACGCAGCGGAAAAGGAATCACCCGGCGCTTATTATTACCTGGGTAAAATTCATGAGGATGACCTCAACGATCCCGCAACCGCGCTAAGCTGGTATGAAATGGCAGCAAGCCGGGGCCACCTGCCCGCCTACTTTCCCACCGCCCGGTTGTACTTTAATGCGCCCGCAGCCGATCAGACACAAATGCCCACCGCCGAGAATCTCGCCAAAGCCTACCTGTGGCTATCCGCTACCCGGCAGCTTTCAAAAGACAGCAACGAAAAACATACGGTTGAAAGCATGCTGAGAAAAGTCGAGCAGATTATGCCCGCAAGCTGGAAAAAAGATCTCGATCAGAAAGTTGCGCAGCACATCAGCACATTCCACCACGACTGAAAGCGTGGCAATGCGCCCGGCATTCCGGGCTACCTGAATATTTTATGCTATTCGCGCAATCAGCGATTCAACAAAACGGCAAAGAAAAAAGACGAAAAAAAACCTCATGGCCGGAAAGCCCCCATGAGGTTTTTAAATCTAAAACGCTGTAATCTTATATTTCTAAATTAAGCCTTTGCAAAACGGCGGCCACCGACAAGGCCAAGCAGCCCAAGTCCCAGCAGTGCAAGAATGCCTGGCTCTGGTATGGGTTTGACCGATTCAACGATCACAACAAAGTCGGTATAGTCAAGATCTGAAACGCTGGCATCCAGATCTTCCCATGCCATGATATATTCACTGGAAGTCCAGACACCGGCAGAGAAAGGTGGAATCTGAATAACATCGGAATCATTACCTTGATACGCCGCCATGTGATCCAATCCATCGGTATTCAACGCAGTCTCGGAATACCATCTTTGACCTGTCGCGGCGACATTCAGATAAAAGCCAAATGTATTGCCGCTGGCAAAATCAACGCCGGTATCAACAAAATTCACGATGACCGAACCATCCGCCAGAATAGCGAGTGACGCCTGAGATCCCGCGCCTTGCGGACCGGAAAAAATTTCGACGGAATTCGCCGGATTAGTCGAATCATAAACACCGAATGAATTACTGCCAGCAAAACCCGCCAGCTCGATAATCATCGTTGAAATAGAACCGCCGCTGCCGGTTATCGCCCACAGCTGATCCGGGCTGAGCTGATCTGTAACAACATTAACGCTGCTGGAGCCTGCAACCGGACCAACGGTTATACCATCCAGAACGCCTTGCAACGCGGCGCCACCATCACCAAAAACTACCGTCGCATTTGCTGCGCCAGCCATGGACAGACCCAGAACACCGGCAACTGCTGTCTTTACTAAATAAGATTGTGTTTTCATTTTAATTTCTCCAAAAATATGTGCTTCTTTTACAAAATTCCCACCAAACGAGCCCTGTACCCGGATTTTCTGTTTACTGCGCCAGTAAAAACTAAATAATTTTTTAACTTTCGCTTTTTTAATTTTTACTTTTTTAACTTCCAGAGCGCGTTATTCGCAGAACTCCTATTCTTTTATAAGCAATCTCCATGCCAAGTTTTTTATCTTATTGATTTATAACAAATAGAACTCCTGGAAGAGTAAAAACAATCCGCATACTCAAGCTGCCGTGTAAAAAATATCGACACCGCTATGACACAGCCGCGCGTGCAGATCGATCACAGGTTAATCAATCCGGTCACATTCACCGAAACGATGTCTATCGACTTACGAATACGCGGGATAGCCACATAGCATGATGGGTCATCCTGATTGGTGGATCACCCTGCGGGCATCCGTCCTGCGTGAAACCGGTGATCTGAATGGAACGGAAAATGATTGCATCGAACGTGCCATCATCAAACTGTAAGATTTTTCGACACTCCAACCGCAAACATGGCCGCGCGAAGAATAAATACCGGCATCCGCAATACTCGCCCCAACTACACATCGCACTGCTTTACCGCACAGGCGCGATATAATAGCGTGCATCCAATAAATTGCCGGGTTTTGACAGGCTGTTAACGCGATTTTTCGCAGCACGGCTCAGGAACCAGCCCATCTGCCCGGTTGCCTCATCCTATGAATAATTACCCGACAGGTCATGCTATAGATGTATATGCGCAAAACTACCATTCCGCAGGGTGTCTGAATGGCGGAATACCCGGACAGTAACCGCTCATCAGCGGATGATTTCCACAAACGGCTCATCGAAGAAAGCAATCGGTGTGTCGCGTGCGGCCTTTGTCTGCCGCATTGCCCGACTTACCGGCTGTTGCAGTCGGAAGCGGATTCTCCCCGCGGAAGGATTGCCTTGATCCATGGCGTGGCCACAAACCGTATCCCGCTGAATGAAAAATTTGTGCAGCACCTGGATCGTTGCCTGACTTGCAGAGCCTGCGAATCGGTCTGCCCGAATCATGTCGCATATGGCTATCTGGCGGATGAAGCGCGCAAAATCATCCGGATATCCGCAGCGCCACGACAGCAGGCCCGGCAAACGGGTGAATTTCAATCCCGGCCGCTTCCGGCGATGCTGTCGGCCTGGGTAACACAGCCTGCGCGGCTGGAACGATTGCGCGGCTGGTTATATCTGCTTCAGAAAACCGGCGCAATAAGTCTGCTCAGGAAAGTCAATTTCTGGAACCGGAGTCTGGTCGACAAAATCCTGATGCAACTGCCGCCGGTCGTGTTCCCCCGCATGGCGACAAAGAAAAAGCGCTTTATCGCACCGGTCTGGCAATCCTTCTATCCGGCTGCAGGCGAGGAAAAAGGCACAGTCGGCCTGTTTCTCGGCTGCATCGCGCGCATCACCGATGCCGAAACACTCAACGCCGCGATTTTTGTACTGAATCGCATCGGCTACAGCGTGTGCCTACCCGCCGGACAGACCTGCTGCGGCGCTTTGTATCAGCACGCCGGCGAGCCGGAAAAAGCAGCGCGGCTGATGCGGCAAAACCGCGAGGCATTCTCCGGATCAGGCGTGCAGACAATCATTACCACGGCCTCGGGGTGTGGCGCGCAGCTGGCGGAATCCGATACAGGCGGCGCTGTGGCCAGCGATATCAGCAAATTTCTGATAGGCGCGGCGGATTGGGATACAATAATCATCAGACCGCTGGCAAAAACAATCGCCGTGCATGACCCATGCAGCCTGCGGCATGTTCTGCATGATGCGGTTTATCCGTATCGGCTGCTGAAACATATTCCGGACGCGCAAGTGGTGTCATTAGCGGATAATGATCAGTGCTGCGGTGCCGCGGGTACTTATTTTATTCGGCAGCCGGCACTGGCAGACAGATTACTCGATGGTAAAATAAAAGCACTGAATCAGAGTGGCGCGCAACTGCTGGTGACTTCCAATGTCGGATGTTCCATGCATATCGCAGGCAGGCTGCGCGCAACCGGCTCCGATATCGAGGTTTTGCATCCGGTGACGCTGCTGGCGCGGCAGATGGGCATGCAATGAAGCTTATATCTGTTATATTGTTGTTATTGCTGCATTGAAAATTCATTTTTTAAGTGCTGAAAAGATTATGGTTACACTGGACAAATTAATTATCGGCTTTGACAGTGCGTTACGCACGCTGTTAACCCCGGCGCAGACGGCGCGGCCTGTGCCGGGCAGGGATTTGCCGGAACCCGAATTGACGGTATCCGAAAAAGACCTTTCCGCCGCCTTGATGCGCATCAATCATGTCGGCGAAGTGTGCGCGCAGGCACTTTACCAGGGACAAAGCCTGACCGCGCGCAATGAGATGGTGCAACAGGCATTGACCAAAGCCGCGCGCGAGGAAACGGAACATCTTGCATGGACGGAGCGCCGCATTGCAGAACTCGGCGGCCGCAAGAGCCTGCTGAACCCCTTATGGTACGGCGGTTCCTTTGCCATCGGCATGCTTGCCGGATTACTGGGCGACAAATGGAATCTGGGTTTTCTGGCCGAAACCGAAAAACAGGTCGGCGAACATCTGGGCAGCCATCTGCTACGTTTGCCTCAAAATGATGAAAAAAGCCGCGCCATCGTTTCGCAGATGCAGATTGACGAAGCCAGTCATGCAACCATGGCGGTTTCCCACGGCGGTGGCGAACTGCCACTGCCGGTCAAGTTTGCCATGAAACTGAGTTCCAGAGTCATGACACAAACAGCATACTGGATTTGATTGCAGATAAATGTGATCTTATGCGGAATGCTGCCATGTTCTCATAAACAACCGGTGCTGCCATGGAAAACATCAACCTGACGGATCATTTTCTAATAGCCATGCCAGCTATGGAAGATTCCTTTTTCTCCAAAACGGTGACCTATATCTGCGAGCACAATGATCAAGGCGCGTTGGGACTGGTGATTAACCGGCCGATGAATCTGCCGCTAAACGGTTTGTTCAAGCAACTGGGCATAAAAGCGAAAGACCGGCTCAATCATGACGTGATGGTGCTGTTTGGCGGACCGGTGCAGGTCGATTGCGGTTTTGTGCTGCATCAGCCGGTTGGCCGCTGGCAATCCACGTTGACAGTCAACCGGAAGCTCGGCCTGACCACCTCACTGGACATTCTGAATGCCATCGCCAATGCGGAAGGTCCCGAACATACGCTGGTTGCACTCGGTTACTCCGGCTGGGCAGCCGGTCAGATTGAGCATGAAATGGCGCAAAATGCGTGGTTATCGGTGCCCGCTTCACTGGATGTTATTTTCAATCTGCCCGCGGAAGCGCGGCTCGCAGCGGCAATGGCGCTGCTCGGCGTCGATTACACCCGGCTGTCCAATGATGTGGGCCATGCCTGATATGCAGTTCTCAATTCCATTGCACCCGGCATGACAAATCCGTTGCACCACTTCACCAGCCCATCCGTTTCAATACAGCAAATCAACCGCCTTGATGCTGATGGTGCTGTGCTGGCGTTTGATTTTGGCAGGAAACGCATTGGCGTCGCTGTCGGCAACACCGCCTTGAAACTCGCGCATCCGCTGACAACCATTCACGGCGAAAAAAACGATCAACGCTTCGCCGCCATTCATGCGCTGATTAAGGAATGGCAGCCCGTTCTGCTGATCGTCGGACTGCCGTGCCATAGCGATGGCGTAACGCATGAAATGACGCACCTGTGCCGGCGTTTTGCGCGGCGTCTGACAGGCCGTTTTAACATTCAGGCAGTGCTTGTAGACGAACGTTATACATCCAGAACGGCCAGCGCCGCGCTGCATCAGGCAGGCATATCGGGCAGGAAACAGAAGCCGTTTCTGGATCAGATTGCAGCACAGCATATTCTTCAGTCCTTTTTCGATGAACACCATGCCCGTCCATTCACTGCCTGACGCCGAAACACTTTACACTGAACTGGTCAAAAAAATCCGTGCGGACAGTGACAAGCGCTTTGCGCTGGTCGGCATTCATACCGGCGGCGCATGGCTGGCCGAACGGCTGTTTCAGGATCTGAGCACGCCACAGCCGCTGGAATCACAAGGTCTGGCGGAGCAACTGGGCATGCTCAGCGTCTCATTCCACCGTGACGATTTCGACCGCATCGGCCTGCATGCGCTGAAAAAATCGTCCAGCATTCCTTTCCCGGTCGATGGCGCGCATATTCTGCTGGTCGATGACGTACTGCAGAGCGGACGCACCATCCGGGCCGCAATTAACGAACTGTATGATTACGGCAGGCCCGCTTCGATCAGTCTCGCCATTCTGGTCGATCGCGGCGGACGGGAACTGCCGATTTGCGCGCAATATACCGGAATAACGCTGGAACTGCCGGAAGGAAAGACTCTGGTATTCAACCGTGATGACCAGGGCAGGTTTTATCTGAGCATGAAAGATAGGCAGGACGCGCCGGCATGATCAACCGTAATCCACAGCTGGATGCCAACCGTGCTTTACAGCACCTGTTGACCACGGAAGGACTGCCCGCCGCAATTCTGCTGCAAATACTGGATACCGCGGAAACGTTCATGGGCGTTACCGAACGCGAGGTAAAAAAAGTGCCTTTATTGCGCGGCAAATCCATTTTCAATCTGTTTTTCGAGCCGAGCACACGCACACGCACAACATTTGAGATCGCAGCCAAGCGCCTGTCCGCCGATGTGATCAATCTGAATATCGCGGTATCCGCGCAATCGAAAGGCGAGACATTGCTCGACACAGTGGACAATCTCGCGGCGATGCACGCCGACATGTTTGTCGTGCGGCATTCGCAAAGCGGCGCTGCGCATCTGATCGCCAGGCATGTGCAGTCCGGCATCCATGTCATCAATGCCGGGGACGGCCGTCATGCGCACCCGACGCAGGCTTTGCTCGATATGTTCACGATTCGCCGCTACAAAAAGGAATTCCACAATCTGCGCGTCGCGATTGTCGGTGATATCCTGCATTCACGCGTCGCGCGCTCACAGATTCACGCATTGACCACACTGGGCGTACCCGAAGTCCGCGTCATCGCGCCCAAAACCCTGCTGCCGCGCCAAGTGGAACGTCTTGGCGTACATGTGTATCACGATATGCGCAGCGGACTGCGGGATGTGGATGTCCTGATGATGCTACGCTTGCAGAAAGAACGCATGCAGGGTGCGTATCTGCCGAGCTCGGAAGAGTATTTCAAGTATTACGGCCTCACGCCGGAAAAACTGGCGCTGGCCCGGCCGGATGCAATCGTCATGCACCCCGGACCGATGAACCGCGGTGTGGAAATCGACTCGGAAGTCGCTGACGGCCATCAGTCCGTAATTCTGCCGCAAGTGACTTACGGTATTGCGGTGCGCATGGCAGTCATGGCGATTCTGGCCGGTTCCCAATCCGGCGACAGCCTGTAACGGATAGCGCAATGCGGATTCATATTCAAAACGGACGCCTGATCGATTCTGGAAATCATGTCGATGCTGTCCGCGATATTTATATCGCCGACGGCAGAATACGATCTTTTGACACACCACCCGCCGGATTCCACGCCGACCGCGTCATTGACGCCAGCCATCTGGTGGTTTGCCCCGGTCTGATTGACCTGTCGGTACGCCTGCGCGAACCCGGACTGGAATACATGGCGACACTGGAATCCGAAATGAGCGCAGCGGTTGCCGGTGGCGTGACCCGCTTTGCGTGTCCGCCGGATACCGATCCGCCGCTGGATGAACCCGGACTGGTGGAAATGCTCAAGCATCGCGCCAGAAACTTGAACCAGGCGCATGTCTATCCGATTGGCGCACTGACCCAGGGACTCAAAGGCGAGCATTTGACCGAGATGGTTGAATTGCACGACGCGGGCTGTATTGTTTTCGGACAACCCAATGCGCTGCCCAGGAATCTGCGTGTACTGATGCAGGCCATGCAGTATGCCGCGACTTTCGGTTTCGGCGTATGGCTGAGTCCGCAGGATATCCATCTTGCCTACGATGGCGTGGCGCACGATGGTGAAGTAGCGACGCGGCTCGGATTACCGGCAATCCCGGTCTGCGCGGAAACCATCGCCATCGCCAATATCGTTCTGCTGGCGAAAGAAACCCAGGTGCGCGTTCACCTGTGCCGGATTTCCAGCGCGGAAGGACTGGCCATGGTTCGCGCGGCCAGACAGCAGGGATTGAAAATAACATGCGATGTCTCCATCAATCATCTTCACCTGTCGGATATGGATATCGGTTATTTCGATTCCAATTGTCATATGATTCCGCCGTTACGCAGCTTCAGCGACCGCGATGCACTGCGCGCCGGACTGATTGACGGCACCATAGACGCCATTTGCTCGGACCACGCGCCTGTCGATGATGACGTCAAACTGCTGCCGTTCGGGCAATCGGAAACCGGCGCAACCGGCGTGGAGTTGCTGCTGCCGCTTACGCTGAAATGGGGGCTCGAGATGAAACGCCCGCTCGTTGAAATACTGGCCGCGATAACATGCAAGCCGGCCGGGATTCTAGGCATCAATGCCGGGCATCTGGCGCCGGACGCCGCTGCGGATATCTGTATTTTTGATCCCGAAGACTACTGGAAAGTAACGCCGTCGGCGTTATTGAGCCAGGGCAAGAATACCCCGTTTCTGGGCATGGAACTGCCCGGAAAAGTCAGGTATACCCTGGTTAACGGCAATATCGTCTATGAATCATCCGTCTCATAATCATCATTTAACCATCACAACCATGACTACCTTATCCAATCCATTACTCGATTTTTCAGGCCTGCCGCGTTTCTCGGACATTAAAACCGAACATGTCACACCCGCGATCGAGGCGCTGCTGAATGAAAACAAAACCATTCTCGATAACATCCGGCATGATCCGCAACCGCCAACCTGGTCCACCTTCGTGCAGCCGATCGTCGATGCCACCGAGCGCTTATCCCGCGCCTGGGGACAGGTTTCGCACCTGAACGCGGTGATGAATTCACCGGAACTGCGCGCGGCGTACAATAAGAACCTGCCGTTGATCACGCAGTTCTATGCGGAATTGTCACAGGATCAGCAGTTGTTCGAAAAATTCAAACAAGTGCGCGCAAGCAAGGAATACGCAACGCTCAGCCCGGCGCGCAAAAAAATTATCGAAGACGAACTCAGGGATTTCAGACTGGGCGGCGCGGAATTGCCGGACGAAGAAAAACAGCGTTTTCTCAGAATACAGGAAGCCCTGTCTGAAACGTCATCGCAATTCAATGATAATCTGCTGGACGCCACTAACGCCTTTTCACTGTTGACCGACAATCCACAGGACGTTGCCGGCATTCCCGAAGATGCGCTGCATGCCGCCAGGCAACTGGCGGAACAGGAAGGCAAGACAGGCTGGAAATTCACACTGCACATGCCGTCCTATCTGCCGGTACAGCAGTACGCGGAAAATCGCGAATTGCGCGAAAAAATGTATCGCGCCTACAATACCCGCGCGAGCGAATTCGACGCGGTCCATCCGGAAACCGGTCAAGGCGAGGCCAAAAGCCTGGATAACATGCCGCTGATCAATAAAATCCTTGAATTGCGCGAGGAAGAAGCCCGATTACTCGGCTTTAACAATTACGCGGAAGTATCGCTGGCCACCAAAATGGCCGAATCGCCGCAACAGGTACTGGATTTTCTTCGCGAGCTTGCCGCCAAAGCCAAACCCTATGCGGAAAGAGACTTGCAGGAACTGCAGCAGTTTGCCGCCGAACAGCTCAGCCTGCCGAAACTCGAGGCCTGGGACATTCCCTACGCCAGCGAGAAACTGCGTCAGGCGCGCTACGCTTTTTCGGACCAGGAAGTCAAGCAGTATTTCCCGGAAAACAAGGTATTGCCGGGCATGTTCAGACTGGTGGAAAAACTGTACCGCATCACCATCACACCAGCGGACGCCGCGCGCAATATCCAGTACTGGCACCCCGATGTCACGCTGTACGACATTTTTGACGCCAGCGGCGCTTTGATCGGCCAGTTCTATCTCGATCTCTACGCCCGTGCATCGAAACGCGGCGGCGCCTGGATGGACAGCGCGATTTCACGCCGCCTGGTCGAGCAAAAACAGGGTAAACCCGCGGTGCAAATTCCGGTAGCCTACCTGACCTGCAATTTTTCCGCGCCTGTTGCCGTCGGTGGCAAGCCAAGACCCGCTTTATTCACGCACAATGAAGTCATCGTGCTGTTCCATGAATTTGGTCACGGCCTGCATCATCTGCTCACTCAGGTTGACGATCTGAGCGTATCCGGCATCAATGGCGTAGAATGGGATGCCGTTGAATTGCCAAGCCAGTTCATGGAAAATTTCTGCTGGGAATGGGATGTGTTGACCGGAATGACCGGACATGTCGAAACCGGCGCACCATTGCCCAGAGCACTGTACGAAAAGATGCTGGCGGCCAGGAATTTCCAGAGCGGTATGCAGATGGTGCGTCAGATCGAATTTGCGCTCTTCGATATGCGATTGCATTCCGATTTCAATCCGCATGGCGGCAAAACGGTTCTGCAATTGCTCGATGAAGTGCGCAGCGAAACCGCAGTCATTTTCCCGCCCGCCTACCATCGTTTTCCCAATAATTTTGCACATATTTTCGGCGGCGGCTATGCAGCAGGCTACTACAGCTACAAATGGGCCGAAGTATTATCCGCGGATGCCTACGGCATGTTTGAAGAACGCGCCGCAAGCAGCGTTGAAGGCGTGCTCAACGCCGATATCGGCGCGCGTTTCAGACAGGAGATCCTTGCCATGGGCGGCAGCCGGCCCGCGCTGGAGTCATTTGTTGCATTTCGCGGACGGACACCGCAAATGGATGCATTGTTACGGCATAACGGCATGGCGGCCTGATACCGGCTGATCTGCCCGCATTTTTTTAAGGGCGTCTCTAAAAATTCAAAGTTTCAAACAGAAAATGCGCAAAACGCGGCGTAAGCAATAAAGTGTTGTGACAAAATCTGGATTTTTAGAGATGCCCTTAATGCGTTTTACCTAGACCAGTGAGGCCAGGCAATGGAATACAAAGTACTATTCACCGTCTTTATTACTGTTTTTCTCGCTGAACTGGGCGACAAAACCCAGTTAGCCACCCTGCTGTTCGCTGCCGACAAGGAAGTCAGCAAGCTGACCGTATTCACCGGTGCTTCACTGGCGCTGGTCGCCGCAGCGGGGATCGGCGTACTTGCAGGCAGCGCCATGTCGCAATATATCAATGAAAGATACCTGCACACTATTGCCGGCGCCGGTTTCATCGGAATTGGCCTATGGATGCTGGCCAAGGCCTAGGCATCTGTCGGACATAAGACTAATCTACTGCGCCAATGGGATAACGGCTCATATTTCCTCAATTTTTCGCTACATAGCCTTGCTATTCGCCTCAAAATTGAGAGAATCCGCGCTTGCCCTCCCACCCGGTTCACTACGATTGCTTAAGTCCGGCAGACTCCTAGCACGCCGGTCATCCGGTTTCCTGAAGAATTAATTACGCAATTTGACCAGAATCTCTCTGGCGTCCCTGTCCTTATGATCCAGGTGGCGCACGGTCATACCGGGGAAGTTTTTTCGCAGCAGATTCGTGAGTAACTGCGCCTTCTCTCTGGCTTCAGCGTTATAGTAAATGACTTCCGTCCGATCGACGCTGACATGCGACACGACATTGCGATCCTTGATCAGAAAACCGCTTTCCGTCAGCAGCGCAAAAATGGCAGCCTGACGGGCATCATCCAATGGGTGATCGCCATCAATCTGGAAAAAAATTTCATAAAATGAATTCTGGATTTTTTCAATCGCATGCCGGTCGGATTTAGCCTGTTCCTGAAGATTTCTGGCTTCATGAATGGATGCAAGCAATTCTGATCTCAGTTTCTGAATTTCAGTGTGTATGGTGTTATCAATTTCATTGATTTTCTGACTGAGCTGCTTGAGACGTTCAAATTCCTGTTGAATGGTCTGCCCGAATGTATCCGCCTGCTCGCTCACTCTCGTCGAATCCAGGCTTACCTTTGCGGCGTTCTCGCTCAATTGCCCGCTTAAAGCCGTGATTTCATTCTGGCTGTCAAGAATCAGCCGCTCAAAATCACTGAACTGTTTATAACCCCAGATAAACAACGCCACCAGCAGTATCGAAACTGCAGAACCGAGGAAAAATAACTGCACCTTAGCCCATTTAATCGCCTTGTCATGAATTTCATCCAGCGTGCTGATTTCAATGAAATGCGCCTCTTTTTTGACCGATTGCAGCGTAGTCTCGGCAAGCTGATGAATTTCACCGGCTGCATCGGCAACCGGCATGATGCTGCGGCGCCGCTCACCCTGCAGTAAAGCGCCGCACTTTCCGCAGAACGTATTACTTTCCGGATTATCCTGCTGACATTGTGGACAAATCATTCCAAGTCTCCTTATCGCTGATTACTCTTCCAGCCGCCGTTGCCTGGACTGCCGCAGCATCTTCTCATAATCACTGCGGATAAATTGCGTGCCACGATAGTCCAGTAGCTTGAACCGCTCCGCCAGATCAGGTTTTGCATCAAGCCGCATGCTGCCAATTCGCGTTTTGCCGCTGAGCGCTTCCTCTCCGGATAACGGCAAGTGCACCTCGTGCTGACGCTGGTAATCAAGCCGGTAAACAGACTTGTTCTTGAGACTGTTGTCGAAATAGATTTTATATTTCAGGGATGTTTCATGCAGATAGGTGACTTCTTCAGGTATGCGGCTCAGTATCAGCGCAATGTCGAGAACAACATAACCGCGATCCAGATCTTCTGTAGAATGACGTTCTGGTGCGATATGGAAATCGCCTGACAGCAGAATGGCGTGATTTTTCCTGCGCACCAGAAAAAAACGCCCCATCCCTTCAGTCATGAAAAATTCCGGAGAAACAGGATCGAGGTACGTCGAAAAATTGAAAAAACCGCGCACGTAAATGTCCTTGCGCAGCAATTCATCACGCAATGCGCCCAGACCATAGCGATCCTTGATCTGCTGCCAGTTGGCTTCTCCCAGAAGCCGTAAAAAAACATCGTCAATCCGCTGATTGAACCATTGCATCTGATCTATCGGATGCTGTGCATTGTTTTCAGGAGGACTCTGAAAGTCGAAAGTCTGGGTATAAGCTTCTGTCTGACTGACCCGCGCCATTTGAATGGGTACGACATGCGTCATTGATGCGCACCCCGACAGAACGAAGCAGAAGAAGCAAACAAGAAAATAAGGGCAGTCCGGCCGTATACCGGGCACAGCGAAGTTTGCGCGCCGTTGTGTGCGGGAGGTGCTGTTTCCGTTCATTCGTGTCCCCTATCACAGCAGTAAACATTGTCCAGAATTTTATCTCAGGACGTCCCAGGTATTACTCGGATTATTAAAATATCCGTTTATTCCACGCCCCTACCGCTCCCTGAGATAGTGTGACAAAAATTCCGACACTTCCCGTTCGTAAGCTCTTCCGGCATAGTCATGCATATTGAAATGCCCTGCGCCGGGCACAATCCACAATTCCTTGGGTTCACGCGCCGCCGCGAACAACCGCTCGATTTCCGGAACGGTCGTATGCTGGTCATGGGTTCCGGAAATAATCAATACCGGCGCATTCAGGTTGTTGATGTGCGCAATCGGACTCAACGTATCGACAGAAACACCGGTGAACAACGAAATCTGGAACAGCAGCACTGGCAGGAACACTGCGCCAGGCTCGCCCAGAAAAAGTCGCAGGCGATTTTCAACGGCCTCCTCGATCGTTGGATGCAGTGACTCCAGAATCACTGCGCTCAACCGGAGATCCTGTTTCGCCAGAACAATCGCCGCCGCGCCCAGTGATACGCCGATCGCGCCGATGCGTTCATGCGGAAAAGTCCGCCGCAGAAAATCAACCGCCGCCGCTACATTCACGGATTCCCGCGCGCCAAATGTGATACGGTTTCCGGGTGTTTCGCCATGCGCCTGCAAATCGATCATCAAGGTATGATACCCCTGCGCTGTTAAGAACCGGGCCCGGCCCAGCATTTCGACCCGATTGCTGCGAATCGAATGCACCAGCAAAATCACGCCGTTGCCATCCTGCCCATACGTCAGCCAGCCATGCACCGGAACGCCGTCAGCCGCCGGAATTTTTACGGACTGTACGGGTACATCGGTCAGCAGCACTTCCGTCGCCGTGGCCGCCGAACCTGTCACCACCTCACCCGCCAGAAAAGCAGCCGCCGCCATCAACACAAGCATGCCGGACAAGGCCATAACAATTTTCCGCACCATATTTAAACCCCATTCCACCGAGGTTTTCAGATTAAACCTGAATTCCCTGATTGATCACTGATTTTAGAACTATCGTGTAACGAATATTACACATTTTCCGGTATTTATAACAATTTCCAAGCCAGTCGCACTGTATCACCGCACGATGATCGTCGATATTTCCACACGCGGCATGCGTCTGGCGGATGCCTTGTTTTCAAGCAGACCAATGCACAATGTAATACAATAACTAACGGAATATTATGCAATATATACCCACCGCACGGCAGAGTCAGGCAACCATACTTTGTTTCGTCGGGAGAAAACCGGAATGGATAATAAAAAACCGGATTCTGAAGTGCGATGCGTATAATATTGCGTAACCCGTATTTGCAGCCAGCACGCCTGTATCCGGCAGACGCGCATGAAATGAACGGCATTACGATGATAAAAAGCATGGTTCAAGTCAACATTGCACAGCCATGTTTTTTACTTCAGAGAGCCCTTTATTACAGTTGCTGGCGCATTGATTGACACTTTAATAATGGAAAGCCTACCATGACTCAATCCGTAGCAGAATTTCAGGAAAAAATGCGCCTGCTGTCAAAAGCATTTTTAACAGAACTTCCCGTTAAAACCAAAGCGATTGAAACTGCCTGGCTTCAGTTTCAGGACCAGAAAAATCCTGAAGCACTGCAGAGCGCCCAGCGTAAGGCGCATGGTCTGGAGAGCACGAGCAAAATTTTCGGCTACCGGGAACTCAGTCAAGCCGCCGCCAACCTCGAGCGCGCATTAAAGCGGTTACTCCAGGACAGCCCGGCATGGAATGGCGAGCCGGATCAGGCTGTCCATCAGCAAATCACTGCGCACATCACCGAACTGAACCGCCTTACCGTCAAGCCCAGACAGGATCAGGCGCTCGACTACACAAAAAAACTCAATGACGCCCGGTGCATTGATCCTGAAGCAGCTTCCAAAGTCTTCGTCGTCGATGACGACCAGGAATCGGCGCAGGAACTGGCCATGCAGCTGAGCTACTACGGTTACGAAGTTGAAGTTTTCGGCAAGCTCGCGAAATTTCGCAGCGCGATCCAGAAGAACCCGCATGCGATGGTACTGATGAATATTGAATTTTCCGATGACGATCACGCCGGTTTGCGTGCCATGAAAGAAATTCAGCAGAAAATGGACGAACCCGTTCAGGTCATGTTTCTATCGTCCAACGACGATCTGGCGTTACGGCTGGAAACGGTACGCGCTGGTGGTATCGCCTACCTCACCAAGCCAATCAATTCGACCGATTTGATTGATCAGCTGGATTCGTTCGCCGCACTGCAAACGCAGGAGCCTTTCCGCGTGCTGATGGTCGACGGCAGCGATGCTGTTCTTGCCTATCATGCCGCAATTCTCGAACTGGCAGGCATGACCGTAAAAACAGTCAGCACCGCGGACGCAGTGATGAAAACCCTGCTGGAATTCAACCCCGACGTCATTCTGGTTGATACCTACATGCCGGAATGCAGCGGCATCGAACTGACCACAGTCATCCGCCAGATTGACGGACTGCTCAATCTGCCGATTATTTATCTTTCATCGGAAAACGATTTCAATACCCAACAGGAGGCCATGCGTCTGTCCGGTGATGATTTTATTGTCAAGCCTGTCGAACCGGAGCGCCTGGTATCGGCGGTTACGCTGCGCATCAGACGCGCGCGTTTGCTGCGCGGGCTGATGGTACGCGACGGACTGACCGGGTTATTCAACCACACAGCCATCAAGGAGCAGCTCAACCGGGAAATCGTGCGTTCGAATCGGCTGAAAACACCGCTGTCCTTTGCCATGGTCGATGTCGACTTTTTCAAGAAAATCAATGATAAGCATGGACATGCCGCGGGAGATCGCGTGCTCAAAAGCCTGGCGCGCCTGCTGAAGCAGCGTCTGCGCGGCACGGATATTGTCGGCCGTTACGGCGGAGAGGAATTCGCCGTGATTCTGACCGATACCGACGCGCCCGGCGCATCCAGGGTAATTGACGAAATCCGTAACGTATTCTCGCGTCTGATCCACATGAGCGATAACAGGGAATTCACCGTCACATTCAGTTGCGGCATCGCCGACATCAAACATTTTCCGGATGCCAAAAGCGTCAGTGACGCCGCTGACAAGGCGTTGCACAAGGCCAAGAAAAAAGGCCGCAATCAGGTGATGACCAGCGCCGAATGACCGAGTGGAGAGCAACAAGCCACAGTTGTTGTAAAGGAATAACAACCAAAAATAACAGCCTGATAACCACAAAAAAACCGCCTCCTGTTTTTATCCCCCAGGAGGCGGTTTTTTTGCGGGTGAGCTTTAACCGCTCACGCGCAGGGCTACAGGCTATATACCTTAGGCAAATGATTCAGCGCTTTGCTGTCTGCGTGCGGTAACCAGCAATCCAAGCAATCCGATGCCCAGTAACAGAACGATGCCGGGTTCGGGTATGCTCGTAGAAGGTTTACCCCAGATGGAAACATGCGAAATTGCGCCTTGTTGCGGCCAGAAATCGCGCAATATGATATCTTCCGTGCCATTCCAGCTGGCCAGGTTATAGAAATAATAAGTCGGTGCGTGATTACCATCCTTGATCGCGAGATAACAGTCCGGGCAGGTGATCGACGCTCCGGAGATATAGTCAATCAACGCGTTTGAGGGATCAGTTGCGGTATTGGAAAATGTGGTCATATACGATGCCGCAAAGGTGCCGGAATCGGAACCGATGCCCGAAGTTCCTGAAACATCTGATTTGTACAATAATGACAAACTGCCATTATTGACACCACCGTTAACATTGAATGCATTGTAAACACAATTCGGTTCGCAATTTGCAGGTCCTGTGGGCGGCGTCAGACTGCTGCCGAGAATGATGCCGGCGGTACTCGGCGTGATGATAATCGCATGCGCGTTGAAACCAACAAACCCTAGCAACAATGCAAACAGCGAGGCTGTCGTTGCTCTGGTTATTTTTTGCTTATTAATAAACATGATTACTCTCCTTGAGTTACTCTTTTTTTTGATATTCAGTTGCATTTCCAAACTTCCAAGCAAATTATTGCTCAGCTACTTTTAATAAGAAGCATAATTCGTGCCAATCTTATAAGTAATTTTTAATTGATTGTTATATAAGTGTTTTATTTT
>JAJSDU010000030.1 GCA_028577615.1 Nitrosomonas sp.
CGCTGTCCAGATCTGCTTTTACGGCGTCAGGTGATGTGCTGGAAAAAGAGCCGGTCAGTCTGGCTTTTCTCGACACACAGCTACCTCGCGCGGAATTGTTTGGCCGTGGCGGCATGAATCAGGCTTATATCCGCTCGGACTGGTCCCCAGCAGCCACGTTTATAAGTTTCCGCGCGGGCCATACATTTACCCATCATGGTCACTATGATGCTGGACATTTCACTGTATTCAAGGGTGCGCCACTGGCGATTAACAGCAGCGCCTATGGTGATTATACGGGGAGCAACCGGCTTAATTATTCCATCCGTACGGTTGCAAAAAACTCCCTGCTCATTCTGAGACCGAATGAGAAAGTGCAACCGAATCGCTTCTTTCAGCACAATGTGGCTGATGGCGGACAGCGTGTTATTTTACCGACAGGCAGTGCTGTGCAGAATGTCAGTGACTGGGTGAAGAACCTGGATAGCGGTAATTACTTTGCCGGCGGGAGGGTCAATCATTTTAATACAGTGGAAGGAGAATACACCTATATCTCGTCTGACCTGACACAGGCATACAATACGCCCGTGCATGATGAAGGCGTACGGGGGGGGAAAGTCCGCAAGGTTGAACGCGACTTACTGTATCTGGACAACGAAGACCGGTTGTTGGTTTACGACCGCATAGAAAGCACCAATCCTGCCTATACCAAGAAGTGGCTTCTGCATACGGTAAACCGTCCTCAGATGAACCGGGAAAAGGTGTTGAAGGGACAGGCAGCCAACGGCATTTCTGAAACGTCCGACCCGGTTGTTTTTGTGCGGAACGATCCCGGACATTTGCGCATTGACCGTATTTATCCGGAAGACGCGAAAATCCGTTTGGTCGGCGGACCGGATTATCAGTTTTACGTGGAAGCGGATGGCGATGATACCGTCCTTAATGGTGAAAATTTCTCCAGCGGTGTCTCGCTCCAGCCCTGGTTCGATATCGGGATGTGGCGCATCGAGATCCAGCCGGGCGCGCCGCGTATTCAGGACGAATTTCTTATTGCATTATCGCCAAGCCTGAACAACCCGCGGCATGACGCTCCCAGGTCTTTGTCCATTGAAGGCGCCCGGGCAAAAGGCATGGATACCGGGCGGAGTATCGTTGTATTTGCAGAAACTCTCAGTCATGGTGAAATCAAAATCGACACCAGCAATTTTTCGATGCACAAAGAACTACGCCGGTTATATGTGCTGGGTATGCCTGCCGGAATGCAGGTGCAGGTTGCAGTCCGTGATGAGATGAAAACATATGCCGTCAATTCCAGCGGCGTATTAGCGGCTGTAGTCAGCACAGACACCAAGCAGATTTCCTTGAAATGGTAAGTATTCGGTAATGATTTTTTCGTTCATTGCTTTATTTTGCGGGAATCTACGCGCATTTATTGAGCGCTCTTCACGGCACTCTATTTTTACTGTAATGGTTCATTTCTGAGAATCAGGATCGGGCATTTCAGCACGATTCTTCCCATTCCTGAATAAATTTTGTTTTATCGGTCGCTATGATAATCTTCCGGATTTTTTAAACGATGAGAACCATGCAACAAAATAATATTCCGGCGCCTTCAAAACGAATACCGTATATCGCTTCTTTTCTTTTTCTGTCCCGCTGGCTGCAGTTACCCTTGTACCTGGGGCTGGTATTGGCGCAGTGTGTGTATGTTTTTCATTTCTGGGTGGAGTTGACCGATCTGATTGGCGCGGTGATGGGTAAAAAAGAATCGCTCGATCATATTCTCGATGTCGTGACGATTGAGGGCGCGACCCGTCCGGACCGGCTGACCGAAATGACCATCATGCTGGTGGTACTGGGTTTAATCGATGTGGTGATGATTTCGAATCTGCTGATCATGGTGATTATTGGCGGTTATGAGACATTCGTTTCACGCATGAATCTGGAAACACATCCTGATCAGCCGGAATGGCTGTCGCATGTCAATGCGTCGGTGCTGAAAGTCAAGCTGGCCACCGCAATCATTGGGATTTCGTCGATTCATTTGTTGAAAACTTTTATCAATGCAAGCGCTTACGATGAAAAATCGTTGATTGCGCAAACCTGTATTCATCTGACTTTTCTGGTGTCGGCGCTGGCGATTGCGTATTGTGACCGGATTATTTCACAAACTGACCAGTATTCGGGCAGGCACTGACCGGTGCCGGATTGAGGGTGATCATGCATCGAATAGCATTCATGGAAAGTGCGATAAGCTGTCCCGGTAAATTTTTACCTGCCCTCTGCCTTGCTTGAAATGTGAGATTGCCATGTACGCCAGAATAACACGCGCTTTTTTATATCTTTTATGTCTTGTTCCGATCAGTGTGAGCGTATTTGCGGGCGCTGCGGGATTTCCGGACAGCAGTCAGGGAACCGGTGCGCTGGGACGCATCGAACCGCGTTCGCGGGTGATTAAAGTTTCTCATAATGCCGGCCCCGAGGGCGCGAGAGTTGAACAGCTTTTCTTTGCGGAAGGTGATCAGGTCAAATCGGGCGATATATTGGCAGTACTTTCGGATCATGGTAAGAAAACTGCGGAAGTCGAGGCTGCGGGCACGCGCATTAAGGTATTGAAAGCGCAGCGCGAGACCGAACGGATAGCATTCAACTTTAACCAGAAAGAACATTTCCGCTATCAATCGCTTAAACAGGATTCAATGGCCAGTATTTCGCTCGCGGATGCGAAATACCTGGCGTTTGCGCAGTCGGAGGCGAATCTCAAGCAGTTGTCCGCTGAAATCGCCCATGCCGAAGCTGAGCAGCGTATCGCGGTAGAAGCATTAAAAAATACACGTATTCACGCGCCGATTTCAGGTACGGTTTTAAAAATCCTGACCTGGCCCGGGGAACGCATCAAAGACGATGGTCTGGTGGAAATGGCTGATCTGACACAGCTCGATATCGTGGCGGAGGTTTATGAGTCCGATCTCAATCAGGTGAAAGTCGGGCAAAAAGCGTATATCCGCGCAAAAGGATTTGATCAGGTGTATACCGCCGAAGTCCGGGAATTGGGCTACCTGGTGAGAAAAAACGATCTCAATGATACTGATCCTCTGGCTGACAGGGATAATCGGATCATCGAAGTACGATTGACGCTTGATCCATTGGCGGTTGCTGATTTGCAGCATCAGATTTTCCGGCAGGTACATGTGCGGATAGCGCCGTGAACATACTTTCCTGGTGTTATTTTCCGGCACGGCTGGCCTGGCGGCAGCTCGTTCACGACCGCACCAAATTGGTGGCGGCTATCGCCGGTGTTTTATTCGCCTGCGTTCTGGTCTTTATGCAACTGGGCTTCAGGGATTCGCTGTACGCCAGCGCGGTTTCCGCGCCGACAAAATTAAGCGGCGATTTATTTCTGATGCACAAGCAAAGCGAGGCCATGTGGCGGCCGGTTACTTTCAAGCGCAACGAACTCCTGCGTACGCTCGGCCATCCAGCAGTCGCCGAGGTTGCACCGCTGTATCTGAGGCTGGCGCCGTTCAAAAATATCAAAACACAGACTAAACGTACACTGATGGTCTATGGTTTCGACCCGGATGCCGAGTTATTCGATGTCGATTCTGTAAGAAGCAGACGGCACGAACTGCGGCTCAAGGATACGGTCATGTTTGACGAATTTTCCCGGCCTGAATTCGGTCCGATGCGCGAGCTGCTCGAAGCCGGGCGGACGGAAACGGAAATCAATGATTATAAGATCAGGGTCACAGGACTGTTCCGGCTGGGTGTGTCCTTTGCCGCGGACGGCAACGTGGTAACGAGCGACTTGAATTTCATGCGCATTTTTCCGGGCAGAAATCCGGGTGATATTGATATCGGCGTGATCAAACTTCACCCTGGCGTATCGCTGGATCAGGTAAAAACTGATCTTGTCGAGCGATTGAATGAATTTGTCAATATTTTTACTTTTGCCGAATTACTGGAACACGAGAAAAATTACTGGTCCAACACGGCGCCGATCGGATTTATTTTTGGTTTTGGTACGGTAATGGGGCTGGTCGTCGGTCTGGTGATCGTGTATCAAATTCTTTTTACCGATATCGTCAATCATCGTTATGAATTCGCCACATTGAAAGCCATGGGTTACAAACAGGGCTACTTTGTTCGTCTGGTATTCGCCACGGCTTTTTATCTGGCCGTTCTGGGTTTTATTCCGGGCCTTGTCCTGTCCGTCAGTCTTTATCATCTGGCTGAATCCCAAATGTTCATGCCTATGCCGATGACTTTCGGGAAAGCCCTCAATGTTTTCTTTTTCATCCTGTCGATGTGCTTTATCGCCGGACTTCTGGCGATCCGCAAATTGAAAGACGCCAATCCCGCGGATATGTTTTGATGTCCATCGTCATCGATGTTCACAATCTGAACTTCAGTTTCAGTCATGATGCGCAGGCGCTGCCTGTGTTGAAAAATGTAACCATTTCAATTCAAAAAGGCGAGATTGTGATCATGACCGGACCTTCCGGTTCGGGAAAAACGACTTTCTTAACCATAGTCGGCGGATTGCGCCAGGCATTTGACGGCAGCGTTGAGGTGCTTGGTCAGCAGTTAATCAACAGCAGTGATCAGGTCAAAGTCAGCATCCGTCAGCAAACGGGTTATATTTTTCAACAGCATAATCTGCTGAAGTCGCTGACGGCGCAGCAAAACGTCAGCATGACGCTGGAAATGTTTAATATCATGACTGAACGCGAAAGACTCGAACGCGCTGCCGAAATGTTGCAAGCCGTTGGCCTGGGCGACCGGCTGGATCACAAACCGGATCAGCTCTCCGGTGGGCAGCGTCAGCGTGTTTCGATCGCACGGGCACTGGTCGGGCAGCCTAAAATCGTACTCGCCGACGAGCCGACCGCATCACTGGACAAACAAAGCGGACAGGAAGCAGTCGGCATGCTCAAGCGGCTGGCAAAAGAATCCGGCGCCAGCATCCTGCTGGTCACGCATGATTACCGTATCCTGGACATTGCCGACCGGGTCGTGGAACTGGAAGATGGCATTATCCGGAACGCTTGATTGGCACTTTGAACAGAACGAGTATGCTTTGGCTGGGGGGGGGCTGTCGTCAAATGTTGCTTTGTGACTTGGACCAACAATAATCAGCAATGCTGATGTAGTGCTGAACGGTAAGATTCTCTGCGCGCTGGCCTGCATCGATGCCCAGACAATTAAAATCCTCATTCCCGAGATAAGCGGATAGTGTATTGCGCAGTGTTTTGCGCCGTTGCGAGAATGCTGCGGTGACAATCCGGGAGAATAGCGCTTCATCGCTGGTGGCAGGCGCATCCTTGCCAAGCGGCCACATGGCTACGATAGCTGATTCGACCTTGGGCACGGGGCGGAAAGATTCAGGCGGAACGGTGAAGACCTGCTCCATTGCAAAGCGATATTGCAGCATAACGGACAGACGGCCATAGTCGGGTGTCGACGGTTCAGCTACCATGCGTTCGACGACTTCCTTTTGCAGCATGAAATGCATATCCAGAATCCATGGGGAGAATTGGCTGAGGTGAAAAAGCAGCGGGGTGGAGATGTTATAGGGCAGATTGCCTACAATGCGCTGATGGCCGCCCAATGCTGAAAAATCAAACTGTAATGCATCGATGGAATGAACGGTGAGTTTACTCTGCGGATAGTTGCGCCGTAATTGCTCGACGATATCCCGATCTATCTCGATAACCGTAAGATGATTGAGTATTTGCAGCAGCGGAGTTGTTAATGCGCCCAGTCCGGGGCCAATTTCGACAAGATTATCCGCAGGCTGCGGGTGTATTGCATTGATAATGGCGGAAATAATCTGACGATCGACCAGAAAATTCTGACCGAAGCGTTTTCTGGCTTTATGACGGAAATCAACGGCCATCGCCGGTATGGCCGTGCGTGTCTGTCAGTCTGGTGTTTTTTGCGAGTTCGATCGCTGCCTGGATTGCGGTGACGAGACTTCCTGATTCGGTTTTTCCGCTGCCGGCCAGATCGAGCGCGGTGCCATGATCAACAGACGTGCGGATGATCGGCAATCCCAGGGTGATATTGACGCCCGTGCCAAAACTGGCGTGTTTCAGAACAGGTAATCCCTGATCATGAAACATGGCCAATATGCAATCATATTGTGCAAGCTGGTGCGGATTGAACAGTGTGTCGGCCGGCAGCGGACCGCTCAGCCGGATACCTTCGCCACGCAGTTTTTCCAGCACTGGAATGATGATATCGATTTCTTCGCGGCCCAGATGCCCTGATTCACCGGCATGTGGATTCAGTCCAGCGACAGCGATCCGGGGGCGGGAGAGTGCAAAACGGGCAATCAAGTCATGATGGATGATACGTAGCTTACTTTCCAGGTTTTCGGCGGTAATCGCGGCAGCCACATCCTTGAGCGGCAAATGTGTCGTTGCCAGTGCAACACGCATGCCGCCGCCGATAAGCATCATGACGACCTGGCTATGCGTGAGTCCGGCCAGATATTCGGTATGTCCGGTGAATGGAATGCCGGCATCGTTGATGATGCCTTTATGCACCGGCGCAGTTACCATCGCGTCATACTGCTGGCTGCAACAGCCGGTCGTTGCCTGCCGCAACAGGGCAGTAACATACGCCGCATTGGCGGGATTTAAAACGCCTGCTTCGACTTTCCGGGCCAGCGGAACGTGATGGACGTACAAGCGCCCCGGCTGATGCCGTCCTGGCGGAATTGTGCCGCTATCTGCAAACTGAACCGGGAGTTGCAGTGTTTCGGCGCGTGTTCTCAGCAAATTGCGGTCGGCCAGGAAAATCAGCCTGCAATCGAAGGGTTGTTGCGCCGCTTGCAGACAGATATCCGGACCGATGCCGGCAGGTTCTCCAGTGGTGACAACAAGCGTTGGCAGATATTCGGTTGTCATTCAATTAAAGCGGCTATTGGATTCAAGCATCTTCAGTCAGGTACTCGACGTACGCTTGATCGCGCAGCTGGCGCAGCATTTCCTGGATGACGACTTCAGCTTTTCGTGAACGGATGGCCTGGCGGGCGTTTTCGCGTTGCTTTTCATCGCTGACGTCCTGTGTGCGGCGCTCAGTGACCTGAATTAAATGCCAGCCAAACTGCGTTTGTACCGGTTCGCTGACCTGGCCTGGCAACAGCGTATCCATCGCTTTCTCAAATGGCGGTACAGTATTACCGGGGGATAGCCAGCCGAGATCCCCACCCGATGAAGCGCTGCCGTCCTCGGAATAGAGCTTGGCGAGTTCGGCAAAATTCTCGCCATTATCGATACGTTTTTTAAGTTCGATAATCTGTTCCTTTGCGTCACTTTCGGAAGTCAGTTCGCTGACTTTGATAAGAATATGGCGTGCGCGCGTCTGATCGATGATCACTGACCGGCTTTCCGTTTTGCGGCGATCGAGTAATTTGAAAATATGGAATCCATTCGGACTTTCCACTACCGGCGTGATTTCGCCGATGTCCAATGGCGAAAGCAGCTGGGCGAATGTGGGACCCATCTGCGCTATGGGCCGCCAATCGAGAATACCGCCGCTCATGGCGTCTGGAGCCTCGGAAAATTCTGCGGCAACATGGGAAAAGTCCGCGCCACTGCGGAGTTTTCCAAGCGCGTCTTCCGCGCGCCGGCTTTTTTCGAGAATTTTCGGATTATCCATGTGCTCTGTGACAGAAATGAAAATATGTGCCAGCAGGTATTCTTCGTCGCTGCTCCCGGATGTTTCCTGGGTGCGCAGGTAATTGTCGATTTCGCCTTCGGTGACATTCACCTGGCTGCTGATCTGGCGTTCTTTTAATCGGGCCATGATCATTTCATTGCGGATATCCTGCCGGAATTTACTGAAGCTGATGCCATCCTCTTCAAGAACAGCGTAAAACTTCTGAAGTGACAGCTGATTTTCATCGGCGATACGGCGAATGGTTTCATCCAGTTCGCTGTCACTGACCGACATGCCGATTTCCTTGGCATGCTGAAGCTGTATTGATTTCAGGATGAGTGTTTCGAGTACCTGATTCTGCAGGGAATTCAGTTCGGGAGGTTCTATGCCCTGTTGAAGCAGATTTCTCCTTGCAGTGGCAACAGCACTATCCAGCTCATTCAGTGTGATTACTTCCTCATTGACAATGGCCACAATCTGATCCAGCAAGGCTTTTCTGCCTGATACGGCAGAAGACGACTGATGCAGTTGCTGTATGTTAGCCTCTTTGCGTGTATCTGACGTTGCGCTGTCGTCGCTGCGTGTTTCGATCGTTTTGTCTTCCGTTTCATCCGCGGTTATTTCAGCGGTCAGCGCTGATGAAAACAATAACAGAAATCCGGTGAACAGGCTGAGGTAGATTTTTTCTGACATTGAAGCAAAAAATTAATAAATACTGGTATAACCAGGGATGCTTTGCTGTAAAACTTGCAGCGGATTAGAGCCGATGTTCATCAAACCGTTCAATTCGAGCTGGACAAAAACAGCCGTGGTCGTGCTTTGTGTCGCAGTAGTCAGTTTCTGCACAACAGCACGGAGTTTGTAACAGCAGGAGATATATTCAAATCCTGCCAGTCCCGCCAGCAAACGATCGTCCTGTAATGAATAATTGATGCGCGCTACTGTGTGCAGGTTGCCCAGAACAGGCCATTGAATCGAAGTATCAACCTGTTTGATGGCTGTATCCAGCTGGTTAATCAAAATATCGCCACGTTCCCGTATGTCGCGGGTATACCGGTAACCCAGGTTGATCACTTTGCCGGGTTCAGGCTGATAGCTGATGCCAGCGCGGATTTTTTCAGTGATAAGCGCCTGCTCGTCCACCTGCAGATTGACGTCCGTGCTGATGGTACGCGTCAGGCGGCCAGCCAGCGCCGCGATAAAATCAACATTACTGCTGGTGATCTGGGAATTCAGAATAACCCGCCGGTCGTCAAAGCGAAACTGCTGGCCAACGGCCATGCGTAATCGTTCGATCCCGGTTGAAGGTTCAATTAAACGCGATGTCAGCGCCAGCGTAACCCGGTTGGCGTCGTTGATACGGTCGCTGCCGGTAAAACGGTTTTCCGTTAATATCTGTGCGAAACTGAAATCCGATTCAGCGGAATCAAAGTTAGGTAAAAAACTTTGATTGACATAAGGTATGTACACATAAAAAGCCCTTGGTTCAAGCGTCTGTATATAGCCGGTGTTGCCAATATTGACATGCCGGTCGAAAATGACGCCGCTGTCGAGACTGACAATCGGCACCACGCGATCGGGGTTGTTGCCTTTAGTGCCGACATCCATCGATAAATCATAATTCGTATAATGCAATCCGAATTTCGGCGTCACAAAACCGTAGGAATTGCGCAAGGGTACGCTGACCGTTGGGAAAAAAGTAAAGCGTTTGCCCTCGATGAATGTCTGGTGTGCGAAGTTGGTCCAGCTTGCATCCAGACTGAAATCCATGCCTGCGACGTTACGCTTGATGGCGTTCATGGTCAGATGCGGCAGGCGCTTGTAGGGCGAAAGGGTCAGTAAATCGGCATTAATCACGGCACGTGGATCCTGCAGTGTCTGAAACTGTTGCGCCACAGCGGAAAAACTCAATACACCATCATGACCCAGGTCGCCAAGATAATGCAGACCTGCCTGTTGCAGTAAATTGGTCATACTGATTTGCGACATATTGTTGGACAAGTCGCGTAAGAAGCGATTGTCGGACACGCGGTTGTAATCGAACTGGCCGCGCCAGCCATGTCCGAAATACTGCGCATGCTGAAATGCGACGCCATAACGTGTCTGATGTGTATCGAGGTCATCGGGCAGTATATCGGATTGCAGTCGGCCCTGAACATTATGGCCAATGTAGCGTACCTCGTTGCTCAGCAGGAATCCGCGCTTCGACATTGCGCGCGGCGCGATGGTCGCATCCATGTTCGGCGCGATATTGATATAAAACGGAAAAGCCAGATCGGCGCCGCTGCGTGCGGTATGCCCGACAACCGGAGCCAGAAAACCTGTTTTACGCTGACCGGTGTAGGAAAAATCCAGCCAGGGCGTGTATAAGATGGGGATACGCTTGAAATGAATGCTGACATTGCGCGCGACCCCCGTTTCCGTGGCGCTGTCTATTTTCAGCTCTTTGGCTTGAATAAACCAGTCTTCCTGATCAATTGGACAGGTGGTGTAACTGCCGCCTTCCAGACGATACTGGTTTTTGCCTTCGAAAAACAGCGTCTCGCCATTGCCGCGGCCGTCGCCTTTTTTCATCGTGTAACGCGGCTCGGATAAGAAGCCGGTTTCCGTGTCCAAATTCAATTTGAGGTAATCACCCTCGATAATATCTTTTCTTCTGTCCAGCCGGAGATTGCCTGTAATCTCGGTTTCGTTCGTCGTCTTGAAATATTTCATGCGATCGGCTGTCAGCGTGTTTTCGCCGTAACACAGTTTTGCATTGCCGATCGCTTCCATTTCCTGTTCATAAATGCCTTCGACGCGATCGGCTTCAATAGTGATGGATTTGTCGTCCGGGTTTTCCGGTGATGCTTCCTCGTCCGGAGAAGCTTCGTTAAGGATTATTGCGGGTTTTGCGCGAGGTTTGATGACGTCGTTTTCTGCCATGAGCGGCGGAGAAATACAGCAAATCATCAGAGCAAGCAGGCAACAGGCGGCGCCCGTTTTCTTTTGCCCGTTCATATCTGGCTTATGAGCGTATGACGTAGTTTCCAATTCCGCAGGCCGCCAGTCAGTCTACAAACGATAGGAATACCAGGAATACATCTTGTTTCTGAATACAATTACAGGCCTGTTATAAAAATATAAAATTCGAAGATTGCAGTCATAGCGCATCGCGGAAATGAAACTGAATGGTATGTTGAATTATATACAAAATGAAGCGAGTCAGCCTAACATAAGGCTACGATTCTAACAATCGATTCACTGGGGGGCGGTTCAGCTAATTTTCAGACGAAGGCAGACTGGCCGCAGCTCAACAGGTTGCTAGAACATGCCCGGTCTCATTGTTATATGGGCATGTTTTCTTTTATTCTTCAGACTGAACCGATCAGGAATTTTTTTACACATCATTTCCGGAAGATTGATTAGAATAACATGTACCCACCCGAAAGGGACGCATATTGTTTTCATTATGAAATTCGAATACCCGGAATGGCACCGCCTGTCCAGGAAGACTGAAAAATCCACGTTAAGCAGCGCCGCCGACAAATCAGGCCTGCCACCCGGTACTTTGGTGCACATTGGCGAAAAGCATCTAACTGCAAGCCGGATTTCTGTTATTCAATATAATCAACAAGTCATCACTGAATGTGAGATTGAGTCCATCGCTGAGCTAGAGCAGCTGCGGCGTGACGATCTGATGACGTGGGTGAATATTGATGGTCTGAGTGATACGCGCATTATCGGAGATATTGGGGAGCTGTTAAATATTCATCCGCTGATTCTGGAGGATATTCTCAGTACGCATCAGCGTCCCAAACTGGAAGAATACGAAGACTACATCTATCTGGTGGTAAAAAGTATCAGTGCCGGTTATAACAGTCATCTGGCATTGCAGTATGAACAAATCAGCATCCTCCTGCTGGCCAACCATGTCGTTACATTCAGGGAAAAAGTCGGGGAAATTTTTACACCCGTGCGTTACCGGCTGCGTAACCGCATGGACCGTTTGCGCCAGAATGGCAGCGATTATCTGACCTATGTATTGCTCGATTCCATTGTCGACGAATATTTCGTCATAGAAGATCATCTGGATGAAATCATAGACACGCTGGAAGAGAGTCTGTTGACTGATCCTGGTCAAAAAACACTGCAAACGATCCAGCATCTGCGGCGCGAACTGATTACAATGAAACGCAGCATTTCACCGCTGCGTGAATTGCTGTCGACAATACAGCATGCCAACACCGGATTGTTTCAGGAAAAGACACTGCGTTATTACGGTGATATTTACGATCACGTGCTGCGTGTTACCGACTCACTGGATTCCTATCGCGAGCGTATCGCGGTGATTCAGGATATCTATCTTTCCAGCATCAGCAACAAAATGAATGAAACCGTCAAAGTGCTGACCATTTTCGCGGCTATCTTCATACCTCTGACATTTATAGCCGGTGTTTATGGCATGAACTTCGAACATATGCCGGAATTGAAATGGCGATGGGCCTATCCCGCGTTATGGGGTATTTTTATCGGTATCAGCGTTGGCCTGGTTGTCTTCTTCAAACGGAAAAAATGGCTGTGATGATGAAAGCGTGTGTCGCATTATAAAATGCAGCGCATTCATTTATTTTCGCCATCCCTGAAAAAAATCAGCGCATCGTTACGAATTCTTCCGCGCTGGTCGGGTGAATTGCGGTTACTGCGTCAAAGTCGGCTTTGGTCGCACCCATTTTGATGGCAACCGCAAAACCCTGGAGAATTTCGTCCATACCGTGACCAATACCATGGATACCCACAATTTTTTCTTCCGCGCCCGCGCAGACCAGTTTCATCTTATAGGGTTGAGGACGGCCGGTAATCGCTGTGTACATGGCGGTAAAGCCTGTGGTATAGACTTTTATATTGCCCTGACCGTAATGCACAACTGCTTCTGGTTCTGTCATGCCCATCGTACCGATAGGCGGGTGACTGAAAACGACTGTTGGGATCAGACTGAAATCCATTTTTGCATCCGCACGGCTATTGAACAGACGCTCGGATAGCAGCCGCCCCGCCTTGATGGCGACAGGGGTAAGCGCCTTGCCGCCTGCCATGCAGTCACCTACGCAATAAATACCTTTCGCGCTGGTATTCTGCTGTGCGTCGACTTTGACATAGCCTTTTTCGTCCAGCGCGACATCGGTATTTTCCAGACCGATATTTTCAGTTGCCGGTGCACGTCCGATTGCCCATATCAGTGTGTCGACAGTGTATTTTTCGCCGTTATCCAGGTGCAGCGTCAGACTGTTGTCGCCGTTTTTCGTTACTGCCGCCAGTGTGCTGTGAGGATGCAATATCGGGCCGTTTTCAGCCATACTTTCCATCAGTGTTTCATATAGAATCGGATCAAAATGACGCAGTGGCGAATGTTTGCGGACAAACAGGCGGGTTTCGCAACCCAGCGCGTTCAGCACACCTGCCAGCTCTACTGCAATATAACCGGCGCCTGCCACGGCCATTTTTTTCGGTTGATTGCGTAACGCAAAAAAGCCATCAGAGTCAATGCCATATGACGCTCCCGGGATGTCCGGAATAACGGGCATGCCGCCAGTCGCAATCAGGATATGATCGGCGCTGTACAGTTTGCCATTCACTTTGATGGTGTTGTTATTGACAAAATGGCCAGAACCATTCAGCAAAGTCACACCGTTATCCGCCAGACTGCTTTGATAAGCACCGTGAATACGTTTTATATAGGCTTCGCGATTATTGACCAAATGATTCCAGTCAAACTTTTTCATGACCGTATCGAAGCCATAATCCCTGGCGAACAGGTGAATTGTTTCTGATACCTGCGCGCCGTACCACATCACTTTTTTGGGTACGCAACCCACATTCACACAGGTTCCACCGAGATGCCGGGCTTCGATCAAAAGCACCCTCGCACCATGCATCGCGGCTCTGTTTGCAGAAGCTATACCGCCGCTGCCTGCGCCAAGGCAGATATAGTCGAAATGTTGAGGCATGTTAATTATCCTTAAATGACAACGCGCATTGAATCATTCTGTTCTATTCCATCATTGCGCAGCCGGGGCGCTTGCAATGATGGAGATCAAAATGGATGGCGTGGAAAAAATATCGCGCCAGGCGGGAATTCAGGCAATAAATTTACAGTACCGCTACAGCGGTATCATGCAGGACTGTCTTTTTCGGATTTGCTGCTTAGTTCGGCATGTGTCTCAATTATTTTCTGCAGCGGCGTGATCAGTTCCATCGGCAACGGGAAGACAATGGTGGAACTCTTCTCGCCGGCGATTTCGGTGAGTGTCTGCAGATAGCGTAACTGCAACGCCCGCGGTTCCTTGGACAGTATCTGCGAGGCTTCGAGCAGGTGTTGCGACGCTTGCAGTTCGCCTTCGGCATGAATGATTTTTGCGCGGCGTTCGCGTTCAGCCTCGGCCTGCTTGGCAATTGCACGAATCATTGATTCGTTGATATCGACATGCTTGATTTCGACGTTGGTGACCTTGATGCCCCAGGCCTCGGTTTGTTCGTCGAGAATTTTCTGGATGTCGTTGTTGAGCTTGTCGCGGCTGGCGAGCATTTCGTCGAGTTCATGCTGACCGAGTACGGAACGCAGGGTGGTCTGGGCGAGCTGGCTGGTTGCGGCGTCGTAATCTTCGACCTGAATGATGGCGCGTTCAGGGTTGATGACGCGGAAATAGATCACCGCGTTAACTTTCGCGGACACGTTGTCGCGCGAGATGACATCCTGGCTGGGTACATCCATAACGATGGTTCTGAGGTCGACGCGCACCATGGTCTGAATGATGGGTACGAGAATGATGAGTCCGGGGCCTTTGACCTTCCAGAACCGGCCAAGCTGGAACACCACGCCGCGTTCATATTCGCGCAGTACTTTGAATGCGCTGGCAAGAAAGAGTATGGTGATGCTCAGAACGATAAACAGTATTTCGATCATCTTAATTTCTCCTGGGTTGATGGGGGGAGCCGGTATCGGGCTCGACGGTTAGAATCAATCCATCCATGGCGACGACGCGGATTCTTTCGCCGCGCTTGAGCGGCACGCTGCTGTGAACTTGCCATTGCTCGCCATGAATTCTCGCCCAGCCTTCCTGTTCAAAATCATCGATGACTGTGCCGGTGCTGTGCACGATCTGTTCCATGCCGCTGACAACCGGGCGCTGCCGGGCTTTGATCGCCATACCCAGTATCAGCAGAAAGAACGCGGCTGATAACAACGCGAATGTCACAATCAATGGTATGGAAACACCATAGCCAGGCACGCCGGTATCAAGCAGCATGACGGAACCGATGACAAACGCAATCATGCCGCCGATGCCCAACGCGCCAAAACTGGGCACGAAAACTTCAGCGAGCATGAATGCGATACCGACCAGCAGCAATGCGAGTCCGGCATAATTGATTGGCAGCACTTGGAATGCAAACAGCGCCAGCACCAGACAAACGGCACCGACCACGCCGGGGAAGATCGCGCCCGGATTGGAGAATTCATAAATCAGCGCGTATATGCCGATCAGCATCAGGATGTAGGCAATATTCGGGTCGGTGATGATGGCCAGCAGGCGGGTGCGCCAATCGGGTTCAAAGTGTTCAATGGTAATCTGCGCGGTGGATAGTGTGATGTCGTTGCCCAGTACGTTGACTGTGCGGCCGTCGATTTGGGATAGCAGATCCGGAATGCTGGTTGCGATCAGATCAATCACACCCTGCTTCAGCGCTTCTTCCGCCGTCAGGCTGGCTGCCTGGCGGACCGCCTGTTCAGCCCAGTCGGCATTACGGCCGCGCATCTGCGCGAGTCCGCGAATGTATGCGACAGCGTCGTTGACGAGCTTGCCTGTCATCGGATCCTGTGTTGTGGTGTTTGTATCTTCCTGTCCTTCTTTGCCGGTATCGGAAGCATTTTTGTCTGAACTGCCGGGCATGCCGCCGATCTGCACCGGTGTTGCCGCGCCCAGATTGGTGGCGGGTGACATGGCGGCAATGTGACTGGCATACAGAATGTAGGTACCTGCGCTGGCCGCGCGTGCGCCGCTGGGTGAAACAAAACCGGCTACGGGTATCGGTGAGGCAATAATGCTGCGGATGATTTCACGCATCGAGGCATCCAGTCCGCCGGGGGTATCTATTTGCAGGATGATGATCTGACTGTTCAGTTCGATCGCTTTATTGAAGCCGCGTTGCAGGTAATCCTGTGTGGCCGGGCCAATGGCGCCGTCGATATTCAGCCATAGTGCACTGCCAGGCTTTTGTGCGGACAGCATCAGAGGCCAGCAGAACAGGAGCAGAAAAATAATGATGCCGCCGTTTGCGATGGTGAAATTTGTCTTCGAGCTGCGCATTTGTTTTACCTTTAAAAATACTTTGTCCGGTGTGGGCTTATAACATCATCCACTGTCTCAGCAGTTGCTCACGATTCAGTGCCAGCCATTGTAAAGCAATGATGGCGCTGGCCGAATTGATCCGCCCTGTCGTTAGGTAACTCAGCGCCGTTTCGCGGGAAACGACATGCACCTTGATATCTTCTCCTTCGTCTATTGCGCCATGGATACCGCCGGCATGTGTGGCATCAACCCGGCCGCAGAACAGCGCAATACGTTCTGTCATGCCACCGGGACTGACCAGGTAATCATATAATGGAACCAGATCGGTGATGATGCAGTTGGCTTCTTCCATGCTTTCCCGTTTGACAACGTCTTCCGGTGCTTCATTTGCTTCAATGATGCCCGCGATAATTTCTGTCAACCAGGGACCGCCGGGGGCGCTAAGCGCGCCAATACGGAATTGTTCGATCAGGATCACTTCATCCCGGACGGGGTCGTACGGCAATACGGCCGCCGCATGGCCGCGCTCGAACAGTTCGCGCGTGATGGCGGGTCCCCATTCGCCGTTAAACAAGCGGTGGCGCAGCCGGTAGCGGTCTATGCGGAAAAAGCCCTGATAACATGTTGTTTTATCCAGAATATCTATATTCTTGCCGATCATCGTTTACCGTTCCGGGAGTGGCGTTGTTCACTGTTCTGGCATCAATCCGACAGTGATTATAAAACAATCAGGTTGAAGTCATTGGAGCGAAAGATGCGTCTCATGCAGAACCGGTAGTACGAATGGTGGACCGGAAAAGAGGTATTGTTTCGGATTACCGGCGGAAAAAAACGTGTGGTTCGACAGGATGCGCGCTGTTGATGTTATCCCGATTCTTCATGATGGACATAATCCTGGCCATGAAGAATCGGGAGAGCTGCTGCCTCGGATTGTTCGAGATAAGGACAGATAGCCAGTCAACCGGCAACAACGGTCGCTTCGATTTCGGCAAATGTTTTTGCTACTTCAGTCAACGGAATCGCATGTCCCAGCTGCTTTTCGATTTGTGTCAGGGAAAAAATGCCGCATATCAGTGGCAGGCCGTCGGCATCTTCGTCCATGATCAGCGTGTGCTGGCGCCCGGCGTCGCATAAGCTGGCGATGATGTGACCGACTTTTGCGCGACGGACTTCGTCAATCGCTATCGCTTCAAGATTGTTGATCGGCGTCATGATGTCTGCCACCATGATTTCACTGTGCTTCAGCTGCCGCTCCTGATTAAATCGCATCGGTTTCTCGCCCAGAATGTCTGTTGCGGTGATGACGCCCTGTAAAGTGTGATCCGCGTTGAGAACAAACAAGGAACGAACGCCCCGCAGTTTCATGTACATATTTGCATGATCAATGCTGGTTTGTGGCGCAATGGTTGCGACATGACTGTGCCGCAGATCCGTCATGATATCGATTGCGGGAGATTCCAGCGTGACACGTTTTGCGGGAGCGGATTTAAAGACACGGACAGCACCGGATAAGCGTTGCGCGGGTAGTGCATGATATTCAGTCATTACAGAATCCTCCTTGATGAATGGATGGATAAGAACATGAATATGGAATCAAAAAAACAAGCAGCATCATCACATTAAGGGGATAGTAAGGATAATGCACTTGTTTTAATACACACTCTACGCTGATCAAAATAGCGGGTCAATCATTTATTGATCTATGTCAAAGAAAACAGAAAAAAAGTCTATCTTACAGCCGGTTACGTGAGTTTTTCAATTGCGCCATAACGGCGCGGGTATCCGGTCTGACGCCGCGCCAGAGATAAAATGACTCGGCTGCCTGTTCAACCAGCATGCCGATGCCGTCGGCAAGATGCGGCACGCCATGCTGAGCGGCGTACTGAAGAAAACGCGTGGGTTTATTGCTGTACATCATATCGTAGGCGAGCGCTTCGGCTGCGAAAATGCTATCCGGTAATTCGGGCAGGTCGTCACTCAGACTGGCGGCGGTGGCGTTGATCACGATGTCAAAATGCTCGCCCGCAAAATCCATGTAACCCCCTGCGTTGATCTGGCCATAAACGGCGAATTGTTGTTGTAGATCCAGCGCTTTCTGCGGCGTGCGATTGGCTATCGCAAGCATGGCCGGCTGTTGCTGCAGCAGGGGCAGAATGACGCCGCGTGATGCGCCGCCTGCTCCCATCAGCAACACGCACTTATTGGTTACGGGGAAGTTCAGATTTGCGGTGATATCCCGTATCAGTCCAGCGCCGTCGGTATTGTCGCCAAGAATCTTGTCGTTTTCGAATTTGAACGTGTTTACAGCTCGCGCAACTCTGGCCCGTTCGGTCAGTTCGTTGGCGAATTGATAGGCTTCCAGTTTGAACGGCACAGTAATGTTCATGCCTTTACCGCCCTGCTGACGGAATGTCTCAACAGTGGTTATGAAACCGCCGGGTAGTGCAAGAATGGCTTCATAGCGTAAGTCCTGGTGTGTTTGCCGGGCGAAAGTTGCGTGAATCAGCGGCGACTTACTGTGTGCAACTGGATTGCCGATGACGGCGTAGCGGTCTGTCATAAAATGCGTGTATCTATTGAAGTTATTGGCTCGTCAATGTATCCGAACGTGCAAATACCCATGTCCGTGTGATATGCAGAATATCGGTATCCCGGCTGATATCCGGCGGAAAGGGCGCAAAGCCGTTTTTGCCGGCCAGTCTGACAATACGGATGGCGGCGTCATCGAGTACTTTGATGCCGGATGAACGGTTAATACCGATGGATTCCAGGCTGCCATCCGCGCGTATGCCGACGGTGAGTTGCAGATTGCCATAGAGTTTTTGCCTTTTTGCGTCTTCCGGGTAGTTCAGATTGCCTATGCGTTCAACCTTAAGGCGCCAGTCCTCGACATACCGGGCAAAACGATACTCAGTGGTACGTGCGCCGACAAACTTCCGTTTCGGGCGTTTTTGATAAGCTTCATGATCTTCGGCAATCTGAGCCTTGAGACGGGCAATATCCAGACTGCGTTGCAATAGATCCGCTGCATCGGGTATCGTGTCTTGTTTCTCGGGCTGGATCTGATCGGCATCGGTGAGTGGAATGATTTCTTCGCTCTGTAATGCAGTCATTAATTGTTGCTGTTCTTGCTCCAGTTTCTTGACTTTTTCTTCCGTGTTGAAATGAGCTATAGCCGGTTTGCTTTTGGGTATGACTGGAAACGGGGTTTTTGCCCGCCGGTTTTCATCGACATTGCCGCCGCCATCGAGATTGGATTGTGCCAGCAATTCGGTGTCAACAGGTTTGATTTCTGTTTTGCTGTTGACCAGAACGACTTCCAGCGACGTGGCAATCCGGCTGGAGTCGGGTGCAGGAAATTCGAAAGTCACACCGAACAACACTGCAAGATGCAGGAGGGAAGACAGAGCCAGTGCGGTAAGCAAATGATTCGTCTGCTTGCCGCTGTATGTGTCAACTGTTATAGGCGGTTGTATGTTGCTTGCGAATGACAAGGCGATGTAATGTATTCGGATAAGTAGAAAAAACTGTTTAATATTTTATGGCAACAGCGAATGAATTGTCATGTAAAAATAATGCGCGCTGAAGGCAATGTTTTGTCAGTTTCCAGCATCAGTCAGGATTCCAGTTTTTCAACAAATTTTGCACGGAGCGTGCGGTCCAGCAAATCGATATACTCGATTTCCAACCGGACATAGCTGTCCGGTTCAAGATTGGGTAATGACGGTATCCGCGTAAAGAATGGCATGTGTTCAAACTTGACAAGATTTTCCCGTATTATCTGCGCCTGGATGGTTTGAACATTTTCCTGCAGCAACCAGCGCAAGCACCAATATTGCTCCATTGCGCGCTGGAAATCGCCATAGATACCGTAAGCTAGTTCAAAGTCACGCAATGCAATCACCAGATCATCACTCTCGCGCGTGTACGGCGGTGCGTCATTGCGTATCATGGCAATCAATTGACGTTGGTTGATCATGTCCACATAACGGCGCAGCGGCGAACTTGTCCAGGCATATTGCGAAACGCCCAGGCCCTGGTGGGGTGCGGGTGATGTGCTCATTTTGACTTTGCCGTTGCCCTGGCTGCGATATATGGCTGCAATATTGGCTTGCGCCAGTTGCTTTCCCCATTCCGCATTAGCGAAAATCATCAGCTCGGAGACGACTTTATCAATGGGCGAGCCGCGTCTGCGCTCCTTGATCGTGACATGGTCGTGCACAACTTCGAAACTGTAATCGACTTTGTTGTTGTTCGTGTCATTTGCCTTGCCGCGCAGTGCTTCCATTTTGCAGGCAAAGCGCCAGAGCAGGCGTAATTCTTCTATAAATGGATAGCTGGCGTCAGCACTGTTGATTGTGTTTTCATTGAAATAGACCTCAAGCGTTTCATGCCGGAGATTTTCTGTGATTTTTATTTTTTCGATGCGGCTTTCGGTATGCGTGACCGAATAATCGTCGGCAACATCGAGATACAAGGAAATCACCGGGCATATTCTGTCTTCTTCCAGCGTATAGTGTCGAATGGCATGCTCAGGCAGCATGGTGATTTTTTTGCCGGGAATATAGACGGTCGATAAACGGCTTGATGCTGTTTTGTCAAGCGATGTTCCCGCTTCAATGCCCAGAGCCGGGGCGGCAATATGAATGCCGATGCGAAAACTGCCCAGCTTCAGAGGTGTGATCGAAAATGCGTCGTCGATTTCTGTCGTCGTCGCATCATCAATGCTGAAAGCTGAAACTTCCGCCAGCGGAAGGTCTTCCTGTTCATCGAGTGGCTGCTGCAAATCCGCGATGTCAAAATCAACGCCATCGGGAAAATATGCCCACAGGAATTGATTGAAATGATAATCATGCGATGAAGGGATGGCGCCGCATTTGTCCAGTAAAGCCGGTACGGAAAGCTTCATTTGCGCGCAGGCTTCTTCCAGCGCTTTCCATTCAATGGAATTTTTCTCCGGTCTGTAAAGCAGATTGGGAACGATGGGCTTGAACTCCTCGGGCAATATTGAATTGCAAAGCTGCTCGATGTAGCGCGACTTCAATTCAGCCTGCAGGCGTTTTTTTTCCTGACCGGCGAGCGCGGCCTTGAGTGCATCCGGCGGCGCGGCTTTATAATGCCCTTTTCCTTTTTTGTGAAAGTATATTGGTGCACTATGCAGCAGCATCAGTGTTGCCGCAGCTTCGACAGGATTTGGCGCGTGCCCGAAATATTCGGTAGCGAGCGCGGTGCTGTCAAATTCGATATCCTGTGTACAGCATTCCCAGAGAAAATCCGGATCCAGTTCGTCCGAGATCTGTTGCGCCTGATCCATGAATTCGGACAAAGCAGGTGTTTCGAAACGAATCAGAACAGCTGCGGCCTTGATTTTTGAGCGCTTTCCATGTGGCGCTTCAACCTGTAGTGAGGTGTTATTGTCAGCAAGGATGGCGCCAACTTTGAAGCTGCCTGATTCTTCGTAAAAAACATTCATAAATAAAATTGTAATACAAAATCAAATGGATAAGATCTGGATGTTGTGTGTTTGCAGCAGAATGATATCTGAATATAGTGCCGATAGGCGTGGTGAAGTTATTTTGCGCATACCTGGAAACTTTTCTATACTGCTAGAGCGATTATATGCGAGTGAGTGTTGTTTGAATGGAAAATAGTTCAATTCAGGTAATATCGAATTAAAAAGTTAAAATCGGGGGGGAGGGGATCAAATGAGGATATATCGAGTAGGGATAAATCTGGCCGGCGTCATTATGATCATAACGCTGCTTAGCGCATGTGCTCAGCAGAGTATCCAGACCGGCCCGGCGGGTGGGGTGTCGGCAGTGCAGCAAAAAATGTGGACGCAGCAGACTGGCGTGCCATTTTTTGAGGGCATGGGTGAATATCATCATGCCGTTTCTACGCATCATCCCGGCGCGCAGCGTTATTTCGATCAGGGATTGGTGCTGAGCTTCGCTTATAATCACGCCGAATCGGTGCGCGCATTCCGTGCCGCGCAAATGCTTGATGATACCTGCGCCATGTGCTTCTGGGGCGAGGCGCTGGCGATGGGGCCGAATATCAATGTGACCAACGATGGTAAGGTTTTCATGAGCGATGACGCCCGTATCCAGGCTTTTGCGGCAATGCAGCGTGCGATCGCGTTGAAATCGCATGCTAGCGCACGTGAGCGTGACTATATCGACGCGCTGGCGCAACGTTATGACGATGATCTATCAACCGGGCGTGATCATCTCGATCAGGCCTATATGGAAGCCATGCGCAGCCTGTTCGCGAAATATCCCGAAGATGACGATGTGGCGGCACTGTATGCTGAGTCCATGATGAATTTGATGCCCTGGGATTATTGGCTTGATCCGGATACGCCGAAGCCGCTTACTGCGGAAGTCATCGGGGTTCTGGAGAAGGTGCTTGAGCGCTCGCCGCGGCATCCGTTAGCCATTCATCTGTATATTCATGCTGTAGAATCTTCATCCACCCCGGAGCGGGCTGAGCAGGCAGCGGATATTTTACTGGATCTGGTGCCTGGCGCGGGGCATCTGGTGCATATGCCATCGCATATATTCTGGCGCGTCGGTCGTTATAACGACGCCGCAATCGCGAACAGCAGGGCGATAGCAGTGGATGAAGCGTATATCGCGGCCTGTAATGCGCAAGGTTTTTATCCGGCTGCTTATTATCCGCATAATCTGCATTTTCTTTGGGCGGCATATAGTATGGAAGGACGCAGCCTGGATGCGCTGTCTATGGCGCGCAGAGTGGCTGACAGTGTTTCCAGTGCCATGGTTGCTGAATTTCCGGTGGTGGAATTTTATAAAACGATTCCAATACTTTCGTTGAGCGATTTTGGAAAATGGCAGGCCATTCTGGATGAGCCGCTGCCGTCCGAAGACTGGGTATTTTCCAATGCGATCTGGCGATATGCGCGCGCATTGGCGCTGATAAGGCTGAATGATTCTGATGCTGCGCGCTTGGAATATGCGGTGTTGCATTCGATCAGATCTGATGAGCGCATTCAGACGCTCGATGCGCTGGGGTATCCGGCGGATGCGATTCTGCAGATTGCCGATAAATTGATATCCGGTGAATTGTTGATGGCGGAGGGTCAAAAAAAACAGGCTGTGACCGTCTTTGAAGAAGCGGTCGCGATTCAGGATGGCTTGCCTTATACGGAGCCACCCTACTGGCATTATCCGACACGGCATACCTTGGGTAAGGCGCTGATGGAGACGGGCGAATTTGCGCGCGCGGAGTCGGTGTATCGCGTGAATTTAAAAAATTACCCTAAAAATGGCTGGGGACTGTTTGGATTGATGAAAAGTCTTGAAGCGCAAGGGCGTCCATTCGCGGAAGAACGTGAAGCCTTTCGGCAAGCCTGGCAACGTGCTGATGTTATTTTGGCGGCATCCCGGTTTTAAGCTGTAACAGTGTTCAACCATGATGTAAAGCAAAAACAAAATGACTTTCAAGCCAAATTATTCTAGAATTGTTTCGCTTATTTATCGCTATTATTCGTCTTGTAAGAGTAATTGCCGCATTTTCTGAGTAAGGCGTGAATACTGTGTTTCAGTTCAGATTCGGGTAGTGATTGCGCCAGATAGTCAAGGCTTTCGATTCCCGACGGACTGAGTTTTTTTTGCGCTGTTTTTGCGTAAAATTCTGCCGTCTGATTTGATCTGGCGTTGTCATGACTGTTGCAATCAGGTTTCTGCAGCTTTATTTTGACGGTAGTTATTGTCCATCCCAATTGCTGAATTTTCGACAAAATTGAAGGTGAGATATGTTTGAGTTTAGTCGCTACGGATGCGTTTTCAGCCAGCAATGTCAGTGCACCCTGAGATAGCGGTCCCAGTTTGTAGTGCTTGTTGATCGAGGCGGGTATGACATCAGCTGCCGCAATTGCCTGCCGGATTTTGTTAAGTTGATTTGCCCGCGTCAATATATCGACGTGCTCTGGATTCTGCTCCAGTGTCCTAAGAAAAGATTTTATATTCAGAGAGGTCATGGTTTTTATACAACCGGAATAGCATATGAATATTATTCTGATTTCCAGTCAATCTGCGCAAGCGAAAAAGTTGATTCTGACCAAAGCGCATATTACATTATTTGTTATTGTATTGTTAGTTTCAGTGCTGATGCTGGCGTTGTCTCTGCATTATTTTTCATTGCAGTATGCACACCGCATCGACACGCCAATTTTAAAGACGCTGCTCGTTAACCCTCATGAGGAAAAGCATCAAAAAACACAATCGCTGTTGCAGGATGATTTGAATGTGATGGCGGTTAAACTCGGTGAAATGCAGGCGCAGCTGGTGCGTCTGGATGCCGTTGGTGCTCACCTGCTGGAATCCTCCGGGTTAGAGTTGAATGATTTTATGATGGATCAGCCGCCGGGACAGGGGGGGAGTTACACGGACTTAAATGCCGAGGCGATTTCTTTTGACGATTTTGAACGGAAACTGAGAAGGCTTTCGTTCATGCTGGATGATCGTATGGATAAGATTGAAGCGCTGGAAACACTGTTGCGCAGTGAAAAGTTGTCGAGTAGTGTTCTGCCTACGGTTATGCCTGTAGATACCGATTGGTTTTCCTCCGGATTCGGATATCGGCTCGATCCTTTTACCGGCAAACGGGCATTTCATGAGGGCGTCGATTTTGCCGCCAAAAAAGGAACACCCATTCGTGCTGCGGCGGGTGGCGTGGTCGTTTATTCCGATAGGCATTCTCAATATGGTAAGATGATCGAAATTGATCATGGCGATGATATGATTAGTCGTTACGCGCATGCCTCCAGACTGCATGTCGAAGTTGGGCAGGTTGTTCTGCAGGGTCAGAAGATAGCGGAGGTTGGCAGCACAGGACGTTCGACTGGACCGCATCTGCACTTTGAAATCAGACATAAGGATGTGCCACAGAATCCATCCCGGTTCCTGAAAAAGCCAGGCTGAAGTATTTGAATATTTCCGGAGTGCATGGCTTGGATGTTGCGGTTGCTGTAAAGGGCATCGCTAAAGATTGTCAAGATCATTTGATGGCGTGAGATACTTTTGTCTCGCGCTTTATATTCCCAGATACTAAATTTTAAAGAAAGTCATGCTAGGTAATCTGCTCAAGAAGATTTTTGGAAGTCGCAACGAACGCATAATAAAGCAGTATTTGAAAGTTGTTGGACAAATCAATTCACTCGAGGCTGAAATCGAAAAGCTGAGTGATGCCGAGTTGCGCGCCAGGACCGACGAATTTAAACAACGTATAGATAACGGCGAGGCGCTCGATGCGCTGTTGCCCGAAGCATTTGCGGTAGTTCGCGAGGCCGGCAAGCGTGTGCTCAATATGCGCCACTTCGATGTGCAGCTGATCGGCGGGATGGTGTTGCATGATGGCAAAATTTCGGAAATGCGTACCGGTGAAGGTAAAACGCTGATGGCTACTTTGCCAGCCTATTTGAATGCATTGTCAGGTCATGGTGTGCACGTGGTTACTGTAAATGATTATCTGGCGAAGCGTGATGCGGAATGGATGGGCAAGATCTACAAGTTCCTGGGCGTCAGTGTCGGTGTCATTTATGGCCATATGCCACACGAGGATAAACAGAGCGCCTACGCGGCGGATATTACTTACGGTACCAATAACGAATACGGTTTTGATTACCTGCGTGACAATATGGTTACGCATCAATCCGAACGCGTGCAGCGCCCGCTTAATTTTGCGATCGTGGATGAAGTCGATTCTATTCTGATTGATGAAGCACGTACACCGCTGATTATTTCCGGTCAGGCGGAAGGTGATACAGAAATCTATCTGCGTATCAATAAGCTGGTTCCAAAATTGAAGCGTCAGGAAAAGGAAGATAGTCCGGGCGATTTTAGTGTTGATGAGAAAGCCCATCAGGTGATATTGAGTGAAGAGGGTTTTGAGCATGCTGAAAAATTGCTCGCGGAAGCAGGCTTGCTCAAAAGCGGCACCAGTCTGTACGACCCTGCCAATGTCAGCCTGATACATCATTTAACAGCAGGATTACGTGCGCATTCGTTGTATTTCCTTGATCAGCATTATGTTATTCAGAATGGTGAAGTTGTCATCGTCGATGAATTTACCGGCCGACTGATGCCCGGGCGGCGCTGGTCGGATGGCCTGCATCAGGCTGTTGAAGCAAAAGAAGGCGTAACCATACAAAAAGAAAACCAAACGCTGGCGTCAATCACCTTCCAGAATTATTTCCGCATGTATCATAAACTGTCCGGCATGACCGGAACAGCGGATACCGAAGCTGCTGAATTCCAGCAGATTTACGGACTTGAGACAGTGATTATTCCAACGCATCGTCCAATGATACGGGAAGATCGGATGGATCAGATTTTTCGTACGATGGACGAAAAATTCAACGCTGTTATTGAGGGCATCAGAGAATGCTATGAGAAAGGACAGCCTGTTCTGGTCGGCACGACATCCATAGAAAACAATATGCTGTTGTCCAAATTGCTGGACAAGGCAAAGCTTCCGCATCAGGTGCTTAATGCAAAACAGCATGCGAGCGAAGCCAACATTATCGTGCAAGCCGGGCGGCCGAAGATGATCACTATTGCAACCAATATGGCCGGACGTGGAACGGACATTGTGCTCGGTGGCAATCCGGAGCCCGAAATTGAAAGTATCCGGAATGATGAGAAATTAAATGACGCGGAAAAGGAAAAACGCATCAGTGAAGTTTTGAACAGGTGGAAGGCCGCGCACGAGGAAGTGCTGCAGAAAGGCGGCCTGCATATTATCGGCACGGAGCGTCATGAGTCACGCCGCGTGGACAATCAGCTACGCGGTAGTTCGGGGCGGCAGGGCGATCCGGGCTCCAGTCGCTTTTACCTGTCGCTCGAAGATCCGTTGTTGCGTATTTTTGCATCCGATCGTGTCGCCAGTATCATGACCCGCCTTAAAATGCCGGAAGGTGAGGCGATAGAGCATCCTTGGGTGACGCGTGCGATTGAGAACGCGCAGCGCAAGGTGGAGGCGCGTAATTTTGATATCCGTAAGCAATTACTTGATTTTGACGATGTTGCCAATGATCAGCGCAGCGTGATCTATCAACAACGCAATGAATTGCTGGAAGCTGATCACGATATTACCGAAACGATCACGGCCGTGCGTGAAAGTGTGCTGACCAATCTGTTCAGCGTGCATATTCCACCGCAAAGTGTGGAGGAGCAGTGGGATGTGCCAGGTCTGGAGAAAGCGCTGGCTTCTGAATACCAGTTGCATTTGCCGATCCGGAAATGGCTTGAGGAAGAACCCGATCTGCATGATGAATCTCTCTGCGAGCGGGTTATCGATATAGCCGCACAGCATTATCAGGGTAAAGTCGATCAGATCGGAGCGCACATTATGCATCAGTATGAGCGTGCATTGATGCTGCAGATTATTGATGCGCACTGGCGGGAGCATCTGGCGGCTTTGGATCATCTGCGTCATGGTATTCATTTACGCGGTTATGCGCAGAAGAATCCTAAACAGGAATATAAGCGCGAGGCTTTCGATCTGTTTACCAATATGCTTGAAGAGATCAAAGCAGAAGTGACTCGAATATTGCTGACTGTCCAAATCAGGAATGAACAGCAGGTTGAAGCGGTGACTGAAACCATGAAAGCACCCGAAAAGATCGAATATCATCACGACGACGCATCTGCCGCCGGTATTGGCGGAAATTCTGAGGATCAGGCTGGAGAAAAATCAGCGCGGACGTTTGTGCGTCAGGGTGAAAAAATTGGACGCAATGATCCATGTCCCTGCGGTTCTGGAAAAAAGTACAAGCAGTGTCATGGCAAGATACACTAGGTTTTTTAGTTTTCTGGTAATAAATCTCTTTAAATCAAATTCTTGACAAAATTTCCAATCAAGGCTGGCGGTTTGTTCCGGCTTGCGTGGATTGCATTAAAAGATTATTTTTTCTATTCCCCTTGTGCGCTTATGGTATAATGCGCCCCATTTATTAAGCGGACAGGTTCGCAAAATAAATTAAATAGAATCAAAAGCTTTTTGATTCTACTGTGTGCTGTGCGCAGTGAAGTTATTGCATGTTACGGGCTGCTCGCGAAAATGCGGCTGAGTGGAGTGGGTGGGGGAAATCATCCTGGGAGTATTTTTTGTTTCTTCCTCAGTAAAGATAGATTAGACAGATTCGGGCGGGAATTTTGTTAACGGTTTTGCATATAAAGTTTTAATTTATTGCATGAAAGAATTAACTGATGGAATTTTAAAAGATGGCAGATAGTTTCAGCATTAATAATGAAATGAGTGGGAGAAGAAAATTCTTGGTTGCTGCGACTTCTGTGGCAGGCGGGGTTGCATGTGTAGGTATTGCGACACCTTTTGTGAAGAGTATGATGCCCAGTGAGAGGGCGAAAGCTGCTGGAGCACCGGTAGAGGTCGATATATCGAGACTTGAGCCAGGCATGTTGCTGATGGTTGAGTGGCGGGGGCGTGTGGTGTGGATCCTGGATCGCACACCCGAGATGCTGGCAACGCTTGAAAAGCTTGAACCGCAGCTTGCGGATCCTAACTCGGATAAGGTTCAGCAGCCGGATTATGCCAAAAACAGAACACGGTCCATTAAGCCGGAGATACTGGTAGTGGAAGGTATCTGTACGCATCTGGGGTGTTCTCCGGTATTCAGGAAGGATATTGCGCCGCAGGACTTGGGGGCAGACTGGCTGGGCGGATTCTTCTGCCCCTGTCATGGTTCCAAGTTTGACTTGGCCGGCCGCGTTTATAAGAGCGTGCCTGCGCCAACCAACATGGTGGTCCCGCCGCATGTATATTTGAGTGATAACGTCCTTTTAATCGGGGCAGAAAGCAAGGAATCTGCATAAATGAGCAAGCAAAAAAATTCATTTCTTGAGTGGATCGATAAGCGATTTCCAATGACAGTGACCTGGAGGGAGCATCTCTCCGAGTATTACGCGCCAAAGAATTTTAATTTCTGGTACTTCTTTGGTTCTTTGGCATTGCTGGTACTGGTAAATCAGTTAATTACCGGGATTTTTCTTACCATGAGCTACAAGCCGGATGCGAGCCTCGCATTCGCTTCCGTAGAATATATCATGCGTGACGTCGACTACGGCTGGTTGATTCGCTATATGCATTCAACGGGTGCTTCCATGTTCTTCGTGGTTGTATATCTGCATATGTTTCGCGGCATGATGTACGGTTCATATCGTAAACCCCGCGAGTTACTGTGGCTGATTGGCATGGCGATTTTCTTTGTGCTGATGAGTCTTGCTTTTACCGGATATATTCTGCCATGGGGGCAGATGTCTTACTGGGGTGCGCAAGTCATTGTCAGCATGTTTGAAGCGATTCCATTTATCGGTGAAACGCTGCACAACTGGATACTGGGCGATTTCATGCTGTCGGATGCAGCGCTAAACCGTTTCTTTGCCTATCATGTCGTGACGCTGCCGGTTCTGATTGTAGTTCTGGTTTTTGTTCATATTATTGCCCTGCACGAAGTTGGGTCAAACAATCCGGATGGCATTGAAATTAAAGAGAACAAAAATCCTGAATCAAAAATACCGGTTGACGGCATTCCATTTCATCCCTACTACACTGTGAAAGATATCTTTGGTGTTGTGGGATTTCTGATCGTGTTCTGCGGTATTATTTTCTTTGCGCCGGAAATGGGCGGCTACTTCCTGGAATACAATAACTTTATTCCGGCCAACACTTTGCAGACGCCGGATCATATCGCGCCAGTCTGGTATTTCACCCCCTATTATTCAATGCTGCGTGCTGTGACCGTGAATTTCCTGTGGATTGATGCCAAGCTGTGGGGTGTTTTTCTGATGGTCGCCGGCGTTGCCGTATTCTGTTTCCTGCCATGGCTGGACAGGAGTCCGGTTAAATCAATCCGTTATAAAGGGCCGATTTTCAAATTTGCTTTAGCAATGTTTGTGATCAGCTTTTTTGTTCTGGGCTGGCTGGGTACGCAATCACCCACACCTTTATATACGTTATTAGCGCAAATCTTTTCGGTTATTTATTTTGCATTCTTTATCCTGATGCCCTGGTATAGCAAAATAGATAAAACAAAACCTGAGCCTAAAAGAGTTACCAAATGAATAAAATAAAAATATTTTTACTTGTTTTATGTTTTGCGCCAATGGCCTTATATGCCGCAGAACCTGGAATGCCGCTCGATAAAGCGCCAATCGACACAAGCGATAATGAATCGTTGCAGCGCGGTGCGCAAGCGTTTGTAAACTATTGTTTGACATGTCATGGCGCCAGCTTCATGCGTTATAACCGCCATCGCGATATCGGCTGGGATAACGAAGCCGTCGTGCTTGATAAACTGGTGATGACAGACCAGAAAGCGGGTGATCTGATGGTTTCCGCCATGCGTAAAAATGAAGGCGAGGAATGGTTCGGTGTAGCGCCTCCGGATCTTTCGGTCATTGCGCGCTCAAGAGGAGCGGACTGGTTGTATACGTATTTGCGTGCTTTTTATCGTGACGATACAACCGTTCCTGGCTGGAATAATCTGGTTTTTGATCGCGCAGCAATGCCGCATGTGCTGTATGAATTCCAGGGAGAGCAGAGACTGGTGGTGAAGAACGTCGATGGCAAGGAAGTCAAAAGTCTGGATTTGGTTAAGCCCGGCTCATTGACTGTGTCCGAGTATGACAGATATGTGGCTGATCTGGTTAATTATCTGGTTTATATTGGTGAGCCGATAGCAAACGAGCGTAAGCGGATAGGCATGTTAGTGATGATTTTTCTGTTCGGTATGCTGGGGTTGACCTATCTACTGTATCGTGAATATTGGAGAGACATACACTGATCGGCAGGTTGGTTATTGGAAATATGCAAGAGCTATAGAGTAGAGAAATAAAGCTATGATGACTTTGTATTCAACCATAACCTGTCCCTATAGCCATCGTTGCCGCATTGTGCTGCATGAGAAGGATATGGACTTTGAGGTTATTGATGTTGATCCAAACAACAAGCCGGAAGATCTTGCGGTGATGAGTCCATATGGTAAAGCGCCAATCCTGGTGGAACGGGATTTGGTGCTTTACGAATCAAATATAATCAACGAATATATTGATGACCGATTTCCGCATCCGCAGCTCATGCCGGCTGATCCTGTCATGCGTGCGCGTGCGCGATTGCTGCTGTACCGCTTCGAACAGGATTTGTTCTGTTATATCGACCCGATAGAAAATGGCGATGCTAAAACAGCCGATAAAGCGAGGACAGCAATTGCAGAAAATCTGACCATGATTGCGCCGGTGTTCGATAAACAGAAATACATGCTGGGCGATGAGTTTTCAATGCTGGATGTGGCGGTGGCGCCGCTGCTATGGCGGCTTGAGCATTATGGCGTTCGCTTGCCTAAACAGGCCGCCAGCTTGTTAAAATACTCGGAACGTTTATTCAGCCGTCCGCTTTTTATAGATGCGTTATCCGCATCTGAAAAAGTGATGCGCAAATGAATAAACCAACGACAAAACCCTATCTGATCCGCGCCATTTTTGACTGGTGCTGCGAGTGCGGCTATGCCCCATTACTGTCTGTCACCGTCGATGCGGAAATGAAGGACATGCGCTTGCCGGAAGAGAACATCAAAAATGGCGAGATAATTTTTAATATCGGTCCTAACGCGGTTCGCAATCTCGATATTGGTAATGATATAATCACCTTTTCGGCCAGATTCAATGGTGTTGCGAGAGAAGTCAGTTTTCCCACCGAAGCCGTGAGCGGAATTTTTGCCAGAGAAATAAATCAGGGAATAGCATTTCCGGAGATGAATCTTCAGCAGGAAAAAGCAAAAGCCGCAGAGAAAAATCAGGAACATGTTTCTCGCAAAATTTCAAAACCGAAAAGTCCAAAAAATGGAAAAGCAAATCTACGTTTAATCAAGTAACTTAAGCGTTAAGGTTAGTTAACCAACCCAATTGCCGGCATAGCTCAGATGGTAGAGCAGCTGATTTGTAATCAGAAGGTCCCGAGTTCGATTCTTGGTGTCGGCACCATTAAAACAATAAGTTACAATCAAATCAATAAACAGTTGTTTCTCATGTAGACGTAATGTAGACAGTTAATCCGGTAATCCCCCTAAATTAGAGGCATTAAGAAGTAGAATTTAACTCCGTTTTGGCTTGCGCCAATTTCATAGCGGGTGTGATGC
>JAJSDU010000031.1 GCA_028577615.1 Nitrosomonas sp.
ATCAAAGGAAAATGACGATGACGATGGCAGTGAATAAAATTCAGTTTCCGGTAGAGGCCTGTCACTGCATGCATTTCTGCATCAATATGGCATCGAAGCACACGCTGTGAAGGCGCAAGCTTCAAGGCATAACAAAGCCGCCATGCATCATGCTGTCATGACTTTCCAGCAAACGTTTCGTCAACACCTGAAGAAACCATGCCTCCGATTGACGCAGAAAAAAATGCCCGCCATCGAACCAGTCGAGTGTGAATAACTGACTGCTTTCCTGCCGCCACGCATTCAGACTCTCCGCATTGATCGCGTCCGCTTTTCCGCCGAAACAATGAATGGGAACAGCAAGCGGCGCCTGCCGCGTGTATTGAAAACTTTCGCACACCCGGTAATCTGTGCGCAGCAAATCCAGCGTCATCGCAAGAAGCTCAGGACTATTGAATACTTCTTCAGATGTTCCGCCCTGCTGATTTAAATCGGCGATCAAGTCCGCTTCGGTACGGATTTTGCTGTAACGTCCGGGATCCTGACGCGCCGGTGCGGCGCATCCGGCAATCAGCAATGCTGCCGGTGACACTGCGCGCATCTGCCGCAACTGCCGGGTAATGCCAAACGCCAGCAAAGCGCCCATGCTGTGACCAAACAGCGCATAGTTTTGCGGCGCTGATCGGGCGATTTCACTACTCAAGAACGTGGTTAATGCCGGATAACTGCTCCGGGCATCTTCATTCAGACGCATGCCGCGGCCCGGCAGTTCAATCGGAACAATTTCAACCCACGCAGGCATCAGTCTTCTCCAGCGCAGGTAGCTTGTCGCGCTGGCGCCTGCACAGGGCAGGCAATACAGCGTTAATTGAGCGGACATAAATTGCGCGCGCCCTCAATCCCTGTTTTTCTGTTCGGAAACACGCTTACCTGATAATCTGACGCGCCATGTCGAGATACCGCGCACCTTCCGCTTGAGTCGCCGCCGTATCGCCTGATTCAGATCCCACATGAACGGCCTCGAGCAAAGCCGCCAGCTCAATCATCGATGCATTGATTTTTTCCAGCGCATTTTCAAGCGTATAAGTCAGCTCGTGGATATGCTGCATATCCACGGGATTCAGCTTGTCCTGTTTCAGAATTGCCGAGAGTTTATCGTTGTATTCCGTGAAGTTGCTCAATGCCGCTTCCAGTGTCTCCGAGGGCTTGCCTTTAAAATGGCCTGATTTCTCTTCCGCTGCCGCAAACGCTGAATAACCGAGAAACACTACCAGCACCAACAGCGTCAATAATTTTTTCATAGCAATTCCCATAGCAATTCCTTTAACAAATTTTAATTTAATCATTCGATATCCATCCCCTATCGCCGGGATACGATGAGTGCACGAACATTTATCACTGATTCGCCCTGTCAATACGCAAGCGTCCCATTTTAATGAATCTGCCTGAAGATTGATTCAGCATGGACAACGATGAATTGATAAACGCCTGCATGTTCAATTCTATCACCTAAAATGCGAATCGTTCTCATTTTTACTGAAAATTGTTAATGACGGCAGAACCATCTGAAACAAACCCACCAAATGCCGATCAATAGCGTTCCGGTGTGAACAGAGATAGCAATTTATACAGTGCTGCATTCGACAGCAATGCCGCCCTCTGCTGACTGAACCTATCGAAAAGGGATAATAAAAACTGAATTGTGCCGTGTGACACGCATGCAAGAACGGTTACAACAGCCAGCTGTAACCGGTTTCTCCTAATCCGTGTACGCCGATCAGTGCGAGGCCACCCACGCCATAAATCAGCGGGCTGTCCCAGGTGTGCGGTGAAAATGCTTCCGCCAATGTAATCAGAACCGGTATTGCCAGTAACGCGACGGCAAGCTGAACAGCATCGAAATGCGAATGAAACGCCAGAATGGAAATAAACGTCGCCCCATAGACACACGCGCTGCCCGCATAACTGCGCTGATATTTTTTCCGGGTAAACAGTGCGTAAGTGGTATATTTCCGCTTGCCAAACCGCACGCCGACCGGCTCGGCAAGACCGTCGCCTATGCCATTGGCAAGAATGACAATCATCACGAGCGGCAATATGTCATGGCGCTCAAAGTAGACCAGCAACGGGATCAGCACCAGATAGCTGGCCAGAAACTGCGTATAAAGCCATGTCATCGTCAACGGCCTGTCTTCGGGACGGTCTATGGCGCGAAACATGACAGCCACTGGCGTGAACTGACTACGGACAGGTTCAATAAACAGGGTCAGAAAGGCAAATACAAACACAATATCCATCAGGAATGCGGCTGCGCTATAGTCATATGCAATGACCGACTGCAACAGAACCGGCAAAAAGAAAAAAACGAAGTGATTGATTTTTCTCGTGTAGTTGACCCTGACGTCATAACGGATAACCAGCAATCCGCATAAATAATGGATCAGCAGTAATAATGCGTAAAACAATGCATGATGCAGCCAGTATTCAAGTGGGAGATTCATAGTATGATCAATGATTTTACCTGCGACTCAGTTCTACCTGTCTTGACCGGCCTGCACATCCATCGATATCGGCCTGGCTGGCGTGACAGACGTATTACCGTATAAAGAGACGCCCTTAAGATAGTTTTTTGTTTTCCATGAGAATTGCCGTGTTATTCGTGCTGGTCGTATTGCTGGGACTTTCAGGTTGCCAGCTGCCCTTTAAGCAGCTTCCGCAATCCGCAGAACCCCAACCGCCAGACAGTATACCTTTAACCGATACGCCTTATCAGCGCAAGGATTGGCCGCACTGGATTGACGCCGATAAAAACTGCCGCAATACCCGTCAGGAACTGCTCATCGCGAGCAGCCGGGCGCCGGTTCAGTTCAGGGATGCCCGGCAGTGCACAGTCAAAACCGGATTGTGGATCGGACCCTATACCGGCAGGACATTTACCAGGGCTTCCGATGTCGATATCGATCATATCGTGCCGCTCGCGCATGCCCACCGGCATGGCGCATCCGGCTGGACACGCGCGCAGCGGCGCGTTTTTGCCAACGACTTCGAGAACCTGCTCGTTGTCGATGACGCCACCAATCAAGCGAAATCCGACAAAGCACCGCATGAATGGCTGCCGCCGAACAGAGCCTTCTGGTGCGAGTATGGCCGGCGCTGGCAGCGTATCAAGAACAAATACCGGCTGCACTTCAGCGCAGCGGAGCGTTATGTGCTGAAACAACTGGCAGACACCTGTCTCCAGTAGAAAGCCCACTGCATAACGAGAAACCAGGCGCGTCGAATGTATTTTCCGGACGTCATTTACAATAAATACGCGTTATTATAAACATCTGCATACACCACGTTTAATATTCCTGGCACATTACTATGAAAATCAAAGACCTGTTTGAAAAGTGGAACCTCACTGGCCTGAAGATCAAAACCCCCATCCTGGATATGGACTGGAAGCCGTCCGATCCGGACAAAGAAGCCGCATGGGATCTTTACGTGGAACTGCTGACACGCATCACGACACAACCGCTGCCCGATGAAGATGGTATTGAACAGACAGCGCTCGACAGTATTTACGCACTGTTTGCGCTCACGCGGCAGACACTCAAGACGCATGGCCGCCAGAGCATTGCGTTTGCACGCATTGCGGTCATTATCCTCAATCAGGTGGTGCGACCGTTCACCGCCAAGTGGCACCGCCGCAGTCAGAACGGCGCGTTTGCCTCACCCGGACAATGCGCGCTGTTCAGGCATGAGCTGCACGACTTGCAGATAAAACTCAGAAATTATACCCGGCTGCTCGCCGATCTGGCGGATGTGGAAGATTTAACGGAAATTGAAGTGGAGAATATTTAAGAATCACCAGGCGTCTGTCGGCTTAAACAATCGTAACGAAACGAGTGGGAGAGAGAGCTCAAATTTTCTCAATTTTTAGGCGCATTGCAAGACCATGTAACGAAGAATTGAGTAAATATAAGCCGTTATCCCATTTTCCAATTAGATTAGCCTTATGTCCGACAGATGCCTAACCATTCAACCGCCCGTCGCTGTTCTTCACCAGCCGGTGAATCAGCGCGCCCTCCGTATCGACCAGATCGACCTGCAGCGGCATTTTACCGAGCGCATGCGTCGCGCATGACAGACAGGGGTCATAGGCGCGCACGGCCACTTCCAGATGATTCAGCAAAGTCTCGGTAATTTCCTGTCCATCCAGATACCGGTTGGCCACGATACGCAGCGATTCGTTCATCGCCTGATTGTTGCTGGTAGTCGAAACAATCAGGTTGGCGCGGGTGACAATGCCCTCGTCATCAACCTGATAGTGATGAAACAATGTACCCCGCGGCGCTTCGATCACGCCAATGCCTTCATGCCGTCTGCCGCCTTTTTCGGCAACCAGGTCCGCGCCGGTGATCCCGGGATCGTTCAGCAGGATCTGGATCGATTCCGCGCAATGCAGCATTTCGATCATACGCGCCCAGTGGTAACCCAGCGTATCGTGCACCAGATTATCCGCACTGATCGCCTTGAACTGTTTGCGCGCCGCTTCCGCACGTGGCGTAGTAATGCTGTCGCAATTGTTGATGCGCGCCAGCGGCCCTACGCGATACCAGCCCTGCGCTTCACCGAGCTGAAGCAGATAGGGAAATTTCAGGTAACTCCACGCACGTACTTCCTCGCGCAGGATCTGCTGGTAATCGCAATAATCGAACTGATCAAAAATCAGCCCGCCATCCGGATAGCGTGCGCGCAGACCGCCATGATACAGTTCCAGCTCGCCATTTTTATCAACCAGGCTGAGATAATTTGTCGGCATCGTGGCAAAGTCGGCATGTTCCGCATGCGTTGCATGGATCTGCGCGTTGAGTTCGACCGCCTGCTCTGACCACTGCAGAATAGCCGTCATTTCAGTCAGCAGCGCATCACGCCTGTCCGGCGCGAGCGGTTTGTTCATGCCGCCCGGAATGGTGCCCGTGCCATGCACCCGCTTGCCGGTAATCGCCTCGATAATCTGCTGGCCGAATTTGCGCAGCTTGATACCCTGCATGGCAATTTCCGGATATTTCTCCAGCACGCCCATGATATTGCGCCGCAGCGGATCACCGCCAAAGCCGAACAGAAAATCCGGCGAGGATAAATGAAAAAAATGCAGTGCATGCGATTGCAGCACCTGGCCAAAATGCAGCAGGCGGCGCAGTTTTTCCGCTGTTGATGTCAATTGATCAACACCGGCGAGTTGATCGACCGCCTTTGCCGCGGCCAGTTGATGACTGACCGGACAAATACCGCACAGGCGCTGCACAAAAAACGGTACGTCCCAGTAGGGCCGGCCTTGGATGAATTTCTCAAAACCGCGGAATTCTGTAATATGCAAGCGCGCTTCCTGAATATGGTTGTCCTGATCCAGCAGCAGGGTGATTTTGCCATGTCCCTCGACCCGCGTGACTGGATCAATGGCAATACGCCGCATGCCTGATTCGTTGGATTTGCCGGATGTCATGATGATTTCCTTAATCGTAATACAACCTGCGGTCAGTCATTTGCGGTGACGCCTCACCATTCAGCAACGGCAGCAGAATCGCGAGAAACGCGTCAGCGGGCGGCGGGCAGCCGGGCAGAAAATAATCCACCGGAACGACTGCCTGAATCGGATAGACTTTATCGAGCAGCAGCGGCAATTCGACATCGTCCGGAATCTGCGGATTTGTCACACCTGCGCCGTGGAGATAGACTTCTTCAAGACATTCGCGTAAGTCAAAATAGTTACGCATCGCCGGCACCCCGCCGGTAATGGCGCAGGCGCCGACGGCGATCAGGATCTTGCAGTTCTCGCGAAACTCGCGCAGTACGCGAACATTGTCCACGTTGCACACGCCGCCTTCGATCAGACCGATATCGCTCGGTCCGCAGCGCTTGATATCGGTCAGCGGAGACCGATTAAATTCAATCCGTTCACTCAGCTGCACCAACTGCTCATCGATATCCAGAAACGACATATGGCAGCCAAAACACCCCGCCAGGGAAGTTGTTGCGATTCTGATCTTTCGCTCTGTCATCGCGCTTTATCGCCTTTCTGTTCCAGCACATGTTCATTCAACGCCACATCGCTGATTTTTTGCCGGTCGTAGATCCGCTCGCCGATGGGCGTCACATAACCGTGCTCCTTGAACATAATCGCGCCCACCGGGCAGATATTCGCCGCCAGATCGCCGACATCGAGATTGCTGTCGCCGAGTTTCCCGCTGACAGTATTGACAATCAGGCGCGCATCAGCGCCACGCCCGGCGATGGCAAACACGTTCTTTTTGTCCACGTCATGGCTGGAGCGCACGCACAATCCGCACAGAATGCAGCGGCCGCGATCCAGAAATATGTCCGGGTGCGATGCATCCAGCGCCCGATGCGGATTAAACTGCGGATAATGCTCTTCCAGCATGCCCAGATAATAACCCATCGCCTGCAGCTTGCAGTTGCCGGATTTTTCACACGACGGACAGATATGATTGCCTTCAACAAACAGCATCTGCGTGATCGCCTTGCGCGCCGCGCTCAATTCGGCAGTATTATTGCTGACCTGCTGTCCTTCTCTGGCAGCCGTCGTACATGCGGCGACCATCCGGCCATCCGCTTCCACCACGCACAACCGGCAATTGCCCGATGGCGTCAGTCCAGGATAGTGGCACAGATGCGGAATATAAACCTGTGCGGACAACGCGGCATCCATGATCGTCTGGCCTTCCGTGAAGCCAATGGCCTTGCCGTCAATAAAGATCGTGTCCTTCAGTTGTGTCATCGGCGAGTCCTCATTCCAGATGGGCATCCGCGTCATCGCGCTGTGTCAGCTGCCGCGCAGTTTCCAGCGCGGCATCGAGATCGAATGCAGGTGTAAAAGCCTGCTGCGCCAGAACGTTTTGGATATGCCCGGGAAAATGCCGCACGCTGTCCAGGATATGGTTGGCTGCGGTATGCCCCAATCCGCAGTGCGAATAGCGGCTGACAATCCTGCTCAATTGTTTGATTTCATCCACGTCGCGCCATGTCGCGCGGCCATCGGCGATTTTACCGATACTGTTTTCCAGCAGGCGGGTACCCACGCGGCAGGGCGTACAGAAACCACAACTTTCATGCGCAAAAAACCGCGCGAAATTCCGGTTGATCGATAACAGATCGCGGTATTCACCAAAGATCAGGAACGAACCGCCGGTCGATACGTCCTCGAAACTGATCCGCCGGTTGAAATCCTTTTTCGCCAGCAGCGATCCGGCCGGTCCGCCGATCTGCACGGCCTGAACCTGTGTTGCGCCACAATCGTCCAGCACTTGCTGAATGCTGGCGCCATAAGGATATTCATAAATACCCGGCGTTCGGCAGTCGCCGCTGACGCTGAGCAGTTTGCTGCCCGGGGATTTTTCCGTGCCCACGGCGCCGAAGCCGTCGCTGCCGTCCTGCACGATATGCGCTGCTGCGATAAAGGTCTCGACATTGTTCACCACGGTCGGACAGCCAAGATAGCCATGCGTCACCGGAAAAGGCGGACGGATACGGGGTATACCGGGCTTGCCTTCAAGGGATTCGATGAGCGCCGATTCCTCACCGCAGATATAAGCACCCGCACCGACGACGAGTTCAATATCAAAACTGAATCCGGCCTGCCCGAGAATGGATGCGCCTAACAATCCGGAATCATAACGCCGCCGCAATACTGTCTGTAAATGCCCGAGCAGATACCGGTATTCTCCACGCAGGTAAAGAAAGCCTTTTTTCGCGCCAATACCGTAGGCGCACAGCGTCATGCCTTCAAACAAGGCGTCGGCGTGGCATTGCAACAGAACACGATCCTTGAATGTCCCCGGTTCGCCTTCGTCGGCATTACAGACCACGTAGCGAGCATCGCCTTCGGCTTCACGGCAGAACAGCCATTTTTTTCCGGTGGCGAAACCCGCTCCGCCGCGACCGCGCAGACCGGATTGCACGATCGATTCCAGCATTCGCTGTGCATCGCCCGCCAGCGCCTTGCTCAGACTGCCGCCGCTTTGCAGCGGTGCGTTCAACAGCAGGCCGGGTTTACGGATGTGATTGTTGATCCGGAACCAGTCCGCCGGCCAGCGATCCAGCGATTGTTCTGCTGCGATCAAACCGCACAGCTGCCTGATGCGGTCTTCATCGAGATTGACGATGGGCGCGCCATTGACCAGCATCGAAGGACCATGATCGCACATGCCGATACAGGATGTCTCATCGACGCTGACTACGCCGTCCGTCCGCGTTTGTCCAGGCACAATACTCAATTGCTGGCGCAGCAACGCCAGCAGATTGACTTCACCGGCCTGATAACCGCAACTGGTGCAATTGCTGAAAAGCAGGTGATAACGGCCCACCGGCTGCTGATAAAAAAAGGAATAGAAATTGACCACCGCGGCAACCTGACTGACCGGCAAGCCGGACTCGCGGGCGACTTCCACCATCAGCTGGAACGGGATATGACGATGTTTCTCCTGCAAACGGTATAACCGGTGCAGCAGATGATCGGCCATAAAATCAGCCACAGTATTTTCTCCGGTTTTTGATTCTGAATGTTGATTCAACATAGCATCACCAGTATACCGCCATTTTTTTGCAGGTTACAAAAACGGTCTTACGGGTCAGGCCAGCAATGCCGCGACGATACCGGTGATAAAAATACCGTCAAACGTCCCTGCTCCGCCGATCGACGCTTGCGGTGCGCCCAAACCTGGAATGGCCTTTAAATGAAACAGGTCGGCGCCGATCAGCACGCCGAGTGTTCCGCTGATATAGGCCAATGGCGCACTGAATTCGGGGCTGAGAAACAAGCCGACCAGCGCCGCGCTTACCGGTGCAGTCAGAATCGGCATGCCGATGCCAAGCCCGGGTACCGGACGGCTGAAGAAATAGCTGATCAGACTGACGATGGCAATGCCGAACAACGTCACCGCAATCGGCAAACCGCTGTTGACAAACAGGTAAATCGAAACCGCAAGCGGTATCAAGCAACCGCCAAGATTGACGGAAATCTGTGTTTCGTTCAAAAACGGTTGTAACGGTATCCTGAAAATACCCCAGCGCTGATAAACCAGCATCTGTTGCGGCGGCCGCTCCGACCTGATCCGGAAAACCGGCAGATTGACCGCGCTGCCAAACAACGACAGCACGAGTATCAGCATGCCCAGCATCGGCGGCAGGTTCAGTTTCTCAAATGCAAAAGCCAGCAACTCAAGCTGTATCAGTATCAACAGAAAGAGCAGCAGGAAAAACAGAAAAAACAGATGCTCAAAGGAAAATTGATTTTTCATCGCGATATGACCACCGTCATTCAGGTCGATTTAAATTTCTCTCTTCGATTCTGCCGTTTACTTTTTCTGGTAACAGTCAACCGGGATTTTTCAGATTCAATCATACCGAGTCACCTCCCAGCACACCTTTACGAAATAAAGCGGCAACATCCATCATCAAGGCAACGCTGCAGTGCACAAAGAAACCGAGCCATATATTCCGGCTTTTCAGGCTCATATAACCCAGAATCACGCCGGCAATTATCGCTGCAATCGTTTCCGGCATGGGTTTGCCAAAATGGATCATACAATACGGCACAGTCATGAAGAAAATCGCATAAAAGCCAAACCGGTGTTTGGTGCCATGTAGAATAAATCCGCGAAACAGGAATTCCAGTGCAAAAAATTGCAGAAAATACAAGATTTCCCAGATAAAAAATTTTGGAAAAAGCGGCTCGCCCGGTTGCACCTTATAAAAAGGATACATTTTCAGGAAACTCTCGGTTGCGGAAAAATAAATCACCAGTGGCGCCATGATAACCAGCATCAGTATATATAGACGGTAATATCTGAGTGACCCTTTGAACGCAATACCGTAATCCGAGAATTTTTCCCCGAGTATCCATTTGATGCAAATCGCCGGCAATGCCAGATAGCAAATAATGACCACCGAGGCCCAATAAACCGGACGATAAAAACCTGCATCCGCATGCAGGGTCATGGCATGGTGGAATTGCATTGCCCAGTCCGTTAATCCGAAGTTCAGGAGCAATGAAACCAGATACTTGTAGTCACTGAAATAATACGAACCGGTCAGCACCAAGGCCGTGACCATGCAAACAAGCGCTACCTTATAATCGAAGCTTCTCAGACTCCTATGTAACGCTTTATACGAATAAACCTCTGATCTTAAAAATGTCGTGATAAAAATTGATAACGTTTTCCTGGTAAGCATTTCTTCAATCGATTCAAAAAAGACGAAAAAACGAATATTTTAGCCAGTTATTCCAGATTTTTATCCAGTATTTTATTTTTTTGCGCAATAAATTCGCTCTCGGTCAGCACACCGTTATCGCGCAACTGCCGCAACCGTTCCAGTTCAATCAGCCGGTTCCTGTCAGCCCCTTTTTCATTAACTTTCATCAGATCCGACATACTGGATTCCGTTTTTTGTTTAAACCCAAGAAACTGACCGATTTTTGCAAAAAACAATTTTATCAACCGCCACAGCTTTGGCAGCATCCAGATAGCCAATGCAATAAAAGCAATGAACAAGACCAGAAAAACCAGCGGATAATTCAATGCTGTCCATAGACCACCCAGCACAAGCAAATCTTCGGACAGGGACGCTGACCAGTTACTGACCGGCTCAGGCGAGGTGTTAATCAACAGGCGCGTACTGGCTTTTGTTGCATGACTCGTGGCCGCTATTCCACCGCCCAGAATACCGGCGGCGATCTCCAGCGCGGGCGTTACATCGCCTACCGTGCCGGCGGCCAGCATTGCGCCAGCCGGTATACGAATAAACGTATGAATCGCATCCCATACCGAATCAATTCCGGGTATTTTATCCGCAAAAAACTCGACAAAATACATGATGCCGGCAGCGGCGATCACCAGCGGATCTTCCAGAACAGACAGCTCGGGTGGTAAATCAATATGCCCCGTCGAACCACCCCAGCCCAGCACGAGCAATACGGCATATAAATTAATACCACTGGCCCAGGATACACCCATCAGTAAAGCCAGCGTTGTTAATAAAGCCTCATAGTTTTCCATGTGCCATTAAATAAACTTTTCGATACCGGCATAGTACACCATCGCGTCACGATTAGCGTAAGTTCAACTTAGCTCTATTTTGTCGATTTACTCCAAATAATGAAATGATACCGGTTCAAAAAATCCGTTGGCAGCTCCTCTTAAGAAGAACGGTATCACTGATAAGATTGGATTAGAAATCAACTTGCACACGCGTCAGGAAGGCAGTGATATTGGCATCATCAAATCCCTGGCTTCGGTGATTGGCCGTCGCATCACCCGCCGCATTGAAATTAACGACATTGGCTGTATTAATATTCAGAACATGGATAAGATTAGACATCACGCGTACATGGGTGTGCGGATACCAATTCAATGCAAACCTGATCATGTCAGCCTCACCGCCGCGGATAGCGCCATTATTCATATTCAGATATCGTAGCCAGCTGCGAGCTCCCAAGCGCCCCAACCGGGTCCTTTCCAATGAAAATTACTATTAGGCGTAATTCGGTTCCAGGCGCCATTCCGGACATGATATACACGGGACTCTCCGGTCAGAAAATAACTGAGGTAGCCGTAATAACCGGTCAGATGTTCACCGGAGTATCCCAGCCCATTAATATTGGTGCGCAGAAATTCTGCCTGTGCGGAGAATGGCCCATAAACCAACGCACTTTCCGCGCCAAAACGATCATAACTGTCTATGCGGCGCGAATCTGCTCCGCCAACAGGGCCGGATGTTAGATTGCCTGTATTCAGGACATTCGTGCGATCAACGTTGGTACCCAGAAAGGCAACGAAAGACATGCCGCCTGAATTTTGTCCAGGAGTCGAATTAACTTGCGAAAAACTGCCGTCAGCGCGGTATTGATTATTGACTGTCGTATGTCCTGCGGAAATACCGACATGCAGATATTTGGTTTCATCTATCATCCAGGGCCTGCCTGTAATTCGCCCTATGCCTTGCCACCCGATATCGCCCGAGCCATTGTTTCGGCTCTGATTGCCATTTGCATTCACTGAAGATACTGATTGTCCAAATCCACCGACAGGTTCTGTTTGGAAGGCGATACCAAATTGCCAGCGTGGTACGGCGTAATTGAGACCAATCCCTGTTTTGTAGGTATTCGGGTTATCCACAAACGTATTGACGGACATATGACGTTCTACGAATGTATAGAAACGATTGCTGGTCGCTTCTTCCAGACTGAAAGGCTCTTTAAATGAACCGACTTTAATGGAAAGCGGATTGTCAAAATTGTAGCGAAGAAAGGCATCAGTGATACCGGCTGCTACCGTTCCTGCACCGCGGCTGAAGTCGTATTCGAATTTGTAATCCCAGTTCTTGAGAAAAGTTCCTTCAACGCCTAAACGTGCGCGACGAATATTTGCACCACTATTCAATTCATAAGGCAAATCCGTTCCGGTTGCCGGCAAGACTTCATTAATCAGATTCGATTGCGAATCGATCTGAATTCGCCCATCGATTGATGCAGTAAAATTGCCATCGCTGGATTCATAATGCAATCCCGGCACTGATTTCATTTTTCCTTTTTCAGCAGTTTTGATTTTCTCCTCAAGCATTTCCATTTTTCCCGACTTTAATTCGAGTTCTTTACGGATTGCCTTTATTTCTTCTGCGTTTGATTTAGTCTCTAATGCTTGCTGCGATGTCATGTGTGCCGCACAGGTTCTTCTCTGTTTCCGGGCGTTTCATCAGCCCTCACATAAAAGCCCATGTGTACACGATTTGGTCCGGGTTCGGCATAAATCTGTTTTGTCACTGTGTCAACATATAAATCCAGGGCATTGGCATTGGATATGACGCATATATTTAATAAAGCTGCGATAACAAAAAATGGCGTTAACAATTTCATGATCATGAATGGTTTTATTAGTTCCAAGAATGAATACATCAGGTGCTACGCCTTTATACGCGACAAATATTACATTTTTATTACAGTAATAAAAATGTAATATTTTTGCAGGATTTACATAAGAAAGTCTTTTTTTCAACATCCTCCAGATTATTTATAGATCATTGTTTTTATTGAAATTTGAAAAAACTTTAGAAATAGGATTTTGAAAATGCCCTTTAAAGAAGCCTATGAAAGAAGTCTATGCAAAAAACCTGTAAAGTAAACATCAATGCCGGCGCCGCCACGCAATCGAAGCCATTGAATGAATATTGGAACTAGTGCGTAAAGCCACATCAGGACATGTGGCCATGTGCGGCCAGGTGATATAGTCCGCTGATGGATTCTTCATTTTGCAATGACTGCACGCTATGTTCCGTTACGTCGACAGTCGATTCCACGCCTGTCGGCGCACCGATCTGATCACTGCGATTCGCAACCGGTCGCCTTCCTCAAAAAGTTGCACTTCAAAGTTGAATCCGCCCTTCTAATAATTCCATTGCAACTGAAAGCGCATCAGATTTGCATCTTTGACATGGACCAGATTTCTGACATTGGTTCTGTCCATATGCGAATAAGCGACGGTAAGCTCGACCTCCGGCCGGATTTGCCATTCCACGCCCGCTTCGATTTCATGGACTTTACTGAATGGCGTGTTGACTGTATCTTTTTCGGCGCCCCTGTATCGCTGCCACTTCACATAAGGAATCCAGCCGCCCCATCGACTATCCAGTTTATACATCGCCTGCACGTAACCGCCATTGATCTTTCCCGATTCTATCTGCGTCAGATCATTACTTAGCTGAGGCGATCTACCCCAGTTCCATTCAGCCTGCAAGCCAAAAGGCTGCGGATAGAGAATGGCATGCACACCGATGCGCTCGTCGCGATAGCCTTTTTTATCGAACAATGGCGCGGCCAGAATGCCCGCCCCTTGATTAACCGCAACAGTCGGCACGAATTTTCCGGTATAACCAAAAACACCCGCCTCAAAAATCTGACCGTTGCTGAACTGAAACGGGTAGGTCGCTCGCGCCGCGAAATGCAGATTATCGTTCTTGTCCCGCTGATTCAGGCCTTGCCCGGTATACGCGCCAAAACCGATAACACCGTAATCTCCGGAGCCTTTAAGTCCTTTTCTCAGGAAATCAAACCGTTTCTGAATATGTTCCGGCGTCCAGTAAAAAAACACGCCGGTATCCCGCTCATTACGCACACCACTGCTTACTCCATCGGCACGTTCAAAAGCCAGGCGATCACGGCTGGATTGTAATAGCTCAAAACTATTCGGTATTTTCGACAGGCCCGGACGAATACGGAATTCTTTTTTCTTGTCGAAGTAGATATCACCATACATATCCCGCACCGAAACATCGCCACCGGCAAATTCGGTCTGCATATAAATTTTCAAGTGATCGGTGATATCCCCTTGAAAAACCAGGCGCGCTCGCCGGATAAAGTGATTGGTATCTTCCTCGATGGATCTGTCGCCCGGTGAAGTCAGATTTTCAAGATCGCCGGAAAATCCCGCACTCTGGCGAAACTGGGTATATCCGCCGATTTTGAATTTGTCATACCACTTCTTTTCGACTTCCGCCTTAACTTCTTCTTTTTGCGGCTGCGGCGTTTCTTCTGCCGCAGCTTGCTGAATAACCTGCTGCTGCGCTTCATAACGCGCATCGACTGTATGATGCTCCGGCACCTGTTGATCTGTTTTTGCCTCGGCAACATCAGGTTTATCTTCTGGAACAACCCGCTCTGTTGTCTTTACCGGTTCGAAATCGCCCAGTTTGATCCGGTTCTCACCCGGTGCTGTATATACCTGGTTCGTTTCCGGGTCGACATAGAGGGTTAAAGCCGATATTGCCGGTACCGCGCCAATTAACAGTAACACCGGAATAGCCGCTGCAGCAAGGAGGAATCGATTTACGGAGGGCAGGATTGTTGTAGTTCTCTTTCCAGTAATAGTCATATCATCTCCAATGAATATTCCGGAAGGAGGGTATTACATTAATGTTACAGTTTTATTACATGTAATAATCTGTTGCTGGAATCAGGCTGATTTTTAATAACCTTGTCTATGATGCTCGCGCTTGTTGATTCATCAGAATTTCAGACAGCGTTCTAAGCACGCCATCCTGCCAATCGGGCAGGCACAGATTAAATGTTTTCCGCAGCTTTGCAGTGTCCAGACGGGAATTCAGCGGCCTTGCCGCCGGTGTCGGATATTCCGTGCTCGAAATAGGATGCAGATTGCCTGCCGTCGTTTTAAGCGAAACATTTGCACTGGCTGCCTGTGTAAGAATGTAATGCGCAAAACCATGCCAGGATATATGGCCTTGCGCGGCCAAGTGATATAGTCCATTGATGGATTCTTCATTTTCCCGGGTTCGCAGTGAATGCACGATATGCGCCGTTACGTCGGCAATCAGTTCCGCGCCTGTTGGCGCACCGATCTGGTCGCTGACGATGCGCAACTGGTCGCGTTCCTGCGCGAGCCGCAGTATCGTCTTGATAAAGTTGCTGCCATAGGTGGCGTATACCCAGCTGGTGCGCAGAATTACATAGCGGCAGTCTGTTTCGATGATGTTGCTCTCACCGGCGAGTTTGGTTTTGCCGTACACATTAAGCGGATTCGGCGTATCGTTTTCTGTATGAAACTGATTACCACTGCCGTCAAATACGTAGTCGGTCGAATAGTGAATGAGCCAGGTATTTAGCCGCCGGGCTTCCTCAGCCAGCACGCCAGGCGCTACCGCATTGATGGTCTGCGCCAGTTGCGATTCCTGCTCCGCCTTGTCAACCGCCGTATAAGCGGCCGCATTGACAATAATGTCAGGTTTGACAGTCTGTATCGTTTTCCGAATACCCGCCGGATCGGCAAGATTGCCGCACATCGCCTGACTGTCCGTGCCCAGGGCGACCAGTTGACCGGGTGATGCGAGAGGCGCCAGACTGCGCTGGAGTTCCCAACCAACCTGCCCGTTTTTGCCAAACAACAGAATTTTCATTGCCGCTGCTGGATATAATTTTTTTCAATCCAGTCACGATAGGCACCCGTCTGAATACTGGCGACCCAATCCTGATTGTCCAGATACCACCGCACAGTCTTGCGGATGCCGGTTTCAAACGTCTCACCGGGTCTCCAATCCAGTTCGCGCTCAATTTTCCGGGCATCAATGGCATAACGCGTATCGTGACCGGGACGATCCCTGACATGGGTGATCAGATCCAGATAGTCACCGGTTGCTGGTCCGCCGGTCATTTCCCGCAACAATCCGCAAACCGTATGCACAATCTCAATATTGGGTTTTTCATTCCATCCGCCAATGTTATAGGTTTCACCTGCTTCTCCGGCTTTGAGCACACGCCGGAGCGCACTACAGTGATCTGCGACATACAACCAGTCACGCACCTGCCTGCCATCGCCGTAAATCGGCAGTGACCTGCCCGCCAGCGCATTGACGATCATAAGCGGTATCAGTTTTTCCGGAAACTGATAGGGGCCGTAGTTATTGGAACAGTTGGTTATCAACGTTGGCAAACCGAATGTACGGTGATACGCATTGACCAGATGGTCACTCGATGCCTTGCTTGCCGAGTAAGGGCTGCTCGGCTGATAACGATGCATTTCGGTAAATGCCGGTTCGTGTTCGGTTAATGAACCGTAGACTTCATCGGTAGAGACATGCAGAAAACGGAAATCTTTTTTCTCGGCTTCATTCAATGTCCGCCAGTAGGCATGTGCCGCTTCCAGCAATCGGAAAGTTCCCACGATATTGGTCTGAATGAAGGCTTCCGGGCCCAGAATAGAACGGTCAACATGACTTTCCGCAGCGAAATTAATAATGGCGCGCGGCCGATGTTCGGCCAGCAGTTTTGTCACCAGTGCGCTATCGCCAATATCCCCCTTGACGAAAACATGTCTTTCGTCACCTGCCGTGATCGCCAGATTCTGCAAATTGCCTGCATAAGTCAATTTGTCGAGATTAATAACAGGTTCATTTGATTGCGAAAACCAGTCCAGGATGAAATTTGAACCGATAAAACCTGCGCCGCCAGTCACTAATATCATTATTTTGTTTTTTTCATTCTTAATTATTGCATTATGCCGGAAATCATTCAGCCCGCCATTCGGGTGCTATCCCCATTTCTTGCGGCGCCGCTTGAAATTCACAGTCTATACCGATTCCAGGCACCCAGACCAGCTTCTCACCGCAAAACAGCAGTGGTAGAGTATAACGTGACCATGGTGGAATCGAGGCCTCCTGCAGCAAATTTTTCAGACTGCGTCTGGGTCGATTACAATCCGGTTTGTAATGCTCGCCACCCTGACGCACCCGGATAAAAACAGGCGCCTGCATTAATTTTGCCAGACTCAGTCCCTGTCCCTGAATCCGCTTAAAATGGATTAACCCGTCCCAATCTCTGAGTCTTAACGTTGACTCACCTTTCCACTCCTGTTGTGAATCCTTTATGGAAGGTCGAGTGATCGCCTGGATATAAACATGCCCTTGATAAGTCCGGATCTCATGCGTTCCAAAAGTAACATGCAGGTGCGTATCGCTGTTTGCGCTTCGCAGTTGCCGCAAAATTTCTTCCAGTCTGATCGCACTGGGTGGCTGAATGCCTCGCTGCCACAGAACGTAACGCAATAGATTTTTGGCACGCAACATACTCAATTCACGCAGTCCGGCAATAGTCACTCTGCCGGAAACCACGCAAAGCCGCGCGTCCTGCTCCGCCAACTCATCGAGCAGCTCCGATGCTTCAGCCATATGCCTGCTGGTACGCTGCAAGGCTTGTGCATAACCGGGGTATTTTTCGCGTAAAAGCGGAAAAATCCTGTGGCGGAGAAAATTACGGCTGAACAGGGTACTGTCATTGCTTTCATCATGCATCCACTGCAATTGCCGCTGCTCGGCGTAGATTTCGATACTGTCCCGCGGCACGTCAAGCAGCGGACGCAGTATTTGCGGCGCGATCCCGGCTGTTTGTTTTCTGCGCAATGGCATGGCGCTCAATCCTCTGACACCCGCACCACGGAGCAATTGCAGCAACAGTGTTTCCGCCTGATCGTCACGATGTTGCGCCAGAACCAGATAATCGACCGCATTCATACCCTCCGCGCGCAAACGATTAAAGACCTGATAACGTTTCTCGCGTGCGGCGGCTTCCAGACTCACCCCTGTTTCCTGCGTCACTTTGACATAGCTCACCACAACCGGAATACCATAGACAGCGCACAGACGGCAGCAGAAGTGACTCCATTCAGCTGCATTTTTGCTGATGCCGTGATTGACATGTACCGCGGACAATTTGAAACGCATTTCCCCAGACAGTTTTGCCAGTATATCCAGCAGAACCACTGAATCCACACCACCGCTCAAGCCAATAGCAATGTGGCTGTCTGATGTGACGTACCGCCGTAGAATATTGTGCGTGTCACGGACAAGACCACCAAACCCGGCCGGTTTATTCGATTTTCGCCTCTTTGTAGGAACCATATTTCATCAATCGTTCCAGGCGTTTTTCAATGAGTTTTTCGGTAGAGTAGTCCTGAAGTTTTCTGAGAGAGTCCTGAATAACTGTTTTGACGGCCTGCATCATGCCGGGATAATCACGATGCGCGCCACCGACTGGTTCATTGATTATGCTGTCAATTAAATGAATATCTTTCAGGCGCTCGGCAGTAATCCCCATGATCTCGGCTGCTTCCGGCGCCTTGTCCGCGCTTTTCCATAAAATGGAAGCACATCCTTCCGGTGAAATGACCGAATAGGTCGCGAACTGCAGCATATGAATCAGATCACCCACCGCGATTGCCAAAGCGCCGCCCGAACCGCCTTCGCCAATCACTATGCAGACAATTGGCACTTTTAATTCCGACATCACATATAAATTTTTACCGATGGCTTCCGATTGACCGCGCTCTTCAGCATCAATGCCAGGGTACGCGCCCGGTGTATCAATGAAGGTAATCAGTGGAATTGAAAATTTTTCGGCCAGCCGCATTAAACGCAACGCTTTACGATATCCCTCAGGTTTGGGCATGCCGAAGTTGCGGTGAATCTTTTCACGTGTATCACGCCCCTTCTGATGGCCTATCACCATCACGGCCTGACCGTTAAAACGCGCAAGACCGCCTACTATCGCATGGTCATCAGCAAAACAGCGGTCGCCGTGCAATTCGTGGAAATCGGTAAAAATATGTGCGATATAATCCAGCGTATAAGGCCGCTGCGGATGCCTTGCGACCTGCGAAATCTGCCAGGGCGTCAGTTTTGCATAAACGCTTTTAGTCAGCGTTACACTTTTTGCTTTCAAGCGTTCTATTTCCGCTGAAATGTCCAATGCAGAGTCGCTCTGTGCAAAACGCAGCTCTTCTATTTTTGATTCAAATTCTGCGATATTTTGCTCAAAATCCAGAAAGGTGATTTTCATGTAAGCAGTAAAATTAAATCCCAAAGTCGTGATGATACAGGATTTGTAAAAAATACAGCAGGCGTGAATTCATTTTATTCAAGCGAGTCATATTGCGTGTTAACTCATACTCAGGCAAATTAAAACGGGGGAAAAGTGAACAGAAGATATTTTTTGACCGGTATTGGCGGTGCTGTTGTTACCGCGTTTTTTGTTTTTTTCTATCGGACAGTTGAAACGCTGGCGGCAGGTGTTCCAGTTACTGTCGGGCGTCTAACAAAACCACATGAAGAATGGCGAAAGCTGGTTTCTCCGGAAGCCTTCGATATTTTGTTCAATGAACACACAGAACTACCGGGCAGCAGTACACTGAACCAGGAATATCGTGATGGAACATATATCTGTGCGGCGTGCTACCTGCCGCTGTTTGAAAGCCGCCACAAATATGACAGCGGAACAGGGTGGCCCAGTTTCACACAACCGATCGCCGGTCATGTCGGCACAAAAAAAGACTATCAGTTGATCATTCTCAGAACCGAATATCACTGCGCACGCTGCGGCGGGCATCAGGGTCATGTATTCAACGACGGTCCGCAGCCGCGCAGGGAACGCTGGTGCAACAACGGACTGGCTCTGAAGTTTATTTCGAGTGCGGAACCGCTCCCTCCACTCAGAGGCTAGGAAAATAGCATGCCAACCGACCCTGTACGATTTAAAGCCGTTTTTTCCGCGCTGTCGCTACTGATAGTGATAACCGCTTGCCAATTCTCGAACGAGACCATCGCTGGAGACCAGGCCATACCAGCGGAACATCTGGACACCGCCATCTTTGCCGGAGGCTGCTTCTGGTGCACCGAATCTGATTTTGACAAACTGCCCGGTGTCATTTCGACCATTTCCGGATACATCGGCGGCACGGTGACCAATCCTACTTATGAACAGGTTGTAACCGGCAAAACCGGTCACCTGGAGGCGGTCCTAGTTCAATTCGACAGAACCGCAACTGATTTTGAAACACTGTTAGATGCATTCTGGCGAACCATAGATCCGGTTTTTCCGGATGGCCAGTTCTGCGATATTGGCCCGCAATATCGCAGCGCAATATTTTACCTGACGCCTGGACAAAACGCTTCGGCCGAAGCATCGAAAAATGCATTAACCGCCTCCGGGCGTTTTGAATTGCCAATTGTCACCGAAATTTTACCGGCAACGACATTTTATCCCGCTGAAGATTATCACCAGGATTATTATCTCAAAAACCCAATAAACTACACACAGTATCGCAGCAAGTGCGGACGTGACGCACGCCTGAAACAACTCTGGGGGAACGAAGCATTAGCGCACTGAAAACTATTCCGCTGGGTGATTTAACGCATGAAGCTTTTTTGCGGAAATACTGGCAAAAGAAGCCTTTACTGATTCGTCAGGCATTGCCTGGTTTTAATGGCTTACTCACGAAACAGGAGCTGATTGCATTATCCGGTAATGAAGATGCCCAGTCCAGACTGGTAACGCATCGTAACAATCAATGGCAGCTCAGGCACGGGCCGCTGAAAAAACGTGACTTCCAGAATCTGTCCGGCGATTCCTGGTCATTATTGGTACAGGATGTCAATCACTTTATACCGGCGGCTCAAGATTTGCTACGAAGATTCAGCTTCATTCCTTACGCTCGCCTGGATGATTTGATGGTCAGCTTCGCTCCAGCTGGCGGCGGTATCGGACCGCATTATGATTCTTATGATGTCTTCTTACTGCAAGGCTCTGGCCGCAGGCGCTGGGAAATTGCCGCAGATTACGATAACACGCTTATCCCGGATGCCCCGCTCAAAATTCTGCGGCATTTCAAAGCGGAACAAACCTGGATACTGGAGCCGGGAGACATGTTGTACCTGCCACCGAATTACGCACATCACGGTGTCGCCGTTGATGCCTGCATGACCTATTCCATTGGATTTCGCGCACCGAGTCATCAGGAACTCATCGATCAGTTTCTGATTTATCTCCAGGATCACCTCTCGGTGAATGGCTGGTATACAGATCCTGATTTGAAATTGCATCGTAATCCGTTCGAAATCGATTCCGATATGCAGCGACAGGTTCGATCAATTCTGAAAAAGATCACCTGGAAACGTTCGGATATTGAAGAATTTCTGGGTATCTATTTAACTGAGCCCAAACCATACGTTTTTTTTATCCCTCCCGAACAACCGTTAACTTTTAAACAATTTAAAAAAACAATTCAAAAAAAATCGTTACAGCTCAGTTTAAAAAGTCGAATCCTGTTTAATCGAAATAAGATTTATCTTAACGGTGAAATTTACATTGTCGATCATACTGTAAAAAAAATACTTTCGACGCTTCTGCTCAATCATAAAAAACTCATATCCAATAACCTTAATGGCGAAGCGGAAAAAACCCTTTATCAATGGTATGTTAATGGATATGTGTTATTTGCAGCCAGCAATACGGAATAAACAGACTAAAAAAATCTTATCACTGGATGCTAGACAGCGCCAAACTAATCTGGTATTAGTAAATGGTCTTTTGAATTTTGAAAGACTGAAGAGCTGTTTTACACAATAATTCATCATAATTTTTAAGTATAGGAGATTTTTAGCATGAAATACTCTTTATTTATAGCAGCATTATTGACAATGTTTTTAGTCGGTTGCGGTGGTGAAAAACCAGGTCAATACCCACCAAGCTTGTATGAAGATCCTGAATCCGGCGAAAGACTGGGAGCCCCCGCCGGCGGTCGTAATTAATAACTGGTTGATTAACTACTAAACGGTTCCTATCAGTTATCAGGAGCCGTTTAGTATTTGGGATTAACACCAGGAACCATTCTCTTCACCCCAATTCTGATTCTATGACTCTATGTGAAATACGTGGATAATTGGGTTGACACCTTTCAACATATACTCACCAATTGCCTTAACCGCCCGCTTCCTTTACCCTGACTCACATGAATCGCGCGTTCTTCTATCATATCAACGCCGAACGTGACGTAGCTGTGACCTCTACGAGTAGGTATTTCATCAATGCCAAGCTGTGCAACACCTGACAGACTGTCAGCTTGTAACGCTTTACCCGCCCAATGGTTGAGAATCGCCCAGATACTTTGCGCATGAATCCGCATCAATTCAGCGATGCGATTAACCGGCATTTTCTCGTTCAATCATTGCCAGTACCCAGCACTTAAAACAATAAGGTAAAGCCACTATTGGTCATTGCCTACAGGACTTCAACGTTTACAGCTTTCCCTGTTGAAGTCTTGATGCGCGGAACAACGCAATACAGATAACACAGGTATGCTCGAAAAAATTAAGGTGCTGCCACTGCCGTTTTACGGTATCGTGTACATAGCATAATTGCTCTGCCTCATCAATAAAACGCGCATCTCTTGTGAAACCAATGGAAAGGTACAGTTCTTTTCGTTTAGCGGCATCAATGTAGACTCAGCGCTCAAAAGCCTTCTGTCAGGCAAAATATAGCTTTGGATTAGTCTGACAGAGGCAGGCTAGTGGATGACAAAATAGAAGGCTCTAGACTAACAGATTGTCTCTGCCAGTCTAGAGTCAATAGAATTAATTTATGAGCGTCTCTAAAAATTCAGAGTTTTGAACAAAACGAGGCGAGAATAAAAAATATTGACGCAGCATATGATTGATATGTAAAGAGATATTTTTATGAACAACGACGTATTGTAACGAAATATTGAATTCTAGAGATGCCCTTATAAATGGATAGTATGAATGGGTAGTATATTGCAGCCAAAAGCTTTATACTTAAAGTTCAGTATGATTATATTGAATCATATGATTGACTTGACAGACAGTCGTGATCATAACGTGCGCTTTCATGTTCGCACGAAATTATTGATTGTCGGTGTGCTGGACAGGTGATAATTGGTTTTATATTTTTGTGCTTCGTATTACGCACTTTTAATTTTTATAAGGAAATTTAATAATGAAACAAAGCCTATTAGTTCTGGTTTTAGCGTCTTTCTTTTTAGCAGCTTGTGGCGGCCCTGGTGGTCAAGCATTACCTGAACAAGAACGCGAAAATTTCGAAAGAATACTGCAAGAAGAAGCTGCGAAAAACAAATAATCAATCGCTTCGTCAAAGCATACAGAACTAAACACAAAAAAACCGCCTGCAGGCGGTTTTTTTGTGTCAGCTTATTTTACCGCATCACAGAACGTCAACAACTGAACAATCAGAGCACACAAGCAACTGTTTGATTCGGCATGACCTTGAATTAATCTCACTTGAGTTGTTCATGCAGTAATTTCAGAATACTGTCGGCTACATTCTTTGGAACCGACGTATCATCCTCGCTCAATACCGAAATCGTACTGGTATTAATGCCCGTCTCTTTAACCAGAATACGATATTTTTCAGCCCTGGCGCTTGCATCGTCTTTACCTCTCCAAAACATTAAGCCAGACAATAATCCATCATCGTCCCCTGTTTTCCGGCTATCAGTATCCGGATTGATGTAACGCACAAAATAAATACCATCCAACCGATTACGATCCTCCACCGTGAAACCAATACGATCCAGCGCCAATCCGACACGCCGCCATGATCGATCAAAAGCTTCATTCACGACAAGCGCATTACCCACTCGCCTGTCGATATAGGCTCTTTCCTGATTCGAGCTGCCTGAGGCTGCCAGTTCCAATCTGGCACGCTGCTCTTCCACACCAAAACGCATCATCAATCGTGACAGCATTTCCGCTTCCAGATTCGGATCGGCGGGACGCGGCTGCCATATCGAGCGATTAGTGGCTCCACCTTCCAGCACCTCATCCATCCCGCGGTGACTGATATACACTTCGGTTGTTCCCATTTCGGTGCGTTCAAGCCGGGTACGGAATTTGTCACGCTCGGCTGTGGAATAAATGAAATCCAGAAATCTTGAGAGTACATTACGAATCGGGTCCTGGGGTATTTTTGCCCGATTTTCCGCCCAATCTGTTTCCATGATACCTGCCTCAGGAATCTCCAGTTTTATCAGAAACCCCAGCTCCTGCCAGAATTCCTTGATCACCGGCCACACTGCTTCGGGCGGCTGCGGGACAACCAGCCAGCGTTGCGTTCCGGAACGTTCGATATACACATTTTGAATCGACATCGGCAGCAATGAAGATGATCCAGTTCCCGGATTTATCGCATTCTCTCTGGCGAAGGCTGAAAAAGTAGTACCGCCGGATACAGTGTCCGGTATCGCATAACGTTCATCCGTGGCCGGTGTAATGAGATCGGGCGGTACATCCAGCGGCGGCAACCTTCCCGCAGATTTGTAGTCGATTTGTTTAAATTCCGGAAACATGTTGCACCCGGAACTGATCACCGACAGGATGATCATCATTACAGAGGTGATGATGTAGCGCCGGCGCATTTTTCCCATTTCATTCCTTTATTTCAAAAATCTGCGCTAAATCCATTGCTTCTTTAACAAGCGGATGATACTGACCGGACAAACGGGTCAGCGGCAAACGGATGCCATACTCGATTAATCCCATCTGCGCAACAGCCCACTTCACAGGTATCGGATTCGCTTCGACAAACAGATCAGCATGCAACCGTAAAAGCTGATTATTAATCATCCGCGCAGTCTGAAGATCACCGGTCATTGCAGCTGCGCACATTTCATGCATCAGCCTGGGCGCAACATTCGCAGTCACTGAAATCACACCATGCCCACCGAGCAGCATCAATGCAAGCGCACTGATGTCATCGCCACTATAAATGACAAAATCGGATGGCGCCCGGCGTAACAGATCGCTGCCACGCCCCATGTCACCCGTGGCATCTTTGATGCCGATAATATTGGGTATTTGCGCCAGCCGTAATGTTGTACTGTTGGCAATATCTGCAACAGTTCTGCCCGGCACATTATACAAAATATGAGGAATATCAACAGCTTCCGCAATCGCTCGAAAATGCTGATAAAGCCCTTCCTGGGTCGGTTTATTGTAATACGGCGCTACGGACAGGCAGGCATCAACGCCGGCATCTTTCGCATAAATGGATAAATCGATAGCCTCGCGCGTCGAATTGGCTCCAGTGCCGGCTATGATCGGTATACGCCCATTCGCATGTTCAACAGCAACCCGCATCAGCAGCTGGTGTTCCTCGAAATCCACGGTCGGGGATTCTCCAGTCGTGCCCACGACGACAATACCGTCAGAACCCTGCTCAACATGAAAATCAATCAGCGCGCGAAAGCGTTCCAGATCCAATCCGCCATCATCCAGCATCGGCGTCACGATGGCAACCAGGCTACCTCTAATCATGACCATTTATCCAGTGAAAAACGAATATTCTACCTGAAACCGATCAAGCGGAAATCCCTTCCCTTCAACTACCATTCAGTAATTTTCCAGAACATCATTCTCAAATGACTGCTGTCGCGTCCATCCAGCGGTTTAGCCTGTTTTGGAAAAGCGTATCTGGTCATTGTCATAATCAACGAGGATTGTGTCTTTCGCTATGAAACGCCCTTCAAGAATTTCCCTGGCCAGCGGATTTTCTATCTGCGCCTGAATTGCCCGTTTGAGCGGCCGTGCGCCAAATACCGGATCGAATCCGACTTGTGATAATTCGGCAAGCGCTGCGTCGCTGACGCGTAAATCCATATCCAGCGCGGCCAATCTTTTTTCAAGATACTGTAACTGAATCTGCGCAATCGATTTAATGTGCTTCTGATCGAGCGCATGGAATACAACCACTTCATCGATGCGATTGATGAACTCCGGACGGAAGTATCTCTTCACTTCGTCCATTACCGCTTCCTTGACAGTTCGGTAATCCTGGCCATGCATCTCCTGAATCATCGGCGACCCCAGATTGGATGTCATCACAATGACGGTATTCTTGAAATCAACCGTCCTTCCCTGACCATCCGTCATTCGACCATCATCAAGCACTTGCAGCAACACATTGAAAACATCCGGATGTGCTTTCTCGACCTCATCCAGCAGAATCACCGCATAAGGCTTCCGCCGTACAATTTCAGTCAGATAACCGCCTTCTTCATAGCCGACATAACCGGGCGGCGCACCGATCAAACGCGCCACCGAGTGCTTCTCCATAAATTCGGACATATCCACGCGGATCATATGCTCTTCCGAATCAAACAGGAAGCTTGCCAATGCCTTGCACAGCTCGGTTTTGCCTACACCTGTCGGTCCCAGAAACAGAAAGGATCCATAGGGGCGATTAGGATCGGCCAAGCCTGCGCGGGAACGACGTATCGCATCGGATATCAATCGCACTGCTTCATCCTGCCCCACAACCCGTTCGTGGAGTTTCTGCTCCATCAGCAATAATTTCTCGCGCTCCCCCTGCATCATCTTGGAAACCGGTATACCGGTCGCACGTGAAACTACTTCAGCGATTTCTTCGGCGCCGACCTGCGTACGAAGCAATCGTGGTTTTACAGTATCTGTGCTTTGTTTTGCACTTTCCTGTAATTTGAGCTGCGATTCCAGTTGCGGCAAACGCCCGTATTGCAGTTCAGATACTTTCTGCCAGTCGTTTTTGCGCGTAGCGGCCTCGATCTCCAGTCTGACTTTTTCTATTTCTTCCTTGATTTGCTGGGAACCCTGGATTTGGGATTTTTCCGCTTTCCAGATTTCTTCGAGATCGGCGTATTCACGATCTTTTTCCGCAATTTCTTCTTCCAGCAACTGCAATCGCTTGCGTGAAGCTTCATCCTGCTCCTTCTTAATCGCTTCGCGTTCGATCTTCAGCTGGATGAGCCTTCTGTCAAGCTTATCCATCGCTTCCGGTTTGGAATCGATTTCCATCCGGATGCGTGCGGCTGCTTCATCGATAAGATCAATGGCCTTGTCAGGCAAAAAACGGTCTGTTATGTAGCGATTGGACAATTCAGCGGCAGCGACAATGGCCGGATCAGTGATATCTACACCATGATGTACTTCATATTTTTCCTGCAGGCCACGCAATATGGCGATAGTCGCCTCGACAGTCGGCTCTTCAACGAGCACTTTCTGAAAGCGGCGCTCCAATGCCGCATCCTTTTCGATGTACTTACGGTATTCATCCAGTGTCGTCGCACCCACGCAATGTAGTTCACCTCTGGCCAGCGCCGGCTTGAGCATGTTACCGGCATCCATCGCGCCTTCCGCTTTGCCAGCACCAACCATGGTATGCAGTTCATCAATAAAAACGATGGTATTCCCCTGATCCTGCGCCAACTCCTTCAGCACGGACTTCAAACGCTCCTCGAATTCTCCGCGATATTTCGCGCCCGCCAGCAATGCAGCCATATCCAGCGACAAAACCCGCTTGTTTTTGAGATTCTCCGGCACTTCGCCATTGATGATTCTTTGCGCCAGACCTTCGACAATTGCTGTTTTTCCAACACCGGGCTCACCGATTAGAACCGGATTATTTTTTGTACGCCGTTGCAACACCTGGATAGTGCGGCGAATTTCATCATCACGCCCGATGACCGGATCAAGCTTGCCCTGACGCGCACGCTCGGTTAAGTCGAGCGTATATTTTTTCAATGATTCGCGACTGCCTTCTGCCTCAGCATTGCTGACCTGCTCGCCGCCACGCACGGCGACAATCGCTTTCTCAAGCGCTGCATAACTGGCGCCATATTCCTTTAATAAGGCGCCCGTTTCGCCCTTGTCTTTCAATAGCGCCAACAGGAACATTTCCGAGGCAATAAACTGATCGCCTCTCTGTTGCGCCTCCTTATCAGCCAGATTAAGCAGATTGGCAAGATTCCGTGACAAATTGACTTCGCCGCCAGTTCCCTCGATTTTCGGCAGGCGCTGCAAACTGTTCTTCAGGGCATCGCGCAATGGCGCAACATTCGCCCCGCAACGCTGCAATAACGAAACAGTGACGCCGTCTTCCTGCTGTAGCAAAGCCAGCAACAAATGCACCGGTTCGATATAGGCATGATCCTGTCCAACGGCCATGCTTTGCGCATCCGCAAGCGCCTGCTGGAATTTTGTGGTTAACTTATCAAAACGCATCCGATTCTCCCGTGGAAAGTTACTGGTCACTACGTGGGGGAATTCACTGAAATTTCAACCCGCACCACTGTTCTTCCTGTTTGAACCCGGTACAATCTTCATCATTGCCGCCAGCGTCTGTCCAGTTTCCGGGTGCCGATCAGGTGCAGTGAATCCTCCTTACTCTGATTAGAGTTATGCCATTTCCGCACCAGTGCCATGATGATCGTCATAAACACTCCAAACAAAACAATGACAACATAAATATGCACCTCAAAAAAAATCAGCAGCGCGTAGAAAGCCAGCATCACCAGAATACTGAGATTTTCATTAAAATTCTGTACTGCAATCGAATGGCCCGCGCCCATCAGAATATGCCCCCGGTGCTGCAGTAATGCGTTCATCGGCACAACAAAAAATCCCGCCATTCCACCGATCAGGATCAGCAGGAAAATAGCAGTCCATAAATCATGGACAAAAATCATGATAGTCACCACGAGGCCGGTCGCAAATCCCATCGGTATGACAGACAGGGACTGTTTTAACGCGATCATGCGCGCCGCCATAACAGCGCCTATGGCAATTCCAAGCGCTACTACACCTTGTAGCTGCGCCGCCTTATTCAGCTGAAAATCCAGCGCCACTTCAGCCCATTCGATAACAATAAACTGAAGTGTCGCGCCAGCGCCCCAGAACAACGTTGTTACAGCAAGCGAAATCTGTCCGAGCTTGTCTGTCCACAGCAACCTCACGCAATGCGCAAACTCCTGGATCAGGTAAAACGGATTTTTCTTTGGAATGCGATGATCAATACCCGTATTGGGAATGAAGAGATTAAAGACTGCGGCTGCAACGTAAATGATAGCAACAATAGAAATACTGATCTCAGTGGCTGTATCGACAAGCGGCAGATCCAGCGCAAGCAGATATTGCGACACAGCGGGAGTAATTAAAGTACCGCCCAGAACGGTACCCAGCACGATTGAAGCAACTGTCAATCCTTCGATCCAGCCGTTTGCAATAACCAGCTTTTCTGGTGGCAGAAGCTCCGTCAGAATACCGTATTTAGCTGGCGAATAAGCTGCCGCCCCCAAGCCAATAACTGCGTACGCCAGCAATGCGGAATATTGATGCATTGCGAAAAACAACAATCCACAACCGGCAATCTTGATGGTATTGCTGATGAACAT
>JAJSDU010000032.1 GCA_028577615.1 Nitrosomonas sp.
CGCCGATGGCTTCGAGTTGCGCGATAAAATCGCGAAGGTCTTTGTATTTCATAGTATCTGTTTATCGAATCAGAAAATCGAGCGCAATACTGGTAAATACCGCCATGCCGACATAATTGTTATGCAGAAACGCCTTGAAGCACAGCGCCCGGTCACGGTTGCGGATCAGCGTGTATTGATAACCCATAAGGCCGGCCGCCACCAGCAATCCGGAGTAATAAGCCGCGCCCATGGATTGCAATTGCCCAATATAAACCATGAGGACGACAAACAGGGCATGGCACACCATCACACCCATGACGTCATATTGTCCGAGTGTAATCGCGGATGTTTTAATGCCGATTTTCAGATCGTCGGGCTTGTCGACGATGGCGTACACGGTGTCATATGCGATCACCCAGAACAGGTTGGCCAGCATCAGGACCCAGACAATCGACGGCAATACGCCTGTCTGCGCGGCGAATGCCATCGGGATGCCGAAGCTGAAAGCCATGCCCAGATACGCCTGTGGCATGGCGAAAAAACGCTTGGTGAACGGGTAGGATGCCGCCAGAAACAAGGCGGGCACGGACAGTCCTATCGTCAGCAGGTTGAGCGGCAGAATCAGAATGAACGCGATCAGGCTCAGGCCTGCCGCGAGCAGCAGCGCCTCCCTGGAGCTGACCAGTCCGATAGCCATCGGTCGTGTTTTGGTGCGTTCGACATGCGGATCGATTTTACGGTCGGCGAAGTCGTTCATCACGCAGCCGGCGGAGCGCATCAAAATGGTGCCCATGACAAAGATCGCCAGAATGTGCCAGTCGGGAAAGCCCTGCGCGGCAAACCACAACCCCCAGAGCATCGGCCACAACAGCAGCAGGATGCCGATCGGTTTGTCAAGGCGCATCAGGCGCGTATAAATAACGAATCTGTTTGGTTGATCGCTAATCATTACAATTTTAAATTTGAAATGCCGGGTAAAAAAACTTCAGTCACCAGAATCGATTGGCCTTGCAGCGTAAACAATGAACGCCGCGCCCAGAGGTGAGCAGGCCGGGCAGTCAGTCGGACAACAGCCCGGTCATACAGAAAATGGCCGTTTCTGACCCTTTTAAATTCCAGCGGAGTGCGTTTGATTCTCGGGTTTTTGAACAGCATGCTGCCCAGAGACCGGTTGCCCAGTCCGCTTAACGCGCGCCACGCGCTGATCAGACCTTTGCGCGGAATGACAGAATGCGCGAACACTACTGGTTTATCGCAGCAATACAGATACACTTCGCGTACCATGGCGAGCTCATCGCGGTGCAATTGCATTTTACTCGACTCGTCTTCATAAACACGGCTCAATTGCTGAAAAACCGGTTCCACATAAAACCGGACGCAGCGTTCCTGGATACGGCGCGTCAGCGAACCGCGATCCTGCAGCCAGAAGCGGACTTGCGGAGAAACGGCGCTTAAGGCCGGTAGCCACGCCTGCGGATGCGCTGTATTCATGTTAACGATGGGTGATAAAGGTAAAGGCTAGTATGCTGCATGCGGGCAATCAGCGTCATGGCGAAACATCATCATGCTGGATATTGTTCAGGCTAAGCCACAGACCGGCTTCGGATAAAACGCGCATTATACAATAGTCCGGCAGTCTCGGTGGATGGGTAACGCGCATGATGCAGGCCGCGGTTTTAAACCTGGAAACCTCAGTTGAATGGGATTTAAAGTACGTTGATTTTTATTTCCGGCAAGGCGCGATGAGGCGTAATAACGCGTTATTACAACGAATTGCAACGTAGCCAGAATTAAAAAGCAGCGTGCTATAAATACCATAGTGTGAATCACCATTTGGGTGAGCGGGTATTGCTCAGGTTATTCTATTTATTCATGCTGTTAGCCGTCGCGGATAGCGGCCAACTAAGGTTTCTAGGTTAAACACTTAAACGCGCAGGTATTCGGTTTTCTGACCCAGCCATCGCCGGATATGCTGCTGCGCCTGATGCGGGTAATGATTGAGCATTTCATCGGCTACCGCCTGCGCGGCGGTCAATAATGCACCATCCAGTTCCAGGTCGGCAAAGCGCAGCATCGGGATGCCGCTCTGCCGCGCGCCCAGAAATTCCCCTGGTCCGCGCAGACGCAGATCCTGGCGCGCAATTTCAAAGCCATCGCTGTGTTCAAAAATGATTTTCAGTCGCTTGCGGGCGATCTCGGACAATGGTTTCTGATACATCAGAATACACACGCTGGCATCCGCGCCGCGCCCGACGCGCCCGCGCAGTTGATGCAATTGTGACAAGCCCATGCGTTCCGCGTTTTCGATCACCATCAGCGAAGCGTTGGGTACATCGACGCCGACTTCGATGACCGTTGTCGCGACCAGCAGCTGAATATCGCCGTGCTTGAACTGCGCCATAATGTTGGTTTTTTCCGGTGCGGCAAGCCGTCCGTGCACCAGTCCGACCCGCAGGCCGGAGAATGTTTTGCACAGCGTTTCGTAGGTTTCCATCGCGGTCTGCAATTGCAGTGTCTCCGATTCTTCGATCAGCGGGCAGACCCAGTACACCTGCCTGCCCTGTCCGCACACGTGCCGGATGCGTTCCATCACTTCGTCGCGGCGGCTGTCGGCGACCAGTTTGGTGACCACTGGCGATCTGCCTTGCGGCAATTCATCGATAACCGATACGTCCAGGTCGGCGAGATAGCTCATCGATAGTGTGCGTGGAATCGGCGTGGCGCTCATCATTAATTGGTGCGGCGCCTGCGTTGCTGACGCCGGCATGCCTTTCATGCGCAACGCCAGTCGCTGGTGTACGCCGAAGCGGTGCTGTTCATCGATAACCGCCAGCCCGAGCCGGTGAAAGTTGACTTGCTCCTGAAACAGCGCATGTGTGCCGATGGCGAGCATGGTTTCGCCGGATTCAATGGTGGCGAGCGCGGTCTGGCGGTCTTTTTTCTTCTGACTGCCTGACAGCCAGGTTACCGGTATTTGCATGGGCGCGAACCAGGCGTTTAATTTCTGAAAATGCTGTTCGGCAAGGATTTCGGTCGGCGCCATGATTGCCGTCTGATAGCCATTGGCGATTGCCTGTAACGCGGCAATAGCGGCTACTACAGTTTTTCCGCTGCCGACATCGCCCTGCAACAGACGTTGCATCGGATGGTCCGAATCCAGGTCATGGCTGATTTCCGCAATCACGCGGTTCTGCGCTTGTGTCGGCTGGAACGGCAGCTGCGCCATAAAAGCGTCATGCAAGGCCGGATGGCGTACCAGGCGCGGCGCTTTACGGCTGCGCCGCTGACGGTAATGCAGGCGCATCGAGAGCTGCTGCGCGAGCAGTTCATCGAATTTGATGCGTTGCCAGGCCGGATGCGTGCGGTTCTGCAACGAGACGGCCACTGTTTCCGGCGGCGGGTGGTGCAGCATCTGTATGCTTTCCCGGAAGCCGGGCAGCCGGATGCGCTGAATGATTCCGGCTGGAACTGTTTCGGACAATAGTGATGGGTCATGCGGACTGTTCAGCACCTGGCTGATCAGCTTGCGAAGGGTTTGCTGGTGCAATCCGGCGGTTACCGGATAAACCGGCGTCATGGCGTCGGACAATGGTTCGTTTCGGGTGATCACCCGGCATTTCGGGTGCACCATTTCTGCACCGAAAAAGCCGTGACGGATTTCACCAAACAGTCTTACCCGCTTACCCGCGGCATACGCCGTGACCTGGCTGCCGTAAAAATTCAGAAAGCGCATGCACAGACTGCCGCTGCCGTCTTCTACCTGGCAAACCAGTTGACGCCGCGGTTTTAACAGCACCTCGGCATGTGCAATAACGCCTTCAACCTGCACGGCCCGGCCTTCTGGTGCGTCGTTAATCGGGAATACATGCGTTTCATCTTCGTAGCGCAGCGGTAAGTGCAACGCCAGGTCCATTTCAGTGCGAATACCGAGCCGCAGCAGTTTTTCCAGCGTTTTTTTACTCTGGGTCAGCGCTGTAATCGATGCGTCGGGCCGATCGGGCGCGCTGGCGGATGTATCAGCTGCGCCGGGCATGGCAGTCAACATGTCCGTTGCACGGACGATCCGGAGTGATGCAGGTGCTAGCCTTGCAGCACCATTACCGCGTCCATTTCGACCAGCGCGCCGCGCGGCAGTTCTTTGACGCCAATTGCGGCGCGCGCCGGGTACGGCTGCTCGAAATATGTGGCCATGATTTCATTGACCCGCGCAAAATGCGCCAGATCGGTGAGAAAAATATTCAATTTGACGATATCGTTCAGACTTCCGCCGCTTGCCGCCGCAACCGCTCTGAGATTCAGAAAGACCTGCTGGATTTGCGCCTCAATGCCACTAACCATTTGCATGGTCGAGGCGTCAAGACCGATTTGTCCTGAAAGATAAACTGTCTCGCCGCCACTGACTTTTACTGCCTGAGAATAAGTGCCGATCGCGGCCGGTGCGTGAGGCGTCTGAATGATTTGTTTGTTCATAGGGGCTCCCGTTTATAGTGTGTGATTTAACAGCATGCGCTTAACAGGTTGTTGAAAAATGTGATCGAGGCAGTCGATGCAAGGCAAAAACAGGCGAAGAAGCGGAGTTTATGTGTGATAAATGAGCATTTTGAGCCTGTTTTTAACGCCGCAGCGGCAACGCAGGTAATTTTTCAACACCCTGTTAAAATCGGGCAGCTTACCATCATTAAGCTGCAACCGTCATCCCGGCAGTCAAATTTAAGACATTCTCATTTGCTATGGAAGTCATCAGTTTTATTAGGCAGAAAATAAAAGTTGCGCGCAGCACTGGCTGCAATCACGAAAAAAAATCTGTTGAGCAGTTTGCATGAGCGTGGGGCGGCAACTCTTATATAATTCGGCATTCAATTTCTGAGAACGCTATGACTTAATGTTGCTATGCAAGAATCCATGCCAAAACTGCTTATTCAAGGTGGCAAGCCTTTACGCGGGGAAGTACGCATCTCCGGGGCAAAAAATGCCGCGCTGCCTGTACTGTGCGCCGCGCTACTTACGCACGAAACGCTCGTTATCCGCAATATACCGCAATTGAACGATGTTACGACCATGCTGGCATTGCTGGCCCAGATCGGCGTGAACATCAAGATGGAGACCCATAATGCGGTTGAATTATCGGCGGAAAGTCTTACCCGTCTGACGGCGCCCTATGAAATGGTTAAAACCATGCGTGCGGCAATTCTCGTGCTGGGACCATTGCTGGCGCGCGCCGGTGAAGCCACTATTTCGCTGCCCGGTGGTTGTGCTATTGGCATGCGCCCTGTCGATCAGCATATTAAAGGGCTCGAGGCGATGGGCGCGGAGATCGCGATCAAGCATGGTTATATTCATGCGACAGCAAAAAAACTGCGGGGCGCGCGCATCGTTATGGATATCGTTACAGTCACCGGGACGGAAAACCTGATGATGGCCGCAACACTGGCGCAGGGTACAACCATTATCGAAAATGCCGCGCGCGAACCGGAAATCATTGATCTCGCCAATTGCCTTAACGCCATGGGCGCAAGAATACGGGGCGCGGGCAGCGATATCATTACCATCGAGGGTGTTTCCGCGCTGCACGGAGCCGCGCATACGGTTATGCCGGATCGCATTGAAACCGGTACTTTTCTGGTTGCCGCCTGTGCCACGGGCGGTGATATTTTTCTCAAGGAAACCGACGCACGGTTACTGGATGCCGTGCTGGACAAACTGGCCGAAGCGGGTGCCAGTATCCAGTCCGGCGAAAACTGGATTCATCTCAAAATGCACGCAAGGCCTGGTGCCGTTAATCTCCGTACTGCGCCTTATCCGGCCTTTCCAACGGATATGCAGGCGCAATTTATGTCGCTCAATTGTATTGCCGAGGGCACGGCAATCATCACCGAGACTATTTTCGAGAACCGCCTGATGCATGTCCAGGAGCTTAAGCGCATGAATGCCGACATCAAGGTTGAAGGCCATACTGCCATTATCCGCGGTATTGCCCGGCTTGATGGGGCCAATGTCATGGCGACCGATCTGCGCGCTTCGGCCAGTCTGGTCATCGCCGGGCTGGTTGCGCAGGGGGTGACGGTTATTGACCGGATTTATCACCTGGATCGAGGCTATGAAGCGATAGAGGAGAAATTATCCGCTCTGGGCGCACATATCAAACGAGCGACCGGTAATTCGTGTGACTTGGCGCGAACAGCCGAGTAGGAACAACAGAGAACAGAGTGGTTGCTGCGATGAAAATCCCTCCTGAATAATCAGGAGGGATTCAATGAGGATGAATTGATGCCGGTTCTTACTTGTAGCTGATGACGAGTACCGCAATACGTTTGTTGAAATCGGAAACAGGCGCAATCACCAGTTTTTTGCCATTTGCATCTGTTTTAATGGCGATTTTGTGTTCGTTGATGGTTTCCTTGGGATACAGGTCGCTGCCTTTGACGTCTTCCAGACGTTTGTCGGTGGATACCAGCAGTTCGCCTTTTTCGCCGATCAGGTCAATGCGCTCCGCGTTGAGTTGTTTCACGATGTCATTGAGGTACAGACCAACCTGGTCAATATTGTTGCGGATGAATTCGCTGCGAACCGCCCAGGACAACACTTGCGCAAAACGCTCTTCTTCTTTTTTGTATTGTCTGTCGGCTTCTTCCCGAGCCTGCTGAGTGATCAGGACGCGTTCGCTGGCGATCTGTTTTTGTGCGTCTGATTCGACTTTGTTTACCGCGATGACTTTCCAGGCAAAGACAAAAACAATGATACCCGCCATCACAAATGCATATTTCATGGGCAGTTGCTTTTGCGGCAGATCTTCAAGCATGGCAAACTTTCTGGTAAGCATGGTGTAGACTGTTACTGCTTTGGATTGCAGTGTTTCGTTTTCCTTGTTCTGACTCGTCATGAATAGCTCCTTGATTGTTGTTTAGCTGACAGGTAAAAAGCTCTAATTATCCACTAAACCTAATGGAAGTAAAAGAAGAGCACCTTAAAATTTAGTATTCTCTGCGCAATACCGAACAAAAAACATCATTAACCCAAAACCATCGTTTGGTCTGGTGTTTAGTGCGACAAAATGACTGGGTTGATCCTTGAATGGATTGAGCGTGCTGCCCGGCATTCGGATTCATCACGGAATCTGGGAATTCGCCCGGAAAATACCCAGACAGATACTGCGAAAGTATATCAAATAACGATCGGTTTATTTTGTTTTATAATGCAAATTTAAAGATGCAATGTCAGTGCGGTTAAAAAAACAACACGAGTAACTCCGGTAACAACAGGCTGTTGAGAAGATTGCCTGCGTTGTCACTGCGATGTTAAAAACAAACTTAAAATATTTATTTATCGGGTATAAACTCCGCTTCCCAATCCGCTGCGGGATGGAAAGACTTTAATAAAAGTAAATAAAGGAAAAGGATTCAGTGGATAACAATAAAAAAACATGGTCGGGGCGATTTAACGAGCCCGTTTCAGCGCTGGTTGAGCGTTATACCGCTTCGATCCGTTTTGATTACCGGCTTGCCGGGGAGGATATCCGGGGTTCGCTGGCGCATGCGCGCATGCTTGCCGCGCGCGGAATCATCACTCAGGAAGATCTGAAGGCAATCGAGCGCGGCCTCGAACAGATACGTGACGAAATCCGGGAAGGCCGTTTTGATTGGTCGCAGCAATTGGAAGATGTGCACCTGAATATTGAAAAGCGGTTGACCAATATCATCGGCGATGCCGGAAAGCGCTTGCACACCGGCCGTTCGCGTAATGATCAGGTGGCTACCGATATCCGGCTCTATCTGCGCGCTGCGATTGACGAGATTGGCGATCTGGTCGGCGCATTGCAGCAGGCGCTTGTCGACCTGGCGGAGCATCATGTTGAAACGGTGATGCCCGGCTTTACTCACCTGCAGGTCGCTCAACCGGTATCTTTCGCGCATCATTTGATGGCTTATTTTGAAATGCTCAAACGTGATGCCGGGCGTTTGTCCGATTGCAGAAAACGCGTCAATCAATTGCCGCTCGGCGCCGCCGCTCTGGCCGGGACGAGTTATCCGATAGACCGTGAAATGGTGGCGCGTGAGCTTGCCTTTGACGATGTTTGCGAAAATTCCCTGGATGCTGTTTCCGACAGGGATTTCGCCATCGAATTCTGCGCTTGCGCAGCGCTGATCATGACGCATTTGTCGCGCCTGTCGGAAGAATTGATCGTGTGGATGAATCCGGCGGTTGGTTTCATTACACTGGCGGACCGCTTCTGCACCGGTTCGTCGATCATGCCGCAGAAAAAAAATCCCGATGTTCCCGAGCTGGTGCGCGGTAAAACCGGCCGCATCAATGGCCATCTGGTCGCATTGCTGACACTGATGAAAGCGCAACCGCTGGCCTACAACAAGGACAATCAGGAGGATAAGGAGCCGCTTTTCGATACTGTCGACACATTGATCGATACGCTGCGTATCTATGCCGATATGATGGCTGGCGTGCAGGTTAACGCCGTAGCGATGCGAAAAGCGGCATTGCTGGGTTTTTCCACCGCTACCGATCTGGCCGATTATCTGGTTAAAAAAGGTATTCCGTTTCGTGACGCGCATGAAATCGTTGCCTGCTCTGTGCAATACGCCGAACAAAAAGGCTGCGGTCTGGCCGATCTGGAGCTGAGCGAATTGCGGCAGTTTTCGAAGCAGATTGAGCATGATATCTTTGCAGTACTGACGCTTGAGGGGTCGCTTGAAAGCCGTAACCATATCGGTGGAACCGCGCCTCAGCAGGTCCGTAAAGCGATTGCGCGCGCAAAGGACTGGCTGTCAGTTCGTTTAACTGGTGCGCGGTAAACAGCTTGCGACGACCGGATAAGCACCTGTAGATGAGCGCATGGCCTGAAATAATCCAGCATATCAAAGCCGTCACGGGACAATCGTTTCATCCCGAAACCATCGATGCGGTCGGCGGGGGCTGCATCAACCAGACTTATCGTATCGCGGGCGGCGGACAACGTTTTTTTGTCAAAATCAATTCGGCGGATGGCGAGGATATGTTCGCTGCCGAAGCCGAGGGGCTTCAGGAAATCGGCCGGTCCGATACGCTGCGCGTTCCGCGGCCGGTATGTTGGGGGCAGCACGAAAACCATGCTTGGCTGGTGCTCGAGTATCTGGATCTCGGCGCACGTTCCGTAAGCAATCCGGATGCGCTGGGTTGCGGACTTGCCGCGATGCATCAATGCAGAAGCAATCAGTTTGGCTGGTCACGGAACAACACGATCGGCAGCACGCCGCAGATAAATACCCGGTTGGATGACTGGGTGTCATTCTGGCGCACTCACCGGCTTGGTTTTCAGTTGCATCTGGCGTTGGAAAATGGTCACTGTGGCCGGTTGCAGCAACTTGGCGAACGATTGCTTGGGTGCGTTGAACAGTTTTTTACCGGTTACAAGCCGTTCCCGTCCCTGCTGCACGGTGATTTGTGGTGTGGAAATTACGCCTATATATGCTCGGGTGAACCGGTTTTGTTCGATCCCGCCGTATATTACGGCGACCGGGAAGCGGATCTGGCGATGACCGAATTGTTCGGCGGATTTCCGGAACGGTTTTATTCCGCTTATCGACATGAATATCAACTGGATTCAGGGTATAATACGCGGAAGGTTTTATATAATCTTTATCATGTCCTGAATCATTTGAATCTGTTTGGCAGCGGCTATCGCCAGCAGGCTGAACAAATGATGAATATTTTGCTTGCGGAAATTCGTTAAGGGACAACAAGGCTGTATAGCCAGAATACAAGACTTCAGAAAAGCACGATGCCTGACAAATCCAACATATTGATCCTTTCCACTGCACGCCATTTTACCGTACAGCAGCAATTGTCTATCCATTTTTGCATCCAATGACCAAATATGTCTTTGTAACCGGTGGAGTGGTGTCATCGCTGGGCAAAGGCATTGCTGCAGCGTCTCTGGCGGCGGTGCTGGAGTCCAGAGGAATTAGGGTGACCATGTTGAAGCTGGATCCCTATATCAATGTTGATCCCGGAACCATGAGTCCGTTCCAGCATGGTGAAGTCTTTGTTACCGAGGATGGCGCGGAAACCGATCTGGATCTTGGGCATTACGAACGTTTTATCAGTACCAAAATGACCCGCCACAACAATTTCACCACCGGGCAGATTTATGAAAGCGTGATTCGCAAGGAGCGGCGTGGTGATTATCTCGGTGGAACCGTTCAGGTTATTCCGCATATCACGGATGAGATCAAGCGCTATATACAGACGGGTGTCGGTGATGCCGATGTCGCCATTATTGAAATCGGCGGTACGGTCGGCGATATCGAATCTTTGCCCTTTCTTGAAGCCATACGGCAAATGGCGACGCAGTTGCCCGGTGATGACACCTGCTTTATTCATCTGACGCTGTTGCCGTATATCGGTTCGGCCGGTGAATTGAAAACCAAGCCGACACAGCATTCCGTCAAGGAACTGCGGGAGATCGGTATACAGCCTGATGTGATTTTATGCCGCTCCGACCGCGAAATTCCGAAAGAAGAGCGCCGCAAGATAGCGCTGTTTACCAATGTCAAGGAACAGGCTGTCATATCAGCCATTGATGTCGACAGTATTTATAAAATTCCTGCACTGTTGCATGAGCAGATGCTCGATGAAATTATCTGTCACAAGCTTGGCATTCTGGCCAGGCCCGCTGATCTGAGCGTATGGAAGAAGCTGGTTTATGCGCTTGAGCATCCGGCGCACTCGGTGACCATTGCGCTTGTCGGGAAATATGTCGATCTGACCGAATCGTATAAATCGCTGTCGGAAGCCTTGATACATGCAGGCATTCATGCGTGCAGCAGGATCAATATCATGTACCTGGATTCCGAACAGATTGAGAAAAACGGTACCGGCAGCCTGAGTGGAATGCATGCCATTCTCGTGCCGGGCGGATTCGGCAGGCGCGGCGTGGAAGGCAAGATACTCGCGATTCATTATGCCCGCACACATCGTATACCTTACCTCGGCATATGCCTTGGCATGCAGCTCGCCGTTGTCGAGTACGCCCGCAACAAAACCGGCATGACTGGCGCGCACAGTACGGAATTTAATCCGGATACACCGTATCCCGTCATCGGTTTGATTACCGAATGGCGCACCAAAGACGGGCGGGTCGAGAAACGTGATGAAAATTCGGATATCGGCGGCAGTATGCGGCTGGGTGGGCAGGAGTGTCGGTTAAAAAGAGATTCGCTGGCCTGGAGAGCCTACGGCGCCGATACAATCACCGAACGTCATCGTCATCGCTATGAGGTCAACAGCGATTATCTGCCTCAACTGGAACAAGCCGGACTTCGTGTCAGCGGTTTATCCATGGACGAAGACCTGTGCGAAATTATTGAATTATCGGAAACGGAACATCCATGGTTCCTGGGATGTCAGTTTCACCCCGAGTTTACATCCACGCCACGGCAAGGCCACCCGTTATTTAAGTCCTTTATCAAGGCGGCTATTGATTATGCCGCCAGTCAGCAGTCGACCGGAGAAGCGCAGATCAGATCCACTGCGGCGATCAGAACATGATGCCTTGACCACCGATTGCGTCATGTTGTGTTGCAAAAACAACAGACATGCCGGTATGCGATAATGTAACGCGCATTTCACATAAAAAAATTAAATAGCTATTTGAATTTGAAGTATATTAAAGCGTTGACAGGTTGTTGTAAAATGTGATCGAGGTAGTCGATGCAAGGCAAAAACCGGCGAAAAAGCGGAGTTTATATGTAATAAATGAGCATTTTGAGCCAGTTTTTAACGCTGCAGCGGCAACGCAGATAATTTTAACAACCTGTTAATATCCGTAATAAAAAGCCAAACTGATCATACAGGGAAAAAGTAAGCATGAGTGCAATAGTAGAAGTCATCGCGCGCGAGATTCTGGATTCTCGCGGTAATCCAACCATTGAAGCAGATGTGTTGCTGGAATCCGGCGTGTTAGGACGCGCCGCAGTTCCATCAGGCGCTTCTGTAGGCACGCGGGAAGCTGTCGAACTGCGGGATGGCGATGCACAGCGCTACTTGGGCAAGGGTGTTCTGCAGGCCGTTGAGAATGTCAACACCGAGGTTTCCGAAACACTGATCGGGCTGGATGCGGTTGACCAGAGTTTTATCGATCAGGCAATGATCGATCTGGACGGTACGGAAAACAAGTCGCGCATTGGCGCCAATGCAATTCTTGCGGTGTCCCTTGCGGTGGCAAAGGCTGCCGCGGATGAATCCGGATTGCCGCTATACCGCTACCTCGGCGGCGCGGGCATGATGTCCATGCCGGTGCCGTTGATGAACCTTGTTAACGGCGGCGCGCATGCCAATAACAATATTGACATGCAGGAATTCATGATCGTGCCGTTCGGTATCGGGAATTTCCGTGATGCGATTCGTTGCGGTTCGGAGATTTTTTATGCCTTGAAAAAGCTTCTGAACGAGAAAAATATGCCCACCACGGTGGGTGACGAAGGTGGTTTCGCGCCGAATCTGAACGGCAATGAAGAATCGCTGCAATTGATTGTTGAAGCGATCGATCTGGCAGGCTATCAGCCGGGCCGTGACGTTGCAATCGCGGTTGATTGCGCGAGCTCGGAATTTTTTTCCGATGGTAAATATCACTTGTCTTCGGACGGCCTGAGTCTTACGCCCGCACAGTTTGCCGACTATCTTGCATCGTGGGTGGACAAGTATCCGATTATCAGCATCGAAGACGGTATGAGCGAACTTGACTGGAATGGCTGGGAGCTGTTGACCAATAGACTGGGCAAGGCTGTGCAACTCGTTGGCGATGACATCTTCGTGACCAATACCCGGATTCTGCAGGAAGGCATCAAGCGGAATATCGCTAACGCCATTCTGATCAAAGTCAATCAGATCGGCACGCTGACTGAAACGCTGGCGGCAATTGAAATGGCCAAGTGCGCCGGATATACTGCGGTTATCTCGCACCGTTCCGGAGAAACGGAAGATACGACCATCGCCGATATCGCGGTAGCGACCAATGCGTTGCAGATCAAGACAGGCTCGCTTTCGCGTTCGGACCGGCTGGCAAAATATAATCAGCTGCTTCGTATTGAGGAGGATCTTGGCGACATGGCCCGGTATGCGGGGCGCGGCGCCTTTTATCAGCTGAAATGATATTGAAATGAAATCGCTCACTATCGTGCTTATCGCTTTAATCGCACTGATCCAGTATCCACTGTGGCTGGGAAAAGGCAGCTGGCTGCAGGTGCGTACATTCGAGCAGGATATCATCCAGACGCAGGAAGAAAACCTTAAACTGCAAAATCGCAATATGATTTTTCATGCGGAAATCAATGATCTGAAGCAGGGCACGGATGCCATTGAAGAGCGTGCGCGCAATGACATCGGCATGATCAAGAAAAATGAAATTTTCTTTCAGATCGTTGAAACCAATCCGGCCAGCGCGATACCACCCGCGAGTTTTGCGCACGCCAACCAGACCCGATAAATCCAGGCGTAGATCGGATCGGTCTTTTTTCTGAGCGATCACTTGAAAACAAGCAAACAAGCCGTATATTTATTCCGGTAGTTAAACGATCAAATTTCTCCATGGAGTAATCGAATGAAGAGAATCTTTCTTTTTCTCGCGACGAACTTGGCCATTGTTGTTGTTTTAAGCATTACGCTGAGACTGCTGGGATTCGAGCGTATATTGGATGAACAGGGTGCTGGGCTCGATATCAATTCGTTATTGCTGTTTGCAGCCGTTTTCGGCTTTGGCGGATCACTGATGTCGCTGGCCATGTCCAAATGGACGGCCAAGCGTTTCACCGGCGCTCAGGTTATCGAAATGCCGCGCAATGCGCAGGAGCACTGGCTGCTGGCCACGGTGCAGCGGCAGGCCAAAAAGGCGGGGATCGGCATGCCGGAAGTCGCTATATATCATGCGCCCGATGTCAATGCATTTGCGACTGGCATGTCAAAGAATGACGCGCTTGTGGCTGTTAGCACAGGACTGCTTAACACGATGACCGAGGATGAGGCGGAAGCTGTACTGGCGCACGAAGTCAGTCATATTGCCAACGGCGATATGGTCACGCTTGCGCTGATTCAGGGTGTTGTCAACACATTCGTCATATTTTTGTCGCGCGTTATTGGTCATACGGTTGATCGCGTCGTTTTCAAGACGGAAAACGGTCACGGTCCGGCTTTCTGGGTAACCGCGATTATCGCTGAGATTGTACTGGGCATACTGGCCAGTATTATCGTCATGTGGTTCAGCCGGCAACGCGAATTCCGCGCGGATGCGGGCGGCGCCAGCCTGGCCGGGCGGGAAAAAATGATTGCCGCGCTGCAGCGATTGCAAATGTCTGTTCATCAACAGCATCTGCCGGATCAGCTGGCGGCATTCGGTATTTCAGGTGGAATAAGTTCCGGGTTGAAAAGCCTGTTTATGTCCCATCCACCGCTGGAAGAAAGAATTGCAGCACTACGTGAGTCGCGTTATTAAGATTAGTAAAGATTCAACACAAAACAAAAACGCCGTATCATGCTTTCGAATGATGCGGCGTTTTTTGATTCAGGACTCGGGATAATTTATTCTCAATAGGAGCTTTCTACTGAAAAATCTTCCCATATATATGTCGGTTGCACTGATGGCGGCGTTGGAATCCAGAATGTTGCCACATCGAACACACCAATGACGGTGCGGGCCACGGAGTGCATCACGCCGGATGCCAGTCCGAAAGTCATGCCGTGAAGAATGGAATCCCGTTGCGTGACCAGAATAATATTCTTGGGTAATTCGATAAACCCGGTAGCGGTATTGGCGATGCCGGCGACCAGTTTTGTGCTGGATGTGCTGATATAGTTGTATCCATACGGTTCTTTCGCCATCGCATGCGAAGACCAGAACGTCAGAATGAGCAGTGCAAGAATCAGTTTAATCATTTGTCTCATTTAAAACTCCTGTTAACAATCTATCATTATCGTTCCATTTTTTGCTGGAAACGGTATCCATTGCAGTGTACCTGTGCGGGTAATAACTGACAATTGGTTATTAACGGCATTATTCCGGACAGTAAGAATCTTTTGATATTTCTGGTTTCTGCCGGTATATCCCTGACAGGAAGCTGCCCGTATAACGCGTAATCGCTGCGCATAGCTGAATCGACTGGACATGTGCTGCGATGTCTTTCTGAAACAGGTAAGGCATGCACCTGATCCAGCCAATGAATAGTGTGTTTTTTTTCCTGTATAGTTGGCGCAAAAACAGGGTTGAATATTTGCATGAAAATACAACTTCCATTTTCATCCGGTAATTATACATTGATCACCTATACGCCCGCAGTGCTGGCTGGTCTGGTGCTGCTGGTGCTGGGTGTTTTTGTGGATTATCTGAATTCGAGTGGAAAAGCGGCGGCGCAGCGTCAGTTTGTTCATGATCAGCTCAGCACGCTACGCGCGCAGTTGGAAGGCAATATCAACAGCAATATCCACCTGGTGCAGGGGCTTGTCGCGGTTGTCGCCGAAGAACCCGAACTGACCCAGAAACGATTCAGCGATGTGGCAAGGCATTTGCTCGGAACACATTCGAAGCTGCGTAATCTTGCTGCCGCGCCTGATCTGGTCATACGGCATATGTATCCTGTTGAGGGCAATGAGGCGGCGATCGGATTGGATTTCCGGAAGCGTCCGGATCAATATGATGCGGTGAGACGGGCCGTGGAGCTCGGCCAACCTGTGCTTGCCGGGCCGGTCAATCTGGTACAGGGCGGACAAGGATTCATTATGCGGGTGCCGGTGTACACGGAGCATGCGCAAAATGGAAACCGTTTCTGGGGCGTTGTTTCAGCAGTAATTGATATGGACAAGCTCTATCACGGGAGCGGATTGCTTAGCGATGAGCTCGGCATTGCAGTTGCGATTCGAGGTGACAATGCAACGGGCAAGCACGGGCAAATTTTTTTTGGACAGAAGGAGGTTTTTGCATCAAACCCCGTGCTGCTTGATGTCACGTTACCCTATGGATCATGGCAGATGGCGGCAATGCCAAGATCAGGCTGGTCACAGAGTCCGGAAAGTGTCTTTCTATTCCGCGCCGGTCTGTTTGCGATCGGTGTTTTGATTCTGGTTCCGTTCATTATTCTCGGCAGGGTTCAAAAGAATAAAAGTGAGAATGATGCACGTTTGAGAGGGTTATTTGCGCTTTCGCCTATCGGGATTACGCTCAACGATCTTGAAACAGGCGCATTTGTCGAGGTTAACGACGCCATGGTTGCGCCCACTGGTTATACCGTTGGGGAGTTTCTTAAATTGAGTTACCGGGATATCACGCCGACGGAATATGCCGAGATAGAGGCCTTGCAAATGGCGCATCTTGAACAATTCGGCCGGTACGGGCCTTATGAGAAAGAATATATCCGCAAAAATGGAGAACGCTATCCTGTATTGATCAGAGGAATGATGATACGTGATGCGGCGGGAAAAAAGCTGATCTGGTCGATTGTCGAAGATATATCCAAGCGCAAACAATCCGAGCGGGCATTGCAGGAATCGCAAAGGAAATATCAACGTCTGGTTGAAGACATCGGTAATCAGTTCGTCATTTATAGTCATAAGGTGCTGACTGGTGAAGTCATCTATGCCAGCAATGGATTTGAAACCATTTTCGGTTTTTCCAGGGATGAGATACTGGGGAAAAATTGGGCCACAGCCATAAACTGGTTGCCGGAAAGCCTTGAATTGGCTCGCGGTTATGTTTCCGCGATGGCTGAGCGGGAAATCGAATTTATACAGTTTGAAATGTTCTTTATTCATCCGGATGGCGAGCAGCGCGCCCTGCTCGTTTCCTCCCATCCCGCGATAGACGAATCCGGAACTATCATGGCGATTGACGGTATCGTGGAAAATGTCACCGAACGTAAGAAAATTGAAAATAATCTGATCGCCGCCCGGATTGAAGCCGATCGTGCGAACAATGCGAAATCAGAATTTCTTTCCAACATGAGTCATGAACTGAGAACGCCGATGAACGCAATTCTTGGTTTCAGTCAGTTGATGCAGCTTGATCGCCAGTTGTCAATCCGGAACAGGGAGTACGTCAATGAAATCATGCAGGCTGGACATCACCTGCTTGAATTGATCAATGACATACTGGATCTCGCCAGGATAGAGTCTGGCCGTATCGAAATGAAACTGGAGCCGGTGAGCATCGGCCCGGTTATTGAGGAAAGTCTGCATCTCATGGCCGGGATCGCGCAAAAACACAGAATCCGGATTTTGTGTTATGGATCGGTCGATCTTGCCGTAGTGGCTGATCGCATTCGCCTGAAACAGATTATGCTTAATCTGTTGTCCAATGCGATTAAGTATAATCGCGAAGGTGGCATTGTCCGGATAAAAGCAACCCCGGTGAATGGGAAATATGTATGGATCACTGTTACGGATACCGGGGATGGTATTTCCGCAGACAAGCTGCAGGATCTGTTCCAGCCGTTTAACCGTCTGGAAGCCAATAACAGCGGCATAGAAGGTACGGGAATCGGACTGGCGCTGACAAAACGGTTGATCGAACAGATGGGCGGCAGCGTCAGCGTAGTCAGTAAAGTCGGTGCCGGAAGCACTTTCGGCATAAAGTTGCCGCTAAGTCCGATCGCATTGAACCGGAAGCGCGGCAATGTGGAATCGAATGGTGGTTTGAATGATGCTGAGCGCGATAACCCGGAACAATTCGCTGAATCATCCGAATCTCCTGAATTCGACAAATCCGTAAAAGCCACGGTGTTGTGTATCGAAGACAATCCGGCAAATCTGAGACTGATTTCGCAGATTCTGCGTCTACGCCCGGTGAATTTTATCAGTACGCACAGCCCCGCACTGGGTATAGAGCTGGCGCAGGCACATCATCCGGATTTAATTCTGCTGGATATCAATATACCCAACATGGATGGCTATCAGGTCTTGAGCGTGCTAAAAAAAGATCCGGCACTGAAACATATTCCGGTTATCGCCGTGACCGCCAAAGCGATGGCGCATGATATCGAGCGCGGCATGGCCGCCGGTTTTGCGGCTTATATCACCAAGCCGCTGAATGTTGATTGTTTTCTGCAAAGCATTGATTGTTACCTGATCAACTGATTCTCACTCGACCACCTCTGCCGCAGCGATCAGTAGGGTTTTTTGCGTATGCCTAACTGATACAGCAGCCGGGACAGTATGACGTCCAGTAAAAAGAAAACGAGTACCAGCACTGCAATAGCGGCAGCCGATAAATCAAATGCCTGCATGAGCAGTAACGCCGGAATCAGCGATTCCGGCACCTGATCCAGTAACAGCGCCCTGGCGCTGGAACGCATGCCCAGCCGTCTTTTGAGAAAGCTTGATAAAAGATCTCCGCACATTGCGCCAGAGGCCACCAGCAGGCCTGTTCCGGGATCATGTCCGATCATCAGCGCTGAGAGACTGGTGATTAACAGCGAACCGATCAGTCCGCGCCAGGTCTTTGTACCGCCAAACAACGGTTGTCCGTCGGCAAGCCGGTAGCCGGAATCAACCGGAAAGGAGAAAACGCTGCGCATCAGATAGCGCAGCAGAATGGGTGAACCATTGGCGACAAGAATCAAAAAAAGCAGCGATAACATTGGTCAGTCAATGTGAACAGGATGTGCTTATTCGTCAGCAGTTGTTTTTTTGCTGGTAGCCTGCGGCGTCAGGACATGCAAATTGTGTTAGCTAATCTCTGAAAAGGTAAGTGTCATAAACGAATAAATAATTTGTTGTATAATCGCCAGTTTAGTTTTGGCGTGGAAATTGTTTTTTTACCCATTAGAAAATTGAATAGGAGCATTCAAGATGCCGGAAGAACTACAGAGTAGAAATATTACTCCCTATGAACCAAAAGCGGGTGAAGAATACATGGGCTCTGCACAGCTTGCGCACTTTCGCAGGATACTGGAGGGCATGAAACTGGAATTAAGCCGGGATATCGACCGGGCGGTGCACACCATGCAAGACGATGCGACCGTATTTGCCGATCCAAACGACCGTGCCAGCCAGGAATCCGATATGACGCTTGAACTGCGCAACCGTGACCGCGAGCGTAAATTAATCAAAAAAATTGATGAAATCATCGCAAAAATCGATGCGGATGAATACGGTTATTGTGAAAGCTGTGGCATCGAGATCGGCTTGAAGCGCCTCGAAGCGCGTCCGACGGCGACGTTATGCATCGATTGCAAAACGCTTGACGAGATTCGTGAGAAGCAAATGGCGAAATAGAAATAAAACGCACGCTTCTGCTTTTGGTTCAGTAAAGAGAAGCGTTGGCGTGTAATGCCGGCGAGAATCCGGTTGGCAGCTGATGTTTTCCTCTTATTTTTTCTTCCGGTTTTATTCCCGTGTACTTTCTGATCCGGTCCTCAGGCGCAACGCATACGGTTTCGCGCCTGACCTGTGTTGCTCAAGGTTGTGCCAGTAATTGCATTAACGCATCGGTATCTATCCATGGCTTGCCGACAGTATCCGGGAGACCTGAAATTGCCGTGAAACCCTGATCCGGTTCACCCAGATCGGACAGTACAGCGGCTGCCTCAGTGAAATCCTGCTGCCGCGTATAATGATTGACTGTAATCAACGTTGTAAGACCGGCGCTACGCGCGGCCTGTAAGCCATTCTCGGAGTCCTCGATGGCAATACACTGTGAAGGCTTGAGCTGTAATCTGTCGAGCACCCAGAAGTAAATATCCGGCGCGGGTTTTTTTTGCGGTACGATGTCGCCCGCGCCGATCACCTCGAACAGACTTGCTGCGTCCGCACCCAGTGTGGATTGCAGCAGGTAGGTGACATTCTCCGGGGTGGTGGTAGTGGCGATAGCGATGCGGACACCTCTGCCGCGTAATTCGTGGATCAGGCGTTTGACACCGGGTCGCAGCGGAATTTCACCGCGTTCCATCAGTGCTTTGAAATGGCGCGTTTTGGCTTTGTGCAAACCTGCAATCCAGGCATCCAGATCGTTTCGGCCGAGCGCATCGCGCTGGTATTTTTCCAAATAGTGGCGGATTCTTTCCTTGCCGCCGGTAACCTGAAGCAGCTCGCCATACAGCGGAACATCCCAGTGCCAGGGTAGATTGAATTCTTCAAAAGCCGCGTTAAACGCGGGGCGGTGACCATCCCGCTCGGTATCGGCAAGTGTGCCGTCAACATCAAACAGGACTGCCTTGAGTGTTTTGTTGTTATCTGTGTTGTTCATAGGGTAATCTCAGGTTCAGGTTTCGTGGTGCGCGCGGCTTGCCCGTTGCAGGCGGTCTGCAATGGCCAGCCAGGCCGGTTTCTGTGGTGGCGTTTCCATCAGAATAAAATCAAGTCCGATCCGGTCGCATTGATGGAGTGCCGCATAGAGCTGTTTGCCGTATTCGATCGGATCGGATGGCATGACAATATGCCGGATTCCCGGTGCATTGAGCGATAACGGGTCGAACGCCGACCAGGTGACAACGGCAATCTGGAAGTGCTGTCTGGCAAGATCGAGCGCCTGCTGGCCGATTTCCGCTTTTGTGCGAAGCTTGAGCGGCGTCGATGGCGCGTAATGTGCCGGCAGCGAACCGGAAACGCGCACCGTCTGTCCAGTACTGTTGTATGCCAGACTTACGGAGCGATTCAATGCCGATTCAATTTCGGCTACGGTGACGCCGCCTGGCCGCAGGATGGAAACCGTCTGATGATCGGCGCGGACTATGGTACTTTCCAAGCCGATTTCGCAGGGGCCGCCATCCAGTATCATGTCCACTTTTCCAGCCAGCGCTGCCTGCACATGCGCGGATGTGGTCGGGCTGATCCTGCCGTACAGATTTGCCGATGGCGCGGCGATTGCTTTTTCCGGATGCATCGCATTGAGCAACGCGAGTGCTGTCGCATGCGCAGGCATCCGGATGCCCACCGTATCCTGTCCGCCCGTGACGCAATCCGGGACATACCGGCTTTTTTGCAGGATCAAGGTCAATGGTCCGGGCCAGAAGCGTTCGGCGAGCATCCAGGCTGTTTCGGGAATATCGCGAGACCAGTGCTCCAGATGTGCGATGCTGCCAATATGGAGGATCAACGGATGACTGGCCGGGCGCTGCTTGATTGCGTAAATTTTTTGCACAGCAGCGGGGTTGGTTGCATCGGCACCCAGACCATATACCGTTTCCGTGGGGAAAGCGACAATACCGCCATTGTTCAGGATGGCGGCCGCCGCGTAAACCCGGTTGCGTTGCGCCTGGTCCAGCTGATCTATGCCTGATTGTGCTTTTACGGTCATCGGCGATTACCGGACAGCCTGATGCTGCATGTCCTTATAGCCATAGCCCAGAATACTCTGCGCGTAATAAATGACGAAATAGCAGAATCGGTACAGCGCATGATATAGCCAGGACTGCGATTGCCAGTGGAAACGGACAACCGGCGTGGATTCTTTCGCTATCGCCTGCATCAGATTTGTTCTCAGTTGATGTGCGAAGGCTTTGTCCCTGATGACCAGATTGGCTTCGCGCGCCAGCATCAGGCTGAAAGGATCAATATTGGAAGAACCTACCGTCGACCAGTAGCGGTCAATGACAGCAACCTTGGCGTGCAGGTAATTCCGCTTATATTCATAAATTCTGATACCCGCATCCAGCAGATTGCCATACAGCGCATGCGTTGCGTAGTGCTGCAAGCGGTATTCGACTTTTCCCTGTAACAGCAGAATGACATTGACGCCACGGCGGGCGGCTTTATTCAATGCGGCGCAGAAATGTCTGCCGGGCAGAAAGTAAGCATTGGCAATGATGATTTCAGTTTTTGCATGATCGATGGCATTGAGATAGGCATGTTCAATATCATGACGGTGCCGGAGATTGTCCCGGATCAGAAAACCGGCCAGTTGATTGCCTTTGTGCCTGGTCGGAGCGGACAGTTTTTTGCGGTTGATCCAGCGTTTCCTGAAGTGCGCCCACGCAACAATCATCCATAAATGCCGCGCGGCATGATGGATCTTTTCCAGCACGGGGCCTTCGACTGACACGGCATAGTCAAGGCGTGGCAGCCGTGCGCGCGGATGGTCGTTGTCGCTGATAATGTTGATGCCGCCGACAAAGGCAATGCGCGCATCTATGACAGCCAGCTTCCGGTGCATGCGGCGAAGCCGGTAACGGCGGAACCTGAAAAAGAAATCCTCGCGCCGGTAAATCAGCAGCTTGATATTGGCGTTCAGCAGCCGCTGAATAAAAATTTCCGGCAAATGATAGGAGCCGTATCCGTCAATCAGCAGGTGAACAGACACGCCGCGTTTGGCTGCGCGTATCAGTGCCGCGGCAATCATGTGGCCGATAGGATCATTTTTGAAAATATAGGTTTCCAGATAGATTTCCGTCGTTGCGGCGTCAATGGCGAGTTCCAGCGCCGGAAAAAACGCGCTGCCACTGCATAAAAGTTTGAGTTTGTTTCCTTCGGTGAACCCGGTCTGACTCATCGGCGCACGACATTGGTGGATAAAGCGGCGTGATCGGATGTTTTTGACCAGGGGTGACCGTGATGCACGCGGCTGTTCTCGATGTGAAATCCGCGGACATAAATGCGGTCCAGCCGCAATATCGGCAGTATGGCGGGAAAACTGCGCGCGGCGCGGCCTGTGGTGTATTCGAAGACTTCCGTCAACCCCAGCGTATCGGTGAGTATGGCGCCGGTTTTCTCGTCCCAGTCGTTAAAATCGCCTGCGATCACCAGTGGAACATGATGTGGAACCATTTTCCTGATGCGATTGTTCAGCGCCCTGAGCTGCGCATGTCTGCCACGCTTGAACAGTCCCAGGTGAACGCAGATGCAGTGCAGGTTGTCCTTCCATTGCGGAATGCTGATTTCGCAATGCAGCAGACCGCGGCTTTCAAAGCGGTGCGCCGAAATATCTTCATTCTCCCAGGAAACGATAGGGTAACGGCTTAAAATAGCGTTGCCGTGATGCCCTGCATCATAAACCGCATTTTTGCCGTAAACGGATTCGGGCCATACGGAATCGGCCAGGAACTCATGCTGACTGCCTTCGGGCCAATCGTTAAAGCGCCGGGCATGCCGGGCATGGCGCCCGACCACTTCCTGTAAAAAAACGATGTCGGCATTCAGATTGCGCAGGTGATCGCGCTGCTCATGAACGATCAGGCGCTGATTGAAACTGGAAAATCCCTTGTGAATATTGTATGTGGCGATATGTAATTTTGTGAACACGGTCATATTGAATTAAAAGTGATCAATTGGTTTCACAATCTTTCCGATGTAACAGATAGACCATCATTCAAGCCGGAAAATCCGTTTGTTATGTACATTTAAACCAATAGCCTGTCAAGTGAGCATGCTGTAGGGGGAAATGGAATTTAGCATGTTACAGCGGATTCGGTGCATGGAATACAATAACGGGTTGAGTGTTTTTTTAGCGCTCTGTTAACAAACGGCATAGGTATTCAGTTCCCGGCGCGCCCGCAGATAATCCGGAAAGATGCCGGCGACCAGTCGCCAGAATGCGGGCGAATGATTCATTTCAATCAAATGACAGAGCTCATGGGCGACAACGTAGTCGATCAGATGCAGCGGCAACTGAATCAGACGCCAGTTCAGCCGTATGACGCCGCGGCTGTTACAGCTTCCCCAGCGCGTTTTTGCGTGCGACAGTCTGAAGTGCGGTTTCGCAACGTTCAATCTGCCGGCATACAGCGCCAGACGTTCGCTGAAACAGGCGGTTGCGCGCTGCTGGTACCAGACGGCGATCCATTTTTGCACAAACGCCGGTTCCAGAGCGTCATCCGCAGCAGTTGCATGCCGTGCGGCATCGCTGGATGCGAGCATCATATGCAATTGCCCGTGGCCGCTTATTCCGGGTGTCCAGAGATCTCCCAGCATCGGATGCAGTGCGCGACCATCGTTCGTGAGTGCCTTCAGCGGTTTTCTGTCGTTCCATTCAGCCAGTTTCTGCTGTATCCAGCGGGCCTTGGTCTGCACCAGCCGGTCAATCGCGGATAGGGATAAATCCATTGGCGCGCAAACCTGAACGCCGCGATGGCCGATCCTGATGCCAATGGTTTTACGGCGGCTGCGCTTGAGTTGATAGTCAATTTTTTGATCAGTCGAGTGAATGTGCTGTGTATTCTGCGCCATCGCCGAATAATCCCGGACTAATCCGCAGCCGGTTTATGCTGACTGATCCGCGCCATTTCGCTTTCAATCCAGTTTTCCACCTGTGCGTTGAGCGCATTCGGTTCCATGCCGGACGGATCAATCGGTTTGCCAATGCTGACGGTAATCGTGCCGGGTTTCTTGATGAACGCATTTCTGGCCCAGAATTCACCGGCATTGTGCGCTACGGGTACGACAGGAGCGCCGGTATGCGTGGCAAGCCAGGCGCCGCCGATGCGGTATCTGCCTTTCTGGCCGGTGGGGATGCGCGTGCCTTCCGGAAAAATCACCACCCAGAAACCTTGTTGCAACCGGTCGCGGCCCTGTTCGACGACCTGATCCAGCGCGCTTCTGCCTGCGCTGCGGTCGATTGCGATAGGACTGGTCATGGCCAGTCCCCAGCCAAAAAAGGGAATGCGCAAAAGCTCTTTCTTTAATACCCAGACCTGTGGCGGAAAAATCTTCTGAAAGGCCAGCGTCTCCCATGCGGATTGATGTTTCGACAGCACAATGCTGGGTTTATCGGGAATATTTTCCGCGCCTAGAATATGGTAATGCAATCCGCAGACATGCTCCAGCAGAAACAGAATCATGCGCGTCCAGGTCGATGTGACGCGGTACCGGTTATGCGGCGAGAGCGGAAAGCACGCCAGCGTGAAAATCGCATAAGGCGGCGTGATGATCACCAGCAGCAGCATATACAGCGAGGAACGTAATAGCGCCAGCATTATGCGCGTCCTGCAATCGCGTCGGCGGCCGCGAAGAGATCGTCGAAAATCAGTGTGCGCGGCGGCAGTTCGTTTTGTTCCTGCGTCATTCGGCCTTTTCCGGTCAGCAGCAAAACCGGCAAAGCACCGATGGCATCGGCTGCCTGCAGATCGCGCAGCGCGTCGCCGATGATGGGCACGTTCTTCAGGTCTGTGCCATAGCGTTGCATGATTTCTTCGAACATGCCGGTTTTCGGTTTTCGGCAGTTGCACTTGTCGGCATTGGTATGCGGGCAGAAAAAGATGGCATCAATACGTCCACCCGTCTGAGCGACCGCTTTATACATTTTTTCATTGATGGCATTGAACGTCGCCATATCCAGCAGGCCGCGCCCGATGCCGGACTGATTGGTGGCGGTGATCACGCGATAACCGGCGTGCGTCAGGCGCGCGATGGCTTCCAGACTGCCCGGGATAGGCACCCATTCATCGGGCGTTTTAATAAAGGTTTCGCTGCTCTGGTTGATAACACCGTTATGATCAAGAATGACCAGTTTCATGTCAGTTCACCAGTCTGGAAAGATCAGCCACGCGGTTCATCGATCGATGCATCATTTGCAGCAGACATAGCCGGTTTGCACGCAGGCCGGAGTCGTCCGTATTGACCATGACATGATCGAAGAAAGTATCGATCGGCTCCTTGAGCGCGGCCAGCGTTTGCAACGAACGCGTATAGCTGCCGGATTCAAAAGCGCTGTCGGCAAGTGCGGTTGTGCTTTGCAGCGCATCATGCAGCGCGGTTTCCGCAGGTTCCCTGAGCAGGCGGATATCGATTGCGGCAGGAACCGGAATGCCGTTTTTCATATTTTTTTCCAGAATATTATGCACGCGCTTGTTGGCGGCTGCGAGGCTTTCCGCTTCGGGGAGCTGCTTGAACGCGCGCACAGCCTCGAGTCTTTTCGGGATATCCATGAGCACCTTCGGCGATTGGCTCAGCACCGCATCAATTTCCTGAGGCGAATAACCCTGCTCGCGCAGGCTTCCGGCCAGACGGTCATAGATAAACTGCAATGGCGATTCGGCGGTTTCCGGGTAGTTGTCGTCAAACGCGAGACAGGCTTCCCTGAGCAGAAAATCCAGCGACAGCGGCAGTTCCTTTTCAATCAGTATGCGGATAATGCCCAGCGCGTGACGGCGCAGTGCAAACGGGTCCTTATCACCGGTCGGAATCTGGTTGATGCTGAACAATCCTGTCAGCGTTTCAAGCTTGTCGGCCAGCGCGACGCACAGGCCGACCGTGTTGCGCGGCAGACTGTCACCGGCAAAGCGCGGTTTGTAGTGATCCTCGATCGCCTGTGCGATCACCTCGCTGTGACCGTCATTCAGCGCATAATAATGTCCCATGACGCCCTGCAATTCAGGAAATTCGCCGACCATTTCGGTCAGCAGGTCGGTTTTCGACAGCAGCGCCGCCTGACCGGCTTGATCGGCAAGCGCTTCGCCGCCAAGCAGCAGCGCGATTGAACGGGCAATGACGCGGACGCGCTGAATGCGCTTGCCCTGCGTGCCGAGTTTGTTGTGATACACCACCTGATTCAATCCGGGGAGGCGGGATTCCAGCGTTTTTTTGCGATCCTGGTCGTAGAAAAATTTTGCATCGGCCAGGCGCGAACGCACCACGCGTTCGTTTCCGGATATCACCAGACCGGGATCTGGCGGCCGGATATTGGCAACCAGCAGGAAACGGTTGGCGAGTTTTCCGTCAGCGTCCATCAGCGGGAAATATTTCTGATTCGCTTTCATCGTCAGAATCAGGCATTCCTGCGGCACTTGCAGAAACTCGGTTTCAAACTGGCCTGTCAGCACATTGGGTAGTTCAACCAGCGCAGTGACTTCATCCAGCAAAGCCTCGTCCTGAAGCAGCACAAGATTTTCCTTTTCGGCGGCAGCGGTCAGTTGCCGCAGAATTTCCGCGCGCCGGTCGTCGAAATGCGCGATAACCGCGCCTTCTTCCACCAGTTGCCGCGCGTAGCTGTCGGCATCAGCGATCGATATGACGGCGTTTTTTGCTTCAAAACGGTGCCCCTGCGTTTCGCGGCCAGCGTCAAGGCCCAGAATGCGAACCGGCAGAACGTCCGCGCCATGCAGCGCAATCAGGCTGTGCGCGGGGCGTACGAAATGAACGTTGCTCCAGCCATCGGCCAGCTGATAGGTCATGACTTTGGGAATCGGCAGACGCTCGATGGCTTCGGTGATCGCGGCTTGCAATCCTTCGGCCAGGTGTGCGCCGGGCACAATGCTGTCGAAAAACAATACCTCCGTTTTGTCTTCCTGCACGTGCTTCAAACGGGATACGGCGGAAGCGTCAGCGCCGAGACTGGCCAGTTTTTTCAGCAGCGGTGGCGTTGCCTGTCCGTTTGCGTCCAGCCCGACCTTGACCGGCATCAGTTTTTGCGAAACGGACTTATCCGCCGCCTGACCGGAAACTGCAGCAATCCATACGACCAGGCGTCTGGGTGAGGCGAAAACCTGCTTCGGCGCGTCAGACTGGATTAATCCCTGCGCCAGCAGGCTGGCCGCGATCGATCCGGCAAAACTGTCGCCAAGCTGTCTGAGCGATTTGGGTGGCAATTCTTCCACCCGTAATTCCACCAGTAAGTTTTTGGCAGTCATGCGGATGCTGCCGTTGGTGAAGGTTTGGATTGCGGCGCTGGCGCCAGCTGCGCCACCCATTCGCGCGGCGCCAGCGGAAACGGCGGGTCAAGCGACTCGCGGCTGGCGTAATACGCCTGCGCGACGCTGCGTGACAGATTGCGGATGCGGCCGATATAGGCGGCGCGTTCGGTCACGGAAATGGCGCCGCGCGCATCGAGCAGGTTGAACGTATGCGCGGCCTTGAGTACCTGCTCGTAGGCCGGCAGCGCGAGCTGGTGTTCAATCAGCTGCTGCGCCTGCTTTTCGTGACTGGAAAACGCATTGAACAGATAATCGGGGTCGCTCAGTTCAAAATTGTATTTTGATTGTTCCACTTCATTCTGATGATAAACATCGTGATACGTCAATCCGTCAGTCCAGAGCAGGCTGTAAACATTTTCGACACCCTGCAGATACATGGCCAGACGTTCCAGGCCATAAGTGATTTCACCGGTGATCGGTCTGCAATTGATACCGCCGACCTGCTGAAAATATGTGAACTGGGTGACTTCCATGCCGTTCAGCCAGGCCTCCCAGCCGAGTCCCCAGGCGCCCAGCGTCGGATTTTCCCAGTCATCCTCGACCAGGCGCACGTCATTCTGTCGGAGATCGAGTCCCAGTTCACGCAGGGAATCAAAATAAAGGTCCAGAATATTTGCTGGCGCGGGTTTCAGTACGACCTGAAATTGATAGTAATGCTGCAAGCGGTTGGGGTTGTCGCCATAACGGCCATCCTTGGGCCGCCGCGACGGCTGTACGTAAGCCGCTTTCCACGGTTCCGGGCCGAGCGCGCGCAGAAAGGTTGCCGTATGGCTGGTGCCCGCGCCGACCTCCATGTCGTAAGGCTGCAGAATGGCGCAGCCTTGTCTGGCCCAGTAGCGTTGCAGAGTGAAAATAATGTCCTGGAATGTTGGTGTATTCATGAAAAAACCGCAGCCGCGCCGCCGTTGTGATTGCAGTTGCGGATTTTACAGGGTTTTCGGTCCGGCGTGTATGGGGCAAGAGTTTTTTACGAGTTTCGGTGCTGACCGTCAATGCTTTGTCAGACAATGCGCAACAAAACGCAATATAGCAGGTAAAGCATGATTGAAGTCATTGTTCGAGTTGTTTGTCGGATTATTTTACAGTTACTCTTTTGTCATCACATCATCATGATTAATCTGTGGATGTGTAACTATAATATGAGATTTTTG
>JAJSDU010000033.1 GCA_028577615.1 Nitrosomonas sp.
GGCTTGCAGTCACCAATGTGTTCGGTGAAAGAATCTGGGTCACGGCATCAGGATCGGGCAGCGATGAAAACTGGCAGCGCTGGGCTATGTACAATCTTTCAATCAAAGGCAGCGAAAATGTCCGCGCCGACACTTCGCTGGTATTACTGCCCACCGTGCCCAAAATCCAGGAAGGCCGGCCGGTTGACGAGTTATGGTTGGTCCGCGACGAGATCGCCAATATGGTATGGGGCATCGAACGCAGCATTCCGCTGGCGACAGGGCGCAGCAAACCCGGCAATGAAGCGGGACGTGAACTGTTCAGCCGACTGGAGCACATTCTGGACAGTGAAATAGAAGGCGGCCTGGTGACTCCGGAAATTCCCGAATCAAGCGCGGCCATACGCTACCAGTTGATGCAGGGTGTGCCGGAAAACTGGATTCCCATGATTCCCGTCCATCTCGACAACAATAACCGTGAAATCCAGTTGCAGCGGGCTTCGATGCCGCGCATCATCCTCGGCGATCCCAATCCGCCGGAAAAAATCAAGCCGCGCACGGTGTTATTGCGGCAGGGCCTGAACGATCAGCCACCGCAACCCTATTATCTGCATGAAGAAGAAGTACCGCGGGCAGGCGTGCAGATTACCCAGGCCTATCAACGCACGCGCTGGCATAACGGGCAGGTATTTTGCTGGCTTGGCGTGAAAAAACAAACCGGCCGCGGCGAAGGCCATAGCGGTCTGGCCTTCGACCGCGTGCAATCCACCCGGCAGCGCCTGCGTCGGGCGCTGCGGCCGCCCGCTGAATAGTTTGCACTGTCGTGCTCAGTTTCGTCCATGACAGCGATTCACGCCGGACGAGTAGTTTTCTGCTATACGAATCTAAGACAAGAGCTTATCCACCAGTGCCGTAATCGCAGTCAATACGCCCGGCAGTTTATCTTTGATTGCTGCCACATCCGAAGATACTTTGGCGACATAATTCACACCATTCTTAAGCGACTCAGCAAACTCCAGCAGGCGATTTTTGACATCCCGTTTTTCATTTTGCCCGCCATTCATGGCTGGTGCCACCTGTTCCCGAATGATTGCCAATTCACGCAGAGCCTTTTCTTTATCTGCGCTGGCATCGACTTCTATCTGAATGACATCTATCAATTGGCGCAGCACGTTATCGAGGTTTGAACTGAGTTGCGAGATGTTGACGTCACCGATGTTACCAACAGCAGAATTTTGAACATTATTGATAACCACATTTCCATTCCCGTTTATAGTGCAACCGCCATTAGTTGCTTTTTCTAATTTTTCATTCGTCATAATATATCCTAGAACTTTAAATAGATTGTATTTATAACCTAATGTAGAAATGAAGGTTTTGTGATTGGCACGCAATGTTCCGAGTAATTGCCGATATAAAGCTTTTTCTTTTGGATACATTCTTAACAAACCACCTTCTCTATAAAGAGCTTCCTCAGGTAATTCAACCAATTCATCAAAAGGTAGGTCTTTTAATTTATCGATAATTTGAGTAAGTTCATCATGCAAAATGTGCAAATAATCCTTAGCATCGATTCCCTGCACATGCAATGAAATCACCCGGTCGGAATAATTGGCTGTCACCAATGCCCGCGCGACATGGGTATCATTTTTCAGCACGACGCCCGTCTGCCATACCTGATCATTCTCAATTTCATGATGGCGGGAAACGATAAACATCGGCATCACATGGCGCGGTAACAAATGCAGAAAACGGAATTCAAACACGATGCCCGGCTGTGCTTTGTCAAAATGCAATTCTGGTCGGTTGGATGGCAACAGATCGGGAATAACCAGCGTGCTTGCATTATCGTTCAGAAAATAACACAGTTTGAAGCTACGCATCGCCTCGACAATAAAACTGCATTTTTCTCGTGGATAAAACAAAACATGGCCTTGTTCGTCATGGATTTCTTCCTGCTGCAAAATGGTAACGACCTGCTGCCGGGTCAGTCGCCCCTGACTTTCCTTCGCCGCCTGTGAATACAGTAATGCGTAAACGCCATACGTCAGCCAGCGTGGATTAAGCACATAAGCATCATGAAATGGTAGATCGGGAAAATGGATAATTACGCCAAGCTTGTCGAGTATATCAAGCAACCACTCCTGATTCAGTCCACCGTCCTGCTGCACACCAGCTTGTTCGCAAAAACGGCGGAAGTCGGTTTCCGTCAGAAAAGCTTGTTTGCGCGATTGAGCTCGCAGCATTCTCATCGCATTGAAATGCTTATCCAGGAAGCGAACCTGATGCAATTCCATTTGCGCCAGTTGCCTGATAAAGTCGCGTTTAAAGCTGTCAAAATCGGGCTTGTAAACAGTTTTATACTGAGTGCATGACAGGTTATAAAAACCGACAATATTCGGATAACGCTCCTGCAATGTTTCAAGGTCGGGATTGATACGCACCAAATCCGCTTTGTTACCGACCAGCATTACCGGCGCTGATCCGGCAAACGCTTTTACATGCTCCAGCCAGTATTGCGCTTGCTCGGTCGCATTGATTTCAGCACGCGCATCCATCACCAGTACATACAGGCAATCGGTGCGCAGAAAAAACTGATGGGTTGCATGCGCAACCACCTGTCCCCCGAAATCCCACATATGCGCGCGCAGCGGACTATCCGGTACAGGCCATTCACGGATATCGATACCCGGCGTCATATCTTCCTTTCCCTCGACCACATCTTCACCAAGTAAGCACCGCACCAGAGAAGTCTTTCCTGCCGTACCGTACCCCATAAAAATTGCACGCACCCGATTTAACGCTTTGCCAGCATCGGTCAGGGAATTCAGATATGCGTTTATCGAAGCGACATCCTGCACAAGAATCTCTTCAGGAATCAATGTTTGTTTCCCTAATAATAATAAATCGATCGGCTTTCCAGCTATACGGTCATCAAACCAGTTCAGAAAACCCGATAATCCTTCATCCACTGACAAAACAGCCTGCTTAAAATCATTCCAGTTGGCAAGCCAATTTTCTGGTGACCTGCCCTGCCAAAGCGGTTGGGTTAAATAGTCGAGCACAGGACCGAAACCACGCTTTTTATCCACAAAAAAATTTATTGGTGAAATTAAATTCAACTCTTCGAGAACTATACCTTGAGTAGTAGTTCCAGCAGGGAAAGCATATGCACTGAAAAAAACGGCAGCGTCGTGGAATGCAGCGAAGTAGGAAGTGTGGTCTCCGGAGGCGAAGTAGTGGGGATTGTAGTGATCGAAGGTGGCGAGAAGGTATCTGTCAGAATCATAAACGGCGCCACGCGCAGCTAAAGTGATGGCAACGTAGTTATCGAAGGCGGAAGCAGTAGAAGCAGCATCGGAAACTTCGATGCCGTCAAAAAAGCAACCATAGGCGGAAGCGTAAGGGTAGAAGGGTTTATAGGAAGTATCGAAGGCAGTATAGAAAGATGAGACGGCAACGCTTGATCGTAGCGCATGCAGTATATTAAAAAGATGCCTAGCTTCATTTCCCTTCCAAAACCAAAAAGGTTTATCCTCTTTAGCCTTGTCGACAAGCATCGGTAACGCTCGCATCGCCGCGCGCACACCAAAAGCCACTAAAAAACCCGGGGAAACCTCACTCAGTTGCTTCTTTATAGTATTCCTATCCAACATATTTGCTTCCTGTCCGCTTCAAGTCAATAATATTCGCATTCATTGCAAATCAAATCCGCTCACCATTATAGGGGCCTCTGCAAGAAGCTCTAGTATTGATCTGGTCAGATAAACCTGACGCCGCAGTTTTGGTTCAATATTCAGCGCAACCATCGGAATATGATTCATGCGCGCGAAGTGAAACAGCGGCAGATAAAGCTGCGGATCGGCGTTCCAGACCCTGTTCCATTCAGATGCGGACAGAAACGCTTTTTTGTCCAGCTAGCTCGCCCTCTATCCAGCGATCCAATACCGCCTACACGCGGCGCGAAAACATTTCAAACCCGATAACCATATCCGATCGCACAGTATGCATCGCGGCAAGCATCTGCAACTGCCAGCAGTAATAGTCGGCGTTGACATGCGTTTCACCAAGCAATACCACCGAGTACTTCACTGCACGCGCTATGATGTCCGCATAATCCGCCTGACCTGAACCGGGGACCATCCATTTTCCCAGTGACGCATAATGCGCCTGTGTCGAGCGCTGCGGCCGCCCGCTGAATAATTTGTCCGGACAGCTCAAACCACCACCCAAGCGATATCTATTCGAGACAATTAGTTTTTTTGTACTGCCATGCTGCTTCGGCGATCATCACTCAACCGCATCAAGAACCCTGCTGCCCGGATAATAGGTTTTTCCCCACGTAACCAGTGCCTGGAGCACCGGTCTTAAGTCTTTTCCTTTTTGCGTCAGAATATACTGATAGCGCACCGGTTTTTGTTGATAGATCTGTTGCCTGACAAACCCGGTAGATTCCAGTTTTTTCAACCGGTCAGCCAGGATATTTGTAGCGATGCGCTCCGGAGAAGCCAGGAATTCTTGATAGCGCTTCTTACCTAACAATAAATCCCTGATGATCAATAACGTCCATTTGTCTCCCAGATTATCCAGCGCACAGGCAACAGGACAAAACGACCGTTCGAAATCTTGCCGAGTTGTGTTGTTTGTCATAAGAAATCCCCGTAAAATTTTTTGTTACTTGCAGCAAACAAGTTATCCGTTTATATTAACTTGCATTATACAAGCCAATTTTCATTTTTTTCAAAGAGAGAATGCAATGCTGAAACTGTATCAATTTGAACGCACCTGGGGTATTCCCAACTTAAGTCCATTCTGCTGCAAGGTCGAAACCTATCTGCGCTTTGCCGGGATCGATTATGAAATCGAAACGGCGTTGCCAACCACGGCACCGAAAGGAAAATTGCCCTACATCGTCGATCGTGATATCACGCTTGCCGATTCCCGTTTTATTGTGAATCATCTGAAATCCTGTTATCAGGATCTGGACACTGGTTTGACGGATACAGATTCAGCCATTGCGGTTGCAATGCAGCGTTTAATTGAAGAGCATCTGTTCTGGATAGCACTCTACTCGCGCTGGCAATACACCGATAAGAACTGGCAGGTAAACAAAACAGCGATTTTTTCCGCGCTGCCACCAATCGTTCGCGATCTTGGAGCCCATTTGACACGCCGCAGGATACAGCAGCAAATTTACGGACAAGGAACAGGCAGACATCGGCCCGATGAAATTTTTGCACTGGGTAAGCAGGATATCGATGCGCTGGCCGGATTTCTTGGGGATAAAAAATATTTTTTCGGCGCCCGGCCTACAACGCTGGATACATCTGCTTTCGGACTGTTAATCAACATTATCGGTTGCCCAATTGAATCCCCGCTTAAGCAATATGGTTTGTCAAAAAGCAATCTGCATAATTATGTCGCACGCATCATGGCTGAATATTATCAGGATATTCCAACAGTCCCATGAAGAAGGAATCAATGACTCCTGAACATTCTTTCTTTAGTCGACAGCAAAAGATCCCCACGGTGGAGAACCTGGGGGTGCAATATTAATCAACTTCTCATTGACGAATTCTCCGAAACCCAGCTCCGATAGCTCGCGACCAAAACCAGAGTTCTTGATGCCGCCAAATGGCAATTCGGCGGCCGTCCAGACAGGCTGGTTGATAAAGACCATACCGCTGTCAATCTTTGCTGCAATCTCTCGACCGCGCGCTATGTCATTTGTAAAAACTGACGCCCCAAGACCGAATGAAGTCGCGTTAGCCAGCAGGATGGCCTCCGTCTCATTCTCGACGACATGAAATGCGGTCACTGGCCCAAACAGTTCCTGTGTAAAGATTGCGTTATTTTTGCTGATATTTGTAATGATAGTCGGCTCCAGGTAGAAGCCGGGGCGGCTGATTCTTTTACCGCCAAGAACGACCTTTCCTCCGCCTCCCTTAGCAAGCTCGATTTGATTGAGCAGAATATTGAGCATTCTCCCGGAAGATAACGGACCCAGAGTAGTCGCCGGATCTTCGGGATTTCCAGGTTGTAACGCGGCCATACGTTGCACAAGACCCTCCAGAAATATTTTCCCGCGCTTCTTTCCGATGACAATGATGCGTTTCGAACCGACACAACATTGGCCGGTATTGAACATTCTTCCGAATAAAGCACTGTTGAGCGTTGCTTCAAGTGGTGCATCTTCGAGCACGATCAGCGGATCACTCCCGCCCATTTCCAGTACTGATTTCTTAAGATTACGTCCCGCCCGCTCTGCAACAGCCGCGCCAGCACGCTCGCTGCCAGTAACGGTAACGCCCCTGATACGCGGATCTTCAATTACCTTTCCTATTTGTTCAATGCTGGCAAAGATATTCGTGTAAACACCAGCTGGCGCACCGGCTTCGGCAAACAGGCGCGCAAAAGCCAATGCCGCTTGGGGTACATTTTCCGCATGCTTTAACAGCAACACATTGCCCACCATCAACTGCGGCCCGGCCACCCGCGCCACCTGGTAGTAGGGAAAATTCCATGGTTCTATACCCAGCAAAACACCGAGCGGCTCAATATGCAATTCTGCATTGCGCGTTTTGGAGAGTATCCTGGGCTTTAAATAGTCTTCAGCCTTTTTAGCGTAATAGTCCAGAATGTCAGCGGACAGATTGATTTCAGCATATGCCTCATTAACCAGCTTTCCCATTTCCAAAGTCAAATAATGTGCATATTCCTCACTTTTACTGCGGAGGATTGCTGCTGCTGACGAAACAATCTTTGCACGCTCGGTAACCGGGCGGTATCGCCAATCGGTTTCAAACGTATGATGCGCAATCGTAATGGTTGCTTCCAGATCCTGATCGGATATTTCCGCATACGTTTTTAGCAGTTCTTCTGTTGCTGGATTGATAGTTTGATAAGCCATCACATTCTCCGCGATTCTCGAGTTTTTTGTTTTCTGATGCAATTCTTGCAAAATGCCATGTTCCTGAACGCTGAATTGGCTGACTGCGACTGAAGTCAGCCAATCGAAATCTAGCGATCCGAAATTCCCGGCGCAAGAACCAGATTAACAGGAAGTTTCTCCGCTAATGTATAGGAACTCGCTTTGTTTTCTTTGACCCAGCGTTTTTCGGCCAACGACTCAAAAGGCGGCGGAATCTGACCTTGCAAAGACCAGAGATCGACAGGCGTCTCGTCAATGGAAATCTCCCAGTCATACCCCCTGTCCTTCACAAAGGGCGCAATGATCTCGTCTATTTTTCTGATCCACCATTCTCGAATGACCGGCCCTGGTAGCGTTCGCGCAATCTGGTCAACTTTGAATCGGATAAAATTTTGATGCAATTCGCCCCCGACGAAACAGGAATCCTCGATAATTTCCTGAAAAATAGTCACTACATAGAATTTTGGAATGGGAACGCCTGCATACAAATCTGTAATTCTCTTGGAAAGAATTTTTTTATCATCACCGGTAAATGCTCCGGCAGGATAGTAAATTTTCCATAATGGCATGATATTTCTCCTTTGAAAGTCCATATATTTACTTTATTTGCTCAATTGACTTGCATTATGCAAGTCAATTGAGCACAGTTTAACTTGATAGACTTGTTAAATGCAAGTTAATTTTTAACCAAATATGAATGTTCTCTTGATGTCAATGATCCATAAATCAATAACACTCGATAAACTCCCGTTCGTTTAAATCATTAGGGGTGTGAACAGCAAAATTTCGACAAGACGGCATATTCAGCAAATGATGTTGGACGAGATATTGACGCTGAACTAATCGCATCCAGTTTGAACCTAAAAACCTCAGTTGAATGGAATTTAGAGTGCGTGGATTTTTACTTCCGGCAAGGCGCGATGAGGCGTAATAACGCGTTATTACAACGAATTGCAACGCAGCCAAAATTAAAAAGCGGCGTGCTATAAATACCATAGTATGATTCACTATCTCGGGTAAACGGGTATTGTTCAGATTGTTCTATTTATTCTTGCCATTAGTCATTGCAGATAACGGTCAACTGAGGTTTTTAGGTTGAATACCTTTGTATAATGTTTTCTTTCCTGTTTCCATTTATCCCTTTTCACACGGAGGTAACCGGTGACAAATGAATCCTACGAAAACCATATCTATTACAGTCGTTACGGGGGACTTTGGGTTGACCGTCATGATGCCCACGATGTTCTCGCCCGCAAGAAAGCGGAAGGGGAAATAGACGAGGAGATGGCGCGTCATTTCGAGCATTTCATCAACGAGGGCTATGTTATCTTCCCCCGTGCCGTGTCGAATGAACTCATCGACGAATATCTCAGTATGTTTGAGCAAGCCTGGCAGAGTCCACCGCCTGGTATCTATGCTCACTGCGAAAGGAAGGTTCTACCCCTGTCAAAGGACATGTACGATAAGGTTGCCAAGGTCAGTGATCTGCACTACTACTTCCCGCGCGCTCATGAAATCATCTTCCCGGAACCTGTCCGGCGCTTCCTTACGCTGGTATATGATCGTCCCCCCGTCGTTTTCCAGACAATGTCGATGCGCAAAGGTACGGAGGAACAGCTCCATACGGATACAGGGCCTTTAACACTCACAGAACCTGTAGCCCTCACCGCGTCCTGGTTAGCGCTTGAAGACGTGGACCTGCGCGCCGGTGCATTGGAATATATTCCTGGTAGTCACCATATCGAGGTGCTGGTCAATGGTGTAAGCAAGGCTCACCAAGGTGACTACGTTGCCTATGGCAAGGCGCTTGCCGAGATTCGTCAGCGCTGTGCGGAAAATGGACTGCAAACAGTGCAATTCACCGCCCAAAAAGGAGACGTTCTTATCTGGGCTGCAGACCTGATGCATGGTGGTGCAGTAATCGAAGATTCGACGCTCACGCGAAAAAGCCTGGTTTGTCACTTTATGCCGCTCGGCGCCATGCCCACCTTTTATGATTTTTCGAAGGTAAACTACGTACCTTACCCAAATGGTACTTATAGTCTGGATCGGATTACACCCAGGTCAGAAGAAATTAGCGACACGCAGCCTGCAATCGCTAATAGCACAGCATCTGACATAGCTACCGACGACAAGCGGATGCTTCCGCTGGTTTGGAGACGTGTCAGGCGATGGATAGGATTGTAATCAAGGTAGCTTCGTAAGGCGCATTAAGAGTACAAAGTGAATCAATCACCGGTTTGTCGGTGTTATGATGCAATGTCCCTCCGGCTATTGCGCCTTGCCTTGTTGAAAAATACAGCTTGGAGCAACGACCATCAAGGAATCTTTACCCGCTGCAATTTCACCGGCCAGACGCCTTTATCCATCGCCTGACGGCCTTCGAATGCGATATAACTCTGTCGTCCGTAGTGAGGCAGGGGGCGGATGAGTGATTCAAGCGATGCAGTGTCCTGCGCGGAAACGATCGCCAGCGCGCTGCCTTGCGGTCCGCTCAGGGTCCAGGCCTGGGCGGTGCCTTTCCCGCTGACTTCATCGGGTTTTGCAGGCAGGCCTTTGGCTTCCAGCCAGGCATCGACCTCATGATGCAGGCCGATGATCAGCGCCGGCGCGACTGGAACGGATTGGTTGGCCGCCAGCATTTGCGGGGTGCGGTGTTGCAGTTTTTCGGCCAGTATCGCCGCAATCTGTTTTGTCGCGTCATCATCCGACAGCGTGATCGTTGCCGCTGCGGGATTGACCATCACTTCACGCAGTATGGGCGGCGCTTCGCCGGGTGCGAGATGGCGGAACAAGCGGATATCCGGGTCGAGGATGACAGATTGCGCTTTATCGCTGGCAGCAATGGCGAAAGTCTGTTCCGTTTGCTGCAAGTCGAGCAGATGCGTTTCCTCGCCTGATGCGGTCTGAACGGCGACCGGCACGCGCAGCTGGTAGGGTGGATCGGATTGCGTCAGTGTGATATGGAGACGATAGCCCGATTCCGCCGCTTCCTGTTTGACATCGGTTATAGCCGGATTCGGTGCGCCGGTACGGTGCAGCCATTGATCGAAAAAGGCCTGCAGATCGCGCGTCGAAATGATTTCAAAGGCACTTTGCAGATGCGGCCAGGCAGTCACTTTAAAACGCTGCATGCCCCAGATGCCTTGTATTGCGCGGTTGAACATGTCTTCACCGATCAGGTCGCGCAACATGAAAAAAAGCATTGCCGATTTATGATAACCGGTGATTTTCGACGCGCCGTGCGTGCGCGAAGTAAACGCGGCCAGCGGCTCATCCTGTCCGGGCTCGAGCGCGGCAAAGTCGCGCAGCCAGCCCAGGCGCATTTCGCGCGCGGCATCTTCGCCTTCCTGTTCCTTGTAGGTGTAATCCGCCATGAACGTTGTCAGGCCTTCAGACCAGTTGCCGCTGCGATAATCCGGATAGACCGCATTCCCCCACCAATTATGCAGTACTTCGTGACCGAGCGAGGTGTCCTTGATAAACGGCAGCTGCAATACATTGATGCCGAGATAGGTCAGCGTCGGCATGCCGAATCCGGTCGGTGTCGGGCTGGATACAATACTGAATTCACTGAAGGGATACGCGCCGATCCATGCTTCATACAATTTGAAGTAGCGTTTGACGGCAGCAAGATAGTCGCCCGCCAGCGCGCTGATCTGCGGGTGAAAGTAGGTGCGCAACTGAATCGGCGCGCCCTGGATGCCGGTATAGTTTTCCGACATTATCACGTAGGGCCCGGCCATCAGGTCAATACCTTCGGCTGGATGCATAAACGCAAAACGTGCCTGATAACCCGCATCGGTATCCTGTTCATCGATCAAATGGCCCGCCACCAGACCACGCTGCCCGGGGGGCAATTCGATCTGAATCGTGTAATGGATCAGTCCGCTGGTTATGCGCGGATACCAGTTTGACGCATCCGGCAGAAACGTGCCTGCCGCGCCGCTTACGGCAATCGGCCTGCCTAGCGTCTGTTCATGATCGAGCGTTTCGTCGAGCGCGTGCAACTTGCCGCGCCAGTGAATTTCGACTTGATACGGACGCAGTATGGCGTACGGGATATGCCAGACATGCGCCTGGTCTTCCGCGGTTTCCGGCTCAAACGGAATATCGTCAATAACAGCGTGCGTAACTTCGAACTGCGCCGCGAGCTTTAAAACATGATCGCGCGTCTTGTTGAATCGGATAATGCTTTTTCCTTCCAGCAGGCGAGTTTCCGGATTGATACGCACCTGAATGTCATAATCGATAAAGCTGGTATGCTCCCTGGCCACGCCGGGAACCGGCGAAGCGGCGGCAGCGCCGATAGCGCATGGCAACAGAAGAAGCCAGAAAAACTGGATCAGCCGTACTGCTTGTTTGTTCATGGTTTTGTTTAGCAAACTGGATTCACTGGAGACGCCCCGGATTAACTGCTCAATGTGGGAAATTTGGCGATAATTTCTATTTCCTGATCATTGCGTTTCACTTTGAGCGGAAGCCAGGTGCCCGGCGCGTGGCGCTTGACGATTGCGATCACGTCGTCAGTATCGCCTAGCGGCAGGCCGGCCATTTCAAGAATCACATCGGCATCTTTCAGGCCGGATGCTTCGGCGATGCTGTTTCTTTCTACCTGCAGCACCAGCGCACCACCGCGGGCCATTTCGAAACGAATCCCCAGCCGCTGGTATTTCGGCTCGGCAAAGGGATCAATACGTTCCGGCAATACACCGAAAACAGCATCGGCAACACCCGCCACAAGCTGTTTGCATGACTTGCCGGTATCCCAGGGCAATAACGACATCACATCCCTGACGCCAAGGTCGTTCAGTTGATGCGGCACGCCAAAGCCATGCACGATATGGCCCGAGCCCATAATACCCACCACCAGCGGTTTATTCCCTTTTTCCGTATTATTCAACGCCGCTTGCAGCATCTGCGCCATGGCGCGGTCCCAGAGCTGCTGGCCGGCATAGAAGCGCCTGAAATCGGGGTCGTCATAATCGATTTCACCTTCCCGCTTGTCCTTGCGATCATGCTGTTTGTAGATCGGCAGCAGAAAATCCAGATAAGCCTGGCTCGGCGGCGCCGGGCGCGTCAATCCTTCGCGTTCCTCCAGCGGCACGCCATAAAAACCTTTCTCGGCAACCTGACGCCGCAGCTTGGGTTCGATATTCAGCGCAACCATCGGAATATGATTCATGCGCGCGAAGTGAAACAACGGCAGATAAAGCTGCGGGTCGGTGTTCCAAACCCTGTTCCATTCGGATGCGGCCAGAAATGCTTTTTCATCCAGCTCGCCCGCTATCCAGCGATCCAATACCGCCTGCACGCGGCGTGGAAACATTTCAAACCCGATAACCATATCCGGCCGCACGGCATGCATTGCGGCAAGCATCTGCAACTGCCAGCGGTGATGGTCGGCATTGACATGCGTTTCACCCAGCAATACTACCGAGTGCTTCACCGCACGCGCGATGATGTCCGCATAGTCCGCCTGACCTGAACCGGGCAGCATCCATTTTCCCAGTGGCACGCAATGCGTCTGCACCGGCTTGCTGCCGGGTTTTACATTTACATCAGTCATTGGAGCGGCTGTTACTGACAGGCAGACCATGCCCAGCACAAGCAGCAGGGCGGAAACAACCCGCGTGACAAACCTTTTTCGCGCAAAATCTGTATTTTTTTTCATATTTCTTCTATCTGAATGTTATCCAACCCACTTGCGGGCATTTCTGAACAGGCGCAACCACGGCGCATCTTCGCGCGCGCGCATGCGTTGCAGCGCATCTCCTGGCGCCGCCGGATACCAGGAATGCTGCGCAACACGAAAAACGCGCTCCGGATGCGGCATAAGAATATTAAACCGCCCGTCCGGTGTCGTCATGCCGGTAATTCCCTCCGGTGATCCATTCGGATTGTCCGGGTAGGCTTCGGTAACCTGTCCGCGGTTATCGGTAAAGCGCAAGGTAACCAATGTCCTGCCATCTCCGGCGGAACAGCCGTCAAAATCCGCGCGTCCTTCGCCATGCGCCACGGTAACCGGCATCCGGCTCCCGACCATGCCATCGAACAATATCGATGAACTTTGCTGCACCTCTACCATGACAAAGCGCGCTTCAAATTGTTCCGAAGCATTACGCACAAAACGCGGCCAGTGTTCCGCACCCGGAATGATTTCACGCAGATTACTCATCATCTGACAGCCATTACAGACACCGAGCGCGAAAGTATCGGTACGCTGGAAGAAGGCCTCAAAAGCTTCACGGGCATGCGGATTGAACAGGATGGATTTAGCCCATCCAACGCCCGCGCCCAGTACATCGCCATATGAAAAACCGCCGCAGGCAGCAATACCTTTAAAATTTTCCAACGAAACTTCGCCGTTGATGATATCGCTCATATGCACGTCAATTGCGGCAAATCCGGCGCGATCGAACGCGGCGGCCATTTCAACATGGCCATTGACACCTTGCTCGCGCAGAATGGCGACACCGGGTCTAACACCGGTGCGCATGCTTTTCCGTATAATCGGCGCAACGATGTTTTCTTCAGGATCAAAACTCAGTGTCACGTGCAGCCCCGGATCATCCTGATCCAGGATACGGTCAAATTCCTGCTGCGCGCAAACCGGATTGTCACGCAGTCTCTGCATGTGATACGTTGTCTCCGACCAGGCGCGCTGCAGATCGACGCGCTTTTCCGCAAACACCGGTTTGTTGTTACGCAGCAGGCGCAGTTCATCTTCGCTGTTCGGATGTCCGATGATGAAGCTCATATCCTGCAAACCGGCTTCCGACAATACGCTCATGACCATCGTGCGCTTTTTACTCTGAATTTGAATCACCGCGCCAAGTTCTTCGTTGAACAATACCGCGAACAGGCGCTCCAGCACACGGCCGCCAAGCTGTTCGAATTGCAGCTCGGCGCCATCGATATCGTTCGACAGCGCGTCAAAACAGAGCTGATCGAGATTGACGGTAATTCCGGTATGTCCGGCGAAAGCCATTTCGCATAAGGTGACAAACAAACCGCCATCGGAACGGTCGTGGTAGGCGAGTATCGCATCGGCATTGTTCAACTGCTGGATAGCGGTAAAAAAAGCCTTGAGCTTTTTGGCGCCAGCCAAAGCATCAATATCCGGCGCTTCATTGCCGGTCTGCTTATAAACCTGAGCCAGCGCCGATCCGCCCAGGCGGTTTTTTCCTTGTCCAAGATCGATCAGAATCAATTCCGTATCGCCACAATCCATACGCAGTTGCGGCGTCAAGGTGCGGCGCACATCGCTGACCCGGGCAAAAGATGAAATAATCAGCGAAAGCGGGGCGGTAACTTCCTTTTTGACGGATTCACCGGTTTCGGTGTTTGTCTCCTGCCAGACGGTTTTCATCGACATTGAATCCTTCCCGACAGGAATGCTGATGCCCAGTTGCGGACAGAACTCCATGCCGACCGCATAGACCGCATCATACAGACCGGCGTCTTCCCCGGGATGACCCGCCGCCGCCATCCAGTTGGCGGAAAGCTTGATGTCGCCGAGTTGCTCTATGTGCGCGGCGGCGATATTGGTGATCGCCTCACCCACCGCCATGCGTGCAGCGGCTGCCGGATTGATCAGCGCCAGCGGCGTGCGCTCGCCGACCGCAAACGCTTCGCCAAAATAAGTCTGGTAGCCCATCATGGTAACCGCCACATCGGCTACCGGCACTTGCCAGGGACCAACCATCTGATCGCGCGCCGTCATACCGCCCACGCTGCGGTCGCCGATACTGATGAGAAATGTCTTGCTGGCCACGGCGGGCAGCCGTAAAACACGGTACGCGGATTCTGTCAGGTCGAGTTCATGCGTTTTCAGTGCCGGCAGCGATAAACTGCGATGCACCACCTGGCGCGTCATTCTGGGCGGTTTCCCCAGCAACACCGACAACGGCATGTCGACCGGCAGCGCCTCATCCGATGCGCCGTTTTCATCAACAACAACCAGTTGTGCTTCCTGCGTTGCCTCACCGACAACGGCGAATGGACAGCGTTCGCGTTCGCAAATCTGCTGAAAAATATCCAATGATTCCGGATGAATGGCGAGCACATACCGTTCCTGCGCCTCGTTACTCCAGATCTGCATTGGCGACATGCCCGATTCCTCGGACGGCACCGCGCGCAGATTGAACCGCCCGCCACGCCCGGAATCATGCACCAGCTCGGGAAAAGCATTCGACAACCCACCGGCACCGACATCATGAATGAACAGAACAGGATTTTGTGCACCGGCGCGCTCTATTTGCCAGCAGCGGTCGATTACTTCCTGCGCGCGGCGCTGCATTTCGGGATTGCCGCGTTGCACCGAATCGAAATCCAGCGTTTCCAGGTTGGCGCCGGTATCCATGCTGGACGCCGCGCCGCCACCCAGACCGATCAGCATGCCCGGACCGCCCAGTTGGATCAACAATGCTCCGGGCGGGAATTTTTCCTTGGCGATATGCTTTGCCGAAATCTGTCCGATACCGCCCGCAAGCATGATGGGCTTGTGATAGCCGCGCATTTCTCCAGCCACGTTTTCTTCATAAGTCCGGAAATAGCCCGCCAGGTTCGGGCGGCCGAATTCGTTATTGAAAGCTGCGCCGCCGATCGGGCCTTCCAGCATGATCCGCAGCGCCGAAGCGATGCGTTCTGGCTTGCCATAAACCGTTTTTTTGTCCGGATCGGCAAATTCCCACGGTTGCATGAAACCGGGAATATTTAAATTGGAGACTGAAAATCCCGTCAATCCGGCCTTTGGCCTGGCGCCTCGTCCAGTCGCGCCTTCATCGCGTATTTCCCCGCCAACACCGGTTGCCGCGCCCGGAAATGGTGAAATCGCTGTCGGATGATTATGCGTCTCGACTTTCATCAGTAAATGGGTCTGTTCCTGCGCGTAGACGTAACGGTTTTCTCCATCCGGATAAAATCGCGCTATGCTTGCGCCCTCGACAATACTCGCGTTGTCCGCATAGGCAACCAGCGTGCCCTGCGGGCTTTGCCGGTGGGTATTGCGAATCATGGCGAACAACGATTGATCCATCGACCGGTCATCAATGATCCAGCTGGCGTTGAATATTTTATGACGGCAGTGCTCTGAATTGGCCTGCGCGAACATCATCAGTTCCACATCGGTTGGATTGCGTCCAGCTCCTTGATAATACTGCGCCAGATAGTCAATTTCATCGAGCGACAACGCCAGGCCCATTTCGATATTGGCTTTTTCCAGTGCCTGATCGCCTTTCACTGTGATATCGATAATTCTCAATGGTTGCGGCGCAACGTGATGGAACAAGCGTTCGGCCGCTTCGAAAGTGCGGAAAACGGTTTCTGTCATGCGGTCGTGCAACGCCATTTGCAACAATTGCCGCTGCTCGGGAGAAATCGCCCGATCGGTACGGATATAATAGGCTGTGCCGCGCTCGATGCGCTCGATAGCGCTCAGCCCGCAATGGCGGGCGATATCCGTGGCTTTGCTGCACCAGGGAGAAATTGTTCCGGGGCGGGGTGTGACGAGATAAAACGCATCACCGTCAGCCGGTTGCCGTGGTTGACAGCAATTCAGCAATGTTTCAAGCAGTGCTGTTTCAGCGGAAGTCAATGTCTGGCTGACTGCGCAGAAATACCAATATTCCGCATCAATCTGCGAAACCTGTATCGCGCATGCATTCAATTCGCGCATGAGTTTTTCCAGCCGGAAATCGGAAAGTGCGTTACCGCCACAATATCGAAGCATGGGCAAAAAGGGTATCATGTTCAAAAATGATATTTTACACGATGCATGGTGGATGAAATGAATACAATCGATCCGGTTTACCTGACAGCTGAAATTCGCGCTATTGAACAAACCGCGCTTGCATCAGCCGCTCCCCCCGATTTGATGGAAAAAGCAGGTCATGCCGCCGCCGAGATAGCGAAACAGCAATTTGATATGAGCGCTGCGAGAAATGTGCTCGTCTTCGCCGGCCCAGGCAACAACGGCGGTGACGCCTTTGTCGCCGCCCGTTATTTAAAAAACTGGGGGCACGCCGTAACCGTCGTCTTTAATGAAAATCCCGTCCGTTTGCCGCAGGATGCTCAAAAAGCCCGGCAGGCCTGGCTGGACAGTCAGGGCGAAATCCAGTCCGACATTCCGCCCCATCCACAGTGGGATTTGATCATCGATGGCTTGTTCGGCATCGGTTTGCAGTCGGAACGGCCGCTTGACGGTCAATATCTTGACTGGATTCGCCGGATTAATGCCATGTCCTGTCCGGTTCTTGCGCTGGATATGCCTTCCGGCTTAACCAGCGATGAGGGCAATGTCTGCGGTCAGGCGGTTGCCGCTACCGTTACAGTGGCGTTCATCGGGCTCAAGCCCGGACTACTGACACAGTACGGCCCGCAATATTGCGGCGAATGCATTGTCTGTACTCTCGATCTTGACACCACAGCCAGCGTTACGCCACACATCTGGGCCATCGACCGGAAAATGATTCAAATGTTGTTACCTTCGCCCAGACCTGCAAACAGCCACAAAGGGCACTTCGGCAGTGTTGGCGTCCTGGGCGGCAACAACGGCATGATCGGCGCCGCACTGCTGGCTGGCCGCACAGCGCTCTACCTGGGTGCAGGCCGTGTCTATGTGGGAATGCTCGCCCAGACAGCGCCAGCTGCGGATATCCTCCATCCCGAGCTGATGCTGCGCTCAGCGGCCGAATTATTCGAACTGAACACACTCAGCTGTCTGGTCGCCGGACCCGGCATGGATATTAACGAAGCCACTTATGCGTGGATGCAGCATGCGCTCAACAGCAACCTGCCGCTGGTGCTGGATGCCGATGCACTGAATCATATCGCCTTTCACAGCGAACTGGCCCGGCAGCTGAAACTGCGCAACACACCCGCCGTACTCACGCCACATCCGGCCGAAGCAGCACGGCTGCTCGATATGGACATATCCGCGGTACAGAATAATCGAATTGACGCCGCAACGAAAATTGCCGAGTATCTTAACTGCTTCGTGCTACTGAAAGGTGCAGGCAGCATCTGCGCCTTGCCCGGCGGACGATGCTTCATCAATACCAGCGGCAATCCGGGATTGAGCAGTCCCGGAACCGGCGATGTTCTCGCGGGCATGATCGGCGCATTCATCGCACAGGGCATGAAGCCGGATGATGCGATGCTGCTGGCTGTCTATCTGCATGGCGCAGCGGCCGATCAATTGCTGGATCGCAATCACGGGCCGGTAGGCATGACGGCATCGGAAATCATCACCGCTGCCCGGCTGTTGCTGAATAATTGGATTTATAAACACTTGACCGATGTGTGACGCATCACCGGGCAGCGCAATCCTGTTCAGAGTGAAATGAGCATAAACACCAGACTCCGCCGGAGGATGCAAGCGCTTATTCCGGCAGCAGTCTGGCGATAAAGAGGGAAAATTACATTCTGGCCAATACTTCGGCCACTGTCTGCCCCATCAGCGATGGCGTAGGGCTGATGATCACGCCCAGTTCCTTGAGTAAGGCCACTTTTTCCGCGGCGCTTTCACCGGCTGAAGAAATAATGGCGCCGGCATGTCCCATGCGGCGGCCTTCCGGCGCAGTGAGGCCTGCGATGTACGCCACCAGTGGTTTGGTCATGTTTTCCTTGAAGAAGATGCCGGCATCCACTTCCATGGGACCGCCGATTTCGCCAATCATGAGCGCAACCTTGGTTTCGGGATCCTGTTCGAGTTTTTCGAGTACATCGAGATGAGAGCTGCCAATAATGGGATCGCCGCCGATACCGACCGACGTTGAAATACCGATGCCCAGCGCGCGCATCTGATCAGCCGCTTCGTAGCCCAGCGTACCTGAACGGCCCACGACGCCGACATTGCCGCGCACATAAATATGTCCAGGCATGATACCGAGCATGGAGCGTTCCGGGCTGATCGTGCCCGCGCAATTAGGCCCGGTGAGCATCATGCGTTCCTCTTTGGGAAACCGGCGCAGGAAATTTTTAACAGTCATCATATCCTGTGTCGGAATACCGTCGGTAATAGCTACACAATACCTGATCCCGGCATCGGCCGCTTCCATGATGGAATCCGCCGCGAATGCCGGCGGCACAAAAACAATACTGGCTTCCGCTCCGACCTGTTGCACCGCTTCCTTGACCGTGTTGAATACCGGCAGTCCCAGGTGTTTCTGCCCGCCCTTGCCCGGCGTGACGCCACCGACGACATTGGAACCGTATTCAATCATTTCCTGCGCATGAAATGTACCGATTTTTCCGGTAAATCCTTGAACAATAATGCGTGTTTTTTCGTCTATTAATATCGCCACTTTTTACTCCCTAACTTTCTTGCGCAACGACCTGGTTACGCGCTGCCACTACTTTTTCAGCCGCTTCCGCCAGGGTATCTGCCGTGATTATCTTCATTCCGCTGTCCGCAATGATTTTGCGGCCTTCTTCTACATTGGTACCGGACAGCCGCACCACCAGTGGCACCTGCATGCCGATGTTTTTGACGGCCTGCACTACGCCTTCAGCAATCCAGTCGCAGCGGTTAATACCGGCAAAAATGTTGACCAGCATCGCCTTGACGTTTTTATCCGCAAGCACCAGCCGGAATGCTTTTTCCGTTCTTTCCGCCGATGCGCCGCCGCCCACGTCGAGAAAATTCGCGGGCTCACCGCCCGCCAGCTTGATCATATCCATGGTTGCCATGGCCAATCCCGCGCCATTGATCATGCAACCAATGTCGCCATCCAGGCCGACATAGCTCAGGCCCACTTCCGCAGCCGCGACTTCACGCGGATCGACTTGTGAATTGTCACGCAATTCCGCAATTTTATGACGCCGATACAGCGCATTCTCGTCAAATGCCATCTTGGCATCCAGCGCGATGATTTCGTTATTGGCCGTTACAACCAGAGGATTGATCTCCAGAATATTGGCATCGAGATCACGCAGCGCGCGATAGCATCCTTTGATTGTTTTAACCGCATGATTCAACAGCGACGAATCGAGTCCCAGCGCAAACGCCATTTTGCGCGCCTGGAAATCCTGCAAGCCGACAGCCGGTTCAATATAGATTTTGACGATGGCTTCAGGATTAGTTTTTGCCAGTGTTTCGATTTCCATTCCGCCCTGAGCTGACCCCACCATAATGACGCGCTCGGTGCTGCGGTCGATCAGGAATGACAGATAAATTTCTTTCTCGATCTTGGTTCCCGCTTCAATGTAGACGCGGGAACAGAGCTTTCCCGCCGCGCCGCTCTGATGGGTCACCAATACTTTACCCAGCAGCTCCTCAGCAGCAGCCTGGACTTCGGCGTGTGTTTTGCACACCTTGATGCCACCCGCTTTTCCACGCGCGCCGGAATGAATCTGCGCCTTGACTACCCAGACGTCACCCTCAATTTCCCTGGCACGCTGAACAGCCTCTTCCACACTGTAGGCAATGCCGCCCTCGGCGATTTTGACGCCAAACTCCGACAGAATCTCTTTTGCTTGATACTCGTGAATATTCAATTCGATTTCCTCATAATCGGATTAATATGTCATGGTTTTTCTGTTAACAGCCTGTTAAACCATGCTTTTATAGCATTTCAATAATAAAAAGGCCGCATTACGCGGCCATATACATCATCTTGACTTTATTTTCTGGCGGCTATCGCATCCGCGATTCTCACCACATTGTTGGCCATTCTTTCCGAAGCCGCATCAATCAACCGCCCATCCAGCGCAGCAGCGCCTTTTCCCTGCGCAGCAGCTTCTTTCAATGCGACCAGTATGCGTTTGGCTTTTTCCACTTCCGCAGGAGGCGGCGTAAAGACTTCATTCGCCAGCGCGATCTGCGTCGGATGAATCGCCCATTTTCCTTCGCACCCTAACGCGGCTGCGCGGCGAGCCGCCAGTTTATAGCCGTCCGGATCCTTGATATCGCCGAATGGTCCATCGATAGGCCGCAAACCATAGGCGCGGCACGCTACCGTCATGCGGCTGATTGCGAAATGCCACTGGTCGCCGGGGTAATCCGGATTCAACCCGCCGATATTGACCGTTCTGGCGCGGTTACTGGCGGCATAGTCGGCAACGCCAAAATGCAGCGCCTCCAGCCTTCCACGCGCGCCGTTACGGGCAATGTCCTCAACGTTAGCCATGCCCAGCGCGGTTTCGATCAGCGCTTCCAATCCAATCCTGTTTTTCAGTCCCTGTTGCATCTCCAGTTGATTGACCATGGCCTCCACCATGTAGATATCCGCATAGACACCCGCCTTGGGTATCAGCAAGGTGTCAATTCTGGACCCGGCCTGCTCAACGAGATCCACCACATCGCGAACCATGTATTGCGTATCCAGTCCGTTGATACGGACCGATACGGTTATGCCATGTCCTTTCCAGTCCAGATCATTGAGCGCCTGAATGATATTTTTACGGGCCTGCACCTTGTCATCAGGCGCAACCGCATCTTCCAGATCCAGAAAAACGAAGTCCACACCGCTTTTTAATGCTTTCTCAAACATCTCCGGGCTTGAACCTGGAACCGCCAGCTCACAGCGTTGTACCCGTTGAATTTTTGTTTCATATAGCGTGTGACTCATTTTTCCTCCATGATAATTTTTGTTTAAACAGGCCGGTCTTATCTTCAAGGCCAGTGAACTATCCGTAAGACAGATAACCCGGCATTATAACATTTGTTGTTATGTGATTCTAACCATGTGATTTTTTATACGCATGAGCGTCTTACCGGTTAAATTGCTGCACAGGTTCTCACACTGCAATCTGACGGAGTTGCGCAATAGCATGGGCGGCACCCGCAAGTTGACGATACTTTGCCAGCCAGAGCAAAGGAATTGTTGAAGCGGCATCACCATGCAGCTCAGCGCCTGCCGCAGCAATAGCACCCAACATAATGGCGCGGCCGCAACTATCACCGCCCGCGCGGATATTGGCCTCGACAGCTTGCCGGTAGTTTGTGGCATGGCGAAGAATATGGACGATCACGGGCAATCCTTCCAGTACGTGGCACGCGGAACCAAAACGCTGCGCAGCCCGCACGCTATCCAGCGTATCCATGGCCAGCGCATCTTCCAGCAGAGCTCCGAGTTCTTCTTTTGCATGTGGCAAAGATTGCGCCAGCGCCTGTTCAACCGGTTTCCCGTCAAGCACGGCTGCAAGCACAACCGCCGCGTATTGTGCCGCGGTTACTGCTGTATCGTTATCATTCGTCAATCTTACAATCCGTTCGACCTTTGTCAGCAGCGAGTCTGTCGGTCCGGTATGCAAAGTCGTAACGACAGCCACGGACGCCAGTGCAGCGAACTGATCGTCATCTGCGCCGGATATTTCGGGATAATCTTCCGGAATCAGTGGAATCAGCTTCAGCAGCGTCTGACGCGTAGGTGAGTCGATATATCCACTGTATGCCCCTCCCGGCCCAAATAGATTGCGAAACTCGGTTTGGTACGCGATGCGGTCAAACGCACCATGCGCGGCATAATGTTTCAGCATCAACAGGCAGATTTCGCCATAACCGGAGGAATCCCCCGCGACCTTGCCGCCATGTGCAAAAAAACCTTTTGCGTCAGCGTAGTTTTCAGGATCGGGCGTTAAGAAAGCAATGCTTTGTTTCTTTTCGATTTGCGCGATGCGCTCAGGATCATAAAGCCAGTGCAGGCCGAGCGCAGCGGAATCGGCAATCAGCGCACCCAGCACAGCCGCTGTGCGAGGCGTCAATTTGACGGTTGTATCCATGAATTGGCGTTTGTTCTTGTACTGAATCGCTATCGTTTGCGGTTAAAAACCACGAAACCTGCGCGATTCGATTTTTCTGTCAGCTGATTTCAACATCATCCGGAATTCTGCGTGCTTCGTCCTCAAGCATGATGGGTATGCCGTCCTTGATGGCAAAGGCCAGCCGGTCCGGCTTGCAAATCAGCTCCTTTTCTTGTTTTTTGTACAGCAGCGGGCCCTTGCATACCGGACATACCAGGATATCGAGTAATTTTGTGTCCATAATTCTTTAATGTGCTTGCGTTACCGTTTTTAAAATCTGCTCAGTATATCATCGAGCTGATCGAGATTTGAGTAGTGTATGGTGATATTGCCCCGGCCGTTTTTTCCGGATTTGATCGTGACCTGCGCGCCAAGCCGCTCCGACACTGACTCCTGCAGCGCCAGAACATCGCGGTCGATTTTTCGCGCTTTGCGTGTTTGCGGGTTAATCAGTTGCTGGATTATTTTTTCCGTTTCGCGTACCGACAAACCTTTCAGCGCGATCCTGTTGGCGATCTGGATTTGCTGCGCGGGCTCGAGCGCCAGCAAAGCCCTGCCGTGCCCCATGTCGATTTTACCCTGCATCATCATATCCTGCACGTGCCCGGCCAGATTAAGCAGGCGCAGTAAATTGGTCACCGCGCTGCGCGAGCTGCCCAACGCTTCAGCGGCGGTCTGATGCGTCATGCCAAACTCGTTGATCAGCCGCTGAATACCCATGGCTTCTTCCAGCGGATTCAAATCCTCGCGCTGAATATTCTCGATGAGTGAAATCGCCAGCGCAGCATCATCGGTTACTTCCCGAATGATGACCGGTACTTCGTCCAGCCCGGCCAGCTGCGCCGCACGCCAGCGGCGTTCACCGGCGATGATTTCATAACGATCCACGCCAATCGCGCGCACCAGGATAGGCTGCATGATGCCCTGTGCTTTAATCGATTCGGCCAGATTGACCAAGGCCGCCTGATCCATGTTGCTGCGCGGCTGATATTTTCCGGGTTGCAGGGATGCCGTTTCGAGATTCTGCAATCGGTCGCCGGATGCATCAGCCCCATCTGCATTACCCGATAGCAGCGCATCCAGTCCGCGTCCCAGGCCTTTCAGTTTTGCCATCTAACCTTTCCTTTTACAATCCGAGACCTTTGCAGGGCTACTACACTGCACGATAATTGCGTTAAAAATTTGCGAAAAATGCTCATTTACCCCGTGTAAACTCCGCTTTTTCGCAAATTTTTACCTTATTCTCGTACCGCTCATAACGCCGTGCAAAGATCTCAACCCATTCCTGACAATCAGGCTTTCAATACTTCCTGCGCAAGCTCCAGATAGGCCTGAGCCCCTTTTGACTGACGGTCATGATAAAGCACGGGGAGGCCAAAACCCGGCGCTTCCGCCAGACGCACATTTCTTGGAATGACCGTGCGGTAAACCTTGTCGCCAAAGTGCCGCTGCAATTGATCCGACACCTGCTGCGCCAGAATATTGCGCGGATCAAACATGGTGCGCAGCAATCCTTCAATGCGCAATCTGGGGTTGAAATTCGCCCGCACTTTTTTAATGGTATTGACCAGATCGCTCAAGCCTTCCAGAGCGTAATATTCGCACTGCATCGGTATCATCACCGCATGCGCGGCGCACAACGCATTCAATGTCAATAAATTGAGCGCTGGCGGACAATCAATAATGATGTACTGATATTCCTCGATGATTTCAACAAGCGCCGCTTTTAAACGGATTTCACGCTGCGAAAGTGTAACCATTTCGACTTCGGCGCCAGCCAGATCACGGTTGGCCGGAATCAGATCATACTTACCCTGCAATTCGCTGATGCGCACCGATTTGATCGGCAGTTCACCCAGCAGAACCTGGTAAATCGTCTGCTGGATCACCTGCTTGTTCGTGCCACTGCCCATGGTTGCATTCGCCTGCGGATCAAGATCGATCAGCAACACGCGTTTGCCCGCGTTTGCCAGACTGGCCGCCAGATTGACGCTGGTCGTTGTTTTGCCTACCCCGCCTTTTTGGTTGGTTATCGCCAGAATTTTTGTCACCCGCGATGCGCCTCCAGAATATCCGGTTTATCAGGAACAGACATGCGCCGGATAACAATCAGTTCCCGCTTTGCGGAAAGTCCCGGAACAGTTAAAGGTATTCTTTTTTCAATCACATACGGCGAAGTCACCTGATCAAGCTCCTGCTGCGTGCAATTGCTTTTCATCGCGACCCAACGGCTCCGTACCTCGTCGCACGGCTTCACCAAATGCTGCGTCGTATTTATAAAATCTCCCAGACTGGCATAAGCCCGCGAAATAATCGTATCCGGGCTTTGATCGACAACTGCTGTTTCAATCCGCTTTGCCATAACCATCACATTATCCAGCGCCAATTCAATTTTAACCTGCTGTAGAAACGCCGCTTTTTTCTGATTGCTTTCCGACAGCGTCACCTGCCAGTCCGGCCGCACAATGGCCATCGGTATGCCCGGCAGTCCCGCCCCCGTGCCCACATCGACCAGGCGGGGTCCGTCAACATATTCAACTGCCGCCAGGCTGTCCATAATATGCTGATACAGCATATCTTCAACGTTCCTGACCGCCGTCAGGTTATATTGCCTGTTCCACTTCGCGATCAGCGACAAATACTGAACAATCCTTTCCTGTAATCGCACATCCGGCCTGGTTACAGCGTGCTGCAAGGCTGACAGACCTTGCGCAACGGCATCATCAAGACTCATGCACGCTGTTTCTGACCGGCATCCGGAGAACTGACGCCGCCTAATCCGCGCTTGAGATGAACCAGCAACAGTGAAATGGCCGCAGGTGTAACACCCGATATTCTGCTGGCCTGACCGATGGTTTCAGGTTTATGTTCATTCAATTTTTGCTGAACCTCGTTGGACAGTCCCTTAACCAGGCGATAATCGATATCAGCCGGCAGCAATGTCGTTTCATGCAGCGACTGACGAAGAATTTCCTCCTGCTGACGTTTGATATAACCCTGATACTTGATCTGAACCTCGACCTGCTCGGCGATCTGCGCATCGATCCACGCATCACCGGCATTCTGCTCGACACCGCACAGCGCCATCAGATCCGCATAGGACACATCCGGACGGCGCAGCAGCTCGGTCAGCGTATATTCGCGCTCGATGGTTTTCCCCAGTACCTGGATGAGCCGCGCTTCGTCAATTGCACCGGGAAAAATCCGGATGCTGTCCAGACGGCTCTGTTCCTGTTCAATGGCTTCACACTTGCGCGCATAAAACGCCCATCGCGCATCGTCAACCAATCCAAGCTTTCTGCCGGTTTCGGTCAGACGCTGATCCGCGTTGTCTTCCCGCAGTTGCAGCCGGTATTCCGCGCGGCTGGTAAACATGCGATACGGCTCGGTCACGCCGGAAGTAATCAGATCATCCACCAGCACGCCGATATACGCCTCATTGCGCAACGGACACCAGCTATCCTTCTGTTGCACGGTTAACGCCGCATTGATGCCTGCCAGCAGACCCTGTGCCGCCGCTTCCTCATAGCCGGTGGTGCCGTTGATCTGTCCGGCGAAAAACAAGCCTTGAACGGTTTTGGTTTCCAGCGAGCGCTTCAGGTTCCGCGGATCGAAATAGTTGTATTCTATGGCGTAGCCCGGACGGGTGATATGCGCATTTTCCAGACCGGCAATCGATTGCACCAGCCTCACCTGGAATTCAAAAGGCAGGCTTGTTGAAATACCGTTCGGATAAATTTCATGCGTATCCAGCCCTTCGGGCTCAAGAAAAATGGAATGGCTCTCCCGGCTGGCAAACCGCACCACCTTGTCTTCAATTGATGGACAATAGCGCGGCCCGATGCCCTCTATTTTGCCGGTGTACAACGGCGACTCGGACAATCCTGCAGTGATGATTTCATGCGTTTCCGCATTGGTTTGCGTAATCCAGCAGGACACCTGACGCGGATGTTTGACGGTATGCCCCATGAAAGACACGACCGGAGTCGGCGCATCGCCGGGCTGTTCTTTCAGTTTACTGTAATCCAGACTGCGCCCGTCTATACGTGGCGGTGTACCGGTTTTAAGCCGCCCGACCGGAAATTGCATCTCATTCAGACGCTGCGCCAGCGTTATCGACGGTGGATCGCCGGCTCGTCCGGCTTTGAAATGAGTTTTGCCGATATGCGCAAGCCCCGCCAGAAACGTGCCCACCGTCAGCACCACAGCTTCAGCGTAAAACTTGATGCCCAGTTGCGTAACCACGCCGGCAATCCGATCCTGTTCAATCAGCAGATCATCCACGGCCTGCTGCACAACCTGAAGATTAACCTGATTTTCGATTCGCCTACGGATGGCCTGACGATACAGCACACGGTCTGCCTGCGCACGTGTCGCGCGCACCGCCGGGCCTTTGCTGGAATTCAACACGCGAAACTGGATTCCCGCCTCGTCGGTTGCCAGCCCCATCGCGCCACCAAGCGCATCGATTTCCTTGACAAGATGGCTTTTACCGATGCCGCCGATGGACGGATTGCATGACATCTGGCCGATGGTTTCGATATTGTGCGTCAGCAGCAGCGTCCGGCAGCCCATGCGCGCCGCGGCAAGCGCCGCTTCCGTGCCCGCATGGCCGCCACCGACAACAATGACGTCATAACTGTTTTGTTTACGCATATTCAAAACCAAAGCCGCGCAGACCGTATGGCAAAAAACCACCTTGGTTTGAAAACGATTTCGTCAGATGTTTCACGTGAAACATCCCGCCCAAATGTTGCTGAAATGCAGACTAATCATCCGATTGCGCACCAAAATACGCATAAGGCTTGTGTGGCACAGTACTTTCTTTAAAATACTTCTGCTCATTCCTGTCGAGATTTTTGTCCCACCAGATACTTCTTGCCGCCAGACGTTTTTCCTGAACTTGCGGGTTCTTTTCGAGAAACTCGCGCATGAATTTTGTTTGTTCCGATTCGTAACTGTAATCCATAATAATTACTCTATAACTCAAAAAGACGTTAAATCAAAAAGTGTAACTTTAGCATATTGTCACTTCGCATTCACCTTCACAGCGCAACATTTCAACCTGGTACTCAGCGCTAATACTTCCGCAACTTGGCAACAAACTCGCGGAACGGCAAGGGATACGCTGCCTCGAGCTTTTGCGCATGCTTGTGGATGGACTTCCACGACAGCTTGCCCGGATTGTTTCGAAATGCAAAAACAATCAGATTGCCGCGTATTTCGGCCATCATCGCAATGATATGGCCGTCAAAGCTGTTTTCAATCCGCTTCAGCAGGGTTTTCAATTGACGGTCGCGGCTCAACAGATTGACCACCAGCATGCCGTTCCTGCTTAACACCTGCTGCGCGCGGTCATAAAACTCCTGACTGCACAGTGACTGCACCTGATCGCCGTCATCAAAACCATCGACCATAATGACATCGGCGGCAATCGCCTCTGCCGCGATATAGCGCGCACCCTCCGCCTCAACAACAGCAAACCGCGCATCGTCCTGCGGCACATAAAAATGCTGCCGCGCCGCCATGATTACCTGACGGTAAGGTTCAACCACCGTCACACGGGTTTTCGGCAAGTAATGATAAACAAACTTGGCCAGCGATCCGCCGCCCAACCCGATCATCAGTACATGCCCGGGGTTTGGATGAAACAGCATAAAGCCCATCATGCACTGCGTATAAGTCAGCTCCAGCACATCCGGCGCGGCGATCCGCATCGCGCTTTGCACCATCGACCCACCCAGATGCAATGAACGCACGCCATCCTGTTCGCTGATCATTAACTCAGGCGCATCGTTTATATCATTCACAGATCTCATAACTTGAATTCAAGACTCACTAAACTCTCTCCTTGCCGGGCCGAGCAGCCGTATCAATGGGTTATTGCCACTCCCGCAGAAATTCATGAAGAGCGTCTCTAACAATCATTGCAGTAGGTACCTCGCCTGATCATGAAAGAAACCCGGGATAGAAGTTAGTGGGGAGCGCGTACATTGAACGGTCCGAAAGCGGATAACCGCTTTCACGCATACTCTGTTTCGATATTCGC
>JAJSDU010000034.1 GCA_028577615.1 Nitrosomonas sp.
GGCAACGATCTCGAGGAAATCGAACAGCTCGCCAAACAGATCGAATCGGTGATCAAAACCGTGCCCGGCACCACCAGCGCCTACGCCGAGCGTTCAACCGGCGGTTATTACCTCGACATAGAACCCGACCGCCTGGCGCTGGCCCGCTATGGTCTGGGCATCAACGATTTTCTGGAGATCATCTCGCTTGCGCTGGGCGGCGAACTGCTGACCACCACCGTCGAAGGCCGCGAACGATTCAGCGTCAACATCCGCTATCCGCGCGAATTGCGTCAGGATCCGCAGGCCATCGCCACGCATGTTCTGATGCCATTGCCCTCTGGTGGCGTTGTTCCGCTGGGCCAGGTGGCAAACATCCGGACTGTCAAAGCGCCCCCCGGCATACGCACCGAAGACGCACTGCTGTCCGTTTATATTTTTGTCGACATTCGCGACCGTGACATCGACAGTTACGTCATGGCGGCGCAACAGGCGGTCGACGAACAGGTCAAATTTCCGCCCGGCTACTATGCCACCTGGAGCGGCCAGTTTGAGTATATGCAGCGTGCCAAGGAAAAACTGAAACTGGTCATTCCGTTTACGCTGACGCTTATTTTCCTGCTGCTCTATCTCAATTTCAGACGGTTGACCGAAACACTGATCGTCATGCTGTCCGTGCCTTTCGCACTGGTTGGCGGCGTCTGGCTCATGTGGCTGCTGGATTACAATCTGAGCGTCGCGGCAGGCGTTGGATTCATCGCCCTGATCGGCGTAGCCGCGGAAACCGGTGTCATCATGCTGGTCTATCTCGATCAGGCGTGGAAAAAAATTAAGGTGCAATGCGCTATCAGTGGCGAAAAACCTTCACCGGCCAATCTCTACGCCGCAGTCATGGAAGGCGCGGTCGAACGCGTCAGGCCGAAAATCATGACCGTCGTCGCGATCATCGCGGGACTGCTGCCCATCATGTGGAGCACGGGCACCGGATCGGAAGTCATGCGGCGCATCGCCGCACCCATGGTCGGCGGCATGCTGTCATCCACCCTGCTGACGCTGATCGTCATTCCAGCGCTTTACGCACTGGTCAAGGAATGGCAGCTGCGCAGGCAGGACAGCATGTCTCATCGATCAGAATCCTGAATCGAATCACACTGTACTGCCCGCCATTTTCTGACCACAGTGGTTGATCGCCCAGTGACCAAACGAGCAGCAAGCCCTTAACAGACGCCGAACCAGATGCCCGGGATGCAATGCTGATCTCATAGGCGAAACGCCATGCGGTGCGTTTTATCACAGCCTGCTTTTGCGAACGCACGTATATTTTCCTGAATATTTCTGTATGGAGATACCCTGATCTATTTCTTCTGTCAGTGCTATCAAGCTGCTCCGAAATGTATGCAACGGAGCGATAGCATCGACCCGAAATATATCATTTCAATTCGCTTTCAGGAGGCAACCATGATGAAAAGCAGATCCATATCCCCTGTTCGTAAAAGTCTACTACTCGCAACCGCTGGCCTCGCATTTGCCGCAATGCACCCCGTATTCGCTCAGGAAACCATCACGTTTCCTTCGCGATCGTCCGATCTGGCCAACGACAGCTACTGGACAGTCAGTGAGTTCGGCGAAGGCTGCTGCACAATCGATTTCAATATCCGGCGCTGGGATGGCGACAGCTGGAACAAAGGCACTGGATCAGCAGCCAACAATCAGGACTATGACTGGAATACGCCGCTGTACGCACCTGCAAATGGGGTGATCGCGAGCTGCTGGCGTAATTTCCCGGATGATCCGCAACCGGGCGTCAATCCACCCAATAATGCTATTTTCACCGGTGGCAATCATGCCGTGATTATTACCGACCAGGGCAATGCCATTTCGATAGCGCACATAAAATCGGGATCCATGCCGGCAAATCTCTGTCCGCCGGATAACGGCAACGGACAAAACTATCCCGCCACCACCGCCAAAGAGGGCGCATGGCGCATCGCCGCCTATATCCAGCCGGAAAACCGGCCACGCGTCACCGAAGGCGATTTTATCGGCAGAGCAGGCAATTCCGGTAATTCTAGCGGTCCGCACCTCCACATGTCGCTCAGCCCAGTCACCGGAACGGACAGCAAAGGCCGCGAGGCGCTTGGATCGTCCGAGGCAATGCGGTTTCGCAATGCCTGGGGACATCGCTTCGAAGCCGGACAGCAGCACACATCCGATGGCTGGTATCGGCTGCGCGGCGGCGAATTCTCGGGAAATCCGGATTGCGCGACCTGGCAGGCCAATTCCCCCGATTGCGGCTTCAAGACGGTGCATCCCTCGCCTTATTTACGCCGCGCGGATGCCGAAGCCGGCGCCATCAAAGGCGGCGATACGCTGTTCATCTCCGGAAACCGGGCGGTGACCGCAACCATTGCCGCAAGCGATGACACTTTGAAACTGATCGGCTGGGATCTGGTCGGCGTTGACTCGATTGTCCGCAAGGGCGATATCACAGCGGGTGCGATCAAGGACGTCAAGCTGTCAGAACCGACAGACGGTTATGTGCTAGCCGCCGTGCGTCAGTCAGATGACCTGCTGAAAATGATCGCCTACAAAGTAACGGTAACTGGCGGTTTTCAGCGCGTGCATGATCTTTCCGCAGGCAAAATCAGTGCGTTGTCCATGGCCACCACCAGCAGCGGAGACAAAAAATCCGTGACGGCAGTGCGCGACCAGGCGGGTAATCTCAAAGTGATTGCCTGGGATATCGATGTCGCAAACGATGGCACTGCAAAGGTTGTCCGGCTTGGCGACATCTCCGCAGGCCTTGTTTCCGCAGTTTCAATCGCGCGCGCCAGGAATTTCGACGGCGTTTTCGTGGGCGTCCGTGACAGCGCGGGTGACTTGAAGGTCATACCGTACAGAATGTCAGCGGACGGCAAAACCCTGACGCGCGGCGATGCAGCGCAGGCTGGCGCTGTTGGCAGCACAATCGCCGTTGCGCCGCTGGCGAAAGGCGTTGCCGCCGCAGTGCGTGACAGCGACGGAAACCTGAGAGTGATCACCTGGTCGGCCAATGCAAACGGCGATATCGGTGCGCGCCGCGACACCGGCCTTGCCGGTAAGGTCAGCGAGATCAGCCTCCTGACCGCGCCACACGGCGGCTCAAATCTGACGACTGTCGTGCGTAACGCCGAGGGGGATTTGATGCTCATCGGCTGGGCAATCGATGATACCGGATCAAATCTGAGACGCCTGGGTTCTTCGAAAGCGGGCAAGGCATCGCGGATTTCAGCGGACGTTGTTTCCCGTTCGTATCCCGGACTCGATCCGCGCGATATGATTCTGACAGGCGTCAAAACCGCATCCGGCGATTTGAAGTTGATTACTTGGGATACCAATCTGGTCAATCCGTGAATATTTCCGGCTCACTCAAATTCAATAGCACGGTAGGATGTGCCGACGTCAGGAGGCGCATCAATTGTGAATGATGCGCTTCACTGCGTTCAGCACATCCTACGGTCCTGCAGGAAAACACAATTTTCCTGTAACAGCCTCTATCTGTAATACAGCACGGAATAACAGGCGCTGCTGACAGCAGCGATCGGATAACTGACTGTTGACGCTGCCGACACAACCGGGAAAAGGAGCAGGATTTATATCACGCATGCTTATGTGTCATATAAAGTATGAACCCGTCAATACAGAATCTGACCTCAGGTTTTCCTAAATTTTCATGCCGGCAGCTCTCCCGGTCAAGAGCAATCAATGTCGCTTATCCGGGATATCCGGTTTTACTTGACCAGCTCAAAGTAATCAATATATGTTAGCCATGATGAGGACATTCTTCAAGAATCCATATTTTGTTACAATACGTCGCCGCTAACAACAAATTCCGTATATATCAATCATATACTGCGTAAATAGTTTTTCTACTCGCTTCGTCTTGCGTATTTTTTAAAACTCTGAATTTTTAGGGGCGCCGGTAAGTGAATAAGTGAACGAAAGATAACGTTAACTTGCCGCATGTGTATAGTATTCGTTGAATTTCCTTAAATTTCAAAACACTAAAAACCAGACGCAATCAACACAACTTTACTCCCGTGAAACCTTTTGTTATCGCTCTTGGAAGTATTTTTACAGCCACATTTCTTTTGGAAGTGGGCGGCTCCCTGCTGGGTGTGTTGCAGCCGATACGCGGGTTACTGGAAGGTTTTCCGGGTTACAGCATTGGCGGTCTGGGTTCGGCATATTATCTTGGGTTTATCCTGGGCTGTTTGTATATTCCACGCCTGATCAAGCGTTTTGGCCATATCCGTGCGTTTACCGCTTGTGCAGCTATAACGGGTTCAGCGGCGCTGCTCAATGCATTTCTGATTAATGAAGCAGCCTGGATCGTTTTACGGATTGTTTTTGGCTTTTGCATGTCCGGTTTGTATACCATTATAGAGAGCTGGTTGAATGAACTGGCAACCCGGAAAACGCGCGGACAAATACTGGCCGGTTACATGGTGACGGTCTGGTTTGCAGTGCTTTCCGGGAAACTGATATTCGCAGCCCTGGATCCGACGACCATTTTGCCTTTCGCCATTGTTTCAATCGTCATTTCGCTGTCACTGGTGCCTGTGGCATTGACCACGAGCATAGAACCCGAACATCGCGATGCTGTCTCGTTTCGTCCACGCGATGTTTATGAAGCCGCACCTATCGGGTTCGTCACCTGCTTTCTGGTCGGCATGATCAATGGTGCGCTGTGGGGACTGGCACCTGTTTACGCACAGGCTCAGACACAATCAACGAGCACAGTCGGCTTTTTTATGGCGGCGCTCGTGCTGGGCGGCGCACTCGCGCAGTGGCCGATTGGAAAACTTTCGGATAACGTCGATCGACGCCGGGTTATTCTGGCCAGCAGCCTGGCCGCGGTTGTTTTCGGGACCGGACTTGCAGTGATTCATCAACCCAGTGCATTTACGCTCTATTGGCTTGCTTTTGGTTTTGGTGCGGCGGCACTGCCACTCTATTCGTTAAGTATCGCGCATGTGAATGACAAGATGAACGCTGATGTGTTTGTGGAAGTAAGCGGTCAGCTGCTGCTGGTGATGGCGCTTGGCGCAATCATCGGCCCGCTGCTGGCGTCAGTCTGTATCGATATGGCCGGTAATCAGGCACTCTTTGGCTACACTGCTGCTGTTCACGGTATTATCGCCGTTTACACGATCTGGCACCTGGAACAAACCAAATCGATGCCGCGAGAAGAGCAGGTGCCTTATAGCGCCGTTCCTGAAACAACACCGCTGGTTTTCGAAATGCAGCCAACATCTGCTCCGGAAAATACTTCGGAAGTCAAACATTGAAATTGATCAATGGATCATCTCGTCAGATCGTACGTTAAGTGTTGCGACTCGAAATTTTTCGTTTTTCGTCAACCAACCTGGTCAGTGTGCATGACAATCCCATGCACGGCTCGATATAAGTGAGATCAGGAAAAGGCCCCTTCTCTACTTCTCTGAATTTATCAGATATGAAGCGGCCTGATTAACAGGAAACCAGAACCCGCTCAAAACCTCACACGTTGCGATAAGCAACCAGTAGCCACTTCATTCCTGCACGCCATTTCCCCGTCTATAGCCAGAGATACAGGCCATTTATTTCACACTGGCACCAGCACACACCAAACCTTATAATTATACCCATGTCTATAAGCAATAATTTATATATAAGGAATCGAAGTTAATGAGGTAAAACAATCCATGCCGCTGAATGATGACAGAAAGCCAGGTCAATCCAATTGAGTGCAACATAACCTAAACTTTTTTGTAAAGGTGGTGAAAATGATAAACGACAGCAATCATGAAACAACGGTCGGAAACGTGGCTGAGGATAATTCAACGATATTGAAAAAGCTGTTTTTCTTCAGCGTGGTCATGTTTAGTTTCAGTTATGCAATGGTTCCAATGTATGAAAAAATCTGTGAAGTGACTGGTATTCGCCAGCCCGTGGCAAATTTGGAAGCAATGGCTAAAGAAACCCTTGCAGCAGACATGACGCGGGAGATTTCAGTAGAGTTTGATGCCAATATCCACAGCGCCGCCTTACAGTTCAAGCCACTGCACTCCGGCATCAAAACACATCCCGGCGAATACACGGAAATCATCTATGAAGTCAGAAACAACGCAAAGATTGCCATTACCGGCCAGGCAATACCCAGTTACAGTCCGCGTAATCTGGAAAAATATTTGAGAAAAATCGAATGCTTCTGCTTTACCAAACAAGTAATCGAGCCGGGTGAAATTAAACAAATGCCGGTTAAGTTCGCCATCACCCCCAACTCCCTTCCGACATCAACACTGTGACCATTTCCTATATATTCTTTGTCATGGAATCTGATAGTTAAGCAATACAGGGAAAATTTTCAGGTAAATTGTCCGCATATTCCCCAACCCGGCCCGTACCGCCTCAGCAGACGGCACGGGCCTCTTCATCAGGTGCACACATACAAAACAGACCGCACCTGATCCCGGCTTTGCGGGTTGACAAAAATGGCGATGACCGCACTGCGCATCATCAGCTTGTAAAAGGCACAGCCCTGATTAAGTAAGCATGAATATCGAGGCTGTCGCGATGGAATTTCAGTCCCGGCGTATCCCATTGCGCTACCCAATCCGGTGGACAGGGCAGCTGCACCGTTTCCCAGATTTCTGCTTCGAGACCCACGCGCAGCAGCATATCCTTTATCGTCTGCTGTGTAAAAAACCGGACATGGGTGTAACAGTGAATGCCCGCGGGCGCCCAGTCCCAGCGCCCTTCCAGTAAATCGGCTACCACCGACCAATGCCCGACGTTCGGCAAAGACATCACGATGGCACCGGTGGGACTAAGCAGGCTTTTCGCATGTAACAGCGCCTGCTCGGGATCGACCAGATGCTCCAGCACATCCAGAAAACTGATGCAGTCGTAACGATCCGGGGCTTGCCAGTCAAAAAACGAGCCGACCCAGACCCGATCGATACCGGGTCTGGTGCGTGCTGTCGCCGCCGCACCGGGTGCAAGTTCCACCAGTTGCGTGAATACATCGGGATGCACTGCTTTGACTGCCGATAAAAAGCCGCCTTCACCGCCGCCGACATCGAGCATTTTCCGCATGCCAGCAGGCAGCAGCGGCAGGACTTCACGGCGTTCGCAGCCAAAGTAGCCGCTGGCATCGTGTACCCAGGCGCCGGTAACACGAACGGCTTGCGCCGTTCCGGTCAGATAGCGTTGCCATCCGGCGCGGCTTGCCAGACCGAATTTGGCGGCATGATCCGCCGCGACAGGAACGGAACGCACAGGGTGCTCGGCGACAAAACGTTCCATGCCCCGCATCGTTGCGTAACCCGGAGCAGCCATGGGCGCCGGGTTTTCCGAATCACAGGCCCAGGCAATATCCGCGCCCAGACGCAAAGCCCCATGCAGACGCGCCAGACAATCCCGGTCAGGTGAAACCCACGGACTTTCGACCCACAACACCAGGTTCTGATCGTTGCCGGCGGGTATCAGCGCCAAACCTTCGGCGAGCGCCATATCCGAGACCACCCGCGTCCGGGGCGACCACAGGCTTTGCAACAAACGCATGCCAAACCGGGCATCCGCCGAATCAGGCAACGCCTGGCCGAGAACTACGGTAGCAATAGGTATTGATTTGATCATCATATAAAAACGATAGTAAAAAATTTAAACAAAGAATCATTTTTCCACATAACGTTACACATCCACTCCAACTTATAGTCATCCAAAATTCCACGGATGAGTGTCTGGTAATTTTAATCCACCGAATGAATTCCGTATCAGTGACAAAATGCGTCCGCATGTTTTCGCGGGTGCGATTCTTGTGTCAAAGCCTTATACTGCAGAGTTGATTCATCCGGATATATTTTCAATACGCATTCATGTTTCCCGCGACCTGTAACCCAACAGAATCTGTGTTCGACGCCGCATATCGCTGCCTGCAGGCATGCGCGCCGGAAGACAAGGTACGGCTTACCGAATTATCCGCAAAACAATGGCGCGATGGCACGTTGTCGCTCGCACCGGCAGGCGGCCCCGAATCCATCGACGAGCCCGGACGTCCGGTCAAGCTCGAGCTTGTCCTGCCGGGCAATGTGCCCAAACGGCGGCTGGGTACAAAAGCCGGGCTCGCGGCGTTGATTCATGCCGTCACGCATATTGAATTCAATGCGATCAATCTGGCATGGGATGCCGTATACCGGTTTCGCGGATTACCCGAACCGTTTTACAGCGACTGGGTGCGGGTTGCCCGTGAAGAAGCTTATCATTTCCAGCTCCTGCGCGCGCGTCTGAACGAACTGGGTCATGATTACGGCGATTTTCCGGCGCACAACGGTTTATGGGAGATGGCGAGGAAAACAGATTTCGATCCCATGGTGCGGATGGCGCTCGTGCCGCGCGTACTGGAAGCCAGAGGACTGGATGTCACGCCCGGCATCATCAAGCGTCTGCGCGCCGTGCAGGAAGAAAAAACGGCGGCCATTCTGGAAATTATTCTGCACGATGAAATCGGGCATGTGAAAATCGGATCGTACTGGTTTAAATATTTCTGCGATCAGCGCCACCTTGATAGCGCGCAGACATTCCGGGATTTACTCAGCCAGTATTTTTCCGGACAGCTGTCCGCGCCCTTTTACCACGAAGCCAGGCAACAGGCCGGATTCACTGCGACGGAACTGGAGACGCTGGAGTCCATGGCTTCATCCGGAGCGGAATAATTTGCGCAGACAGTACGCAATACATTCCACCCGATGCAAACGCACTAATCCGCCGGATAAACATAGCACACGGTCAACTCGTTTTTCTTTCCTTTTACGACGAGATTGAATGTTTCGCCACATTTGAAACCCGGCTTTCCATCGGCTTCAATGGCATCGCGCAGGCTCTGGCTGATCAGCACATGATCCGGAAGGCAGTTTTTTTCGATACGCGACGCGGTGTTGACCACATCGCCAATCGCCGTCCAATCCAGCCGCTCAGGCGTACCGACATTGCCGATCGCCACTTTGCCCCAATGAATGCCGATGCGCAATAGCAGCTGATCAAGATTAGCCAGACGCCGCAGGCGATTGATATCGGTTGAATGGTTCTGCATTTCCAGCGCGGCAGTGACGGCAGCGCGTGGATTGCGAAACAGCACCATAATACAGTCACCCATGAATTTATCGATAAATCCGCCATGCTTTTTTACGGAAAGCGATATCCGGCGCAGAATGGAATTGAGTGTGTGAATAATAGACTCTTCTTTTTCATTCTTTTCAACGTAAGTGGTGAAGTCCACGATATCGCAAAACAGGATGGCGATATGGCACTCCTCTTCACTGAGCAGATGACCGCCCAGCCGGACAACTTCTCTGGCTTTTCGTTCAACAAGCTGCGGAACATAATGGCGGGTTATGTTATGTACCTTGGCTTCATTCATTATGGAACCTTCCGAAAGTCCGCTGCTGTTTTTTCCGTCCAAAGCTATTTTCTGCCAAAGTGTATGAATCATGCCATGACTGTCCCTGAAACCGCTGACATTAAAAAGCATCGATGCCGCATCGGCATTGCCGATTTTGATACGCACCCGGTAATTCTCGAATTTACCTTGCGATGAATCCGTAGCCACGCCCCAGATCACATCATTGTAAAAATGCTGTGGAATAGTACCGGCAAATAATTCAACCGAAGCTACGCTTTCCTCCAGTTCAAGTTGCGATAAAAGCGATGGCGACATCGCGTGAATCGTTCCCGAACGGTTAAAACAAATGATGTCATAGGAAAGCTGCGAAAAAATATTCAGGAAGCTTGCCTCTTTGTCACGTCGGGACATCAACACCGGTGATTTGAATGCACCCGGATTCGCGCCATGCCTGTAGAGCACGGCTGAGCAAAAATCCGGCTGACCGGCGGTTTTCTGAATATCCAGCCGATAGCCCAGCGCTTCGATAAACTTGTCACTCAGCTTGACAGCATTACCGCAGAAACATGGCACGCTGACCACTGCAATGACGTCTTCCGTGCCAGGAAACGATAAAATCACGCATAGACCATACTCTTTACAGAATTTAGCGATGTTTTTGTCACCGTGCTCACTGATCTCGCTGTCGAACAGTGCATTGAATTCAGCCTCGTGAGCAATGTCCACAAGATCGAAATCACTTTGGATATTTTGTTTAAAGACGTTGTAATGCAGCGCTTTGATCGAATTGGCGATCAGCTGGTGAAGCAGAAAAACGGTAGGCTCAAACAACTGCCCGAGTTTGTACCGATCAAGTGACAGCGCTGTTCTAACCCGGATATCATCCCAGATGTTTTGCGTCATCGAAGTAATGACAATGTTATGTTCCAGATCGGGCTTTATTGTTGTTGTCATGGATGATCAATCAAACGGTTGTTGTATGCCCGACTTAAGCCATCGCGGCACGTCAGGCAAACAGGATAGCAAGCACGGATTTTCCCGAATTGGTGAGGCGAATCAGCTTTCACTCCGGCAGGCGCCTAGAGACTGTGAAGATAAATATCGTTTTGCTGTAGCTTTTGCAGGAAAGCATCCTCCAGCAAAAGCTTGCAAAGCCGCTCACTGGCGCCCAGGCGCATTAATTTTTCCCTGCGCTCAATCAACGTCGGCATATGCGCTCCAAATCCGGCATTTTTTATCAGGCAATTCGCAATAGCCAGAAAAAACATGACCTTATTGCCATCCTGATCGAAATCAAATACTTCAAGATCAATTCCGACATAATCAGCAAAATAATCCGGCAACCTCCATTCAACGATAGCACGCCTACCCACATCATTATGATTGATATCGAGAAATTTTCTCTCCGCTGCGGCGCATGAACAGGAATGCTCGAGCACATAACCCAAAATTACCGGATAATCATCCGGACAATTGTAATTCAACAGTACTTTTCCAACATCGTGTAACAGTCCAGCAACAAAGGCTTCCTCGGCCAGCTTTGATTCACCCGCCTCAAAACATATTTGCTGGCAGGCGAGCGCGGTCAGCAATGAATGTTGCCAGACATGCTTCTGGAAAAGTGCATTTCTGCTTCTCGTAAAAATGGCGCGCGAAACCGAAAGAATCGCCAGGGAGCGGATAATATCGATACCCAGCAGGCTGATGGCATGCGGAATCGTCTTGATCGGCTTGCCGCGGCTATACAGCGCGGAATTGGCCACCCTGAGCACAAACGATACACTGCCCTGATCCGAACGAACCAACTGATCCATTTCCTGAAAACACTTTTCAGCGCCCGCATCGATACTGACAATCTGTGCCAGCAGATCCGGACGCGCGATGATTTTTTTATAATCTATCGTGTCAAGTCTCATCCGATCCGAGTGATCCAATCAAGATCATGTCATTCCCTTAAATAAAATAACCCCGGTATCGCATCCATCCGTCTCTTAGCGCGCCACGGGTGTCAGGACGATATTATAGGCATAAACGGTTAAATTTTCGTGCTTACCTTCTGTACTTGCAATCATTGCCGACTGCTGCTTCACGGACTTGCTGCGTAACAGTAAATCTGCCTTGTTGAGCGGCTCGTGAGGAAAATACATTTGCGTAATCAACGTCTGGAAACCGTGTCCGGAAATCTTGAAATGAATATGCGGCGGACGAATCCATGCTTTTGTCGCCGGATAGGCGCCGGGTTTCACCGTTATGAACTGATAATGTCCTTTTGCATCACTCCGGATAACGGCCCATCCTTGAAAATCCGGATCATGCAGCGCCGGATTCGGATCGCGCGGATGATTGTACCGGCCTGCCGCATTGGCCTGCCAGATGTCAATCACGGCATCAGCAACCGGTTTCCCGGAAATATCCGTTATCGCACCTTCAATAATGATCGCTTCGCCTTTTGCCATACCGGCACGTCCTGCAACACGGGTCATATCCGCGTCTTTGTCAACCTGATCCACTACTGGATAAAAAGGCCCCTCCACTTCAGCAGGTGTAGGCATCAGCAATGACTGTCCCCAGCTTTTCGTCACGCCAGTCATACTGAGAACCGTGCCTGCCAATCCCAATTGGATTACACTTCTTCTGGAAATTTTTTTCATCTCGTCCATAACGCGCCCCTACTAGATTCAGCTTTGAATGCGTATACATTTTCCATCATATTGCGCGCCTATCAAAGGCATAATGACGAAAAAGCATCCTTTTCACTTTTTTTAATAAAAATACAGTGCAGCGTGTGCATTTATTTGGCAGAATTAGGCATTCATGAATAACCTTTCTTATACCGGGGAAATCAAACGATGAAATATAACAATTTTCAGGAATTCTGCGACTATGTCGCAGGGCGTAATCCTGTCCAGCCGGAATTCATACAGGCTGTAAAGGAAGTTATGGGCAGTCTCTGGCCCTTTATCACGGAAAACCCGCGCTATGCGGAGCATGGCGTACTGGATCGCCTGGTGGAACCTGAACGTGTCATCATTTTCCGTGTCGCCTGGGTGGACGATCAGGGTGAAGTCAAAGTCAATCGCGGTTATCGTATCCAGCACAGTTCTTCTATCGGTCCCTACAAGGGCGGTACACGTTTTCATCCTTCAGTTAATCTTTCGATTCTCAAGTTCCTGGCATTTGAACAGACTTTTAAAAATGCACTGACCACATTACCAATGGGTGGCGGAAAAGGCGGCGCGGATTTTGATCCCAAAGGCAGGAGTCCTGGCGAGATTATGCGCTTCTGCCAGGCCTATGCGAGCGAATTGTTCCGCCATATCGGTTCAGACACCGATGTCCCCGCAGGTGATATCGGCGTCGGCGGACGCGAAGTCGGTTACATGGCGGGTATGGTAAAAAAACTGCTCAATCGCTCCGACTGTATTTTCACCGGAAAAGGACTCAGTTTTGGCGGATCGCTGGTGCGCCCGGAAGCAACGGGATACGGTACCGTCTACTTCGCGCAGGAAGTCCTCAAGCATGCCGGACGCTCACTCGACGGCATGCGCGTATCGATATCCGGTTCCGGCAATGTAGCGCAATATGCCATTGAAAAAGCCATGACACTTGGCGCCAAAGTCGTAACCGTCTCAGATTCAAGCGGAACAGTAGTGGATGAAAACGGTTTCACCGCAGAAAAGCTTGCCGAATTATCCGAAGTCAAGAATCATTTATACGGCCGCGTCGACGAATACGCACGACGCATCAAGGCCACTTTCCTGCCCGATACAAAACCCTGGCACGTCCCGGTTGATGTTGCGCTGCCTTGCGCAACGCAAAACGAAATCAGCGAAGAAGACGCCAGGACACTGGTCAAAAATGGTGTCGTGTGCGTGGCTGAAGGCGCCAACATGCCATCGACAGCCGAGGCAGTGGAGTGTTTTGAATACAACGGCGTACTGTATGCACCGGGCAAAGCCAGCAACGCCGGCGGCGTAGCCACCTCCGGCCTGGAAATGAGCCAACATGCCATGCGCCTTTCCTGGACGCATGAAGAAGTCGATGCGCGCTTGCTCGAAATCATGCAGGCCATTCACCGATCCTGCCTGCAATACGGCACCAAGCCCGACGGCAGCGTCAACTACGTGGATGGTGCGAATATCGCCGGCTTTGTCAAAGTCGCCGATGCCATGCTGGGACAAGGCGTAACCTGATCAGGATTCCGGATTAATCACATTCGGCAGCAAAGTTCGTGATGAGCTATCGTGGTAATTATTTCTGCGCGGGCTGTTTCTAAAAACCCAGTGTTTCAAACAACAATAAGCAAAGCCCGGCGCGAACAAAAAATGATGACGCAGCATAGGATTGATATATCAGTACGCATTTTCTGCGAATAACTCAGCATTTTGGCGAAACGGAGCAAGCGGCAATCCGCAAAGCAGACACCCGCAGATTTGATTTTTTTAGAGACGGTCTATGGATAATTACTACGATAATTCCGCATTGACGCGAAAGTGTTGATACAACCTTCACAGTTATAATGAAGCAGCTTCAGGGAAAACGCTGACCATAACAAAATCAGTGGTTCCGCAATATCTGGTTTTTTTACGTTTAGCTTGTATTTTCCATATCATGAACAAATTCCTGATCAGTTTTTTCATTCTAATCCAGGCCTGTGTATTTCCTGTCGCACAAGCGAATCCATCCGCCCAGCGCGATGAAGATTTTCTCATCGCACGCAAAGCATTCCAGGATGGCAACGCCGCGCTACTGGCCGAAAAAGCCAGATTGCTGCAGAACCATGTTCTCGCGCCTTATGTCGACTTCTATCAGTTCCGTCTGTATCTGCGATCAGTCGATACTGCTGCAATACGCGATTTTCTGACGCGTCATCACGATACGCTGATTGCTGAGCGGTTACGCGCCGACTGGCTCAAGCTGCTCGCCCAGAACCAGCAATGGACGCTGTTCGAAAGCGAATTTGAAAAGCTCGAAAACAAAGACAATGAATTAATGTGCTATGCCTATCAGCACCGTATCGCAGCAAATGACGCGGATGCGCAGCAAAAAGCCCGGCAGTTGTGGTTTACCGCGGACAGCATGCCCGATAGCTGCACGCCTGTTTTCAATACGCTGATGGCCAGAAACAGCATTACCGTCGATGATCGATGGACGCGTATCCGGCTGGCGCTGGAGGCCGGCAAAACCGGCATGGCAATTTTTATCAATAACCGCATTCCCGCAAGCGAAGCACTCAACCGCGATGAATTAAACGCAGCCGCGCAAAATCCGCTGCACTATCTCAAAACGCGGCAGAACAAAATCAGAACACGCGCGGATCGTGAGATAGCGTTGTTTGCGCTGTTGCGCCTGCTCAGTAATGATACCAATCCAGCGCTGGCAAAGTGGCTGAAGATCAAGGATGCATTATCACCGTCCGATCAGTCCTATTTTCTGGCCAGACTCGGTTACCGCGCGGCGATGCGGCATGATCCGCGCGCATTAGGCTGGTTCAAAGCCGCACAGCAAACCCGATCACCGTATCCGATGACAGATACGCTGCTGGCATGGCAGGTTCGCGCTGCGCTGCGCGCGGGCGACTGGGACAACGTTCTGGATGCCATTCACCGCATGTCCGCCGATGAGCAGGCTGACGGTGCATGGCGCTACTGGCGGGCGCGGGCGCTCAAAGCCAAAGGTTTGTCACTGGATGCCAACAAGATCCTGATTTCCCTGAGCAACGAACATAATTATTATGGCCAGCTCGCCAAAGAAGAGCTTGGCGCCATCCTCACCGCGGCGAAGGATTCCCGTCCGGCGACCATTGAGGAAATACGCGCCATGGAAAAAATGCCCGGCGTTCAGCGCACGCTGGCGTTCTACCGGTTGGGTTTGCGCACGGAAGCGTACCGGGAATGGGTCTGGACTGTGCGCAATTTTGATGACCGGCAGCTTCTGGCTGCCTCTGAAGTAGCGCAACGTTACGGGCATTATGACCGTTCGATCAATACTGCAAACAGAACAGTACAACAACACGATTTCCGGCTACGCTTTCCGACACCGCACCGCGAAACGCTGCGCCCTGTATTGCGCGAACAGGACATTGACGAAGCCTGGGTTTATGGTCTCATCCGTCAGGAAAGCCGGTTTCTTGTCGATGTCACTTCCAGCGCCGGCGCCCGGGGGCTCATGCAGCTCATGCCCGATACCGCTCAGTGGGTCGCCAGGCAACTGGGTATAGACAATTTTCAGCAAAGTCTGGTCACCCAGGTCGATATCAATCTGCGGCTGGGCACCTATTACCTGAAGCATGTGCTCACAACGCTGAACAACCAGCCTCTGCTGGCATCCGCCGCTTACAATGCCGGACCTGGACGCGCAAGACGCTGGCGGGATGATGAGAAGATCCTTGAAGGCGCTGTTTACGCTGAAACCATCCCCTTCAGCGAAACCCGAGACTATGTCAAGAAGGTGCTCAAAAACTCGGTGTATTACGCCAATGTGCTGGAACATGACCACAACCCGCCGACGCTCAAGGAACGTCTGGGTTTTGTTGGAAAAAAATGATGTTTTCCATGAAACGCCAATACCGTTCTCCAACCTCGCTTAACTTGCTTTGAAGGTGTCTCTAAAAATTCAAATTTTTAAATAGAAAATGAGCAAAACACGACACAAGCAAAAAATGTTGGCGCAGAGCATATGATGAATTTGTAAGGAAACATTTTTTGCGAGCAACAAAGTGTTGTGACAAAATCTGGATTTTTAGAGATACACTTAACATTGAAAACTTACCTGGTGGGCGGCTCAGTACGTGACGAACTGTTAGGTCTGCCCGTAAAAGATCACGATTATGTTGTTGTCGGCAGTACGCCGGAAGAAATGGTTCAACTGGGTTATCGTCCGGTCGGCAAGGATTTTCCGGTTTTTTTACACCCGGTAACCAGGGAGCAATACGCGCTGGCGCGCACAGAACGCAAAATATCGCGCGGCTATAAGGGATTCGAGGTCTTCACCACACCGCAGGTCACGCTGCAGGAAGATCTGGTGCGGCGCGACCTGACCATTAACGCCATAGCCAAAGACACCGACGGCAATATCATCGACCCATTCAACGGCGTAGCCGATCTGGAAGCCGGAATTCTGCGCCATATCAGCCCGGCGTTTGCGGAAGATCCGGTGCGCATTCTTCGAATCGCCCGATTTGCGGCGCGTTTCAGCTTCCGCATCGCACCGGAAACACTCGCGCTGATGAGCGATATGGTACATAACGGCGAAGTTGAGGCACTGGTGCCGGAACGTGTCTGGCAGGAAATTTCCCGCGGCCTGATGGAAAGCAATCCTTCGCGCATGTTCTATATGTTGCGCGAATGCGGCGCTTTATCGCGCATACTGCCTGAAATCGATGTTTTGTTCGGCGTACCGCAGCCCGCGCACGCGCATCCTGAAATCGATACCGGTGTGCACACCATGATGGTCATCGACTTTGCAGCCTCCAGAAATTATTCCCTGCCGGTGCGTTTCGCCGCCCTGCTGCACGATCTCGGTAAAGGCCTCACACCACCGGAAGAATGGCCGCGGCATATCGGTCATGAACAGCGCAGCGTACAACTCGTGCAGAATTTATGCGAACGCATTCGCGCGCCCGGGGATGAACGCAATCTCGCCGTACTGGTTGCGCAGCATCATGGCAAAGCGCATCGCGCCGAAGAACTGACTGCGCCAACCATAGCCGACCTCTTTCACGCAACCGACGCCTACCGCAAGCCTGACCGATTTCAGTTGTTCATGCAGGCCTGCGCAAGCGATTTTCATGGCCGTCCCGGCTATGCAGAAAGAGCCTATCCACCAATCGCGATGTTAAACCGGGCGCTCACCGCTGCGCGAAGCGTTGACGCCGGTGCAATAGCGGCAGCACTCAGAAATAAAATCACCGACAATACGTTGCTGCCCAATGCCATTAATGCCAGAGTCCGCGAAGCGCGTATCGCAAAAATCAGACAGACGCAGAATCAACCGGCGGATTGACGGTCGTTTCGCATGAAATACTGAAAAGTATTTCTAAAAATTATAACCGCCAGACCAATAGCGCCTGGAAAACATTCTCACTCACACGCGTTCCGAATTTATTGCTCCAGTACTGCCATTCGGTTCCGACAAACAATTTTTGTGGCCGGCCCAGCAGACGGTGCCCAAGATCATAACGGAACTGGATCTGATGAAACAGCCAGGCGTGCACCACACCAAACGGATTCTGCCGTTCGCCGATGTATTCGATGTGTCCTTCTATGCTGAATCTGGAATTTAACAATTCAAACGGATACCGGCCATTGATGTCGACCATGAAGCTGTTGGTTTCCCGCACGCTGGCGCTACTGTCGTCAATATAAGCCGTAAAATCCGAATTCAGAAACGCGAATCCAGGCAGATTCCAGGCAATGCGCATGCCCGGCAGATATTTGAGTACATCAGTCCCCGGTGCCCAGTTGATTCCCATCAGCACGCCAAAATCCTTGATCGGCCCGATTGACAGATCGACGCCGGTAATTTTGCCCAGACTCAGATTGCCATAATACTCGCCATAATAATCCGCCTTCCCGCTATGCGGCATGGCCGCATCAAAAAACAGAAAGTTATCCCCGAAACGCCAGCCGCTGGCATGTTGAAAAGTAATCACTGAGGTTCCGCCTTCCTCCTGTAGAAACGGACGCTTAAGATGGCCGTACTGATAATGAATTTCCGATACCGACCAGTCGAAGCCATAAGCCGTATCAGACAGTAGAAGCAACCATAAACTGAATAACGCGGGCGAGAACACCCGAAACTTCAGGATGCCTCGCAGAATCGCAACGGACCATCGAGAATCAGGATACGCGGAGCGCGGGATACGAAACATATCAGGCATGAACAGGCAAAGAATTCCGAACGCCCTCAAATCTGGGATGTTTACTGACAGCGCAATAACTCACTCCTGTTCTCCTCACCGCCTTTCAACGATACTCACAGATATTCCGATTTGTCGATACGGTACACCTTCATTCTGTAAGCCAGCGTAGATGGTTTAACGCCAAGCAGTTTTGCAGCACCATCCGCACCCGAAATACGCCAGTTTGTACTTTTGAGAACGGCGATCATATTCATCTTCTCCTGCTCACGAAAATCCGCATCGGTTAGAAGTCCTGTCTGTTCTGCCGATCCGGCAGACGGCTGATTGACCGGTGTGTCCCGATGGATATGATCAGGCATTGCCAGATCAAGCCTGAGCTTTTGACCTTTTGTCAGGATAACTGCCCGTTCAATAATATTTTTGAGTTCACGGATATTGCCCGGCCAGTTGTAATTGCTCAATTGGTCAAGTTGCAGTCGGGTTAAGTTGAGTGGGTCACGGCCGAATTCCTGACAGATATTTTTCAGAAACTGCATGGCCAGCGGTCCGATATCCTCAATCCTTTCACGCAGTGGCGGCACTTCGACAGGAAAAATACTTAACCGATAGTATAAATCCATACGAAAACGCCCGGCCTCAACCTCCGCTTTCAAATCACGATTTGTCGCCGCCACAATGCGCACATCCACTTTTATCGTTTTGTCGTCACCCACACGCTCGAATTCCTGCTCCTGTAAAGCCCGTAACAACTTTCCCTGTAAATCCAGCGGAATCTCGCCCACCTCATCCAGAAACAGCGTACCACCAGCAGCCAGGTGCAGCCGACCAACCCGGTCACGATGCGCACCGGTAAACGAACCGCGTACATGCCCGAAGAATTCGCTTTCAAAAAGCTCCTTGGGAATAGAAGCGCAGTTGACCTTAATAAGTGGCTTATCGGCGCGGGTGCTATTGGCATGAATCGCACGCGCGACCATTTCCTTGCCGACACCTGATTCACCCAATATCAGAACGCTGGTCGGTGTTCTGGCAACGGCTTCTATCTGGGCCAATGTACGTCTCAAGGACTGGCTTTCACCGATAATCTCACCAAAATTGGCGGTGATATTGATTTCATCGCGCAGGTAATCACGCTCCTGTTCCAGCTGTTCCTTCAAGGTTTTTATCTCCAGATAGGCTGCTTCGCGCTGTTGCTCGTTTTTCCTGCGCTCTGTGATGTCCCGATAAACAACAACCGCTCCCTTCAATTCACCATTCTCGCGGATCGGTGTACTGGTATATTCAACAGGAACCAGCGTGCCGTCTGTGCGCCAGAAGAATTCATCATCTCCGCGGTGTATTTCACCATCTGTAAATGCACGATAAATCGGACACTCACTGCTGGGGTATGGCCTGCCGTCCGGATAGGAATGGTGGTGGATATCATGCAGCGATTTTCCAATGACATCTTCGGCACGCCACCCCAGAATCTGGGTCGCCGCTTCATTGACAAAGGTTGTATTACCCTGCGCGTCAACACCGTAAATCCCTTCTCCCACTGCATTGAGAATCAGTTCATGCATCTTTTGCAACTGATTGAACTGATTGATCGCACGGCTGTGCTCAGCTGTCTCGGTAAACACCAGCAGCGCGTAATATCGTTTATCGCCTGTCCGCTTTATGCGCCAGGCCGACAGTACGCCCTGAAGCACAACGCTTCCGGCGCCATCCTGTTCCGGCTGCAATCGCGAGAGCGATACCGGTCTGCCGCTCATCACGGTACCGTTTTGTATGACCTGAATAATCTGCCTGGGAAGTACAGCATCGTCCTGCCGGTTGAATAACGCCTCGAATGGATATGAAATGGCACCGGTAGCCGGTAGCCCGAGATATTCCCGCCAGACCGTATTGATATCACGACAAACGCCTGTTTCATCGACAATCGCTGCAAACAACGGTGAATTGCGGAAGCACAAGTCAAAATCAATCATCTCAAAAATCACAAATTTTTGTGAATCGTATCACAAAAATTTAAGAATCATAATTTCCTGATACCGTCATTATCAATAAATTATCTATTAATCAATGAATTAAAATCTGGCATGATTATTGATAGTTCTATTGTATGAAAGAAAATTTCAACCTTGCAATCTTTTATCAAAAACACGATGACCGATTGCCTTATCGTCATCGCTATTCAGAGGAAATCTTTTCATGCCATTGACTGAAGGACACGCCACAGGATCGGCCGGCGCTGCATTACGGCATTATTTTCTACCATGCTGCCTGGCCTGCATCGCAACTCTGACATCGCAGCCGGTCTTTGCGAACGCCGCGCCAGACGCCAAAACGACACTGAACAAAACCAACACCGACTGGACAAAAGTTCCCCCCGTCACTTCACCGCCAAAACCAGGCATGTTTTCGCGTCCGGCACCGCCACGAGCAGGATATTATTCGATTCTGGATTTACTGACCGGAAACAAACAGTCAAAACCGCCGGTATCCCCCTATCCGAGATTTGGCCTGATGACGACACCCCAATTCGATATCGATTTTCGTTATCTCGAAAAACCGGGGCACGAAACAGACATCTTCGATCCGGTGAAACGTATCCCGATTGCAAGCGACTGGCTTCTGTCATTTGGTGGTAACTTCTGGTACCGGTATATGCATGAAACCGATGCCCGTCTGAACGAAACCGATCTGAACAATAATTATCACCTGATCAGAACGCGCGTGCATGCCGATTTGTGGTATCGGGACCGCGTGCGTTTATTCACCGAGTTTATCGATGCACGATCATTTGATTCCGAGCTCCCGCCATCGGGAATCGACAGAAATCATACCGACATACTGAATCTGTTCACAGATATCAGGCTGGCCGATACCAATGGGCCGGTCTATGTCCGGGTTGGCCGTCAGGAACTTCTTTACGGCTCCCAGCGATTGATTTCCACGCTGGACTGGGCAAATACGCGACGCACATTCCAGGGCGTCAAGACTTTCTGGCGCAATGATGCGATTGATCTGGATGCATTCTGGGTTCGCCCGATGCGCACTGAAAAAGGCGATTTCGATAACTGGGACACAAAACAGAATTTCTGGGGTCTCTGGAGCACCATCAAACCGCGACCCGATCATTTGATCGATTTATATTATTTAGGACTGGACAACAGGCACGCCGTGTCCGACGCAAATACCGCGGCAGGCAACATCATGCTGGGCGATACGCTTGTGCATACGCTGGGTGGGCGTCTGGCTGGAAATTTCGACCGTATTCTGTACGAACTGGAGGGCATGTATCAGTTTGGCGAACGCTCCAGACTGGACGTATCGGCATTCGCGGTTGCAACAGGCGTCGGTTATCAGCTGCCGCTCCCGATGAACCCGAATATCTGGATCCGCTACGACTTCGCATCGGGGGACAGCAACCCGCAGGATGGTCGAAGCAATACATTCAACCATTTGTTCCCATTCGGCCATTACTATCTCGGCTATATCGATTTGGTCGGCAGGCAGAATATTCACGATATCAATGCGCAGATCACCTTACAACCGCAGCCCTGGTTTACATTCATCGCACAATATCATCGCTATTATCTGGCAAACGAACGCGATTTTCTGTATAACGCAGGCGGCGTTCCGCTGCTGCGGGACCCAACGGGGCAATCCGGCAGTCATATCGGCGACGGCGCTGATTTTCTGGCTAATTTTCATATCGCGCGCCATCATGATGTCATTGTCGGCTACTCGAAACTGTTTTCCGGGGACTTCATAGAAAACCAGAGACCCGGCATCAACGCCGATCTGCTCTATGTGCAGTACAATTTCAGATTCTGATAAGGATACATTCGACATGATACCGTTTATTCTGACAGTTTTTCTTCTTACCGCGCCTGCGGCAAATGCCGCAGGCGATCCACCTGACACCATGTCCGAACGTGTCAAGTCCTGCACGATATGTCATGGAGAATCAGGCCGGGCCGAGCAGCATGTCTACTATCCGCGTATTGGCGGCAAGCCGGTGGGCTATCTGTACAATCAGTTACGCAATTTCAGGGACGGACGGCGGCAATATCAACCGATGGCCATATTGCTGGAGAATATGTCTGATGACTACCTAATGGATATAGCGCGCTATTTTTCCGCACAGGCTTTATCGGTGTACGAGCCGGAACTGCACAGCCTGCAATCCGAAGAACGCGAACTGGCCGAGACACTGATTTTTTCGGGTGATCCGAACAGGAATATTCCGGCATGCAGCGATTGCCACGGACGCGCATTAATGGGAAAAGCGCCGTTTATTCCAGGGCTGCTGGGTTTACCGCGAGCGTATTTGTCCGCGCAATTTGGCAGCTGGCGCAATGGCGGGCTGGCTCGCGGGCAGATATCCGACTGTATGTCGGAGATAGCGGAGAAACTGACCGACCAGGAAATCAATGCGATTGCAAAGTGGCTGTCGATACAGACCGTTTCCGGCAACCCGGAACTGCCGGGCAATTTATCACCCGGACTGACCCAACGCTGCAGCAGCATTGTTCAGATGGAGATTGAATCATGAGCGACTTCACGGCTTTGATCGGCAAATTCAGAAAACCAGCTGCGCTTTTGATTGCGGGTACTATGCTGCTTCTGGCAACGAGTACGGCTGCATACAGCAATTCGAATGATCCATTCAATCGTGCCGGGCTTGATCCCCAGCAGCAGCGCGGCGCGTATTTGACACGTGCGGGTAACTGCATGGGATGCCACACCGCGCGCGGCGGAAAGCCGTTTGCAGGCGGGCACCGTCTGACCACCAGATTTGGCGTTTTTGTCACACCCAACATCACACCCGACACTGAAACAGGAATCGGTAACTGGAGCGCGGCAGATTTCTGGCAGGCACTGCATGAAGGCAAATCACCCGATGGCCAGCTGCTTTATCCTGCATTTCCCTACACCGAATATACTAAAGTGACACGGCAGGACGCTGACGCGATTTTTGCCTTTCTGCAATCGCTGCCACCGGTCAGGCAAACCAACCCACCGCATACCGTCCGTTTTCCATATAATTTCAGGCCACTGCTGCACATCTGGCGCGCACTGTACTTCACTCCCGGCGAATACACACCCGATTCATCAGAAACAGCGCAGTGGAACCGTGGCGCTTACCTGGTGCAGGGACTGGGACACTGTAACGCCTGTCACACCAGCCGCACTCTGCTCGGCGGCGCGGACAATGAATTGGCAGGAGGACAGATTATGGGCATGAACTGGTATGCTCCCTCCCTGACGTCCTATCTCGAAGCCGGCAGCAGCGACTGGACTATCGATGAAATAGTAACGCTGCTGTCCACCGGCATTACAGACCGCGCGGTGGCTTCAGGACCGATGGCAACGATTATCCGGCAGAGCCTGCAACACCTGTCCACGGAAGATCTGCGCGCCATGGCTGTGTATCTGCAATCCATATCGGACAGCAAATCGGATTATGCCGCCACATCTGCCGCGCCAGCGCCGGTCAGCGCATACAGCAGCCTGATACATGGCGAGCAGTTGTATCAAGCCTATTGCCAGGACTGTCACGGCATTTCAGGAAAAGGCGTGCCGGGCATTTACCCGGCGCTGGCGGGAAACCGCAGCGTAGTCATGGCATCACCGCTCAACACGATACGCAGCATTCTGGAAGGTGGTTATCCAGCCACGACTCAAGGAAATCCGCGTCCTTATGGCATGCCGCCTTTTCAGCAGATTCTGCACGATCAGGAGATCGCGAATCTCGTGTCGTATATCAGGAACGCCTGGGGTAACAGCGCGAGCCGAATCACAGTCTATGATGTGGAAAAAAGCAGGCGTATCAGGATTGAATAGAATCTGGAACAAAATGGACAAGCACTGTTTTTTCAAAGAATTCAAAAACAATGCACATGTACGCAACCATTGCAACAGACAACCCTGGATCGGCGAGCAACATCACGCAGCTTGCAGCGTGTGCTCAATCGTCTTCAACAGATTCCGCAGATCAAACGGCTTGGTGATGTAAGCATCGAAGCCGGCCTGCATACTCTTCTCAATATCACTTTCCATAGAAGCTGCGCTGACAGCGATAACAGGGATATGCGCAGTGGTTTCGGTGCTGCGGATTTTTTTGAGCGCCTCGATACCGCTCATGCCGGGCAAGTTGATGTCCATCAGGATGACCTGCGGATTTTCCCGCATCAGTGTTGCCAGGCCGGCTTCCGCATTGGACTCAACCATGAGCTCTATACCGGGAAACTGCGCCATGATCTGCATCATCAGTTTCTGGTTCAACAGATTATCTTCAACATAAAGAATTTTTGCGCGCAGATGATTCATCAGTTCGATTTCATCACCGACGACAGTATTCCTGTCCATGCTGCCGGACTGTCGTTCGTTTCCAGCAGCCTCCGGCAGTGCTATCCAGAAAACCGATCCCTTGCCCGGACTGCTTTCAAAACCAATTTGGCCGCTCATTGTTTCTATCAGACTTTTGGTGATCGTCAATCCGATTCCTGTCCCCTGGATTTGCGAATCTTCAATCCCCAGACGATTAAAGGGCTGGAAAAGCTGATCCTGCTTCTCCTCAGGTATGCCAATCCCGGTATCTGTTACGGTGACACGAATCCGGTCCTGATCGATTCTGCCGCACGAAACAGTGACTTTTCCACCCGCCCGGTTATACTTTATCGCGTTGGAAATCAGATTCAGCAACACCTGCTTCAAGCGCTGATGATCCGCATTGACATAAAAATCACTGCGCTCTGTGCATTCGTTCAGCAGCGCGATATCATTCACAAATGCGAGCGGCTGGGAAAGCGCCAGGCATTCATCGCTCAAATTCCTGAGCGAAATCTTTTCCAGGTGCAGATCGAATTTCCCGGCGTCTATTCTGGCCAGATCCAGCACTTCATTAATCAGCGACAGCAAATGATGTCCACTGCTCAAAATATAGTCGACATATTGCTTCTGCTTGGCATCACCAGACTGTGACGCACTTGCTTCGAGCAAATGGCCAAAACCAAGAATGGCGTTCAACGGCGTGCGCAGCTCATGGCTCATACGTGACAGAAATTCAGACTTGGCGCGATTGGCGCGCTCAGCCACCTGCTTCGCCTCTGCCAGCGCGTTACGTTGACGAATTTGACTGCCGATCCAGATAAAGACCAACAGAGCTGCTGCAAAAGAAAAATGACCACCCAGAATCCATATCCACTTGTAATAGGGCGAAAACTGCCCCCATCCGTTCTCAGGAATCGCGCCTAACTGCCAGGTACCGCTGGGCAGGGTCGTATCCATCAGGATGGGGCTTTCATTGAACAATGCCGGATCGCCATAAAAAACTGCGCCTTGCGCACCCGTTCCATCGATTCCCCGGATCGCAAGTTTGATATCCCGTTCAGAAGACGCTATACCGGCTTTTCTATAGAGCGCTTCCGCATTGATGACAAGACTGGCAACACCCCAATAGCGTTCATTGTCTTCATCTTTCGCCGATTTTACCCAGATCGGCGTTATGCTCATAAAGGCAAGATCCCCCTCCACCAGTTGCAAAGGTCCGGATATCACCGTTTCCCGCAATCGAACAGCTCTTTCGATAACAGGCCACTGTATAGGATTATTCCGATAAATCAGATCTATAGCCATCTCGTTGCCTTCAACCGGATAAATGTAATGGAGAATATTATCCGGCGCCAGACCGATATTCCGCACAATCGTTTTTCCGCGCAGCAGAACCTCGCCGATTTCGGCAAATTTCTCAGCGGTTATATCCGGGTAAGCTGTGACCAGACTGACTACACCTTTGGTAAGATGAAGATTGGCATTAATCTCCAGTTCGAGGCGCGCACGCACCTGACTGAGTTCATTGATGACTTTTACCCGCAAATCCTCCTGATAACGCATTTGCTCCTGCCGGCTGATCAGGGCGACGATGATCATCAGAAAAATCGCGACTGTGACAGTCACCCAGACGGGATTATGTTTGACGTTCATGGTTTCTCATTTTCTATCAAGCCATTATATTTGCATTGTAAGAAATGAAACTGAAATATTCAATGACACCCATGGAAAAAGGTAAATTAATTCCTGCAGACGATTCTGTTTAAAAATCACCTTTCTCCGGCCAGGAGGCTGTCCGAGAATAGACTGATCTACTGCGGAATCCGCTATAGCCAGATCTCTGAAAGCACAGGTTGCAGCGCATTCATAATGTCTTGTGGAACGAAATTGTCGACACCTGTCGGCACCGTATATTGAGACATGACCGAAACCAGCTGATCAACCTTGTCATTTGACAACATCGAAGCACCCGCAAATATATAATCCAGTTGGTAAGCATTACTGAGATACCAGTTACTGACTGTTACTCGATCGTTTGTCCCAACCACATTGATCTGCAGATGATTAAAGCTGCGACTGAACCACAGATTTTCATGCGCTATGTCAGTAAATTGCAAAATATCGATATTTGTCGCAATGGCATCATAATTGTTAATGGTATCCACACCGTCACCTGCCGCAAACAAATAGGTATCGCTGCCGGTGTCCCCACTCAATATATCATTTGCACCTTTGCCGCCACTTAATATATCGTCTCCGGAACCGCCATTGAGTCTATCGGCGCCTTCTCCACCCTCAAGATAATCATTCCCATTGAAGCCATGTAAATAATCATCGCCAGTCCCGCTACGAAGCGTATCATCGCCATCTTTTCCATAAATAATATCGTTACCACCGAGACCATCTATCGCATCATCGGCTGCAGAACCATTAATGACATCAACACCATCGGTGCCTTGCAGTACTTTTTGCATCACAGTGTCCGGATTCCAGCGAGTACCGTCAGCAAATTCAATCGCATCGAGCCTATACGAAGGGTGGGCGATATCCAGATAGAAGAAATTTGAAAGCGTGATTTTTTCACCGGTACTCTGTAAAGTCAGCAATAAATCAAAACTTCCTGTTCGCGTCGCGGAAACAGAACCGGGCGATATCTCCGCATCGAAGCGCAGCACATCGTAACTATCCACACCGGCGTCATAATTACTGATCGCGGTATTGCCGTGGCCTGCCGCGAACAGGTAGGTATCACTGCCCGCGCCACCGTCCAGCGTATCGTTGCTACCTGCACCACCGCTGAGAATATCATCACCTGAATTGCCGAACAGTCTGTCGACACCGTCACCACCATCAATGATGTCGTTGCCATCTCCACCGGACAAGGTGTCATTACCGCCCAGACCGTCGATCGTGTCGTCCGTAGCAAAACCAATGATATAGTCAGCACCTTCGGTGCCGGTCAATACCATCAACGCCAGCGCCGCACTGTTCCAACTCGTGCCATCGGCAAATTCAACGGCATTGAGCATGTACTGATTACCGATGATAAAGTGGTTCTGTACCGTAATAATATCGCCGGTGCTTTGCACCGTGAGTTTCAGATCATTGCCAAAGCGTGATACCACCACGTTACCGGGCGTGATTCCCGCATCAAAGCGCAACACGTCGTTTCGATTCGTACCGGAGTCATAGTTGCTGATCGTGGTATTGCCATCGCCAATTTCAAACAGGTAAGTGTCGTTGCCCGCATCACCTCTTAAAGTATCATTCGCACCGGCACCTCCGCGCAGCATGTCATCACCCGCGCCACCATAAACCTGGTCAGTACCATCACCGCCGTTAACGATGTCATTACCACCATCGCCACGCAGCGTATCGTTACCGCCCAGACCGTTGATCGTATCGTCCGTTGCAAAACCGGTGATACTGTCCGCACCATCAGTGCCGGTCAGCACCATCAACGCCAGCGCCGCACTGTTCCAACTCGTGCCATCGGCAAATTCCACGGCATTGAGCATGTACTGATTATTGATAATGAAATGGTTATATA
>JAJSDU010000035.1 GCA_028577615.1 Nitrosomonas sp.
CTCGAAATGCTTCCGATGCTACCGGCCTTGAATCGCATCATGAGCAGACTTTCTAATTTGCGCGACAATGTCAAAAAAATGCTCAAAAAACGGCATAAGCTGATCATAGCGTTCCTTGTCAATCGTCTGGTTTTTGTGGATTATTCCATTGCGTTGTTCTCGAATTGTTGTTTTTATGGGCGCATCAGGAGGCGTTTTATTGACCTTAGAAGCCAGTAGATATTTTAGCTTTTTGGAATCATATTCTACTTCAAGGTTTTTGAGCGCATTTTCAACATCAGAAACATCGATATATTTGAAGTGTGGCTCAATTCGTGTCTTTACAGAGGAAACCAGAATATTGTAAATTTGTGTATCAAGGTTATTTTTGGAAATATCAATTGTCTCTTTTCTGATACCTTGAATATTTTATTGCCAGTTTCTTCAGCTTCCTTACAAGCGGAGTTAAAAATCATTAAAGAACGACTGATTGCTTCAACAGTCTGCCAATGTCGCAGAAATGCAGAGGAGTAAAAACCATATTGTGCTAGGTTGCTTGCCTCTTCAATATCTTGTAGAAACGAAGCTTTTTTAAATTCTTTCTGGAGGAAGTCCGTTAATTTTTTCATCTCATAAAATCAAGGTGTCACCCATTAGCCGTTCTGAGTCAATGATTTCGCTATAAATCCATCCTGCCGGATTCGTATAAAAGATTTTGCCTGCTTTTGTAAAATATAACGACAGATAGCACCACGTTGACGCCGTTCATTGATGCAAGATAAGCAAGACACAGGCAGGACCCTATTACGTCATGCTGATCGGGCTTGCGCGAACTGTACGGTAATTTAAAGTAATTATTTGATAATGTTATATTCTCTTTACTTTTTTATTACTCTCAATATTAGGATGCCGATCCCAAAAAGTGAAATGATGGAAGGAGTTGGAATAGGGATTCCGTTTTGATTGTTGTCCTCAGGTTTTACTCCTTGTCCGTTTTGATTCTTCCATAATGTGGGATTAAACAAAGAATCGTTCCAGAATGCATATCTATTATTAGTAGAGTCTATTATCGCATTGGTTGCAATTATGCCTCCTGAGCCAAAATTATCAAAATTGGTTTTGCCGTCAGTATCATAGAAATGAGCGTAGTCTATTAGACCATCTTTATTAGTGTTAAAAAATGAACAACAACCGATATAGGATGAGTCGAACAATGGAAGATATGTAGCGCTATATGATCCGACATTTACTGTTGCTAAAATAACATCGGTTATCTGCCAAGTTTGTTCGATTAAATTATCGTTACCATTATCAACAATAACACTTAATTTAAGAATATCACCGGTGGATACGTTTGGTATTGTGTTTAGTCCAATTGGTGTTGAAATTATTGTATTTTCAAATGTGAAGATAAATGGATCTGCTATTACATTTTTTTGATTAATAAGTAACAAAAGAAATGACAAAAAAAGAGCTGTGATATTTTTTTTTCATTTTTATTCCTGAGCTGGTTTTTAATTTGAATATTGCTTAAATCATTAATCCGCGTATCTTAATCGGGCGAAAAAGGGAGGAATTATGCTGGATAAATGAGCATTTTAGTCAGCTATTAACCCATCAGCGGTAACGTAAATAATCTTTCGATATGTTTCAGCCATGAAAAAAGGCAGCAAATTAGGTACCAGGTCTTGCAATAACATATGCCGGAAAAAGACAAGTAATACATCCTGCCAAATTCGTATAAAAGATTTTACCTGCTTTTGTAAAATGTCACGACAGGTAGCTGCCACGTCGATAGTTTAAATTGATGCAAGACGGGCAAGTGACAGATTAGGCGCCCGATTATGCAATGCGAATCGGGACTGTGCGAGCTATGAATAATCAAGTTAAATTCATTTTTAATCGGCGGCAACCAAAACCCAGAAGTCCTGCCAGACCAATGCTGATCAGCATTATTGTGTTCGGCTCAGGTATCTGTGCAAAAACATCACCATTATGCATAGCCAGCACTGCGAGTTCCGCTTCAGGAGGGCTTAAACCACCAATCAAATAACTTGAGGAGGTGGTACGATAATAAGGTGAATTAGGAAAAAAATTAATTGCAAATGGTTCAGAATTGTCTTGATCAGGACAAGGTTGTCCGCCACAAACCAGAAGACTTCCGGTCGCCCAATAAAGACGACTGAAAGCTCCAGAAAATTCGGAAATAGCACTGACAGGAACCGGTTGGGGATAACTGGAAAGTTCGGAAGGAGCGTTTAACAGCTTATCGATAAGATAATCCACCGCAGTTATGCAGCACCCATTGCCATACCAGCGATGTGACTCTTCTGTGGCGTACCAGCCTGTTACACCGGCCACATTCAGGTTTGCCAGCCAGTCAACAGCGTTGCTCCAGGTCATTAAGCCATCATTGTTGAAAGTGCCATTGTCATAAATATTGGCACTCGCAGCGCTGGGATCTGCCAGCCAGGTAATGTCGGTATCGGTGTCATAAACCGCTTTTCCACCCAGCCGCCATTCCAGTGTTGCCTGCGCTGTTGTTGCCAGACCAAATGTCATAACCGAGATGCCCAGCATTCTTATTATTCTGTTAATCATACAAGCCTCCTGCTAATTCATAAAAATATATTTTTTTCAATAAATTCCCAAAAACCCTGAATTTTCGTTTACAGCATAAGATAAAGAATTGCGCGAAAACTTCAGGATGTATTACTTAAAGAATTCATGTTCTTCTATTCGAGCAAACTTCATGCCACATTTTTTATGCAACTGATTTATAGTCTGCAATCATGATCGAAGTTATAAATACGCGGTGCGCATATCCTGTTGTGTAAAAAAAATCGACATGATTGTTTTGCAAACCGAAGCATCGAGTCTCACATTTATAACATCGGCTGCTTTGGTAAGGTTGAGGTATGGTTGAAATATGGTATTAAACCATATATAGTTATAATCCATTAATCCATCCATTCACCAGAGGAACGCATCATGGCTATGAAAAAAATCACCGTAAATCTTCCAGAAGATCAAGTTGAGTTTCTTCAAAAAATTGCAGCAGAAGAGCATGTGACATTTACTGACGTTCTTCGCAGGTCAATCAATTCCGAAAAGTTCTTCGTTGATCAAGAGAAAAATAAACGTAAAGTACTCGTAGAAGACGCTGACCATCGTATTCGCGAGGTTATGCGTAAATAAATGCAATAGTTGCCGGGGGCAAAATGGACGAAGAAAAAGCCGAGAAAACTCAAACAGCGGAAGAAACGCTCGCTGGTAGAGAACCTGTCGCGCGCGACGAAGATGCTACGAGCAGTAATAGCCTGGATTTCACAGGAGACAGCACGATTATCGATCAGGTTTTAGCTCCACAGGTTGGAGACAACTACGATCCCAGGCCACAGGAAGATGGCGCACGACGAATGATTGCCTATCTGCTGATCGGGTTGCTTGGGCTTGTCGTGAGTGGAATGCTAATCCTGCTAGGGTTCGGAATTATCGATGTTGATCACATCAAGGAGTTTGGAGTTATCCTGAATCCAATAATTGCCCTGGTTTCAGCAGCTACCGGCTTTTATTATGGAATTAAATCAAATTCCACGAATGGAAAATAAACTCAAGGTTTTTAACTTTCGGTCAACTCGGACTGACGCGATAAAGCCACGCCAGCCGGGTAATTCTGCGTTCAAGACGAGCATGATAAAGGCTGAGACGTGATGTCATCAGCCGTCCTGTCGATCAGTCGTCATCATCGTCGTCGCGATCATGCTTGCGGCCATGGCCGTAGTAATTTCTGATGTGCGCATTGTCGCCGAATGTGTGTACTTCCCAGTTATCCGAACGGCCGCGGCGGTTCATTTTGACCGTCAGGTAACCGCCTTGATAGGCAACGCAGGGGATGGTCATATAGCCGCCGTCAAGATCAACGGTGGCAATGCAGTCGTCCACTTTGACGACTTTATAATCCAGACAGCTGGTCAGATCGACGGTTATGGTGTCCACAAAGGGATTGTTCTGGGCGTCCAGCGGATGCACGGTGACAACCGCATAATGGTGCTTGACGACAACATCCGTGGCAGTGCCCAGTAAATCGGTGACATCATGGCCAGCAGGGTCGTACCAGCGACCATTAGGCGTACACATGGTGTTGATGGCGCCGGTATGCAAGTCCTTGACGAGTAGTCCGCGGTCAGCGATAAAGATTTTATCGTGTTTGGCCGAGACGAAAACGCTGTCAGCCGCCGCTGTTCCCGGGAAAGAAAGCAGGAAGGCAGTTGCTGCGATTATGGCGATCCATAGTGATAAAAAGCTGTCTCGCGGCGTGCGAGAGGTATCAGTGAATAGTTTCATTTTTACGTGTCCTGTAAAAGAGTTACTTGTTAATCAATCTATAAGTCTTTTGTTTTAACAGGGTGTTGAAAAACTACCTGTATTGCCACTGCGGCGTTAAAAACAGGCTCAAAATGCTCATTTATTCCACATGAGCTCTGTTTCTTACTCGGCACAAGCGCCTCGCCCTGCGGGGCAGCTTCATGGCTGTTCGTTGCGCTTTGTTGCATTGCCTGTTTCTGCCAGGCAATCGGCTGCCACAGTTACATTTTTCGACGCCCTGTAAGCCCTTTGTTATCTTTGTTATCATGGTTATCCAGAAAAAAATGGACGGGCAATGCGGATTATAACGCTAACTGGTTCTGGCAGATACAATTTGTGCAGCTAAGTACACTCCTGGCCGGTCTTGACAGGCAGTTAGCGGTTTTCCCAGAAAACAAGGGATAACCGGTGAAGTGGTGGCCGATCGATCCGGCTGCCGACTGCAAATGGTGGCTGCCGGTTTTGGCTGGTGGCGTGTTTACAAAAAAACGAGGATTGAATGACGATGATTACGCAGAATATGGATTACCGCGATGGTGAAGTGGTGCTGGAAGGCTATGTTGCCTACAAGGATACCGGTGTTGCCAAACCCGCCGTGCTGATCGCGCATGACTGGAGCGGAAGGCGCGAGTTCGCCTGCAAAACCGCCGAACGCATGGCCGCTTTGGGCTATGTCGGCTTTGCGCTGGATATGTATGGCAAGGGCATTTACGGCAAGGACGGCGATGTTGCGGGCAACGGCGCGCTCATGTCGCCGTTTGCTTCCGATCGCGCTTTGTTGAGACAAAGAATCAACGCGGCTTTGCGCGCCGTGCGGACGTTGCCGCAGGTTGACGCGGCGCGGGTCGCGGCGATGGGGTTCTGTTTCGGTGGCATGTGCGTGCTTGAGCTGGCGCGTTCCGGCGCGGATGTGGCCGGCGTGATCAGTATTCACGGCATTTTTGCGCCAGGCGCAGTATCCAATCAGAAAATCACGGCAAAAGTGCTGTGCCTGCATGGTCATGATGACCCCATGGTGCCGCCGGAGCAGGTGCTGGCGTTTGAACAGGAAATGACCGTGGCGCAGGTTGACTGGCAGATGCATGTGTATGGTGGAACCATGCATGCGTTCACCAATCCGGCGGCCAATAATCCGGGGTTTGGCACGGTCTACAGCGAGCGGGCCGCTAATCGCGCTTATCAGTCGGTGGCGAATTTCCTGGAAGAGCTGTTTTAATCCGGAATGTATAGCGTCACAGCATTTTCCAGCCGACTATTTCACCGGCGGCTAAAGGAATCAATACATCGCCCGCGAAATGGATCCGTTCCGGGATCTGCCATGGTGCTTTTCTGAGCGTGATCTGTGTCGAGTTCCGTGGCAGCCGGTAAAAATCCGCGCCGTTGAAGCTGGCAAATGCCTCCAGCCGATCCAGCGCGCCGGCCTGCTCGAATGCTTCGGCGTACAGTTCGATGGCCGCGTGAGCGGTAAATATGCCTGCACAACCGCAGTCGTTTTCTTTCAACGCGCGCGAATGCGGCGCGCTGTCGGTGCCAAGGAAGAATTTTTTACTGCCGCCAGTCGCGGCCCGGATCAGCGCCTGGCGATGATGCTCGCGCTTCAAAACGGGCAGGCAGTAATAATGCGGGCGGATTCCGCCCTGAAAAATCGCGTTGCGGTTATAGCGCAGATGATGTGCGGTAATGGTGGCCGCGAGGGTGTCCGGCGCAGCGGTGACAAAGTCGACGGCTTCCTGTGTAGTGATATGTTCGAATGCCACACGCAAACTCGGAAAACCCCGGATGACAGGTGTGAGCACGGTATCGATGAAGATTTTTTCACGATCGAAAATATCGATTGACGGATCGGTAACCTCGCCGTGCACCAGTAAAGGCATATCGTTTTTTTCCATCGCTTCCAGCGCGGCGTAACAGCGCGTGATATCGGTGACTCCGGCGGCGGAGTTCGTCGTCGCACCGGCGGGATAAAGCTTGACGCCGCGAACAATGCCGCTGTTTTTCGCACGCAGAATTTCCGGTGGCGCGGTCTCGTCGGTCAAATAGAGCGTCATCAGCGGCTCAAAGCGATTCTTCAGCTCGTCCGGCAATGCCGACAGAATACGGTCTCGATAGGCGGCGGCCAGCGCGGTGGTGACGACAGGCGGCTTCAGGTTCGGCATGATGATGGCGCGGGCAAATTGCCGGGCGGAAAACGGCAGTACCGCCTGCATCTGCGCGTCATCACGCAAATGCAGATGGAAGTCGTCCGGGCGGGTCAGCGTGAATTCCTGCAGGGTGTTCATGGGCGGCGGCATATCCAGATGAAAAGTCACATTATAAACGTTATGGTTTCAGACTGAGCGCGAGCTGATACAGCGCTTTTTTGTTCTCGCCGGAAATGCCGGCGGCAAGCTTGACCGCCTGTTTCAGCGGCAATTCGGTCAGCAGCAAGGTAAGCGTGTTGCGTGCCTGTTCGCTGATTTCGGCGTTGTCCGGGGCTGGCGCGCCTGAGACCAGTACGACAAACTCACCTTTCTCGCGGTGCATATCGGCTTCGAGCCATGCGACAGCCTCATCCAGTCTGCATTGATGAACGGTTTCAAACAGTTTGGTCAGTTCTCGCGCGATAGTGAGCTGGCGTTCTCCGCCGAGGACGGAAGCCATATCGTGCAGACTTGCCCGAATGCGATGTGGTGCTTCGTAGAAAACCAGTGTGTACGGCAGTGGGGCGAGTGTTTTTAATTCCCGCTGGCGTTGGCCTGTTTTGGCTGGCAGGAATCCGTAAAACAGAAAATGCGGATGGATGATGCCTGCTGCCGAGAGCGCGCAGATGGCGGCATTGGCACCCGGAACCGGAATCACCGGGAATCCCTGTTCGCGCACTTGCCGTACCAGAACAGCTCCTGGGTCGGATATCGCCGGTGTTCCGGCATCGCTGATCAAAGCGGCGGATTTTCCTTGCGCCAGGAATGCGCTGATTTGATGCGCGACGGCGGCTTCATTATGCTGGTGCAGGGCGATCAGTCGGGTATGAATCGCATGGTGCGACAGCAGATGTTTCGAACTCTGAACATGTTCAGCGGCAACCACGTCGACGTCCGCAAGAACCTCCAAAGCGCGCAGGCTGATGTCGTTAAGGTTTCCTATTGGCGTTGCAACCACATATAATGCGTTTTTCACAGGCATATTATTTTCTACAATGCAACGTTTCTATTTTGTCATTCTGGTGGCAATCGTGGCACTATACGGCAGCGCGCGCGCTTTTGCCACTCATCCGGAAGCGTATTATCCGGACGCGCCGTCAGCGCATGCACCCGGTCATACAGCGGACTATGCGACCGGTTATGCGTCCGTTCCACATATCGGATTATTGCTGCCGCTGCAATCCGCTTCTTTTGGTCCGGCTGCTGAAACGGTCAAGGAAGGATTCGTCGCCGCCGCTGGGCGTGAATCGGCATTGCCTTTAGCGGTGCGGGTTTATTCGACGACCGATGATCCGCTGGATGTCCTGGTCACCTATCATCAGGCGTTACAGGCTGGCGCCGTGCTGATCGTCGGTCCGCTGACGCGAAATGGCGTGACCGCGGTGGCATCGAGCCATACCATCGCAGTGCCGACGCTGGCGCTCAATTCGACGGATACGTCGATGCCGTTGCCACCCAATCTGTTTTTGTTCGGCATGCAGATGGAAGCTGAGGCCAGTCATATCGCCGGACTGGCGCTGGATTCAAACGACATGCTCAGAAAGCATGCGATTATCATCAAAGACGCCGGTGGATTGTCGTCACGGCTGCAAAGCGCGTTTGCCAGCCGCTGGTTGAATGAATTCGGCAACACCGCAGAATCAGTCGAATACGAAGACGATCAGGGTTTCTTTTCGCAGCTGCGCAGACATACCAGCGGTGCGGAGAATGTGGTTTTTCTCGCGCTGGATGCCAATAAAGTGCGTCGGGTGCGCGCTTTTTTAAGTCCCGAAGTTCCTGTTTACGCGACCTCGCAGGTTTTTGTCAGCAACGCTGACCCGCTTTATTTTAACGAACTGGACGGTATTCGTTTTATGGACATGCCTTGGCTGCTGCAGCCTGATCACCCGGCGGTCATGGCTTACCGCGGCTTGCATCAGGGAAAAGACAAGGATACCGAACGTCTTTTTGCGCTCGGTATCGATGCATTCCGGCTGATGAGCCGCCTGTTGTATGCGCGCTCGCCTGACGAGGTTGCTCTGGATGGTGTGACCGGATATATCCGTTATGCGCCACCGGCGCAATTCATACGCGAACCGGTAGCCGCCAGATTTGACAAAGGCGGTGTGCAGATACTCAGCGTTCCGGCAATCCGGTAATTTGCGCATGGCCGGATTGCCGAAAGGCTCCGAAGCGGAAAGGATTGCGGCAGCCTACTTGCAGCAGCAGGGGCTAGTGCTGGTGGAACGGAATTACCGTTGCCGTTTCGGAGAAATCGATCTCATCATGACCGAAGATGACACGCTGGTATTTATCGAAGTCAGAATGCGCGCCGGTAATGCTTTCGGTGGTGCGGCGGCTAGTATCACGGCAGCCAAACAAGCGAAGCTGTTGATTGCGGCGCGGCATTATCTCTCAGGGTTGCGACATGAACCTGCCTGCCGCTTTGACGCAGTGCTGATCACCGGAACGCAGCGCTACACCATTGAATGGATCAGAAATGCTTTCGGTGAATGAAGCAGGCGGTTACTTCACAGATGTATGCTGCGCCCGCCATCGACGGCGATGATCTGACCGGTAATGTAGGGCGCGTCGTGAGTTAGAAATTGCACGGTTCTGGCGATATCTTCCGGTTTGCCCATGCGCTTCAGCAGCGTGCCCTGAATAATCGCATCGCGGGCCTGCGCATTCGACCAGATATCGTCTTCCGGCCAGAGAATCGGCCCTGGCGATACGCCGTTGACGCGGATTTCCGGTCCCAGTTCAAGCGCCAGCGACCTGGTCAGTGCCTGCAATCCACCCTTGGCGGCGTTATAAATGACAAAATTTTTCAATGGCCGCTCGGTATGGATGTCGATGATGTTGACGATGCAGCCGTGCTGTTCTTTGAGGTAGGGCGCGGCGGCTTGAGACAGGAACAGCGGCGCCATCAGGTTGCTGCCGACCAGATCGTGCCAGGCTTCAATCGTACAGGTGCCAAGCGGCGTGGCAAAGAAACTGGAAGCGTTGTTAATGAGCGCATCCAGCCGGCCGTATCGCTTCACGGTTTTATCAATCAATTCGGGTAATAAATCAATGTCGAGCAAGTCGGCCTGTGCCAGAGAAGCGGAGTCCGGTCTGTTGTTATTGAGTTCGAGTTGCAGCGCGCGCGCTTCGTCCAGCGAGGAACGGTAATGAATGACAAGCTTTGCACCCTGCGCATGCAGTCTGCGGCATATCGCCGCGCCAACACGTTTCGCGCCGCCGGTTACCAGAACGACTTTTTTTTGCATGACTGTCTCCCGTAGAATACGTTTTGCGAGCCCGTTTACAGCATGGAGCTGTCTCTTATTTACTGTTGTCTTTCTGAAATGTTAAAAAATGTCATTTTATACGCCATCGTCGAATATATCCAATCTGCCGGCCTGCAGTGATGCTGCTCTGGCGCACAGTCGGAAATTGCAGGCTGTCATCCGTGAAGAAATCGCTGCCTCGGGCGGCTGGATTTCGTTTGCCCGTTATATGGAACTGGCGCTATATTATCCCGGCCTGGGCTATTATAACGGGGGTGCAACAAAGCTTGGCGGCAGCGGCGATTTTGTTACCGCGCCGGAAGTCTCTACATTGTTTGGCTCTGCAGTGGCTCGGCAGGTTAAACAGATTTCCGGAGAGATTGCCGGGTATCATGGCAAGGCCGATGTGCTGGAAATTGGCGCCGGTTCCGGTAAGCTGGCCAGGGATATGCTGCGTGAACTCGAACAGAGTGATTGCCTGCCGCAGCATTATTATATTCTCGAAGTCAGCGCCGAATTGCGCGAGCGGCAGCGGAAATTGCTGATCGAACACACGCCGCATCTGATGCCGCGCGTGACCTGGCTTGAACGATTGCCGGAATACTTCGTGGGGACGATTCTGGCGAATGAGGTTATTGACGCCATGCCGGTGCACTTGGTCGAGTGGCGGGGCAATGATGTGCTGGAACGGGGTGTCGTCTGGCAGGCGTCGGAGGAACACGAACAGCAGGAGTCATGCGGAAAATTCACCTGGCAGAACAGGCCGATCGCCAATGACGCGCTGAAAGCGGTTACCGGAGATCTGACGCAGCAGATTAATCCGCAACGCGATCCGGATTTTATGTATGGCAGCGAGATCAATCAGCTGGCAGGATCTTTTATCTGCAGCCTCGCCGGAATGCTTCAGCAAGGCGCTGTCATTCTGATTGATTACGGGTTCGGCCGCGGCGAATACTATCATCCGCAGCGCAATCAGGGCACGCTGATGTGCCATTATCGCCATCATGCGCACGGCGATCCGTTTTATTTGCCGGGTTTGCAGGATATTACCAGTCATGTCGACTTCAGCGCCTTATATGCCGCGGCTGAGGATGCCGGCCTATCGCTGCTGGGCTACACTACGCAAGCGCATTTTTTATTGAACTGCGGGATTACGGAAATCCTGTCACGTACGCCGGTCGAAGACGTACAGCATTATCTGCCGTTGACCGGTCAGCTGCAGAAACTGATCAGTCCGGCCGAGATGGGCGAGTTATTCAAGGTCATCGCATTTGGCAAGTCATTCGATCCGCCGCTTGACGGATTCGTCAGCGGCGATAAAAGCCGTATGCTGTGATCGCTCTCATGGGAATGCGCCGTCAGCGCTGTTGCGCGGCCTTGGCGATAGCGTCCAGTGCACGCTGATCCAGCCGTATCTGGGCCAGTTCGAACAATTCGCGTTCTTCAAAACGGATATGCTGCGCCAGAAGCTCGGCTGCATGCGTTAGTTGTTCCGCCGTGCGCGGCCCTCCGGGAGACAGTAATGCGCGCAATGCCGCGTGTTCCTGATACATGCGCTCCAGTAAAGCGGCGATATGTGGATCATTCAGTGCGCTGAGCGCGGATGCAAGCGCGGTTTCTTCAATTTCAAAGTGCAATTCCAGTACATTTGCGGCATGTGCTTCGAGTTCGGACCAGATTTTTTGCTGTTCCGGGCCATCCGGATCTGTTTTTGCCGCCGTCTTGGCTGCGCGCGCCAGAGCCAGCCCCTGGTGGTGCTCCATCGATAAGGATTTGAGCGCTGCTATTCTTTTCAACCTAAAAACCTCAGTTGAATGGGGTTTAAAGTGCGTTGATTTTTATTTTTGGCAAGGCATAATTCGTTGTAATAACGCGTTATTACAACGAATTGTAACGCAGCAAAAATTAAAAAGCGGCGTGCTATAAACACCCTAGTTTGATTCACCATTTGGATGAACTGATATTTCTCGAATTGTTTCATGTATTCATATCGTTAGTCATCTCGAATAACGATCAACTGAGGTTTTTAGGTTTAATGCATTAATTTCCGGAAGGGATATTCTTGTAACCTGTTTCCTGCTATTTTATCAGAGGATGAATTTCGCCAGTGATTAAGGGGGAGGGAAGCGGTAATGTTTCGCGACCGTGAAGATGCGGCCATTCAATTGGCCGGACAGTTGAAGGTTTATAAGGGGCAGAATCCACTCGTTCTGGCGATACCGCGTGGCGCGGTGCCGATGTCGAAGATTATCGCCAATAAACTGCAAGGCGACATGGATGTCGTCTTGGTGCGCAAGCTCGGCGCGCCGGGTAATCCGGAACTGGCCATCGGTGCGATCGATGAAACCGGCTGGGCGTATATGACGCAGGAGGCCGGTTATATCGTTCACGATAAGCAGTACATCGAACAGGAGAAGTCAAGGCAACTTGAAGTCATGCGGGAGCGCCGTAGACGGTATACGCCCGTGCGTCCGCCGCTGGATCCGGAAGGGCGCATTGTTATTGTTGTCGATGACGGTCTGGCGACGGGTTCAACAATGATTGCCGCATTACACGCGCTGCGGGCCAAAGCGCCGCAGAAGCTGGTTTGCGCGGTGCCGGTGGCGCCGTCCGAGACGCTGGACAGGGTCGCGCCTTATGCTGATGAAATCGTTTGCCTTGAGATACCGGCGTTATTTTATGCCGTCGGCCAGTTTTATGAAGTGTTCGCGCAGGTGAGTGATGAAGAGGTTATCGCATTGCTCAGCGATACGCAGTAGCAATAAACCGGTATTTTCGGTATAAACGGAATGTCAGTAAATGGCATCTCTGAAATAATATCTTTATGGAGTCAGTATTGATGAAATTCATAATTACACTGTTTTTGCTGATGACGATAAGCGCCTGCGCTACTTCGCCGACCGGGCGGACGCAATTGGTTTTTATGCCGGATGACGAACTGGATGCCATGGGTTTGCAGGCTTTTAATACGCTGAAATCGGAAAAACCGGTCAGTCAGAATACGCGGGAAAATCAGTTTGTACGCTGCATTTCAGATGCAATTACGCGCGAGGTGGGTGGCGAGTGGGAAGTGATTGTTTTTGATGACGGTACGTTGAATGCTTTTGCCCTGCCGGGTAATAAAATCGGCGTGCATTCCGGATTGATTGATCTGGTCGATAACCAGGATCAGCTGGCTACAGTGATTGGTCATGAAGTCGGACATGTTCTGGCCAAGCATAGCAATGAACGCATGTCACAGAAACTCGGCGCGCAGGTCGGTATATCTTTGATAGGGGCCGTCGCCGCGCCGCAAACCGCAATGGGGCAGACGGCGATCAGCCTGCTCGGTGTCGGCGCGCAATATGGCATTATTATGCCATTCAGCCGCCTGCATGAAAGCGAAGCGGATACCATCGGTCTGGAATTGATGACCAAAGCGGGCTTTAATCCTTCGGAAAGTATTACTTTATGGCTTAAAATGGCGCAGGCCAGTCAGGGTGCGCAGCCGGTGGAATTTCTGTCGACCCACCCATCGCACGCAACCCGCATCGATGATCTCCAGAAGCTGATGCCCAAGGCAATGAGTTTGATGCAGCAGGCGCATGCGGCGGGTAAACAGCCGAACTGCGTTAAGTGAACCGTTTTACTGCGTTATTCCACTGGCGCAGGTTCGTCCGCGGCAAAGTCCAGTTCAACTTTTGCACCGTCCGGGTCAAGGCAGAACAATTGCCAGATACCCAGCTCCGGCATGCGGTTGAGCGTGTATGAAATGCCGTGTTGCTTGAGTATGTCGATGACGGACTGCAAGCCGGTAGCAGTGAATGCCATGTGGTCGATAACACCCGGCGCATGTTCCGGCATGGGGCGCCCGGCCATGATATGCAGAACCGAGTGATGCTTGTCTTTGGCATACAACCAGGCGCCTGTGGACGCCATGGGTGGACGATAGCCTTCGGTGAGCCCCAGCAGATTGATATAAAAGGATTTGGTTTTTTCGAGATTGCTGCTCAATACCGTAAAATGATTCATGCTTTCGATGGTCATTCTGATACTCCGTGGAAAGTTAAATCTTTTGTTACACTATACATGCAATCGTTGCAATTCCAAAGTCTCATGGCGTGCCAGTCTGGCAAAACGATTAAAAATGGAGGTGAGTCATGCATCAGATAAGTGATAAAGGTATGGCGTTATTGATGGCGATCGAGTCGTTCAGAAGCAAGCCTTACGATGATCAGACAGGCGCCGGGATTTCCAGCTGGGTAAAAGGCGCGACTATCGGTTATGGCCACCTGATCAAGCAGGATGAATGGAACCAATTCGGCGATATGTATCAGAATGGCATCAGTGAAGACCAGGCAAAAGCATTGTTCGAGAAAGATCTGCAACCGTTTGTTGACGGTGTGAATAACAAAGTGACGGCAACGCTTTCGCAGAATCAGTTCGATGCGCTCGTCCTGCTCGTTTTCAATATCGGGCTGGGCAATTTTACCAGTTCATCAGTACTGAAGCTGATCAACAATCCTGCCGCGCAGACGCGCTATCCGGATCTGGAAGCTGCCTGGAAAGCATGGAATAAATCGCAGGGTAAAGTGATGCAGGGACTGGTAAACCGGCGCGAAGCGGAATGGGATATTTATTTGAAGAACGTTTATGCGCACTGGTAATCCATGGAGAAATACATCAGCGCAAATCTGGCGCAAAGTTGCGCTGATGCTTCTTCTGGCATGTTGCAGCACTTCGCTCCTTGCCATCGATAATCCGGATGCGCCTGATTATGTTGCGGATTTTCTTGAACGTGCAAAGGTGTATGAAGATGACATTCGGCAGACACCGCATACGACCCAGGGATATATTACCGTCTATGCGCGTTATGAAGATTTCCTCGGTGATGAGCTCGATAGCGCTTATAACCAGTTGATGGCGAAGCTCAGCGATGAGGCCAGACAGGCTTTGAGCAATTCCCAGAAGCAATGGTTACGCTACCGCGATCAGGAATTTGAGTTCATCGCGCGCAACTGGACCCATGCTAATTTTGGCAGCGCAGCGGCTATTTCACGCGGTGATTATCGTACAATTATTATCAGCAACCGGATTGTATTATTACTACGCTATTTGCAGAATTTCTGATTCTGTACGCGTTTCCTATCAGCCGCCGAGATCGGGAACAAAAAAATGGTCGCCGGCCGCACAGTAAATCCTGTTTCTGCCCGCGTTCTTGGCGGCGTATAACGCATTGTCGGCCGCTTTGATCAATTGATCCTCGCTCTGCATGTAGTCTTCTTTCAGCGCAATGCCGATGCTGATTGTTATAGCGACTGTCCGGTCATGAAGATCTATGGGTTCCGAGTCAATTTTTTTACGCAGTCTTTCGGCAAAAACAGCGGTTGAGTGCATGTCCGTTTTTTTGTCCTGACAAATGATCAAAAATTCTTCGCCACCGATACGGCAGGAAAAATCTCCCTTGCGTGCTGTATTCTGTATCGATGCTGCGATTGCTTTGAGCACCGCATCACCCGCCGCGTGACCGTGGCTGTCATTAATGTTTTTAAAATTGTCGATGTCGATCAAAACAGCTGCTATATGTTGATGTGAACGGCTGGCAATACTCCATGCGCGTGATAAAGCCTCCATCCCCGCGCGCCGGTTTGGCAATCCGGTCAGGATATCGGTATGCGCCGCCTGCTCAAGTCTGCGATTGGATGTCGCCAGTTCCGCAGTAAATTTCTTGAGTTGCATTTGATTTTTCTGGCAGGATTCCTGGAGTCTTTTGTAGTGCCAGGCGGCGCGTAACCGCGCGCGGAAGACGCGTATGTTGATTGGTTTGATAATGTAGTCGTCCACGCCGGCTTCAAAGGCCCTGGCAAGTTTTTCTTCAGATTCAATGCCGGTCAGCATGATGATATAGATATTCTGTCCCCACTCCGTAGTGCGCAGGGCGCGCGTCAATTCAAGTCCATCCATTACGGGCATGATCCAGTCGGTGATGACGACATCCGGCGTCGCTTCCAGTCCCAGAGATAAGCCCTGTTGACCGTTTTCAGCGGAAAAGACCGTATGGCCCAACGCGCTGGAAAGTATTTCTTCGATCAACTGACGGCTGGCCGGATCGTCTTCGACAACCAGAACACGCAAAGCAGAAGCATTCTCACAATTCCCGGAAAATTGTTCGATCGTCTGGGCAATCGTCTGAAAAGATGGCAGAGTTGCGCTTGGAATTTTGAGCAGCGTGTTCCAGTTTTTCCACGTGTCAATGATGTTCTGAATCATGTCAACAAAAGATTTTGTTTCGAAACCGATTTTTTTTGCAAGCAACATGAGCTCGGATGCTTGCTCAAAATTTTCCGCTTGGGTTGAAACGGTGATGTCCGCTAAATGCTTCGCCAGATGAAACAATTCAGTTAACTGGTAAGAACGTGAATCCTGGAAGAATCCGGATTCCATGGGTTCTTCATGATAATAAACGGGTTCGACCAGCTCCATGGCAAAACCGGCGTCAATGAGCATTGCAGCAGTCAAACTGTTATGGTCAGTCTCCAGATGCAGGTGTTCTTTTTCAATCAAAGCGCGGCGTGTATCTTCAGCTTCCAGTATTTCCGAGTATTTTTCCGGATAGATGGTGGCTAATGCCAGGCAACCGATACGCGCCAGTAATCCGCAGGTAAATAATTCTTCCCGCACACTCACTCTGATGATTTTACCGAATGCCTCTGATGCGATGGCCATCAACAGTGAATGTGACCAGAATTGGTGATAATTGAATGCCTTGCAGTTTCCCTGCTGATGCTGATCGATTAAAGAGAACCCCAATATCAGTTGCTTGACCGAATGAATGCCGAGATGAACGATCGCATCGGATATGGATGCAATTTGCCTGCTGGTGGTTTTGGTCAAGTTGGCGCGGTAAATCAGGCGGTAGGATAAGGTTGGGTCAGTCTGGATCAGCCGGGTGATTTCATGAATCGAAATATTCTCGTTGCGGCATATCTGCAGTACAGCCAGGGCGACCCCTTTGGGGCTGGGGAGGGAATCCCGGATATTCAGTTGATCAATATTGGTGATTTTCAAGTTCTGTTTTTTTACCGGAGATTTTCTCGGCAAGAAGCGATAGGATGCTGTGAAGCAACTCGGATGCGATTCGCCATGTTCAGAAGTTATATCAGAATCAATTAAAATTCATTCAATAATACAGCCGTGTATCATCAGAAGCAAACAACCGTGACGGGAATACAATTGTCTGAAGAATATGCGTACTAATTTACTGAATACTTAACGCCTTGCTGCGTGCGGAAACAAACGGATGAAGAAAGATGAGAATTGTAGTGGTCATGCAGTATTGATTAACGCCGGCCATCATACCATACGGGTAATTTATTCCGGTTCTTTAAGGCTTTACGCGGACTGCAGGTCAATTTAAGAAATTGTTTTGCGATTTCCATACCTGAATAAAGCCTGAGTTTTCGCGCGGAGGTGATCAGCGGATGGCGCTTGAGAATGGTGAATTTCAGGCCATGTTTGCGGCCCCATTGTTTAAGTAAATTGCTCAAATAAATTTCATCCGCGGCGTACAGATCCTGATCAAATCCGCCAATCTCGCGAAACGCATCCGTTCGGCAAACGACCAGCGCACCGGATGCCCACACAAAAGTTACCGATACGATACTCCATATTTTCAGGATGACCGTACCCCACCAGGGTGATTCCGGCATTTCCATCAGACTGCCGCAACCAACATAGCGGCCTGAGTCGATGTGCGCAAGAATATCGGCGACCATACCCGGATTAAGCAGGCTGTCCGCGTCGACAAACAATAGCCAGTCTCCTTTAGCGGCAGCGGCGCCGGCGTTACGTGCCCGGCTGATCTGGTTTATCGGTTCAAAGACGACATGGGCGCCGGATTGTCTGGCGAGTTCGGCTGTTTTATCCGCAGAATTGTTGTCGACAACAATGATTTCGTGTGTGAAATCCGGTCTTGCATTGGCGCTCAGCGATTCGGCAACGGCGCTCAGGCAGTGCGTAATGAGTTGTTCTTCATTGTAGGCCGGGATGATGATGGAAAGATGCATGCTGGTTGATGTCAGATGCCACGTAACAGTTCGTTAATACCTGTTTTAGAACGTGTTTTTGCGTCAACCTGTTTCACGATAACCGCGCAGTAAAGACTGTATTCGCCATTCTTTGAAGGCAGATTGCCGGAAACGACAACCGAACCCGGCGGGATGTGTCCATAAGTGACCTCGCCGGTTTCGCGATTATAAATTTTAGTGCTTTGCCCGATATATACGCCCATTGATATGACGGAATCTTCACCGACAATAACGCCTTCAACAATTTCAGAGCGTGCGCCAATAAAACAGTTGTCGCCAATGATGGTAGGATTGGCTTGAACAGGCTCGAGTACGCCACCGATGCCGACGCCGCCGGATAAGTGCACATTTTTCCCGATTTGCGCGCAGGAGCCGACAGTCGCCCATGTATCCACCATGGTTCCTTCATCCACATATGCGCCGATATTGACGTATGAAGGCATCAGAACAACATTGCTGGCAATGAATGCACCTTTACGCACCGCAGCTGGCGGCACGACCCGGAATCCGCCATCGCGAAAATCACGGGAGCTGTAGTCGGCAAATTTTGATGGCACTTTGTCGTAGTAATTGGAAAAACCGCCTTTGATAAAGCTGTTGTCTTCAATCCGGAAGGATAAAAGAACAGCTTTTTTTATCCACTGATGGGTTATCCAGTCGCCGTCGATTTTCTCGGCGACGCGCAGCTTGCCGCTATCCAGCATGTTCAGTACCTGTGCAACGGATTCTTTGAGGCTGGCGTCGACATTCCGTGGCGTGATTTCCGCGCGACGGTCAAAGGCTTCTTCGATGGTGGTTTGTAGTTCCTTCATTATTTTTCCTAGATTCAAGATGGTTGTAGAGATTTCATGAATTTAAATGATTCAGCAGGCTTTTTATCCGACCGGCGGCATCCACGCAGGCATCCAGTGGCGCAACCAGCGCTATGCGCACAAAATTCTCGCCCGGATTAACGCCGCGCACACTGCGGCCCAGATAACTACCGGGCAGAACAGTCACATTATAGTCACGATACAATCGTTTAGTGAATTCCGTATCGCTCACCGGTGTTTTTATCCAGAGATAGAAGCTGGCGTCCGGCAGCCGGATCGTCAGTGTTCCGGCCAGCAGGTTTTTCACCTGGGAAAACTTTTCCCGGTACATGCGGCGGTTATCCGCGACATGCGTCTCATCATTCCAGGCGGCAGTACTGGCGGCCTGAGACGCGGGATTCATCGCGCAACCCTGGTAGGTACGGTACAGCAGGTATTTTTTCAGAATCTGTGCATCCCCCGCGACGAATCCGGACCGCAATCCGGGAACATTGGAGCGTTTGGACAGGCTGTTGAACACCACCAGCCGGGAGAAACCGGTGCATCCCAGCCGGTGAGCGGCTTCCAGCGCACCAAGCGGAGGATTGTTTTCGTCCGGGTATATTTCTGAATAACATTCGTCCGCGGCTATGATAAAACCATAATGATCGGACAGTTCAAAGAGCTGCTGCCACTCATCCATAGTCATCACGCTGCCGGTCGGATTGCCGGGGCTGCACACATAAATCAGCTGCGCCTGCTTCCAGACATCTTCTGGTAGCTGCGTGTAATTCAGACGGAAGTGATCTTCAGCTGCGGTATTGATAAACTGCGGTTTTGCGCCGGCCAGCAAGGCCGCGCCTTCGTAAATCTGATAAAAAGGATTGGGACAGATAACCGCGGGAGATTCGCTTCCGGTCGTATCAACTACTGCCTGTGCGAAGGAAAACAAAGCTTCTCTGCTGCCATTAACGGGGATAACTTCCGTTTCCGGGTTGATGGCAGGTAAGTGGTAGCGCTGCATTAACCAGTTGGCGATACTCTGGCGCAGGGCGGATGAACCTTGTGTTGTCGGGTAATTGGCTAAACCGTCCAGCTGCTGAATCATGGTCTGACGAATGAAATCCGGCGTTGAATGTTTGGGCTCTCCGATATGCAGATCGACAGGCTTGAGTGACGCATTACGCGTCGTGTCGGCAAGTAATTTCTTCAGTTTCTGGAAAGGATAGGGTTGCAGAAGGTCGAGATTCTGATTCATAGTCATAGCTGCGTGCGCAGTCGGTTTTAATAAGTTCCGGTAGTTTTTTCAGCAATGTGCTGTTTGTCATTTGTCTGGCTTGACGCGATTATAAAGCGTGGGGTGTGAATGACCAAGTTATCGATATGCAAGTACTTCGTAGCGATTTATCCTGAAACCACCGGTTCAGGGAAAAATCTTGCCCGGATTGAGGATATTGTTTGGATCAAACAATGCCTTAATTGCTTTCATAAGTGTCAATGTCGGTTGATCGATTTCCTTGTTGATAAAAGCGCGTTTTTCGCTACCGATGCCATGTTCGCCTGACAGCGTACCATTAAGGCGAATCACCAGATCAAAAATCCGGTCCAGGCATTGCTCGGCGCGATGCACTTCATCACGGTCATCAGGATTGATCAATAGATTGACATGAATATTGCCATTTCCGGCGTGACCGAAATTGACATTTTTCAGTTGATGCCGGCTGCTGAGCTGCTTGAGCGTGTCGAGGAATTCGGGAAGCGCCGTGACGGGGACAACAACATCTTCATTAATTTTTTTCGGTGCGATTTCACGCAGTAATGGCGATAGCGCTTTTCTTGCTTTCCAGAGTTCTGCCGTGTTTCCGGTTTTTTCCGCTTTAATCAGTCCCCCGGTTTTACAGGCATTGAGGATGCTGGCAGTTGAAACTTGAATTTCACTTTCCGTGCCATCCACCTCTATCATCAACATGGCGCGGGCATCTGGCGGCAACATGTCGGGATAACGGCCGCGAATCAAATTGAGTGAACCGGTGTCAAGAAATTCCAGTGCACTGGGCAGTTGCGCCAGGGACATGATTTTTACGATAGCCTCGGTGCAGCTTTCCAGGTCATGAAAATAGGCGGTAATACCCGCGATCGCGGCGGGCAGAGCGGTTAATTTCAGTGTGGCTTCAGTGACAACGGCAAGAGTGCCTTCCGAGCCGATCAACAGGCGCGTCAGATCATAACCGACAACGCCTTTTGTCGTGTAACAGCCGGTTTTGATAATTTCACCGTTCCCCGTGACTGCTTTAAGGCCCAGTATATGGTCACGCGTGGTGCCATATTTGACAGCATGCGGACCGCCCGCGCTGGTGGCGATATTGCCGCCAATGCTGCAATACGCTGCGCTTGATGGATCCGGCGGCCAGAAAAAGCCATGCGGTTTAACCGCCTCCTGTATTGTCTGATTCAGAACACCCGGTTCGGCAACAATAACCCGGTTTGCGGGATCAATCGCGATGATATCGCACATGCGTTCCAGAGATAACACAATCCCGCCTTGTTCTGGCAGGCTGCCGCCGGATGTGCCCGTACCGCGTCCGCGTGGCACTAAGGGTATTTTATGCTGATTGCAGAGTGTGATGACAATTTGTACTTCACTGGCGTTCAGTGGAAAAACAACGGCCTGCGGTGGGAATATTTTTCTACTGTTATCATAGGCATAGGTATAGCAGTCGACAGGATCGGTATAAAACCGTTCAGGTGGAAAGCTATCCTGTAGTGCAGCGTGGAGTTCTGTCGGCAGCATGGAGCGTCAGGTGAACTGGGTGTGTCCTTTGTTCAGCATGGAAGCTAAGGAGTTGGCGATTCATCTGGAATGAAAATAAAGATTACAATAATTTCTAAGATAGATGTTTTCTGGTACAGCAGGGCTTCACAGGAATCAATCCAGGTACTCAAAAACCTTGACCACTCTGGTAACACCGGATGTTGAACTGGCGATTTCTGTGGCGCTATCAGCTTCCGCCCGTTTTACGACTCCGAGCAGAAACACAACGCCTTTTTCGGTAACAATTTTGACGTGATTAATCTGAAACTTGCCGGAAGTCAGAAAACGGCCTTTTACTTTTGATGTGATAAAAGTGTCATTGCTGCGTGAAGCCAGCGAACTTTTTTCGCCTATGGTGATTTCATTGATGACATTGCGCACATTGGCGATACTGCGGACGAGTCTGGTTGCTTCCATTTTCATGGTTTCGTTAGGTACTTCGCCGGTCAGGAGGACGATACGGTTAAAGCTGGTGACGTTAATGTGCGCCTGATTGCCAAGCTGCTCATAAAGGCGTCGTGAGCTTTTGAGTTCAATCGCCTCGTCTTCGATAAAAATACCGCTGGTTCTGCGATCTTCCGCTACGGCAGCACCCGTGCCGACGCCCGTGCTAACCCCGATTGCAGCCATTGGCGCACAGCTGACAGTAAAAGGAAAAATAAACATCAGCACAAGCCACCTTTTCATATTCATTGATTGCATTCGATTGTCTCCCTATTTTTCGGTGATTTTATACACGATAATACAGTAAAATAGTGTGTTGATAATATATTGACCGGATAAGTTTTGCAGGGATTGCGTCGGTACCCTGGTTTGAAGAAACTCACTGAATTTTTCCGGCGGGATGTCGTGTTTATGAAGCCGGCGAGAATTAAACTGTGCCAATTTGTATTTTATTGAATCAAGGCTATAAATATGGCAACATCCTGTTAACTATTAAATAAGAATAATTGAATATGACTAAGTTTGTGAAATCAAAATCTGTTTTGCTGTCCGGATTGCTGAGCTTGGGTGTTTTTCTGACCGGATGTGCTTCAACAAAAATGGATACAGACAATCCGCAGGATCCGTTTGAGTCCATGAATCGGTCTATATTTGGATTCAATGAAATGGTCGATGAGAATTTTATTGAACCGGTTGCCAGGAGCTATAAAAAATATGTGCCCGCACCGATTGTCATGGTTGTCGGTAATATCTTTTCCAACGCGGATGATGTTGTTGTAACGGCGAATTCGCTGCTTCAGCTTAATTTTGAAAGTGCAGCTGCAAGTGCTACACGGTTTCTGATCAACACAACGTTCGGGGTGTTTGGAATGATAGATATTGCGAGCGATATCAGTCAGGCCAGCGATCTTAATATCAGCAAACGAAATGAAGATTTCGGTCAGACGATGGGACGATATGGCGTTGCAAGCGGTCCTTATCTGGTCATACCTTTCCTGGGGCCAAGTTCAGTACGGGATGCGGTGGGTGTGGGGGTTGACAGTCTGATTGCCCATCCTGTAACGACGATTGTTTATTTGAATCAGATTAATTACCTGAACACTGCGATCCGTACGCCGGTCGCCGCAGGCATGGCGCTCGACAAGCGTGCGAAATTGCTTGATGTCGATAAAACACTGGAAGAGGCTGCGCTTGATAAATATGAATTTGTCAGAGACGCTTATCTGCAGCGGCGGGAAAGTCTTGTCAATAACGACGATACAGAACTGCATAAGTGATACCTAAAAAAGCACTGAAGGCGTTTCGGTATCAATCCATTCTGATATGCAGGATACGCATTAAAATCAGTTCTAATGCTGTACCCGAATCCGGGTGCGGCATTTTCGGATCAGTTTATTATTCCGGTTAAAAAAGCCTATTGTAAAAATCCAGTGTACTCAGCTGACGTACCTTACGATGTGCAATGATTATTGCAGAATCAAAAATAGAGCACTATGAAATGAAAAAATATCAACTCAGCATATTATGCGGTTTTATAGATGATGAGTCAGTAAATGGTCACGCTTACGGCGTTGGATCAGAGACGCGCCGGGACAATGTTCCGGATAATTGGCGCTGCCTTGGTTGCGGTGTCAGCAATGCCGCTTCTGAAATGGCGGGGAGCTATAGCACATGACTGATCCAGTTGTTATTGTCGGCAGCGGACTTGCAGGTTATGCCGTTGCCCGTGAATTGCGCAAGCTGAATGCCGAACGCGCCGTGCTGCTATTATCCGACAATCATGCTGGTTTTTATTCCAAACCGATGTTGTCCAATGCGCTGTCAACAGGAAAAACACCCGAAGCAATCATTAATGCTGACGCGGTTAAAATGACTTCGCAGCTTGACATTACCATTCGTCCGAATTGCCGCGTTTTGTCGATTGATAAAACAAACCGTACCGTTACTGTTCAGGACGAAGAGCAGTTGTCCTATGAAAAACTGGTGCTGGCGCTGGGTGCTGATCAGATACGACTGCCTTTGCAAGGCAATGGCGTGAGAAAAATTTTAACCGTGAATGACATTGACGATTACAAACATTTCCGTAATGTTCTGGCCGGTAAAAAAAAGATTGTCATTATCGGCGCAGGATTGATTGGTTGCGAGTTTGCCAATGATCTGACTGCAGCCGGTTATCAGGCCGTGGTGATTGACATTGCCGCTCAGCCGCTGGGCAGGTTACTGCCACCCGAAGCTGGCGCGTTTTTGCAGCAAAAACTGGAAGCGATTGGTGTGTCATTTCATTTTAATGCGACCGTAGAATCGGTTGATCAGGTTGGAGAGCAGCTGCGCTTGACGCTGGCGAATGGCGATGCGATAGAAACGGATATTGTATTGTCATCGGTAGGATTGAAACCGCGGATCGATTTGGCACAGCAAACTGGTCTGGAGGTTAATCGTGGTATTGTGGTCAATCAATCGCTGCGGACCAGTGACGCGCATATTTTCGCCCTCGGAGACTGCGCCGAAGTGGTTGGCAAGGTATTGCCCTTTGTCATGCCGATCACGTACGCGGCGAGAGCACTGGCGGCGACATTGACTGGAAATGAAACGCCTGTGCATTATCCGCCGATGCCGGTGCTGGTCAAGACACCTGCCTGTCCGACAGTGGTGTCGCCGCCGGAAGCGGGAAAACCGGGACAGTGGGAAGTTGAATCGAATAAAGAAGGTGTTAAAGCGCTCTTCAGGGGAGAGGCGACGCAATTGCTTGGTTTTGCGCTGCTCGGCAAAGCTGTTGCTGAAAAAAATACCCTTGCCGCGGAATTGCCGGCCATTCTGGAATGAAAAACATTACCTGGGGGGTTGAGAATGAAATTCTTATTTGATCTTTTTCCTGTTATTCTGTTTTTTGCCGCTTTCAAAGCTTTTGATATTTTTGTAGCTACAGCTGTTGCCATAGCCGCAACGCTTTTGCAGATCTGCTGGATATGGCTGCGTCATCGCCAGGTCGAGAAGATGATGTGGATTAACCTGACGGTTATTATTCTTTTTGGTGGCGCAACACTGATTTTTCAGGATGAACTTTTCATCAAATGGAAACCGTCCGTGCTTTACTGGCTGTTCGCGGGTATTTTGTGGGGTGCGCTTTTTTTTCCAGGAAAAAATCTTATTCGTGTCATGCTGGAGAAGCAGATTACGTTGCCTGATTCAGCATGGCAAAAATTGAATCTCAGCTGGATTGTTTTTTTTGCTTTCATGGGATGTGTCAATCTGTACATCGCATTTAACTTTTCCATCGATATCTGGGTCAACTTTAAGCTTTTCGGTTCGACAGGACTCATGCTGGTGTTTGTGATTTCACAATTGCTCACGATACGTAAATATCTGGATACGATGACTCCGGCTACGGTGGATTCGCGCATTGCTGAAACTCCGACGCTGCGCCGTGATGGTATTGATGACTATACGCGTAAGGACTGAGATCATGTTGTATGTCATTATTGGTGAAGACGTGGCAGACAGCCTTGAACGAAGAATGTCGGTTCGCTCCGGGCATCTCGAACGATTAAGAAAACTGCAGGATGACGGACGTCTGCTGCTGGCAGGGCCGTTTCCTGCGATTGACAGTTCCAATCCCGGTAGTGCCGGATTTACCGGCAGTCTGATTGTGGCTGAGTTTGAGTCGCTGGAGGCTGCGCGCGCCTGGGCCGATGCAGATCCGTATGTAACAGCCGGTGTTTATAAGAAGGTTTTTGTTAAACCATTCAAGAAAGTTTTTCCAGAATAAAAGCACATTAAAGTCACTTTTTTTGTTTGTAAATGATCTGTTTTAAAGCGTATACTTGCTGCCAGCCTGCCAATCTGCGCAACCTCAATTTTCAATCTGTCAATCCAATTATACAAAAGGAAATTTCATGCATCTGACCAAACTATCACAATTTTTGATTATTGGTTCTTTGAGTTTTATAACCCTGGCGGTACATGCTCAGTCAGCCGGAACGGTGGCCCGGGTGAATGGCGTGGCGATTCCGCAATCCCGTCTTGATTTTATGGTCAAGGCAAGTGCCATGCAGGGGCAGGAGGATGGCCCTGAACTCAGAAAGGCATTGAGAGAGAATCTGATCACGGAAGAAATTCTGGCGCAGGAAGCGGTTAAGAAGGGGCTTGATCGGAATCCCGATGTCATTGCGCAAATAGAGATAGCCAAGCAGGCAGCGTTGATACGCGCGTTCCAGGCTGATTATATTGAAAATAATAAAGTCAGCGATGATACGTTGAGAAGAGAATACGACATGCTGAAAATCCAGATGGGTGACAGGGAATATAAAGCGCGCCATATTCTTGTTGAAAGAGAAAGTGAAGCGCGCGACATCATTGCCAATTTGAGAAGAGGTGGTGATTTTGCCAGAATCGCGGCTGAGAAATCGTTCGACGAAGGAAGTAAAGCCAACGGCGGAGAATTGAACTGGAGCCCGCCTGCGGCGTATGTAAGGCCATTTGCCGAGGCTTTGACGAAACTTCAGAAAGGCCAGTTATCCGATGAGCCTGTACAAACCAATTTTGGATGGCATGTCATTGAGTTACTGGATACACGGACAATGGATGTGCCGGCATTTGACGAAGTTAAAGAAAATATGCGGCAACGTGTATTGCAGCGTGAATTTGCTGCATTTGTCCAGGATCTTCGCGCTAAAGCAAAAGTGGAGTAAATATTTAGCGGCCCGCTGCAGATGTGCATGAAAAACACTGAACGCCGTGCGTCTGGTCAACCGGCGTTCTTTCTTGGCCAACAGCGATTTTTACGCGTTTGGAAACCGCGCAGAGTAATTCATAACTGATTGTTCCAGCATGACGTGCAATTTCTTCAACAGGCAATCCTTTACCCCATAG
>JAJSDU010000036.1 GCA_028577615.1 Nitrosomonas sp.
ATCGCCGATGCGGCGCTGGGGCAGTCGGTGGTTTTGCTGGGGCGTTGGTTGCCGGGTGGTAAGGTGGATGGGCGGGAGTATAAAGCGCTGAACCCTACACGGGCCGATAGCAAGCTGGGGTCGTGTTCGGTGAATCTGGATACCGGCAAGTGGGGCGATTTCGCGACCGGTGATGCGGGGTTGGATTTGATCAGCCTTTATGCGTATTTGCATAGTTTGCCGCAGTTGGAGGCGGCGCGGGAGGTGGCACAGCAGCTAGGTATTGCCATGAGCGATTCTGGGGGCGAGAGTGTTCATAGCAATGCTGTGCAGCAAGAGAGGCGCGGTAAAAAGTCGGTTTGGCGGCCTATTATTCCTGTCCCCGATGATGCTGGGCCGCCGCCGGTGGCTCATCCGGTGCGCGGTCGTGCTCAGTCTAGTTGGGAGTATTTTGACGCTGCTGGGCGGCTGCTAGGGGTTGTTTACCGGTTTGTGACGTCCGACGGCGGCAAGGAGGTTTTGCCGTGCTGTTTTGCTGAGTGTGAGGATAAAAATTCGAGGGAGTGGCGTTGGCTGGCCTTCCCTGAGCCGCGCCCGCTGTATGGGTTGTATGAGCTGGCTAAATACCCGGATCGCCCGGTGTTGCTGGTCGAGGGGGAGAAGTGCGCCGATGCGGCTCATGATTTGCTTAATGATGAGTTTGTTTGCGTGAGTTGGCCGGGCGGGAGCAAGGCGGTTGATAAGGTCGATTGGTCTCCGTTGCTTGGGCGCGTGGTTTATGCGTGGGCTGACTGCGATAACCAGCGGGATAAGGCTGGCGAGGTGTTTCCGGAGCATAAGCAGCCGGGTATGGCGGCGATGCTCAAGATCCGCGATATTTTGAAAAATCCAGATTCTTTTCATGTGGTGGATATTCCTCGGCCTGGAGAAGCGTCTGATGGGTGGGATGTGGCGGATGCGGTTGCTGATGGGATGCCCTCTGATGAGCTGGTGCGATTTATTCGCAATACGCGCAAGCAGGCTACTGCTGCGTCTAAAAAAACGGGCGGCAATTCGTCATCGGGTAATGGTGATGATGGGCCGCCTTGGTCTCCGCGTGATTTGGTGTGGGATGGCAAAAAGCCTGCGGTGTGTTTATCTAATGTTTACGATATCCTCGAGCATGATGTGAGTTGGCGCGGTGCGCTGGCTTACGATGAGTTTTCATACCGAACTATGAAGCTTAAGCCGCCGCCATTTGTCGGCGGCAAGATAGGCGAGTGGACATCGGATGATGATGTGCAGGCGGCGATGTGGATCACGCGCAAATATGGTTTTGCACCTAAAGAGAGCATGGTGGCGTTGGCTGTCGAGGCGCTGGCTAAGTTCAATGGATTCAACCCGGTCAAGGATTATCTTAAGTCGCTCAAATGGGATGGCGTGCTGCGACTGAATGATTGGATTAGCGATTTTATCGGCGCGCCTAAGTCGGAGTATGTGTGGCGCGTTTCGCGTTGGTTCTTGGTTGGAATGGTCGCCAGGGCGATGCAGCCGGGCGTTAAATTCGATTATTGCCTGGTGCTCGAGGGTGAGCAGGGGCGCGGAAAATCGGCTGCGCTGCGCGTGCTGGGTGGAGAGTGGTTCGGCGATACGGATCTGGATTTGCATAGTAAAGATTCGATGAGCGCTTTGCGCGGCAAGTGGTTGTATGAGATCGCTGAGCTTGGGTCTCTGGCGCGTTCTGAGGCTACCCGGCAGAAGTCATTTTTTTCTCGGGAGGTGGATGAATTCCGTCCTGTTTACGGGTCGCGCGAGATTCGTTGCCCGCGCCAGCTTGTGTTCGGTGGTACGACAAATGAGTGGGAGTGGAATAAGGATACGACGGGCGGTCGAAGGTTTTGGCCGGTCGAGTGTCAGGGCGAAATCAATCTTGCAGGGCTTGCTGAGGTACGCGATCAGTTGTTCGCTGAGGCGTATCAGGTTTATTTGTCCGGTGAGCGTTTTTGGCCTACGACCGAGGAGCAGCAGCAGATATTTAACCCGGAACAGTTCAAACGAGGGGCATCGGATAGCTATCTCGATTTGATCGAGGTGTGGGTTAAAGAGCAGTACAAGGAGTTTTGTATTGCGGATGTGGCAGTGTTGTGTCTGAAAATCGACGCGGCGAGATTGACGAGAGATATACAGACGAGGATTGGGAGCGCGTTGCGGCAATTGGGCTGTCAACGCATTGAGAGACGGACGAACGCAAAAACCAGGTATTGGTATAAGGCCCCCACAGAAATGGGCTAACATCGGAATCCTGGGCGTGATGACGAAGAGAGAGGCGATCATGGTATCGAATTTTGACGTCATGTGCAATTTTCACCTTCCTAACCTTCCCAACCTCATGTCTAGGTTAGGAACCTTGAAATCCGCATGGATAGGGCTTCTTCCTAACCTTCCTAACCTTCCTAACCTGTTCTGTATATACACGTGACGCGTATGTGCGCGTTACGCGCGCGACGATATTAATCAACGTTTAAAACATATGTATATAGGTTAGGAAGGTTAGGAAGGTTAGGAAGAATCAACAGGGACGCGCTTTTTCAGGTTCCTAACCTGTTCCTAACCTCGGTATAGGTTAGGAAGTATTTAAATTGAAATATACGATTAGGAGGATGGTGTGGAATACAGAAAAGATATGCGGAAGGTAAAGCGGCAACTCGTGGATTTGTCCAGGCAAGAACGCCATGCAATTAATCGACGGGCGCATGAACTGGCGCAATGGGCAGAAGTTGCTTACAGGGCTAAGCTGACTGAGATTGCGCTCACAGAAAAGAGTGTTGGCGGGGAGGTTGATTGGACAACACTCGAAACAATCATCCCTAAGATTGATTTTGAAATAACAGGATGCGATGAATAAGGAAGAAGTGAGGAAAAATTTTCCCGAGTGTTGTTCGGTGGCTGATGAGTTCAGAAAAGTTTTCGGCAATGGTGTTCGGTTGATTTATGCGAAGGAGAATGGAATGGAGATCGGCAAGCTGAGTGCGGATAGTGTGGTGATCGAGACGGCGAGCGGTGATTTTACTAAACGCAAGGTGGGCGAATAAATGGCGGCGCTGCCTAGCTACTACTACCGCGATCCAGCCGAGGTGATCGAGCGGGTTGAGATGAATAGGCTAGGTTGCCAGGCCTGCGCATCACACAAGGTGGTGTTGGGCCGTGTGATGTGCGGCGATGAACGCAATGAGCGTCAGGTGGGTGTGCCTGGTGTCGGGTATCGATGCAAATGGTTTATTGAGCGGAGGTGATCATGAGTGATGAGGCGATTGTGATTAATAGATTGTTGCGTTGGGCAAAGTGGAAAATGCAGAGTGGTGTTGCATTGGGATATAAATCTCATGTTAATTTCGTACGATTAGCTGGTGGCAATGATATGGCATGGGATGATGCGGTTGATCATGAGTGCGTGCAGACAAATGAGGCGGTTGATCAGTTGCCTGAGTTGCATCGCGCCTTGATACGTGTTGAGTATCTGAGTATGTGTATTGATGAGCAGCACAAAGCGCATGCGTTCGGCTGCTGTATTCGGTCGTTTCGCCAGTGGAGACGTGATGCGCATAACATGATCGGTAATTTATTAAATATCCGCTTGACGATGGTGCCGATTTATGAGCATAATTCGGTAAAATTTTTATAGCTGCGCCCAGAACAAAAGCAAGGCCAGACATCTAATGGTGTCTGGCTTTTTTTATGCCCGAAAGAAAAACATCTGCTGAACGTGGTTACGGTTATCGATGGCAGCGTGCACGTGATGGCTATTTGCGAAAGCATCCGCTTTGTGTATATCACGAGAAGCGCGGCCAGATCGTAGCGGCAACCGTGGTTGACCACATCATTCCGCATAGAGGTGACATGAGTTTGTTCTGGGATTCCGACAATTGGCAATCACTATGCAAACAGTGCCACGACAGTATCAAACAGCAGCAGGAAAAATCCGGAACAATAAATGGATGCGGAGTAGACGGAATACCACTAGATGTCAACCATCACTGGCACAAGCAGACCGGGGGCGGGTAAAAAGTCTGCAGTTTTTGCCTCCTAGACCGCTTGCCTAATTTTTTGTGCAGAACCGCGAAATTGATAGGGGTGGGTTGACAAGTTTTTAACTTATTGATTTGTTTTTTATAAAAAAATGGCAGGAAGAAATCCAAAACCAACGGCGCTTAAGTTGATTTCCGGGAATCCTGGGAAGCGTGCGATCAATGGCCAGGAGCCTGACCCGGAGTATCTCAACGATTTAACGCCGCCTGAATTTTTGTCTGAGCAGGCTAAAATAGTGTGGAATGAAATTGCGCAGAACCTGAGGAACGCGCGCGTACTGACGAAAATCGATGTGCCTATGCTGCAGATGGTGTGCGAATCTATCGCGACGTATCGCAAGGCCGTGAAAAAATGCGAGCATCTGGGCGAGCTAGGCAATAGTGGATCGCTCAGCCAATGGGAGATTGTGAAATCCATGGCGTTCAAGCAGGCAATGGCAGCCATGCAACAGTTCGGTATGTCTCCTGCAGCACGCACGCGCATAGCGATACAGCCGCAAGGCGACTTGTTTAGTGATCAAGGTCAAAACTACTTCACGTGATCCGGTAACCTCCTACGCCCGGAATGTCGTATCCGGCAAGATCATCGCAGGCCCGCACGTAAGACACGCATGCCAGCGACACCTGGATGATCTGGAGCAAGCCCCCTCGAGGGGCTTTTTTTTCGACCTGGAAAAAGTCAAACGAGTCGTAGGGTTTTATCAGGATGTGCTCCGTCTCAACGGCGGGCAGTACGAGGGCAAACCCTACATCCTGCTGGATTGGCAAAAATTTATTGTCGGCAGTTTGTTCGGCTGGGTCGATAGCGAGGGACTGAGACGTTTCCGCGTAGCGTATGTCGAGACGGCGAAGGGGTCGGGAAAATCGCCGCTATCAGCGGGAATAGGATTGTATGGACTGGTCGCTGACGCAGAATCTCGCGCGGAATGCTATGCAGTCGCAACAAAAAAAGATCAAGCGATGATCCTGTTTAGAGATGCCGTGGCAATGGTCGATCAATCCCCACAACTGAGCAAGGCGCTCAGTAAAAGCGGGGTGGGTCAAATGACTTGGAATCTAGCCTATCATCGATCAGGCAGCTTCTTCCGCCCGATTTCGTCTGACGACGGACAATCAGGCCCGCGCCCGCACATCGCGCTGATCGACGAGATCCACGAGCACAAAACAAACATCGCCGTGGAAATGATGCGCGCCGGGACGAAGAGCCGCCGCCAAGCGCTGATATTCATGATCACAAATTCCGGATCGGACAGGACAGGCCCATGCTGGCAATATCACGAATACGCAACACGCATCGCATCCAGGCAGCTAGAAGACGACTCATTTTTCAGCTACGTCTGCGCGCTCGATGAGGGAGATGACCCATTTGCTGATGAGCGATGCTGGGACAAAGTCAACCCCAGTTTGAAAGCTGGCATACCCGGCAAGCGCTACATCCGTGAGCAAGTCAACGAGGCGCGCGGCATGCCGAGCAAAGAGGCGCTAGTAAGACGGCTAAATTTCTGCCAATGGACGGATGCCAAAAACCCATGGATATCCGCCGACGTATGGATGGCCGCCAAACGCAATTACGACTGGCGAAGTTTACGCGGTCGCCGTGCCTGGGGCGGACTGGATCTCGGATCGACTACCGACCTGACAGGCCTGGTGCTCTGGATTGAGCCGGAAGAATACGGCCAACCCTGGCAGCTCGTGACGTTTGCCTGGCTGCCGGAAGACGACCTGCTGAGAAAAGAGGAATTGGATAAGGTGCCTTACTTGGTTTGGAAATCATCCGGCTATCTGGAGACCACACCAGGCCGAGCGGTCAGCCGCCTGGCCGTGCTGCGCAGGATTGCTGAATTGCAAAACATGTTTGACATCCAATGCATCGCGTTCGACCGCTGGCGCATCGAGGACCTGAAACAACTGGCGGAAGACGAAGATATTCCGCTTCCACCCATGGAGCCCTTCGGCCAGGGATATAAAGAAATGTCACCTGCCCTGGACAAATTCGAGGCCGCTTTGCTTAACGGCGAGGTAGTCCACGACGGCAACCCGATCTTAACATGGAACGCAGCCAACGCCGTGACGGTGCAGGACGCAGCGGAAAACAGAAAACTGAGCAAAGAAAAAGCAACCGGGCGCATCGACCTGATTGTGGCTGCGGTCATGGGGGCGGGCATCGCCATAGGCAATCAGGATACCGGCAACATTGACGATTTTATTAATACACCACTATACGCATGAGTTTCCTATCCAGATTATTACGATTCGGCGGTAGTGGGATCAGCGATCGTACAGGGTCGCAAGTGCCTCTGCCATCGGTCAGCCTGGTGGAAAACACATCGCCGATAGGCGTCGATGCAGCGCTGCAAATATCATCCGTATGGCGCAGCGTTGAATTGTTGGCAGACACCATATCAACCCTGCCGCTGTTTGTGTACGAGAGTAAAAAAGGGCAGCGCGACCTCGCGCGGGATTCCACCCTGTGGAACCTGTTGCACGAATCGCCGAACTCCCGCATGACCCCGTGCGAATTCTGGAAAGCGCAAATACTCAATCTTGTGTTACGCGGTAACGCCTATTCGAGGGTGGACCGTATGCCGAACGGCGAGCCTTATTCACTGTGGCCGATGCCAGCCGACCAGGTCGAGCCGGTTGTCCTGGACGACGGCACCATGGTTTATTACTACCGGATAGGCTCGGACCTAGCCGTGCTGTCGGAAGAGAATGTGCTGCATATCAAGGGACTGGGTAACGGGACAGTCGGGCTATCGAAGCTTGACTACATGAAGGCCACCACATCCGAAATCAGCAACTCGCAAAACGCGGCGAACAAACTGTTCACGACAGGCGGCAAGCCGACAGGCGTATTGATGGTGGATAGCATCCTCAAAAAAGAACAGCGCGAAGCTATCCAGCGCAACTTTGCCGAAATGGCTACAGGAAGCACAGCGCGACTTTACGTGCTCGAGGCGAATATGAAATACCAGCAAATCAACCTTACACCAGAGGACATGCAGCTGCTCGAAAGTAGAAACTATGGCGTCGAAGAAATTGGGCGCTGGTTCGGCGTCCCCAGTGTGTTGATTAACCACTCGAACGTCACCGCGTGGGGCTCAGGCATCTCTGAAATCATCGAAGGTTTTCACAAATTCACTATCCGCCCAGCGTTGATCAACATAGAACAAGCGATCCGCAAGCGCGTGCTTACCACGGGGCAGCGAATCAGATACAGCGTCGAATTCAACTTTGATGGACTGCTCAGAGCGAGCCTCAAAGACCGGATGGAGATTTACGCGCGCGCGGTGCAAAACGGACTCAAAAGCCGTAACGAATGCAGGCAGCTAGAGAATGATCCGCCTTACCCTGGCGGCGATGGGCTGACTGTACAAACGAATTTACTACCGATCGAACAATTAGGAAAAACCACAAACGGAGGCGGAAATGTTCCGGAAAACCCTACCCTTCAATGACTGCCAGATAAAAGCGGACGGCAAAACGGGTAAGTTCGCAGGCTATGCATCGGTCTTCAACCAGATCGACAGCTACGGTGACACTATCCTGCCAGGTGCTTACCAGAAAACACTGGAAACAAACGGACTGCCGAAAATGTTTCTGCAGCACGAATCCTGGGAACTACCCATCGGCAAATGGCTGATCGCGCGTGAGGACGATCATGGTCTTTATGTTGAGGGAGAGCTGACGCTAGGCATGACCCGCGCGGATGACACCTATGCTGCACTGAAGCACGGAACGCTAGATGGCCTATCGATCGGCTACCGACTCTCTCGCGATGACTATGAATACGTAGCAGGCACCGACATGGAACGCCGTGTCATTAAAAACATCTCGTTGCTCGCCGAGGTCAGCCCGGTTGTATTTCCTGCTGACAGCCACGCCCGTATTGATCTTGGATCAGTCAAGGGCGAGATCGAGCAAATAGAGACCATCAGAGATTTTGAATATTTTCTGCGGGATGCAGGAGGTATGAGCAAAGGGCTGACACAAGCACTGATCAGCCGCGCACGGGTATTGTTTGGCAATCGGGACGATGGCCAGAAAGAAGCCGACGCGAAATCAGCACAAGTGCTTAATGAAGCGCTCGAACGCATCAAGCGAGCCATTCCAACAACCCTTTAGGAAAACAATATGGACCAAGCTCAATTAGATAATTTTATGAAATCGGTGGAGGGGATCGAAAATCTGATCAAATCCCACTCAGAAAAAGCGGACGCGGAGATCAAGGCGATCGGTAAAGTATCGCACGATACCCAAACCGCAATCGACAACCTTGGCATCAAGCAGCGCGAACTGGCGGATGAATTAATGCAACTCAAGCAACGCCAATCGCTGCCGCCTGAAATCAGTGGGCCGGATGGATGGGGTGCGCAATTTACCAAATCGGAGGAATACACCGGGCGCCTGCATTTGATCAAAGGCAACCGGCAATTCGGTTCTGTCGGATTCGAAGTCAAAAACACCCTGACAGGATCGGATGCCACAGTAGCACCAGATCGTAGGCCGGGCATTGTCCCCGGCGCATTTGCTCCCCTCACCCTGGAATCGTTCCTGCCGAGCCTGCCTACGCAAAGCAACGCAATCGAATTCACCAAGGAAAATGTTTTTACCAATAACGCAGCGGAAGCAGCAGAAGGTGCGGCAAAAGCAGAAAGCTCGCTAACCTGGACGCTGATCAACATGCCCGTTTCGACCGTTGCTCATTGGATCAAAATTAGCCGGCAACTTGCATCGGATAACGCCGCCCTGGCTGCCTATGTCGACACCCGCATGCGATACGGGGTGAACCGTAAAGTCGAGACTCAATTGATCTCGGGTGACGGTGTTGCGCCCAATATCAGCGGGATACTGGATACCGGAAACTTCACCGCGCATGGCTATGCCGATGCCGCACTTGGAACGGTACTCAAAAAACTGGTACTGATCCGCAAGATCATCGGCGATTTGCAGGCCGCCGGTGATGACCCTGACGGCATCCTGCTCAACCCTGCAGACTGGGCGACGATCGATATCGATCTGTTTACCACTGCAGCAGGCCAAAGCCTGCGCACGGTCAACGAAATGGGGCAACCGGTATTGTTTGGCAAACCAGTCATCACCTCGGTGGGCATGACCGCTGACCAGGTTGCAGTAGGTAATTTCGCTATGGCCTGCACGGTTTACAACCGTGAGGGCGTCGTGGTCGAAATGTCCGACAGCGATAGCGATAACTTTACCAAGAACTTGATCACGTTACGCGCCGAGCGCCGACTCGCGCTCGCAACCGAGCGACCAGCCGCTATTCGTGCGGGTGATATCACACCTGTTTAATTTTTAACACGGCAATCATAACCGCCACGGGCAACCCTGGCGGTTTTTTCGGATATCGAAAAATGGAACTGGTTAGAGTAAAGATAATAAAAACGGTGATCACCGCTCGTTACGGCGCATTGTCACCCGGTGACATGCTCAATACTGATCTGCCATTTGCCAGGCATTTGGTCGATGATTGCAGGGCGGCTGAATTTTTGGCCCGACCTGAAAAACCATCTGACGATGGGCAATCAGAAAAAGAAAAGTCGAAATCATCGAGATCTAAAAACAAGTAAGCAGTCGCAACCACTCACCCGCCACGGGCAACCTTGGCGGGTTTTTTTTATTAACGGTAACGGATCGCAATGAGCGGATGCAATTTATTAACCATCCTGCATACCGATGCGTATGCCGGGGTGGGTGGCAGTTACACATACGATGATGCGCTGTGCGCACGGATACCGAATTCGATCATCGTCAATGGAGAAAAAATCGTGATCAGGATTACACACAAGCGGGGCGATACTTTTGTGATGTCCGCTGCCGCAAAAAACGCGGACGGCACTGGTGTCGATCTCACAGGGTATACGATCGAATCGCACATCCGTTCAAAAGGCGGCGTGCTCATTGCGCAACCCGCAGTCACCATCACCAATGCCCAGGCAGGTGAATACGACCTGACTGTAGCGGACACAACGGGCTGGCCGATTACCGCGCTTTTCATGGACGTTCAGTACACAGCGCCTTCCAGCAGCGTCGAGAGTTCGGAGACTTTGATGATTATTGTCGAGGAGGATATCACGGTATGACAATCGCACTGACGATGGTCGGGATGAAGGGGCCGAAGGGGGATTCTGCTTATCAAGTAGCGGTAGCTAACGGATTTCAAGGCACAGAGCAAAGATGGCGTGATCTTTTCGAAAATAGGGGTGGTGTTGTTGACAGAGAATATACCTGTAGCAGGACTGCTGTTAGTGCTGGCGCACCCCATCCAATTGATTTTTTTAATAATACTCTATACGGGTATTATAACAACGATCTCTACAAATCCACAGATGAGGGTGTTAGTTGGTCTATCGTGTCGTTATTAGGTGCGACAGGTGGAGATGTAAAACGTATTTTTCCATGCGGGGCGGAGGTCCTGGTTTTACGGAAAACGACACTGATCAGATCAGTCGGGTGGCCAGCCCCGTCATCATGGGAGACCAAATTAACCTTGGAAGAAGGAGAATTCGTCGAGTGGGGGTTAGACGGGGACGGTACTAAATTCATAGTCGCCGACTATGGGGTGCCACACACAACCAGTAATTACCTGTGGATCAGCGTAAATGGCGGTGTTGATTGGGCGCAGTACGAAAAAAACGTCTTACACCCAGGCGATGATGCTGGGACGCATTTTCATGGTGTCGCATACGATTCTATCGAGGATCGTTTCTGGCATTGCATGGGCGACAACGCATATCGAGGTCATTATTATAGTAATGATGACGGCGCGACCTGGAACGAGGTGCCGTTGGGCGCGGGGATGTTGGGATCCGCTGCGCAGGCGGTTAGCATATCAACGACGCCGCACGGTATGGTGCTAGCGTCGGACTCGGGTGTAAACGGCGGGATGTACCGCATATTACGCAGGGATAACCCTGCCGATATGCGGACAGAAATGATTTGGCGTTGGCCAAACGAACTAACCTCAGTTCGGGGTTTCGCTTTTAAAAATTCGTACGATCCTATTAGTGGCATCACATTTATATGCTGGCGCACTGATGTTTCTAATAATCCACCCATGATTACCTGGACGGATGGGCTAAGAGGAGGGATATTTTATGAATGGCATGATGCCTGGTCGGCTACAGATGGCATTAGAAATATAGTAGTACTGCCTAGCGGCAAAATATTAGCGAGTATTTATCGAATAGGATTCGCCCCCGAAGTATTAACGTTTAAAAAATTCAGATTTGCAGCACCCCATCAGGATAGCTCAGGACTCCTGATAGGAGGCAAGATAACTGGGGCAACCAACGATAGCCTTGCTGCTGGGCAGGGCACTAAGGCTGTTTCTGGCGCTATGGCAATAGGCCATAATTGTAATTCGACCTCCTTCGGGGGTGTTGCTATTGGAGTATCAGCCGTAGCGGGGGCTAACGATACAGCAGTCGGCTATAACGCAGTGGTTGCTGGAACAAATGGCGTGGCTATCGGAAGAGACGCTCTGGCTGGTGGAAATGAGGCCGTGGTTATCGGGTCTGGCTCAACATCATCGTTTGACCGATCTGTCTTGATCGGCCGTCAAATAATTGATGCTGGGGCCCAGAATGTACTAATCGGGCATGATGTAGATGTAACTAATAATGGCCAGTGGAATGTTGTTATCGGTGCATTCGCAGATGCTGATTCTAGCAATAATGTTGTCGTTGGCCGGATAGCTAATAGTTCGGGTACCCGAGGCACAGCTCTAGGCGCATTTGCTCGGACGATCACAAAAGGCGTTGCTATCGGGTACAACGCTATCTGTGATACAACAGATAGCGTTGCGATAGGAGATTCCACTAATACAGAATTACCAAATGCTGTCGCCATAGGGCCGAGAGATTTGCATGTTCAGGCTACAACGAAGGGGGTTGTTTTAACGTCCCCAAACGGCACGAAATACCGAATAACTGTTGATGATGCTGGCGTGCTAGTAACATCTGCTATCTGATCATGACCTCCCTCTTCAACCCCCAATGGATCATCGACCGCCTGAAAGACCAGGCGAGTCTGTTGCATGTGGCCGGTGCTGCCGGGCTTGTTATAGCGTAAAAATATGTCCCTAAAAATCCTAACCCCGCCCACAGCCGAACCCATCACGCTGAACGAGGCGAAAGAGCGTCTGCGCGTGACGCATGATGCTGAGGATGCGCTGATCCTATCCTTAATCACATCCGCCCGTGATTTATGCGAGCAGGAAACGAGGCGGGCGTTGATGCCGCAGACGTGGCAGCAGACTTATGATGATTTTTCGGAAAAGCTTGAACTCAGGAAACTGCCTGTTACAAGTGTCACCGCGCTGAAATATACCGATGCAAACGGCGTGGAGCAAACGCTGTCACCGGATAATTATGTACTGCATAACGCCAGCGATGATGAGTCTGCCGAAATAACTCTGGCCATCGGCTACCAATGGCCGGAAACCTACGAGGGCATCAACGGCGTCAGGGTTGAGTTCGTGTGCGGCTATGACAATGCCGACTTGGTCCCGGCTGCGCTTAAACAGTGGATGCTGTTGCAGATCGGCAATTGGTACGAAAACCGCAAATCCATCATGGATGGCACCTATAGCAAACTTGTTTATACGGACAATCTTCTGAATCCATTTCGCGTTTGGAGCATCTGACATGTTACACGCTGGCCGCCTGAATAATCTGGTCAAGATCCAGAAAAGGACCGGTGCAAAAGATGCTTACGGTCAGGAGACGGAAAGCTGGACCGATATTGCCGAGGTGTGGGCAAACATCAAGCCGATTTCCGGTCGGGAGCAAATGCGCTTCGGGACTCTAGGTACGACATTAACGCATACCGTAGCAACGCATTACCGGAATGATCTTGATTTACCGATGCAGGCGGGTGCATGGCGCATCCAGTACGGTAGCAGGATGCTGAATATCAACAGCTGTTTCAGCCTGGACGAAGCGCATCAGTGGCTGATTTTTAACTGCACAGAAGGAGCAATTAATGGCCACTGAGGTAAAAATAGACGGACTGGTAGATCTGCATAAACTCCTGCAGGAGTTGCCAGCTAAGATCGAAGGCAACGTGTTGCGCGGAGGTGTTCGCGCGGGCACAAAGGTTTTTTTGGATCGCGCTAAATCTCTTGTGCCAGTTAATAGCGGTAAGCTCCGAGACAGCATCAAGATAAGAACTCGCAGCAGAAAAGGCGTCGTGTCTGCGTCACTGGTAGCGGGGGGCGGTAAGGCGTTTTACGGACATATGGTTGAATTCGGCACGGCGCAGCATTTCATTAAACCTAAAAACCGGAAAAGCCTTTTCTTTGCTGGTTTGTTGCGCGAAGTGGTCGATCATCCTGGTGCCCAATCCAAACCCTTCATGCGCCCAGCTTTCGACGGTGGGTCGACCGAGGCCGTTAACGCCATGGCGGAATACATCCGCCAGCGCCTACCCAAAGAATTCAAAAAAATAGGCAAATGAGTGCAGAGCTGATTATCAAGGCGCTGCTGGCCGATGCGTCTGTTACCGCATTGGTCGGTGATCGCGTTGCTACACCCAGATTGCCACAGAATACCGCGCTGCCTGCAATTGTATATCAGGTGATTGATACCGTTCCGCAGCCCAATGTGGCTTATCAAATAGGCGGGCAACGCGCCCAGTCGCGCATCCAGATCAATCCATTGGCAGGGACGATTGCCGAGATTAAGGCAATTCATGAGGCGATTCGCAATGTGCTGGATTTTCTGCATGCGCAAACGGTGGCAGGCCATTACGTGATTTCCAGTCGTCTCACGATGTTGGGCGATGTGGACCGGGACGATATCTCGGGGATTTGGACGCAGCCAGCGGATTACATGCTGATTTTTATCGAGTAGTTTTTACAGGAGGAAGTAATCATGACAGTACGCTCAACGGCAGGATCAACGCTCAAAGTATCCGCCAGCAGCCCGGCAACGTTCGATACAGCGGGGTATGGCGCTTTAACATTTACCGCAGTCGGAGAAATCACCAATCTTGGGGAGTTCGGCGCAGAATCGGCTCTAATCACCCATTTGCCGATTGGCACTCGCATCGTGCAGAAATTCAAAGGCTCGAAAAATATGGGGCAAATGAACATGACTCTGGGGCTGGATACCGATGATGCGGGCCAGATCCTCATGAAGGCCGGGCAGGCGAGCGATAACGCTTACTCGTTCGAGGTGACTACGCAAAATGGCGATAAGTATTATTTTCAGGCGATGGTCATGTCGTTCAAGGTGGTGTTGGGCGGCACAGACGATATTACATCGGCCAATTGCGTACTAGAGATTACCGGGCAGGCAGGTGGAACGGGCATCGTAGAATCGCTGGCAGCTTAATTATCGAGCGATCAATCAATTAATCGGAGCTAATCATGCCTCAATTTTCTGGCACAGTGAATATCGGCGTCAGCGCCAATTTGTCTAACTCGGTTGATGTCGGGCAGGTCAATTACCCTATTAGTTACGGCATTAATTATTTGCTACAAAACGGCAATGGCGATAACCAAGCTAACGAAGTGTTTACGGATACGCGCACCATTGCCGCAAGCGGATCGGAAAACCTGGATTTGTCCGGGGTGTTGGCGGATGTATTTGGCAGCACCATCAATTTCACCCGCATCAAGGCGTTGATCATCAAAGCAGACCAGAGCAACACCAACGATGTGTTAGTCGGTGGCCATGCATCGGCTGCGGTTGCCAGCCTGTTCGGCGATGCAACAGACAAAGCGCGGGTTAAGCCTGGCGGTGCGGTGGCATTCATCGCGCCTAATGCAACCGGTTACACAGTTACGGCGACAACGGCGGATATGCTGACGGTGGCGAACAGCTCCAGCGGATCGTCTGTGACCTACACAATTATTATTATCGGGACAATTTAATGACAAAATCAGAGAGCGAATTGAGCGATTTTAGCGAGTTTTACCTATCGGAATCTTCCGTGCTCGAATTGGAATTTCCGAACGGTGATCCGATGGTATATCAGGGCCAACAAGTGCGCGTGCATGTTTTCGGGCCATCAACGACACAATACGTCAAAGCTAAGGAAGCGCTTGATCGCGAGGCGACTAAGCGCGTGGTATCTGCGATGGGGCGTAAAAACGGCAAGAAGGATGATGAAGATCGTGACGCCGACATTAAATTCTTGCTGGCGATTACCGAAAGATTCGAGAATTTCCCGTATCCTGGCGGCGCGGACGCTATTTACCGAGAGCCTCGCCTGAAATACATTGCCGAACAGGTGCGCTCGTTTGTGGGTGACTTGGGAAACTTTTTCAGGAATGGGAAGACGCCCTGATACTGTACGCCAGCCAAATGGGCTGGCTGCATTCCAGGCCGAAAAATCAGAGCGAAACCAAATCCAAAACACGTGCCGAGCTGATCGCCGATGCAGGCCGTGAGGCATTGTTGCCCAGCGTCGATGAGGTCGCATATGTGGCGACCTACTGGCAAGAGCTGGGCATGGTTGGGTCGGGCGCAGGCGGCCCAATAATCTTGAGCGCTCAGGAAATCATCGCCTGGCAACAAGGCAAGCAAATAAATCTCAACCCATGGGAATTCAGCACACTTCGCAGCATGTCGGTGGCGTACATCGGCGCATACCATGACGGCGAAAAACCGGATTGTCCTGCACCTTACGGCAGGACGAACGATCAGGTAAACCGCGACAAGGTCGCGCGTGATATCGGCAAAGCATTCAGAACATTCATTCAAGCTGAAAAACTGAGTAAAAAAGCATGACAACGGTCGGACAACTTACCATAGAAATGGCGGCGAACGTAGCCAGGCTGCAGCAGGATATGGCCAAAGCGCGCAGCACGGTCGATGGTGCGATGGCCAATATCAAAAAATCTGCTGACATTGCCATCAAGGCATTGGGTGCATTGGGTGGCGCTTTGACATTGGCTGCGTTCAGCGGATTTGTGCGGGGTGCGATTAATACTGCCGATGAGATGAGCAAGTTATCTCAGAAAATCGGCGTGACGGTAAGGGATGTTGCCGGGCTTCAGCTTGCATTTCGGCAATCCGGCATCGAGGCTAATACCTTGCAAACTAGTATTGCCATGCTGGCGCGCAAAGCGGCTGAAGGAAACGATGCATTCCAGGCTATGGGCGTCTCGACCAAAAATGTTGACGGTACACTGAAAAGCACCCGCCAGTTGCTGGGTGAGGTAGCTGACCGGTTTGCGGGATATGAGGACGGTGCGGCCAAAACAGCATTGGCCATTGAATTGTTTGGCCGGGCCGGGGCGGATTTGATCCCATTGCTCAATGGCGGCTCGGCGGCGCTCGATGCATTCGATGAAATGGCCAATAAACTTGGCCTCACACTGGATACCGAGACTGCGAAACAGGCTGAAAAATTTAACGATACGCTGGATTTGATGGGTCAGGGCATGCAAGGGATTGGCAGGCAGATTGCCGCCGAAATGTTGCCCACTTTTAGCGGTTTGGCCGATCAATTCTTTACCACGATGACCGAAGGCGACCGCCTCAAATCGATTGCCGAGGCATTATCCACCGGATTAAAAGTTCTGACAGCAGTCGCGATTGGCGTTGTCGGGGCGTTTCAAACGGTGGGTACTGTGCTGGGCGGTGTCGGTGCGGTGATCGTCAACGTATTCCGGGGAGATTTCCAGGCCGCACGCGAAATCGCCAACCAGCTCAAAGGCGATCTATCCGTCGGGTTTAAATCGACGCTTGAAAGCATGTCAAAGGCGTGGAACGCAACCGGCAGCGCTGCCTTTGAGGCGATGGCGCTGACGAATAAACAACTTAGAGAGCAGGCCCCGCTGGTTAAAGGGGCGACCGATGCAGCCGAAAAAAAAGCGGGCGTGGATAGAGAGGCACTTAAACAGGAACGCGAACGGGTGCGTTTATTAAAAGAAGCTGAGCGGGCACAAAAAGATTTTTTAAAGCCGTTCGAGCAATCAGCTAAGACCGCGCAAGACCGGCTCAATCAGTTAAAAAACGAAGTTGATGCAATGCGATTGTCTGAGCGGGAACAGATCAGCCTGGCGCGCGCGATCGAGCAAACAACGATTGCCCGGTTGGAGGAAAAGAAAGCTCTGATCGGAAATGATGTGGCCGCGCAATTGATCGAGCAGGAAATAGAAGCGCGTCGCCAGATTATCACCATGCTGGAATCGAAAGAACTGATAGAGGCCGCCAACAAAATGCGGGAGAATGAGCGAAGCGCCTGGAAAAAACATCATGACCAGGTATCGCAATTCGCTATCCAGGCCTACCGCAATATTCAAAGCGCGCTCGCTGACGGTCTGTTCCAGGCTTTCGACGATGGCCTCAAGGGCATGGTCAGGAGTTTGACCAGCGCGATGGGTAGGATTTTCTCAGAGGTTGCCTCGTTGCGGATTCTGCAGGGGGTTGGGCTGGGGGGATCGCTTGGGCTGACTGCTACGAATGCGGCGGCATCAACGGGGGCGGGTGGCAGCTTGGGCAGTAGCGCTATGAATTTTATCGGCTCCGGATTCGGAATGACCAATGCTATCGGCAGCGTGGGCGGTATGTTGCCGGGTTCTGCCGGGGCGTTTTTCTCAGGCATGAGCGGCGGGGCGATTCCTGGGGTATCCAGTCAGGCGGCATTGATGGGTAGTTCGTTTGGTGCGGTTGCAGGCCCGCTGATGGCTGCCGCCGTGACCACGGCTATTTTCAAATCTTTCGCGGGTGATAAGCGCCTGGGTGGTGGATTTGGCGATGCACTGAACTTTGTCGGTGATCTTCCGATCATTGGCGATCTTGTTCCGGTCGTGCCATTGGTCAACGCCCTATTCGGTCGCGGCCCCCTCAAACAACGTGACACCGTGCTCTCTGGCACACTGGGCGCAGGTGGATTCGAGGACGGCTCGTTGCGCACCAATTTCCGCGCCAAGGGCGGATTGTTTCGCTCAAACAAAAACGACTTTGTCAGCATCGATGCATTGTCTGGCGAGATCAGCACCGATAACAGCAAGCTGGGCGCATTCGCGCAGGAGCTGAGAAAAACCGCGCGTGATGTAATCAGCATCTTCAACGAGACAGCCAGCGGGGTGTCCGCCAGCCTGTTTGCCATTGGCGATAACCTGGGGCTCAGCACCGAAGGGCTAGAATCGTTTAACCGCGAGATCCGGCTGGTATCGGAAAACGGCAAATTCCTGACCGAGGAGCAGATTACGGAGGAGATTGCCGCGATATCCCATGAGTTGGTTAACAGCCTGGTGCCCGGCATCGATCAGTTCGCCAAGCACGGCGAAACATCCGTGCAGGTGGTGCAACGCATCAATGCCGAGTTCGATTCGCTCAACGGCGTGTTACAGATTATCGGGCTTAATGCGAACGAGTCGCGCAATGCGCTGCTCAATCTGTCGATCGATCAACGGACCGCCTTGGTCGATATGGCCGGGGGCGCGGAGCTGCTCAACCAGAAAGCGGGCTTTGTTTTCCAGAATATCCTCACCGACGCAGACCGTCTGGAAATCCGCAGCAATCAGCTCAGCGATGCGCTGCGCGAGTTTGGCGTCGAGGGTACGATCAGCGTGCAGCAATTGCGCAACATGATGGTATCCAACACCCTGAGCGCGCAGGAGCTTAATGCCGCGTTTAATCTGGCCCCGCTGATCTTTGAAGTGGATAACCTCCGAAACTCGTCCAACACCGCCGCCGCAGCGGTGCGCGATCTGTCGGCGGTGCAGGGTGCGTTTTCCGCGCTGGATAAAGCGGTGCAGGCTGAGCGCAACGAGCTCACCGAATCTTATAACCGCCGCCTGCAAGATCAGAACGCATTGATTCAGCAAGTGAACGAAACCATCGGCAAACTCACCTCGCTGTCCAATGCGCTGAAAACTGCAACCGAGCAGCTCAGGCCGCTCAGTTTGCAGGGTGCGCGCGGACAATTGCTGTCGGCTATCGATCAGGCACGATCTGGCAACTTGCCGGAAGCGGCCAGCTTGCAGCAGGCCTTGCGCGTGCTTGGCAGCCAATCGACGGATCGATTCGGCTCGCGTGCAGAATTTATCCGGTCGCAGGCGGAATCAGCGCGGTTGGTCGATGAGCTGGGCGGATTGGTTGATGAGCAGCTGAGCATCGAGGAGCGCAACCTGTCTGCGCTTGAGGATGCGAGAGATCGGCTGACCGCCGGTTTTGAAAATGAGATCGGGCGGTTAGATCAGATACTGGAAAATGCGCGGTTGCAGATCGATGTGCTGAATGGCATCGATACTACATTGCTGACCATCGCCGAAGCGTTGACCCAATTCGATCAGGCGGTGGGCAGTGTCACACCCGCCACGCCGAACGCGCCAGCCGTCAGCGATCAGGAAATCCGTGATTATTTTCAGGTTGCCAGAACACCGCAGCAGATCGCCGCCGACGCCGCTAAATTCGGCCTGAGCTCGCAGCGTATCGCGTCCGCTGCCGGGTTTACGCAAGCGCAGGTCGATCAGTTTTTCCGCGACAACCCGAACATCCCGCGCTTTGCGACTGGCACATCGTTTGTCCCACGCACCGGCCCGGCCATCGTGCATCAGGGCGAGCGCATTATCAACCCGCAACAAAATCAGGATCTGGTTGATCTGCTGAAACAGCTCGTGCAAAAAGTCGAGGCAGGTACGATCGCCAACAACGAGCTCTACCGGTTATTACGCAATGCCATGTCGGAGACGGATAACGGCATGGCGATCAACACACAGCCGACCTCATGATCGCCGGTCGCCCAGTTATCATCCGTGACGCGCAGATCACGGCCTCGAGCGTGGCTTATCCCGACACCGGCGAGACGGCCTGGGCATCCGGACAGAGCTATGTTGTCGGAGACGCCCGCTCGTATCTGATCGGCGATCTGTATCACAAATTCGAGTGCATCCAGGCGCACACCAGCTCGGCGGCCAATGCGCCGGAGGCGTTCCCCGATGACGAGACAAACGGCTACTGGATCGACCTGGGCGCAGTCAACAAAATGGCGCCCTTCCAATTGGACCGGAACACGCAGAACAATGCGGCATCACCTTATTCGGTATCGGTCGATCCGGGCGAGCGTTTTACCGTGATCGCGATCGGCAACATCATTGCCGACGAGGTGACGCTGGAAATCTACGACGATACGCCCGCGCTGGTGAGGACAGAAACCAAGCGGTTGCTGGTGCGTGACGTCTTTAGCTGGTATGACTGGCTATATCAATCGCACCGCCAGATCAAGAAAACGATATTCACCAACCTGCCAGCCGTCAGCACGCATACGTTTAAGCTGATTTTTACGCGCGATGCAGGCAATGTGCGCGTCGGCCATATTATCCCTGGGGTTTCGTTCGACATCGGTCAGGCGCAATACAAAGCCAAGGTCAAGCGCGAAAATTTTTCTACATTCGTTCGCACCTTCGACGGTGAAGCAAAAATCAAAAAACGGCGCAACGTAACCGGCAACGTGCTGCAACTGATCCAGAATAAAGGGCGTGTCGATACCATCAAAAATTTGATGGATGACCTCAACGGCCAAGTGACTTTTTGGGCAGGATTGGTTGAAACCACGGACGGCTATTTCGAAAGCCTGTTTACCATCGGACTATACAAAGAATACAGCTACTCGATTGATTATCCGCTGCAGGCAGTCGCAGACATTGAAATACAGGAGCTTTAATGGCAGATCCCATAGATTTAATCACAGCCAATCCGGATGAAAACGATCCGGCGAATATCGCGGTACAGATCGACCTGTTCGTTCAGCAGATCAAAGCGTCAATCCCGCAGCTAAACGCGGCGTTTACCGCACTCAATTTTTTGAGCACGAGCAGCGTCAGCTCATCGAGCCTGGCCATTGACGCGGGCAACAAGAGTTTATCCGTAGACACCGGCAAATCCTACGTGCCCGGCATGACGTTACGCATTGCCAATACAGCGGATGTCAGTAAATGGATGCAGGGCGAGGTGGTGTCGTATGACTCGGGCACAGGCGCGCTGGTTGTTGTTGTTACCCATACAAACGGATCGGGTACGTTATCTGCATGGACAGTGAGCCTGTCTGCGCGGATTCCGGTTTTTTATACAGGGGACCAGAAAATAATAGTTTACGGAGACAACGGACACGGTTCTACTAATACGAGGATCAGACGGTTTGCAACCGTGCTGACTAACCTGGGATCGAATATCACGTATGCGGATAGCGCAACGCTGGGCGGATCGTTCACAATTAATAACAGCGGAATTTATTCTATTAATTATTCAGACAGAGGGAACGACGCAAACTCGTACGGAGTATCTATAAATTCCGGGCAACTAACAACTAATTTCATATCAATTAATGAAGTCAATAAATTATTTTTATCTGGAGGCTCATCTGCTGCAACAGGTGGTGGAATCGTTACATATCTAACTTCCGGTGACGTTCTCAGATCGCATACGGATGGCTCTATGAGCATATCAGACACGAGATTCCAGATCGAGAGGATATTATGATGCCAGCTTTATTAGTTAACTCACCGAACGGTAAGCAGCAAATTATTAGAGTTGAGGCGAGCGGGGCTTACTTCGACCCCGCACGCGTGCTGTGGGATGAGCGAATAGACGGCCCGCTCCCGCAGAATATCAAGCTCGGCAAAATGCAACGGGTAGGCGATGCTCTAGTTGAGTCTGACGAGTATTTGCCCGCTCACATCGATGAGGCGCGAACGATCAAAAGGCAGTCGCTGAAAGCTGTCTACGAATCCGCCATTACTCAACCGATAGAGCACAACGACATCACCTGGGCGGCGGGCAAGGACGATCAAAGCCTGCTGGCTACCGTGTTGGCTGTTGGCTCTGTTCCTCCTGAGATGTACTGGCGCGATATCAATCAAGTGCCACATGCTATGTCATACACAGATTTGCAAGCACTGGCCGGCGCGATTCTGTCGCGCGCGTTGTTGGCCGATAGTAATCTCATGACTAAATTAGATGCCGTCGATGCCGCCGAAACCATCGAGGCGATCAACGCCATCGAGTGGTAGCAGCATGAAAAAACGCATCCTGCACATCCTGATCGCGCTCGATCAACTCATTTGGGTATTAATCTCGCTTGGCAAAGCGCATCCGGACGAGACCATCAGCGCGGCATCCTGGCGGCTGGAATTGCGCGGCAAATGGCTGGGAAAAATCTTGCGCCCGATCATCGACACCCTTTTCTTTTTCGACAAAAATCACTGCCAGCGCAGCTATGAGTCTGAGCTGGCCAGATCGCACCTGCCACGGATTTACCGTGAGTGGGAGACCAACAACCAACCGGAGACCACGCCATGAGCGCAAAAAAAATAATCCACGAATTCGCCGAGGAAATCAAAAAGGCGACCGAGCATGAAGATGTGATTACCGCACGCAATAAAGTGCGGCAGGTGGTTTTGAAATGGCAGGCCGAGGCGGATCAGATGCTCGAGGACAAGGAGAACCGGGTGATCTATGCCGCCAGTGTCGTTGCTGCATTTTTACTGGGACTGATGATCGGCCTCCCGTTTTGAGAGCGGGGAATGCCCGAAAAGGACCCGACAAACTGGACGTTGGCCACATGGGCGTTGATTATCGGTATGTCGATTTTTGGCGGGATAGCGAGAGTGCTGGCTAAGATCAGCGCGGGCGGCATTCACTCTGTCAGCCTGATCGGTTTTCTTGCCGACCTTGCGACCAGTGGCCTGGTCGGGGTGGCGACATTCATGATCATGATCTCGTTTGACTACCCGGTAGCGCTATGCGCCGCAGCCGCTGGCATGTCCGGTCACATGGCCACGCGCATCATATTTTTATCGCTCAACCTGACCGATAAAATCGCCTGGATGCTGGGAAAGAAAATCGAATCGCAGATCGTTAAACCACCCAGAAAAAAAGATCAATGAGCGCCTCGCTTTTATCAACGTTTTGGTAAGTGCTCTCATTTCAAAAAAAGCGGCGCTCACCATTTTGAGGAGCATCAATGAGGAAAATGCAAGTCGGCCAGGCTGGCAAGCAACTATTCAAGGAGTGGGAAGGGCTGCGCACGCATGTCTATCTCGACTCGGGCGGCGAGCCTACCATCGGCATCGGGCATCTACTGACCCGCGACGAACGCGCATCCGGCAAAATCTGGATCAACGGCCAACCGGTCAGATACGCCAACGGCTTGACCGAACAGCAATGCTGGGATCTGCTCGAGCAGGATCTGGACATCGCCGAGGCGGCCGTTAACGACCGCATCATCGTACCGATCACGCAAAATCAGTTTGATGCGCTGGTGTCGTTTGCCTTCAATGTCGGGGCGGAAGCGTTTAGGAAAAGCACGCTGGTGCGGGCTTTGAATCAAGGGCAATATGATCAAGTGCCCACGCAGTTACGGCGCTGGGTGAGGGATAACGGCGTAGTCGTGCCGGGACTGGTAAACCGCCGCGAAAAAGAAATCGAGCTGTGGAACAAATAGTACACAACCTGGACGGGGGCGTATCGATCGAATCCATTCCGCCTGATCAATCGATCTACATCGCGCGCCTGCACGATCCGGGTAACGGGTACGGATCGGACTGGTACGGTTCGATGATCCTGACGATCAACGGCGAGGTCTGTCATGCCTACGCGGGCATAGCAGGCGATCAACATTTCAATCGACAAAATACCGGGTCACTGGTGCAGTTCCTGCGAGCCAAGGGCGTCAAGAAAATCAAATATCAAAAAGCCAAAAACGGGATGCTCATCAACCATGAACTGGCTATCTAAACAATTCAGCGATCAGAGATTATTCCGACGCCTGGTGATCATCTACTGTTGCGTGTTGGTGTGGGTGACGACCGAGTGGAGCTTTGCCTATGCCGCCAGCCGTGGCGATGACTACATGGGCACCGCCGCTGTGATCTCAGCCATCCAGCTACCTATCACTGCGCTGTTCGGCTACCTGATCAAACTCTATCCGGGAGGCAACACGGAAAAATGATAATACTCGTCTACCTGCTGGTCATCCTGCTCACATTCGGCGGCGGTGGCCTGCTCGGTTACCAGCACGGCAAAAAAATCGAGCGGGCGGAATGGCTGGCAAAGGAACAGAAGCAGCTCGCCGAGCTATCCAAAGAGCTGGGCGAAGCGATCGAACGCAAATCCGCCTTTGAATCCGCGCAACAGAATAACCTCATGAAGGTGATCAATGAAAAAACTAAAACAATCGATCAGCTCAATACTGATCTTGCTGGCGCTCACCGCCTGCGGATCCGCGCCGAAAACCCCGCTTGTCCTCAAAACCCCATGCGCGGAAAAAACGAAAATCCCCGCCAGCATGCTGAATCCCCCGGTGAATCTGGAATACGAATCGCCGGAGGAATTCGCGAAGAGATTTTATCCACCGAGGAAATAATCAACCGGGAGATTTGGCGGGTGTATGAGGAGCGGGAAAAACTCAAGGCCTACGCTAAATCGCTTAGGGATGAGCTGGTGCCTAAGGTTGAGGTGGTGGAGTGATTCTCCTGCCAGGAATCATTTTTATGATGATGTAATTATAGAAATCTGTTCCGCAAAAAAATTTTACCCCACGTATCTATTGGGTTTCCGCGATGGCATTTTTTTATTTTTGCGGAACGGATTTGGAATAAAACAATTTGTTATTGATAAATATTTCAATGGCCTTTTAATCCGTTGGTCGCGAGTTCGAATCTCGCACGGCCTACCAATAAAACAAAGGGTTGCAGTTTTCTGCAGCCCTTTCTTGTTCCGCAATTACTTTCTATTCCGCTATTCGACAATTAAGTGCCCAAAAATAGAATATTTTTCTCCTGTTGAAGACTTTTTCTTGTTGAGATAAGGATTTAATTTTTTAATGTATTTTTTTTCTAATATCAAAAGATCTTCTTTTTTTGCTTCTATATAATAAAAAGCATCAAAAAGCATCTGATCATTTCTTAGATGATTTCCAATTCTTTCGATAAGATTTATCGACTGTCCAACATAAACCACTTCTGATCCACACAACAAAAAATATATTCCGCAAACAGGTTTAACAGGCTTTGCTCTTCTTAGTATTTGTTTTCGAGTAAGCAAGCCATCATCTTCATGATCTTTTTCTTTTGCCTGTATTTTATGTACTACAGGTTTCTTCGCTCCATTTATAATAAATCTAATATTATTCTCTTTCAGCCATTGAATTTGACGTGATATAGCTTTATGTCCTGTGAGGACAACCAGCTCATCTTCTGATAAAAATATTGACATAAATTATTTATTATTTAGTAGGCTTCACTCTTTCGCCTTTCCTGTTTCTCACATAGTGCTCAGTTGTGGTTATGCTGGCGTGTCCGAGTTGTTTTTGAGCTTGTCTGATATCCCCTGATAGTTCTGCCTTGTCCGTCCCCGCTTTGGCGCGTAGGTCGCGGAATTGGAAGTCCTCTTTTTTGTGCCTGCTTTTTCTCTGGCCCGGTCGAAATGCGCGCGCAGCATGAATGGGGTGAATCTTTGGCCGGTTTCGTCTACGATCAGGTGAAGCGATCTGATTGTGTGGGTTGATTTTCTTTCTTTGATGCGTTCGATCAGGGTGTGCAGTTGGCCTTCGATGCTGATGCGAAGTTTTTTGCTGGTTTTGTTTTGTTTGATATTGAGTGCGCCGTCGGTGATGTCGGTTTCCATCATTTTGAGTACGTCGGAGGGACGCTGGCCAGTGAGGTAGGCTAGATCCATGGCGTCGCGTAGCGGGGTGCTGGCGGTCTGGTAGACGGCGCGGTAGGTTTCATCTTCGATGTAGATTTCCTTGCGGCCCTTTTCTTTGTGGCCTTTGATGCCTGCGCAGGGGTTCGGCAGGTTGGTGTATCCCCATTCGCGCGCTTTGTTCCAGATGTGCGAAAACAACGCTTTTTCTCTGTTGGCTCTGGTTTTGGCTTGGCGTTGGTCCAGGTACTGGCGGATGTGGATAGGTTCTATTTCGTCCAGGGGTGCGGGTGGGTTGCCGAAAAATAGCATCAGCCATTCGAGCTCTATCAGGTTGTCCTTTTGTGTCCTGGGGGCTTTGGTGGGGATGACTTCCTTTAAGTAGCGATCGGCTGCGTGTTTAAATGTGATCCGTTGCGCGGGCTGGTCGCTGGTTTCCATTTCCAGTTCCGCCCATTTTTTGATAGCGGTGGGGTAGTCGCAGCCTAGCGGGATTTCACGGCGGGGTTTGCCGCCGGTGTCGTAGTAGTACCATACCTTGCCGCCACGCGGGCGGGCGCGCATGCGTTTGGGTAGGTTTTGGTTTTTGCTAGGTTTTCTGCCCATGGCGATTGATAAACCGGGTGATTGATCTGCTCAATGCTATTACATTTTTAATCGATTCGGGCAGGTTGTGGATGGTGTTGCGTTGCATGAGTTGCTCGCGGGTGAGCAGCTGCAGGTTGTCGATCTGGCAGTTTGTTTTGTTGCCGTCTATGAATATGATCACGCTGCCCTTGGGTGGGTATGCGCCGTGGTGTTGTTTCCAGACTTCCCGGTGCAGCAGCCGCCATTTGTACATACCCTCTTCCGTTTTTATTTCGAGATAGCCTTCGACGTTGATTCTGATGGAGCCGACCGGGCGGTGGTTTTTGGGGGTGATTCCTTTTTTAAAGCGCGTTTGTTTGCTGCGCCCGCCTGCGTCAAATCCTTTCAGGCCCTTGTTCCAGGGGGTGCCGCCTTTTTTAAATCGGCCCTTGTTGATTTTT
>JAJSDU010000037.1 GCA_028577615.1 Nitrosomonas sp.
GGTGAAAGTCCTCTCGTAAGTTGATCACAGCGAACGAAGCGAAGCGTAACTGCATAGGTATTCCCCCTAGAAAATTCAAGTCAGATGCAATATTTTGTAATCCAGAAGATATAAGATATTGATTAATGCATAGCTAGACGCTGCAGTTCTCTCTTTTCTTCCGCGGTTAATGAGCTAAGCGGCTTGCTGTGCAATTCGGTCATGCGTTTTTTCCGCTGTATATCGGCAACTTTCTTTAATGCTCCGGAAAATTCTGCCTCAAGATTCAGGTCGTCTTTCCACTCGAGTGTCTCGCTTTCAATTTTTCTCAGCAAGGTTTCAAAGGAAGTTTCTTGCAAATAATTCAACAGCGAGGTTGTTAGTGCATCGTTCACGATTTCGGGGTTTTTGTTCAGAAACTCAATTAAAACTTTTAAAGCGGATAGTTCCTCGTTGTTATCATTGCTGCACAGGATCAGTTTCTGATCCAGACGGCTGAAATATCTGGGTTGATGCAGTAAAATCAGCAGTAGCCAGCGGTAGGGCGATATCGGTTGTTTTCGATGTGTGTTTTTCTTGGGACTGCGGGCGATTTTTCGCCTGATTTCCATCAGTGACTCCAGTTCCTGTATGTCCATACCACACATCTGGGCGATGCGATTTAACAACATGATCGTCAAAGCAGGCGCACTAATGCTTTGTAGCAGCGGTTTTATGTCATGAATAAATTTTGCGCGATCTTCATCCCGACGGAGATTCAGTTCCTGTGTGTATGTCGTCAGTAAAAATTCGGATAACGGTATGGATTGTGTGATCAGTTGTTCGAAAGCATTTTTTCCATAACGATGAATGAAACTATCCGGGTCTTCATTTTCGGGTAAGAATAGAAATTGAATGGTTTTGCCGTCGGAAAGTTGCGTCAGGCTGTTTTCCAGGGCGCGTCGAGCTGCTTTTTTGCCTGCATTGTCGCCATCGAAACAAAAAATAATCCTATCGGAGTAACGCAACAGTTTCTGTATATGGAGATCGGTAACAGCGGTTCCTAGGGTTGCTACGGCATAGTCTATGCCATGCTGGGAAAGTGCGACGACATCCATATAACCTTCGACCACAATGGCGCATTTTGCATTGCGGATCGCCTTGCGTGCGGAGAATAGATTATAAATTTCATGACCTTTGATGAATATGTCTGTTTCGGGCGAATTCAGATATTTGGGTTCTCCATGATTCACGGCGCGGCCGCCGAATGCAACGATCTGGCCTTGCTGGTTTAGGATCGGGAAGATGATGCGATCCCTGAAACGATCGTAGTACTTACCGTTATCGCTGGCTATCATCAGTCCTGCGCGGATCAGAATGTTTCTGGTTTTCTCCGTATTGTACTCTGGAAAAGTTGCAGCCAGATTCTGCCAGCCTTCCGGTGCGTATCCTATGGCGAAACGGGCCGCAGTCTCGCCAGTGAGTTTGCGTTGTTTCAGATAACTGATGGCGCTATTCGATTGCTTGAGTTGTTCGCGGTAGAAGCGGGTTGCAATTCGCATGACCTCATATATATCCTGGATGGTGTGCGTTGCAGTTTTGTCCAGTTGTGTGCTTGTGGGGCGAATACCTTTTTTTTGCGCCGGCTGGAGATCGGGCATGGATATGCCGGTAGATGCGGCTAAGTGCTGAACAGCTTCAACAAAACTGTATCCGCTATATTCCATCAGGAAATTGATGGCATTACCATGAGCGCCACAACCGAAACAATGATAAAACTGTTTTGTCGGGCTGACTGTAAAAGACGGCGTTTTTTCATTGTGAAATGGGCAGCATGCAATGTAATTTGCACCTGCTTTTTTGAGTGAGACGTGACGATCAATAGCATCAACAATATTAACGCGATTCAGCAGATCGTGAATAAAAGACGACGGTATTGTCACGATTCGAAAGCAATCAAATAATACCCTGTTGCGTCAGAGGCGAAGAAAAAGGAGCAATGTTTCAGGAATACTCAGTAGTCGTATCTTTGGCAGTTAAAATAATCGAACGGTTATATTAATTCAGCCGTAAAGCTTTGCTTTAACGAGCGCGGATACTCTCGCCATGTCAGTGCGCCCGGCAATTCTGGGTTTTAAAACGGCCATGATCTTACCCATATCCTGCATATTTTTTGCGCTTGTTTCATTGACAGCCTCGGTCACAAGTGCATCAACCTCATCGTCTGAGAGCGCTGCAGGCATATATGCGCTGAGGATATCGATTTCTTCCTGCTCAGCGGTCGCCAGATCATGGCGTTTTGCGGCTTCATAATGCGCAATTGAATCCTTGCGCTGTTTAATCATTTTCTCGATTATAGCAATAATTACCGCGTCATCAATTTCAATCCGTTCATCAACTTCTTTCTGCTTGATGGCGGCTTGCAGCAGGCGTATTGTATCGCGCTTTTTAATTTCTCCGGCGCGCATAGCGACTTTCATGTCATCGGTAATTTTTTGTTTCAAGCTCATGATGGAATTTATCTGGAGGTCGATACGTGCGCATCGTCCCTGGATTTTTTTTATAACACACAGTCAAATGGAGAAAGCTTACTTCAGTAGAGCTTGGGTGGTAGCAATTGACTACGCAGTCGTTTGTAGTTGCGTTTAACCGCTGCGGCCAGTTTGCGCTTACGTTCAGCTGTCGGTTTTTCATAAAACTCGCGCGCACGCAATTCAGTTAATAAGCCGGTTTTCTCAATCGACCGTTTAAAGCGGCGCATTGCAACTTCAAAAGGCTCATTTTCTTTGACTTTTATCGTGGTCATAAATAAAAATTATCTCCAGTTATTATAGAATACAAAATTAAATAAAAAATCCACCCCGGAAATTCAAGGCAGATTCGTTAACTTACGTATTAAAAAAAGCCTTTAATTATACCATATATGCAGGATCATGTGACTATGATGATTTTGAAATGATTGTTTTGGGTATCGAAACTTCATGCGATGAAACCGGTGTTGCCTTGTACGATAATGCACAGGGCCTGTTGAGCCACGCATTGCACTCCCAGATCGAGATGCACCGGGAATATGGTGGCGTTGTTCCGGAGCTTGCTTCAAGAGATCATATTCGCCGTATTGCGCCTTTGATGCGGCAGGTTTTGTCGGATGCGAATCGCACACTCAGCGCTATTGATGCGATTGCTTATACACAAGGGCCGGGGCTGGCCGGAGCATTGCTGGTCGGTGCCAGTGTTGGTGCAGCGCTGGGTTTTGCATTGAACATTCCAGTTATCGGTATTCATCATCTGGAAGGTCATTTGTTATCACCACTGCTGTCAACACCGGCGCCGCAGTTTCCATTCATTGCGTTACTGGTGTCCGGCGGCCATACGCAGCTAATGCGGGTTGATGGAGTGGGGCAATATCAATTGCTGGGAGAAACGGTCGATGATGCCGCGGGCGAGGCTTTTGATAAAACGGCCAAGCTGCTCGGATTGGGATATCCTGGAGGCGCGGCGTTATCTATACTTGCTGAGCGGGGCCGCCCGGGACGATTCAAGTTGCCTTCCCCCATGCTGCATAGCGGTGATTTCAATTTCAGTTTCAGCGGTCTGAAAACCGCAGTGCTGACTTTAATTCATCAACAACTGGAAGATCCGCAGACATATGCCGATATCGCGTGGGCATTTCAGGATGCAGTGGTTACCGTACTGACCGGGAAGGCGTTAGCCGCGCTTGCAGAATCAGGGTTAAGTCAATTGGTTGTTGCCGGTGGAGTGGGCGCGAATAAACAATTACGCTACCATCTCTCTGAAAAGGCCGGGGCTGCCGGCGCAGCAGTTTTTTATCCACAGCTGGAGTTTTGTACAGACAATGGCGCGATGATTGCTTTGGCCGGCGCTTTACGCTTGCAGGCCGTTCATGGATATCAAAACGAATTGGCGCGCGGCTTTACAGTTCGGGCGCGATGGAATCTGGCGCAAAATCCTGTACATGCGTCATGAGTGTCTATCAAGCCTGATTGAGATACCGGGATTATTTTTCCGCCATTAGTGCCTGATATTTGGCTTGAAGCTGTGTTGTGCTCTCGACGCAATCCGGATTGATAACAATGCAGTCGACTGGGCAAACTTCAACGCATTGCGGGACGTCATAGTGGCCAACACATTCAGTGCATTTCCTTGAATCAATAACGTAAATTTCCTCACCCTGAGATATCGCGCCATTTGGGCATTCGGGTTCGCACACGTCACAATTGATACATTCGTCCGTTATGATTAATGCCATTTTTACCTCATCTCTGATCTTGCTGTTTTGCTATTTTATGCCGCAAGTGCTGCGCCACGTAAGGATGTACAAATTTATCGGCTTTTCCGCCAAGTAGCGCAATTTCGCGTACGATTGTCGCGGACACGAACATGTATTGTTCGCTGGGTGTCATGAACAGCGTTTCGACATCCGGGTGCATGCTGCGATTCATGCCAGCCATCTGAAATTCATATTCAAAATCGGAAGCGGCCCGCAGGCCGCGCAAAATAATGCGGGCATTATGCTGCCTTAGAAAATTCATCAGCAGACCCGAGAATGCAGTAACGCTGACATTCGGACAATCGGACAGAACCTGCCGGGCCATATCGACGCGTTCATCGAGTGTAAAAAATGGTTTTTTAGGACTGCTGACGGCAATGGCAACAGTAACCTGATCAAAAATACGTGCAGCGCGCCTGACCAAATCTTCATGGCCACGCGTGATAGGATCGAAAGTCCCCGGATAAACGGCTTTATCCATGATTGTTCTGGTCTCGGTTCAATTCCAAAAGATAATAATTCACTTTGCCCGCCTTTCCCTTGCGCCGGGTATGCCAGCACTGTAAGTTTTTCTCGAGATCGCAGGAATGTTGAGTCTCAAGATAAACCTGGGCATCTTCGGTCAGAAGCGGCGGCAGCATGGGTAATATTTTCGGCAATATGTCCATCTGGTAAGGGGGGTCGAGAAAGACGATATCAAATTTTCGTGTATCGGTAATCAAAAAAACGGATGCATCCATTTTGATCAGTTCGATTGAATCCGCCTTCAGTTTGGCTTTATTTTCCGATAATGCCCGATGCGCGCTGCTGCCGGATTCTATCATTACTACATTTGCGGCACCACGGGAAGCGGCTTCAAACCCAAGCGCACCGCTGCCGGCAAAAAGATCAAGACAGTTGAGGCCTGTCAGATCCTGTCCGAGCCAGTTAAAAAGCGTTTCGCGAACTCTGTCGGGGGTTGGGCGTAAATCGGCATGCATTGGAAAAGTAATGATGCGGCTTCGCCATCGACCGCTGATAATGCGAATCCTGCCTGAATACGAAGTCATGTGAAAAGAAGAGCGGAATTTTGATTTAATCGCCGGTTGTTTCCGGTGCGCCGACAATGACTGCGACCATTTTTTCCGGGTCTATGCGGCGCTGAAACGCATCTTTGATCTGATCAACCGTAACCGTATCCACCGCTTTTAAATAATCGTCCAGATAAGTTAATGGCAGGTAATAAAAACCTATCATGGCAAGATATCCCAGAATCTTCTTGTTGCTGTCGAGGCGCAGCGGGAAGCCGCCAATAATATTCTGTTTGGCAGCCAGCAGCTCCTGTTCCGTCGGGCCGCCGGCAATAAAATCCCGCAGCACTCCCTGCGTTAAGAGAAGCGCTTCTTCAGATTGGTTTTTCCGTGTTTGCAGTCCGATCTTAAAAGGTCCTTTTTCTTTCAATGGTGCGAAAAAACTCTGAACACTATAAGCCAACCCTCTTTTCTGGCGGATTTCCTCCATCAGACGTGACACGAAGCCACCGCCACCCAGGATATAGTTGCCGACCAGGAGTGGAAAATAATCCGGGTCAGTTCTGCTGATTCCGGGGTACGCCAGCAGTATGTGACTTTGGGTTGCGGGATGCGGTAGTCTCTCAATGCCACCTTCGGGATTTTTTACCGGGGGTATCACTGCGTATTTGTCCCGCGTTGAAGATCGGGGAAGATTATGCGTCAGCGTGTCGGCAATCCGGATCGCTTCCTGTTTGTCTATGTCGCCAATGATGGCAATGATGGCATTTTTTGCGACATAATGCTTTTGATAAAAGGAAACCAGATCACTGCGGTGAATCGTTTCAATGGTTTCAATTTCTCCGGAATCATTCATGGCGTACGGGTGATCGCCATAAAGCATGTGCATGAGCGTGCGATCAGCGATATAACCGGGTTTTGTGCCTGCTTCCCGGATACTGGCGATAATCCGGGTTTTCTCGCGTGAGAGAATGTTGTCTGGAAATTCTGGGCGCTGCAGTATACTTGCGAAAATTTCGAGCGCCTGTTTGCGTTCGCGATCGCTGCTCAATGTGCGTAATGTCAAGCCAGCGCGGTCGGCGTCAAAATGCCCGCCGAGTTGTGCGCCGACATCTGCCAGTGCATTCGCGATATCATCTTCGGACAGATCTTTAGCGCCAAGATTCAATAAATGCTGTGTCAAACTGGCCGTGCCGGATTTTTCCTTCGTATCCATGCTGCTGCCGGCAGCGAATTCGACACTGATATCCAGCATTGGCAGTGCATGATTTTCCACAAAGTATACACGCGCTCCGGAAGATGTCTGCCAGAATTCAATCGAAAGCGAGGCTGACAGCGGATGTGCAAAAACACTAATCAGCAATAGAAATATGAATTGTTTGGTGCGCATAAAAATGTTCTCACAGATATTTGCCGGAAAGTATGAGTCGCCTCAGCCACTGTTTCTTAATCCCGATGTAATGCCGTTGATGGTGAGATGTATTGAACGTTTTATTTCATCACTGTCTTCGCCGGAACGGTAACGTCGCAAAAGCTCAACCTGCAGATGATTCAACGGATCGATATAAGGCATCCGATTCCGGATGCTGCGCGCCAGCGTCGGATTGTCCTGTAACAGCTCCGTATTGCCGGTGATGGCAAAGAGCCATTTGCTGCAACGCTTCCATTCTTCGTGAATACGGCCAAATATCTGGTTGCGCAATGTCTCATCCGTTACCAGCTCAGCATAACGCGAAGCAATACCCATGTCGGTTTTCGCTAATACCATGTCCATATTCGATAACAGGGTTTGCATGAATGGCCAGGTTTTGTACATTTCCTGCAGCAGTGCCAATCCCGTTCCTTCCTGGTCCTCCTGCACAAAAGTCTCGATCGCGTAACCGAAGCCGTACCAGCCGGGTATCATGGTGCGATTAAGTCCCCAGCTGAATACCCACGGAATGGCGCGCAGGTCTTCGATTGCATCTGATGGTTTGCGTGAGGCGGGACGGCTGCCGATATGTAATCCTGCAATCTCGTGAATTGGTGTCGATTCAAGAAAAAACTGCTTGAATCCAGGCGTCTCAAAAACCAGACTACGGTAAGCAGAGAGCGAGAGTTGCGCCAGTTTTTCCATGGTCTGGTAATAGCGCGGCGCTTTATCGCCAATCGGATCATGACCGAGCAGCGTGGACTCGATTGTTGCGGCAACCAGTGTTTCAAGATTCCGTCTGCCGATTTCCGGTTCAGCATATTTGCTGCTGATGACTTCGCCTTGTTCGGTCACGCGGATTTGTCCATTAACACTGCCGGGCGGTTGCGCCATAATGGCCTGATAGCTGGGGCCGCCACCGCGTCCGACCGTACCGCCGCGGCCGTGAAAAAGCCTTAATTCGATATTGTGTCTGGCAAAAACTTTGGTCAATTCAAGTTCTGCCTTATAAATTTCCCAATTGGAGGTTATGAAGCCGCCGTCCTTGTTGCTGTCGGAATAGCCGAGCATGACTTCCTGTATGTTATTCCGTGAAGCCAACAGTTTCCTGTAATAAGGCAGTGAAAATAATTGATCCATGATCGTGCCGCAACTGCGCAAATCAGCAATGGTTTCAAACAGCGGAATGATGTTTAATCCGAGACGCGGACTTTCACCTGCCTGTAACAATCCGACTTCTTTCAACAGCAGCGCGACTTCGAGCACATTGATGATGTGCGTTGTCATCGAAATGATGTAATTGGGTATTGCGGCATGCCCGAAACGCCGATGGATATCCGCTGCTTTTTGCAGAATACGCAGTTCACTTTGCGTGGATTCGGAATATTCGAGATACGGTGAGAGTAATGGGCGTGGGCTGCTGATTTCCGTGAGCAACCATTGAATACGGTCATTTTCGGACATTTCCAGATAATTGCTGTGATGCGTGCCAAGTTCGTAAAGCTCGGCGACGACTTGCTCGTGCACTTTGCTGTGCTGGCGCATGTCCAGCGGCGCGAGATGAAATCCGAAAACATCCACTGCGCGCCGCAGGTTACGCAGGGCGCCGCGCGCAATCCAATTGGATTTATGTTGTTTGAGCGACGTGATAATTACATCGAGATCATGCACGAATTCCGCGCTGTCGGCATAGGGTTCCGCTGAACCGAACAATTCCTTTTGTTTCGGGGTATGCCCTAAATGCTGGCAGGTCGCTGTAAGGCGTGCGCCCATGCTGATAAATGCGCGCCGATAAGGTTCGTCAATGCGGCAGGCGGGAATATCGGGAGATGATGCGGCAAGTTCTTCGAGTTCATCGGTAATGTCCACCAAACGTTCGGCCAGGCTCATGATGCTGCCGATCCTCTCAACCTCCGTAATATAATAGTCCAATGCCAGGGCCGATTGACTTTCGATGGCATACAGCAATACCTGGTGCGTGACAAACGGATTGCCGTCACGGTCGCCGCCTATCCAGCTGCCTATGCGTAAGAAAGAATGAACATAGGGCGCGTCGTCTCCCATGTGCCGTTCCAGTAAATTCTCAATCTTGGCATAAATATAGGGTACCTGCGATAAAAAAGTGTAGTTGTAATACGTCAGGCCATTATCGATTTCATCGTGCACCGATAAGCGAACTGAACGCAGTACGCGCGTCTGCCATAAAATTTGTATCATGGCGCGTAGATTTTCTTCGTTCTGCCGCATTTCATTCGGTGTGAGCTCGGTATAGGCGCGTTCTCGCAACAAACGCTCGATGGTCAGCTGACAGTCAAGAATACTTTTGCGCTGCACTTCCGTCGGGTGCGCTGTCAGCACGGGCGAAACAATCGCTTTGGCAAAAAATTTCGCCAGCGTTTTATTGTCAATGCCATTTTTCAATACCCGTTCCAGCGCCAGTGTTACACTGCCGGCCTGTGGCGGGGATCCGGCGCGTAAGTGCGCGCGGCGACGCCGGTTGTGATGTACATCTTCGGCGATATTGGAAAGTTGTGAAAAGTAAGTAAACGCACGGACTACGACTGTAGTTGCCCTGATGCTCAGTTCGGCGAGAATCTGGTCCAGTTTCTGGCGCGCCTGGGGATCCTGTTCACGGTGAAAGCGGATTGCAGTCTGCCGGATTTCTTCTACCAGATCAAACGCTTTTTCACCTTCCTGTTCCCGCAGTGTATCTCCAAGCATGCGGCCCAAAAAACGAATATCTTCTCGAAGCGGCCAATCCTTATCATCATGGGATTCTTTTTCGAAATGATTATCCAAACCTACTATATGCATAGCGCTACTTCACCTTTAGTTTAAATGTACTGTTTATACTCAGCTAATCCAGGTTGATTCAAGGGTATCTCTAAAAATCCACATTTGCGAGCATCGGTTTTGCGGATTGCCTGCTTACCCCGTTTCATTACAATACGTCGTTGTTCACAAAAAATACTTCCCTGCATATCAGCCATATGTTGTACCAGCATTTTTTGTTCTCGCCTTGCCTTGCTCATTTTTTATTTAAAATCCTGAAATTTTTAGAGCCCCCTCAAGTTTATCCAACTCGACAGCAGTCATGCTAGAATGACCCTATACATTGTTTTTTGTAATAATTTTTATTTTGTTTCTTTAATGTCCAGCTTACAAAATTTTATTCCACAGAGAATTGTTATCGCATCAAGAGAAAGTCTTCTTGCCATGTGGCAGGCAAAATTTATCCGGCAACAATTAATGCAATTATACCCGCAAACCGAAGTAGACATACTCGGTATGACGACAAAGGGAGACCAGATTCTGGATCAGTCTTTGTCTAAAATTGGTGGTAAGGGGCTTTTTATCAAGGAGCTGGAGCAGGCGCTGGAAGAAAATCGCGCCGATATTGCAGTGCATTCGATGAAAGATATGCCAATGAATGTGCCCGAAGGGTTTGAGCTGGCTGTCATTACCGAACGTGAAGATCCGCGTGATGCATTTGTTTCCAATCATTATCAGCATCTTGAAGCGTTGCCGCCGGGCAGCGTAGTGGGCACATCCAGTTTGCGGCGGGAAAGCCAGCTGCGCGCGCAGTTTCCGCATTTGCAGGTCAAGCCGTTGCGCGGTAATGTGCAAACCCGCCTGCGTAAGCTGGATGAAGGACAGTATGCGGCGATCATTCTGGCGGCAGCGGGATTGAAGCGGTTGGGGTTGTCGGAACGGATTACCGCTTTATTGAGTCCCGAGCAAAGTCTGCCCGCCGTGGGGCAGGGCGCGCTAGGCATCGAGTGTCGAGAAGACCGGCCGGATCTGGTTGCGTTACTGCAACCGCTGCATCATCAGCAGACTGCGTACTGTGTTAAGGCTGAGCGTGCGATGAGCCGTGTGCTGGGCGGCAGTTGCCAGATACCCTTGGGCGCATTCGGTGAGATGGTAGGCGATAAGCTGAAATTACGCGGATTTGTCGCCAGTCCTGATGGCAGGCGGATGGTGAGCACCACGTTAACCGGGGCGCCTGAAAAAGGCGAAGCGCTGGGTAAAGAAATGGCGCAAAATCTGATTGCGCAAGGTGCCGATAAAATTCTGGCGGATATTGTTCCGGCGAGCGGCTGGTGAAAGGTGCGCAGAGAAATGAATGGCGAAGCCAGACCGCTTGAGGGCGTCAGTGTTCTGGTGACCAGACCGGAACACCAGAGTGCAATCCTGGCCAAAGGCATTCGCAGTCTCGGTGGCAATCCTGTTATTTTTCCCGTGCTGGTTATATCCGATGTGAAGGACAAAACATCTGTGATGAAATGCATCGAACGGCTTGAAGAATACGATCTGTGTATTTTTGTCAGTCCGAATGCTGTGCACAAAACGATGCAATTGATTCGGGCTGCACGTTCCCTGCCTTCGCAAATGAAAATCGCTGTGGTTGGCAAAGGCAGCGCTGATGCACTTAGGGAATATGGCATTGAGGATGTCATTGTGCCAGCCGGTCGGTACGACAGTGAAGCTTTGCTTGAGCACGAAGCGCTGCAACAGGTTTCCGGAAAGCGAATTGTGATTTTCCGGGGAAATGGCGGCAGGCCGCTATTGGGTGATACGCTGAAGCAGCGCGGAGCAATTCTGGACTACGCGGAATGCTACTGTCGTGGCAAGCCTGATGTGGATACGACAGAATTGCTGTCAAACTGGTCACATGGCCGGATAAATGCTGTTATTATCACAAGCAGCGAAGGATTGCATAATTTATTTGACATTATTGGCCGGCTTGGCCAACAATTGCTGAAGGAGACACCCGTATTCACCGCTCATGAACGTATTGCCGGGTATGCAAGGGAGGCCGGATTGACAAAAGTGATTTTGACAACAATGGCTGCAGATGAAGGCATTATTCAGAGTTTGCGGGAATATTTCAGTGCAGAGAAAGCTCCTGCTACTCAATTGATCGGAAATGGTTTTGGTGGTTGAGGAAAGTGATGTGAAAAAAATCTGTACATTCACACCGTGATGTCAGGGATTATTGAGGCTTATGCAATCGGAGTACTGCATTTTTTATGATAATAGGTTGTTGGTGAATTCGAATACAATAATGAAAAACTTTGGACCTATAGTTAACATGTTCTAATATTGCATGATTTATCGGATAACCGCGTTGAATCAGCCAATCCGGATGCAATAGGCAATACAATTATCGGCTCCAATATTTTAAAGGGGGAGAATATGAGACTGATACTTTGGGTGTTAGTGCTGTTTGCTGCTGCTGTTGCCGTAACGCTTGCTGTTGATGAATATAGTGCGGGCACGATGATGGTGGAAATACCACCGTACGAGAAACAGGAAATACCGCTGGATTACGCGATTGCAGGCGTTCTGGCGGTTTTTTTTGTGTTTTATATTCTGATCCGCATGCTGGGTGGATTGTTGAATCTGCGCGCGATTAGATCGGAATCGCTGATGATGAATGGATTACAGGCATTTTTTGCGGGTGATTATGCGCTGGCCAGGAAATATGCGAAAAAAGGCTTCAAGCTTGCGAATGAATCTTTGATTCGATCAATCAATGCCGTTGTGGCGGCGCGTTCGGCGTATGAGCTGGGTGATAAAGCCACATGCGATACGGTTTTGCGCGGCGCCGAAGACGATACATCCGATGAAAAAGCATTGCGGCTGACATCCAAAATTGATCTGCTGATAAAGGAAGGCCGCTACGAGGAAGCTTTGAACACTTTCGAGAAATTGTATGAAACCGGCGGGTTGCAGCCTACATTGGTTTTGCAATTGGAGATGGAGGCACAGAGGCAAGTTAAGAACTGGGATGCAGTGTTGGAAATATCCGGGATTCTGATCCATCGCCATCCGCTTAACAGGGATTATTTCGAGAAAATAAGAAATGAAGCGCATGTCGAAAACTTTAAGCGCAAAGGCTCTGATCTGGAGTCTTTGAATAAGTACTGGTTTGGCCTGACCGAGCATGAACAAAGCAATAGCCAGCTGGCGGCCGCGGCCGTGCGTGCTTACATCGCGCTGGGTGAATGTGCCATGGCGCATAAAATAATTGAGCAGAATGTGCAGAACGAATGGAATGCCGAGCTGATAGCGCTTTATGCCGAATGCCTCAATTATCATGTCAACCGGCAGATCGAATGTGCGGAACTTTGGCTCAAGGCGCAGCCGAACAATGCTGGCCTGTTGCTGACGCTGGGTAAGCTGTGCACGCACTGCGAGCTTTGGGGCAAGGCGCAGAATTACCTGGAAGCGAGTATTTCAGTCGAACCGAGTACGGCGGCTTATTTTGCGCTGGCGCAACTGAATGAGAAACTGGGCAAGCATGAGATGGCTATGGATAACTACAATAAAGCAGTAGAACTCACATTGAAAAAAAAATGAGCAACTAAATCAAGAATTGCTTAACTATGGCGTACTGTTGTTCGAAGGGGTAAAAACATCAGAGAAGAAACTATCTTTGGGTAGATTGCGCAACGCCGTGAAATCCTGATAAGCCGCTTTGACCATAACTGGAGAGCCGCAGGCATAAACCTTGTAGTTCTCCAGTGTCGCATGGTCCTGTAAAACGGCTTCGTGAACGAAACCTGTCCTGCCGGTCCAATCATCTTCAGGCAAGGCGTCGGACAGCACTGGAATAAACGAAAAATTCTTATGCTGTTGCTGCCATTGCGCGATCAGATCAAGCAGATACAGATCCGCCTTGTTGCGCACGCCCCAGTAAAGCGTCATGGTATGCAAGTCATCTTTGTTGCTTTCCTGATAAAAAACATGCTCAAGTATGCTTTTTATCGGTGCAAACCCTGTTCCACTGGCTAAGAAAATAATCGGCACATCAGGCGGTGTGTCGCGCAGAAAGAATGAGCCCAATGGTCCCTCAAAGCGAAGAATGTCCTTGATTTTCATCGTGGTGAAAACTTGTTCGGTAAACACGCCGCCGGGATAATTACGCACATGTAACTGCAGTACGTCGTCGTCATGTGGTGCATTGGCGAGAGAGAAGCTGCGGCGCTTGTCGTTCTTGAGCAGGATATCGATATACTGTCCCGCCATGAACTGTAATCGTTGATTGGCAGGCAATTTCAAGGAGACGAGCATGACATCCGGCGCAATACGCTCCAGGTTCGCAACCCGGGCGGGTAGTGTTTTGATTTCTATGTCCTTGATGGCGCTGATTTCATGACATTCGATCACCAGGTCTGACAGCGGTTCGGCGCAACAAAACAAGGCCATGCCGGCTTGTTTTTCTTCGTCTGTCAGTGTTTCTTCGTCATGGTGACCATAATCAACTTCGCCTTGTAAGATTTTACCTTTGCAGACACCGCATGATCCGTTACGGCAACCGTAAGGCAGAGAAATGCTCTCGCGCAATGCTGCCTGTAATATGGTTTCTCCGGGCGCGGTATTCAGAACATGTTCACTGGGTTTTATAATGATTTTGTGCGTCATTGAACTGCAGAATGAATTGAAAATTAGAGAAAAGAGATAAAAAGCTTAAATGAAAAAAACTGTGCTCATGATAGGTTGTGGCGATATCGCCTTACGAATCGCACCGCTTCTGCAAGAGAAATATCGAGTTTTTGGTTTGTTTCGTCATCCGGATAAAGCACGTCCATTCCGTTCGTTCGGTGTCAGTGCAATCGCGGGCGATCTTGATCGGCGCAGCAGTCTGAAGAAACTCGCAGGTATCGCGCAAACCATCATACACCTGGCGCCGCCGCCGAATCATGGAGCGCGCGACACGCGCACGGCGAATCTGCTTGCTGCATTGACAAAATGGACAAAGGGCAAATCCAAAATTCTACCACAACAACTTGTCTATATCAGCACCAGCGGTGTCTATGGTGATTGTCAGGGTGAAATAATCAATGAAACCAGGTGCCTGAATCCGTTTAACGCAAGATCTGTTCGACGGGTAAGCGCTGAAAACCAGGTACGTGCATGGGGCAGGCGTAACCATATTCCGGTTTCGATATTGCGCGTTCCCGGCATTTATGCCGGTGATCGCCTGCCATTGAAAAGAATTTATGAGGGTATTCCGGCATTTACCACTCAGGATGATGGCTATACCAATCACATTCACGCTGATGACCTTGCGCGGATTATTTGTGCTGCGATCCGGTATGGTAAGTCTGGCCGGGTCTATAATGCAACAGATGATACGCAAATGAAAATGGGTGATTATTTCGATCTTGTCGCCGACCATTTCAATTTGCCTCGCCCACCGCGCATTCCGCGTGATCAGGTAGCAGGCCAAATTTCTCCGGGTATGTTGTCCTTTATGAATGAATCAAGACGCATCAGCAACGCGCGTATGAAAAAAGAGTTGCATGTGACACTGCGGTATCCGACCGTTGCGGCGGGCGTAAAAGAAGCGATTGCATATTCCGGTTCAACTTGACCAGGAATTCAAACATAAAGGCATGTCAGGCGGTTACTGCGGAAAGAATACACAACTGCGCATCCCATGCTACAGTTACGCGCAATACTGGGCCGTTAACGTCGCTGGCTGAAAAAGCAAAAACGTTCCATGCGTCAGGCACACAAGACTGGTGAGAAATGCTTTATTGATTATTGTGGATAAACCGTGGCAGTCATTGATGCATGCAGAGGTGAAATCCGTCAGTCCCAGATCTTTGTTGGACATTGAGCGCATCCAGTTATACCTGCGCTGAAGTTGTCCTGTATGCTGGCGTTTTTTGGTGACTGCCCTGCAATCATCGTGCCCTGCGTTATATCGCACAATAAGCATGCAGAGTGCATCAGCGCAACGCTATCCACCGGTAAAGCGAAGCTTTGCATGGCTAATTGAGTCTCAAATATAAAACAACTACATAATGATGCAATGCGCTTCGCTGATTCGCGTCTCGTGCTTCAATAGTCTGTTTGCTAATCAAACCGGAAGGTGTAAAACAGATCCATCGCGCTGTCCTCGCCGGCCTGGGTGACTACTGTAATGCTGGGCGTCAGGGTGTAGGTCAGTTTGGTGATGCCTGCGGTGGCTGCGGTAATGCCGCGTTCGTAGCTCAGATAGGCGCGAGAGGAAATGCGCTTGCCGATGGTGCCGATCTGTCCGCCCAGCGTACTGCCAGCAAATGCATAGGGATTGGCGAAGGGACTGATCTGCGTCGCAGCCTGGCCGGTGGTCTGCGTACTGCCTGGAGTGCTGCCCTGGCGGAAAGAAAATTCATCAAAGCCAAACAAATCCCGAATCCGATCGGTCACGCCGAAGCCGGATTGTCCGCCGAGAATGGAATTCGCGGCAGTCATCAGCAGGGATGTGTCCAGCCCGCTGACATCGGGCGCGCGGCCCAGTGCAATCCATGACAGTTTCTCGGTGTCGGGTACGTTCGGTGACGACACCAGTTTAATCTGGGGGTGTCGCACGGTGCCGGCAACTTCCACGCCGGCTTCAACTTCAAGCCCTTTACGGACGGCCCGTACATTCAGCCCCGGATCGTCGAGCGGGCCGTAAAAATTGACGATACCGCGTTCTACCGTCAGATTCTGGCCGTAGGCTTTGTAGCTGGTGTTTTTTGTGGTGATGGAGCCGATCGCGCTTAACGTGCCTTGTTTATCGTTCTGTAATCGCAGGCTGCCGTCGAGTTGTCCCTCGAGTCCCGCGACGCGCAGGAAGAACTGTTTGCCGAGATTAAGCGTCGCGCTCAAATTGACAATCGAGGACTGTGTGCCGATTCCCGTGCCGTCGGCTGATTCCGCCGTGTCATCCGCTACTACAATGTCGTCGGCAAGTTGCGGTCGGGTTGCCGGTGGCTGCGTGATGAGGCCGGCGTCAGCGGTGATTTCGCCTTTGATGTCGAGAACATTGCTGGACATGGTCGCGGTATTGTTGCCGGAAGCGGCGATCCAGTAATGCGGCGGGTGCACGAGATAGACTTGGTCGAGCGCGACGGCGAGCTGGTGTGTATTGTCGGTGAATCCGAGCGTGCCGGTGATTTCGATAGACCCCGCTTTTTCTTCGAGTTTCAGTTTTCTCAGCAAACGATCTTTAGGCGGCGCTTCATACGGCGAGATAAAGCGGAGTTGCTCAATATGCAGCGCCGATTGATCAAACCGCGCCGCCAGCTGGCCTTGGTTGAGATTCAATCCTTCGTCGGGCAGTGCAAGCGCCAGTTCTTTTCCGGTGATACGGCCCTGTAATGCCGGATTTTCGAGCGTACCGGAAATGGCGGCTTCCATTTCAACCATGCCGCCAGCGTGTATCGCGCTATCGGCCAGATTATCCAGCCAGGATAAATCGGCTGACTTCAGGCTTAACGCGCCATTGAGCGCAGTGTGCGGCGGGAAAAAATCATTGCTGGCGGAAGCGGTTATGGGCAGCGTTATGCTGGCGGCCATCTGGCCAAGATGCTCGCTTGCCAGATCGAGCTGGCCGGTCAGCTGGCCATTGTCCGCGCTGGCATGCAGACGCAGGTTTTGCAGGCCGATGGCGTGCGGCAGTTCTCCGGGCAGGAACCAGTCGCCCTGTTCCCGCATTACTTCAATGTCACCGGTGAGTTGTCCTTGCGCCTGAATATCCCATTGCCCGCGCAGCCGCAGAATGTCTTCCTTGGCGATCAGATCACTGCCTGGATGAACCGCGATGCTGGAGAAATGGCCGCGGCTTTGCCATTTTTGCGGCGACCAGCGCGCGGTGTCGATGCTGGCCTCGCCACCCGCAACGGAAAACCGCGCGTTGTCGAGCGTTATTTTGTCGTCGGCGAGCGTCAATGCGGCGTGTGTTTGCAGTTGCACGGGCAGTTGTCCGCTGACAGCCAGATGCGTGATTGTTCCTTTCCAGTACGGCGTGGTTTGCTGCCGGTCATGCCCGAACAGGCTGCCATTGGCTTGCAGGGTAACGGATTGTGTCTGGTCGATGCGCAGTTCGGCTTGTATCGTGTGCTGCGCTGTCTGGCCATCCACTTTGAGGTGGATCTGTTCAAGCAGCGTTTTGTTCGCGGAACGGATCCGATCAGCCGAGAGCGCCAGCGCCAGCGTGTCGGGATGCAGCCTGCCGCGCGCCGCCAGATGGCCGACAGACTGCTCGCCCGGCAGCGCCAATTGTTCGCCGCTGATGTCAAAATCAACCGCAGGCTTGTCAATGACGCCGCGCAGCTCGATGTACGCCTGGAGCGCGCCGGATACGCCGAATCCGGTTTGATCCAGCGCGGGTGCGGTAATTTGCAGGGTCAGCGCATCGCCGGGTTTGCCGTATTTGCCATGCGCCTGAATCCGGTTTGATCCGATTTGAAGGTCAGCGGCGCTGACGATAGCGATGGTGGAGGACGGCAGCTGCGTAAACTCGATCCGGCCTTTGCCATCGACGGGCTGACGGTTGAAGCGGCTTTCCTCAAACCGGTAATCGAGCGTGCCGGCCAGTTCGGGAGACCAGTTTCCGGTCAGGGCCAGTTTCATGTTCAAGCGGGATTCATAACCTTGGATGAAATCGGCGAGATTGAATTGCTTAAGCTGACCAGTGAAACGGAACGGCAGCGCTTCGCCGGTTGCCGCCGCATCGGGCAGGTTCAATTCGCCCATGCCGGTCAGGCTGGATTGACCGCGGCTCAGATTGACATGCTCCAGCGCAATCCGGTTGGCGCTGTGCACGGCGGTCAGATCGAGTTTCAATGATTCCGGCAGCTTCAGCGATTGATCGCGCAGACGCGCTTCGATGCGCTGCTGATTCGCGTCGCCGGTCAAACGGAGCGTGCCGTTTATTCCGGCGGCCTGCATGGTCGTATCGATGGCGGCGGGATTCAAATTGCCGATATCCAGTGCGGCCAGTCCGTATTTTTCGTTGAAATGCCATGCGGCGTTGCCCGAGATGCGGGCATTGCCCGCAAGTCGTATTGCAAGTCTGTCCAGTTTCAGTGTTTTTGCATCCAGTAGAACCGCTGTACGGAAAGCGGCCAGTGGCAATCCGTCCCGATCGAGCGGAGCTGTCATCCGGTTGATCAGCGTCAACTTGCCTTCGAGCCGGCTTTCCGCGTTCCGGTGAAGATCGGTATGCATCGAAATACTGGCCTGCGGTGTGTCCGGGAACAAAGCCGCCGGATTGAAACCGGTAACAGCGGCTTTGAACGCGGTCACCATTTCCACCGGTTCCGGCGCGAACGGTTGCAGTTGTATATCGATATAGCCCTGCATGGGTGCATTGCCTGATTGAAGCTGGTGATGCAGCTTAAGGTTCAGTTGCTCCAGCGTTCCGCTGACGGCAGCCTGTGTGACGCCCCATTTTTCCGACGCATCATGTCGCAGCATGGCGCGCAGCCGGAACGGCGGGGCGGTTTCAATAGATCCCATGGCCTGTAGAGCGCCGAATGTGGAATTCAACGCGAGGCGGCTGATTGCATGTTGCCGCGCATGGCTATCCAGGCGCAGCGATACGCCGCTCAGGGAGAAGTCGGGTTGCCGGGTTTCAGGTGGCTCGCCGTCGAGGGTATAGATATGCAGCGCGCCGATGTGCAGGCGCTCGATAGTCAGTTCAACCGGCAGGGACAAATCTTCGGGTATCACGGTTTCTTCTTCCGATGGCGCGCTGTGCAGGGCGATGGATTGCGCGCCGAACGCGTGGATCAGTAGTTTTCCGGCCAGCAGCCGGTGTGGCGACCAGCGCAGTTCAAACTGATCGATGGCGATTTGCGTGGATGCATCGGCAAAATTCACTTTGCCGATGTGCAGCGCCGCGGCGCTGCCGCTGACTGCTTCGAATTGCACCGCATCATTGCTGGCGCGTTGAATCGCGGTCAGCAGCCATTGCACGCCGGACGGCGTATTTAGAATCCAGTAACCGCCGCCGGTAACCGCGATCAGCACGGCAAGCATAATGCCTGAAAAAAATTTCAGTATGCGCCATCGACGCCGCTGCGGCGGATTGCTGACGGAATCAGCAGCATTGATGGTGCTGGTGGTGGGATTCTGCTGATTGAGATTGTCCGGCGTTGTCATCAGAAATTGACCACCATTGAAAAATGCACGCGCAACGTGCCGGTTTCATGCGACCGCGCCAGATCCAGCGCCAGCGGACCCGCCGGACTGCGCCAGCGCGGGCCGATGCCATAACCGACGAACAGATGCATATCCTTGATGTTGTCGGCTGCGCTGCCCGCATCGACGAACGCGGCGGCGCCCCAGTTCTGCAGGAACCAGTGAGTGTATTCGATTGTTCCGGTCGCCATGGCGCGGCCGCCGACAATGGCATTGCCTTCCTGCACGCCCAGGCTCAGGAAGTCATAGCCGCGCACCGACTGGATGCCGCCGGCGCGGAACAGGTATTCCTGCGGAATGCCGAACCGCGAATCGGCAAAGGTATAACCGGCTTCGCCACGCAGATAGATAACGCCGTTTTTGCCGACCGGCCACCAGTTTTGCTGGCGGCCATAGGTGCGGATAAAATCCTGATCGGAGAAAATCAGTTCGGCGCCGCCGCCGATGCGGACTTCCGAAATGTTGCCGCGCCGGATATTGACCGGGTCGTCGACAACGTTGTAGCGGAAACGCCAGTCGAACGCCAGTGCTTCGTTGGTCTGATTGATCGCGCCGTCAGGGCGTTTTTCCTCGCGCTGCCAGCTCAGTGCGTATTGCCGCTGAAGGTTGCGTGTTTGATAAATGCGTGCGGCGTCGACGCGCTGGCGCACCGTGACGAGATCCCTGATGTCGGTTCTTTGCAGACTGGCGCTGGCGGCGTAGTAAATGTTGTTCTGATCAGGCAGCGTACTGATGCCGGTCAGAAATGTCTGCCGTTTTTGCTCCAGGCGCAGCAGGGTGTTGAAGTTCCATGCGCGATGCAGGAAGTTGTGGTTGCTGAAATTCAGCTCCGCGCGCGCGCCGTTATTGGAACTGTAACCGCCGCCGATGGCGATGCGCTGCGCCTTGGTTTCGGTTACGCTGACATAAACCGGTACGGCGGCGTGTTTCGCTGTGTCCGGTGGAATGCTGACGGATACGTTACCGAAATGCGGAATGCTTTGCAGTGCGATTTGAAACAGATGCATCAGTTCCTTGCTGTACGGATCGCCGGTGCGGAATGGCCGGTAGTTTTCGATCATTTCCGTGTCGTAGCGCTCCAGCCCGGTAATTTCAAGCTCGCCAAAGTAAAATGCAGGGCCCGAGTCGATGACGATATGCAATGCAGCGGTTGCGTTTTTCTTATCAACAACCGCTTCGCTGTCGACGATGCGGGCAGCGGCGTATTTTTCATAGCTCACATCGGCAAGCAGCGCGGCTTTGGCGTTTTCCCAGTCGGCGGAACGGAATGGTTCGCCGGGTTTGAGCGGCCAGTTTTTGCGCCAGCGCTGCAATTTTTTTTGCTGTTTCGAGTCATCGGCGATGATGTCGCCCTGAAATTCGATCTGTACGGATTCGACATGCGTCAGCGGTCCCGGATCAACCTGGATTACCGGAATTTCGGTTTCATCTCTGACGGTCTTGCCAAATGTGACGACAGGCGAAAAATAACCCTGCGTGGTCAACAGTTCCTCAATGTCCTGTTTGCTCCGGCGCAGGAAGGCGCGCTGCGCCATGTCGCTGGCAAACGGCTGCTCGGGCAGCCGGATATGTTCCTCGAGAAACGCCGCTACGGCTTGCGGTGCGGACAGGGTGGCAAAACCGTTTTGCTGGAGTTTCTTGGGCATCAGAAAGGATTCCGCTAAAATGGGTGTGTTGCCGGCCAGAAGCGCGCCTGTGCAAAGCGTCCACAGAACGATAAGAAACATCTTTCTGAATTTCGGACGGATTGTACGCATTGCGTGATTGCCAGGAAATCCGCATCCCGCCGAAATTCCGGTACTGGTTCCGGCAGTGGCGTTATCAGTAATGGAAATCACGCTGCAATCGTTTAAACTGTTTATTTTTTGCGCCATGCCTTTAGATTCTACACCAAATACGAATTTTCCTTCGCAACCGGCGAATTGCCGTCAGTGCGAACGGCTGGCGGCGTTTCTGGATGCCGTGAAGACGCGTTATCCGGATTACCACGCGCGGCCGGTGAATGCGTTCGGTGATAGTGACGCACAGTTGCTGATAGTCGGACTGGCGCCCGGCATGCATGGTGCGAACCGCACCGGACGCCCGTTTACCGGTGATTACGCCGGTATTTTGTTGTATCAGACACTGCACCGCTTCGGTTTTGCCAGTCATGCCGAATCGGTATCGCGGCACGATGATCTGCGCCTGATCAATTGCCGCATCACCAATGCGGTAAAGTGCCTGCCGCCGCAGAACAAGCCCAATCCCGATGAAATCCGCCGGTGCAATCATTATCTGCAAACGGAAATCCGCGAATTTGCGCATCAGGGCGGCAGGGCGCTGCTGGCGCTGGGCGCCATTGCGCACCAGGCGGTGCTGCGCAGTCTCGGGCTGCGGCCGAAAGATTATCCGTTTGCGCATGATGCCGAGCATACATTACAGAATCACGCCGCTGGGCGTTCTGGCGCGCTCAAACTGTATGACAGCTATCATTGCAGCCGCTACAATACACAGACCAGAAGACTGACTGCGGCGATGTTCGAGCAGGTATTTGCGCGCATTGCCGCCGATTTATCCAATCATACTGTTCAGGGAGAATGACCGATATGCCTTATATTCATATCCGCGTTGCGGGTGCTTTGAATACCGACCAGAAAGCGCAGATTGCCGAAGAGATCACCGATACATTGGCGCGCGTGGCGAATAAATCAAAATCGTATACCTATATTACGTTTGAGGAAGTGCCGCACGAGAACTGGGCAATCGGCGGTGAATTGCTCGGCAGGAAAGAATAAACAGAATGCGTCAGCAATAGACACAGAGCATAAGCAGGAAAAGGATTGATACAGACGAACAGCGAAGACAAACCGGTTTCAGTATTCGACGCAAAAGGTTTTTGCAGGAATCTGCCTTCGCAGCCCGGTGTTTACCGGATGCTGAACGAAAAGAGCGAGGTCATTTATGTCGGCAAGGCGATCGACCTCAAAAAGCGCGTATCGTCGTATTTCCAGAAAACCGGACTGGCGCCGCGCACGCAGTTGATGGTATCGCATATCACCGGAATTGAAACCACGGTGACGCGTTCGGAAGCGGAAGCGCTGCTGCTGGAAAACAACCTCATCAAAAGCCTTAAGCCGCGTTACAACATCCTGTTCCGCGATGATAAAACCTATCCCTACATCATTCTGAGCGGGCATGACTATTCGCGGCTCGGGTTTTATCGCGGTCTGCTGGAAAAAACGCATCAGTATTTCGGGCCGTTTCCGAATGCCGGGGTGGTGCGCGAGAGCATACAGCTGTTGCAAAAAGTGTTTCGCCTGCGCACCTGCGAAGACAGCGTTTTCGCGAATCGCACGCGGCCTTGCCTGCTGTATCAGATCAAGCGTTGCAGCGGCCCTTGCGTCAGCCTGATTTCGCAGACGGATTACCGCGAGGACGTGCAGAGCGCAGTCCTGTTTCTGCAGGGCAAGCAATCCGAGGTCATCGACAGCATCGCACAGAAGATGCAGCAGGCGTCGGACAACCTGGAATTCGAGCATGCGGCGGTTTTGCGCGATCAGATGCAGGCGCTGCGCAAAATCAGGGAAAAACAGTTCATGGACAGCGGCAAGGCGATGGACGCGGATATCGTCGCATGCGTCGGGGATGAAGACGGCAGAGTCTGCGTGACGCTGGCGATGGTCAGAGGCGGACGCCATCTGGGCGATAAAAGCTTTTTTCCGCAGAATGCCGACGGTTATAATCTGTCCTCCGTCATCGAAGCGTTTCTGGCGCAGCATTACCTGAATCGCGGCGTGCCCAGCCAGATCATTGTCGACCGGGAGGTACACCGTGAAGTGCTGGAGGATTTATTGTCCGAACAATCCGGCCATAAAGTGACGATTAACCAGAATCCTATCGGCGAGCGGCGCATGTGGCTGAAAATGGCCGCAGAAAATGCGCGGCTTGCGCTGCAACAGCTGATGCGCCGCAAGGCCAGCCAGGAGGAACGGTTGTCCGCTTTGCAGCAGGTGCTGGACATGAACGGATTGATGCGCATCGAGTGTTTCGATATCAGTCACACGATGGGCGAGGCGACGGTTGCCTCCTGCGTGGTGTACGATCAGTTCGCCATGCGCAATGCCGAGTACCGCCGTTTCAACATCAAAGGCATTACACCCGGTGATGATTACGCGGCCATACGTGATGCGCTGAGCCGCCGTTATCAGAAAGCCGTACAGGGTGAAGGCCGCCTGCCCGATCTGATCATGATCGATGGCGGCCGCGGACAAGTCAATGCCGCCAGGGAAGCGCTCGATGAACTCGGCTTCGGTGACGCCTGCTTGATGGGTATCGCGAAAGGAGAAGCACGCAGGCCTGGGCTTGAGCAGTTGATTTTTCCCGGGCAGGAGAAGCCGCTGCAATTGCCCAATGATCATCCTGCGCTGCACCTGATTCAGCAGATTCGCGACGAGGCGCACCGTTTTGCGATCCAGGGGCATCGCAGCCGGCGCAACAAGGCGCGCACGGCCTCCACATTGGAGGATATCAGCGGTATCGGCGCCAAGCGCCGCCAGGGATTACTGGGACGCTTCGGCGGACTGAAAGGCGTACAGAATGCCAGCATCGATGAACTCGCGCAGACCGAAGGCATCAGCCGGAAACTGGCGGAGAAAATCTACCGCGAACTGCACTGACGGCGACTGTTTTTTCGCCGGCTGAATGTCCGGTCATGCTTTATTTGCTTGATGCGGACTTACGTACAAGTGATATGATGCAGCCGTTTAATTGATAATGGACTGCGGTTTTCCGGTATGGACAACAATAACAAAATGCTCCGGAAGGCCGCGCAGCCGTTATAGCCGTTATTCGCAGCAGGCAAGCTTCCGGTTTTCCGGATTTTGCGAACGCCCAGCAATTGATTATTAATAGATGAAAATAATATGCCGCAACGGCATGGAATCCTATGTTTTATAACCTTCCTAACATACTGACATGGCTCAGAATTCTGGCCATACCGCTGTTCGTCGGTATTTTTTATCTGCCCGACAGCTGGCTGACGCCGATGCAGAAAAATCTGACGGCGACTGCTATATTTGCGGGTGCGGCGATCACCGACTGGCTAGATGGTTATCTGGCGCGCGCCTTGAATCAAACCTCGGCCTTCGGCGCATTTCTCGATCCTGTCGCGGATAAACTCATGGTCGCCGCCGCGCTGATCGTGCTTGTTTATCTGGACCGGCTTGGCGCGCCCATTGCGCTGATCATTATCGGCCGCGAGATCGCCGTTTCCGCGTTGCGCGAATGGATGGCGCAAATCGGCAAATCAAAAAGCGTCGCGGTTTCCTTTCTGGGCAAAATCAAAACGACGGCGCAGATGATCGCAATCCCCCTGTTGCTGTATCAGGTCGATCTGGTGGCAGGATTCACTGCGCAGGAAATCGGCACCTGGCTGATTTACGCAGCCGCGTTTCTGACGTTATGGTCGATGGTTTATTATTTAAAGGCGGCGATACCGCAGGCGATCGATTATGATAAACATTCCTGAATCAAACAGAAGTGGAAGATGGTAAGAATGAAACAGTTCATGACAAAAGCTTATTTGCTGATCATTGGTTTAATTTCCCTGTTTGTCGTGCAGACAGGCATAGTGCACAGCAATCCGGATGAAGGTCTGAAAGAGGATCCGAAGGGATTCGTCATTTGCGAGCGTGTCAAGCGTCAGGGCATTTGCGAGGAGTACCGGCTGAATACGCTGTCCGCCACCGACAGGCAATTGATCACCAAGCATTGCACCGTTGGCGCGCGCTGTCCGGAAGAAGATCGCATCGGCTATTGCGTGCGGTACAAGGATCCGG
>JAJSDU010000038.1 GCA_028577615.1 Nitrosomonas sp.
CAGATTATCACCCGATACTCCAACCTGACGGACGTAATCTGGAATAGCCAAAGCAAAGAAATACTTAACAACCGGATTGTTCCTTAATTCATCTTTTAACATTTTTCCACGGCGTGTTCACACAGGCCGTGGAACTAACTTAAAAAAAGGATAACAAAAGACCATAAATTATTGATCAACAACCACAGGAGTTGTTAAATGCTAAAACATATTAAAAAATTGTGGGCATCAGGCATTATCATCACTGCACTATTTTATTCAGGTTTCGTCGCAGCACATGGAAAAGTAACGCTGGAATCGGACATCTGTGTGCGTAATATGGCTGGCAGCATGGTACATCTCAGCACTTATCAGCCGCAATATGATCCGGAAGCCGAATACTGCACGGAAATTCCCCATGAAGGCGAGACGCTTTGGGTTCTGGACCTCATCGATCATGCTTTACGCAACATGCCGATTGACATAAAAATTGTTCGCAACAGCGGCAGTACTCCGGGTGAAACAATAGCGTCCCTGCATTCCACCAATCATGCAGATGGCATCATTAAAGGTCAATTTATCCTGGACAAAGGCCATTACACACTTTCAGTCACCGGCCTCGGCGTCCCCACTCTGCATTATGAATACCCGTTGCAAATACAGTCCAAAAAGCTGACAGATGCATTTTTTAACGTTGTGCCCTATATCATCGCATTTCTGTTGATAGCATTATTTACCGACAAATATCTGAAGTGGCGGCAAGTGCAACAGTAGAACGCATAAAAACACACACTATCTTCGACGACCAATTCATTAATTCTTAGTGGGTTACCATAAACAAAACGGCCGGGCAAATGCCCGGCCGTTGCTTTTCAATCTATCAAAGACTTTTGTCAAAAAATGTGACTTAAGGCCTTTTATTCGATCACATTCAAAGTGCCGGGTAAATGAATGTTTTTAGGGTGAAGCTGGCACCAGATCGTGAATGCACCTGCTTTATCTGCGACAAATGATATCGTTTTGGTTTCACCGGCTTTGATGACTTCCTGGATACCATATTCATCAATCGAGAAACCTTCACTGATCGGTGATTTGTTTTCGACGACGATTTTCACTTTTGCGCCTTTATGCACTGCAATCGCTTCAGGTTCATTCAATACATTGAATGCACGTATATTTTTTACTGTCACGCCTTCAATATTCAATTCAGGTATGTTAGTGTCATACGCGTTTATGATGACTTTGAAGTTTTTTTCACCGGCTTGTACAGCACCAGCAGCAAATAATAGTCCGGCGATTAAGCCCGCGCTTAATGTTTTTGATAGTTTCATTGGTCTTTTCCTCTTAGTAGAAATTATTACATTAAACATATGAAGGACAGCGTAAACAAAAACGATAAATTCCTTCATTTCTGTTTCGCTGACCTAAACGATTATAAGTCCAGCCGCATAGATGTACAACATGCAACGCATTAACCGATGCTGGCATAAATTCGTGTATTTAACAGGGATTGATCTGTCACAAACCAACATTTGCAGAAAAAAAATGAAATTTGATCAGAAACAAATTGAAATTGCTGCACAGTCGTAAAGACAATCCATATGACTCAGTCCGCAGTGTATAATCCGGCATAGATACTTTCAGTATTTTGCAATGATTCGAAAATTACTCCAAAAAGTTTTCAAGCGGAAAAAAACTGCTGACACTGTCAGTGATTCGCTTCTTCAGCTATGTGCCATACCGGTAAAACGCCATGGCATACACCGCAATCAGATCAATTCATGCGCTCTGAAAATTACCCAGGAACTGCAAAAAGCTGGTTTTTCAGCTTTTGTTGTCGGCGGCGCTGTCAGAGATTTACTGCTGGGATTGGAACCGAAAGACTTTGATGTTGCGACTAATGCAACGCCCGAACAGGTCCGTTCCGCATTCCGGCGCTCGCGCATTATAGGCCGGCGATTCCGGCTGGTGCATGTCATGTGCGGTCTTGAAACCGTAGAAGTATCGACATTCCGCGGTCCCTCGCCTGACAACGCTCATCCGCTCGAAGTGAATGGCATCACTGATCAGCATGGACGACTGCTGCATGACAATGTTTTCGGCAGCCAGGAAGAAGATGCCATACGGCGTGATTTCACCATGAATGCGCTTTATTATGACCCGGCGACTGAAGAAATTCACGACTACCTGAATGGTTATGAAGATATCCGCTGCAGAACTCTGCGCATTATCGGCGAACCCGTTTCGCGCTACCGGGAAGATCCGGTTCGCATGCTCAGGGCTGTCCGTCTGGCGGCAAAACTTGGTTTGCAGATGGATGCAAAAACTGCGCAGCCTATTGGGGATCTGGCCTCACTGTTACAGAATGTACCGGCAGCGCGCCTGTTTGACGAAATGCTGAAACTGTTGCTGTCAGGCCATTCTTTAGCCTGCGTTGTCGATCTGCGCGCACGCGGACTGCATCATGGATTACTGCCTATGCTCGATATCATTCTTGAGCAACCACTGGGCGAACGCTTCATAACACTCGCCCTTAAAGACACCGATGAAAGAGTTCTGCAGAACAGACCCGTTTCCCCTGCATTCCTGTTTGCATCATTGTTGTGGCATGAAGTACTGGCCAATTGGAATCGCTATAAGGAAGATGGAGAAAAACCCTCTGTAGCCTTATACAAGGCTATGGATAATGTTCTTGCCAAACAGCAGAAAAATCTGGCAATCCCTCGACGTTTTTCTGCAACTATCCAGGAAATATGGATCATGCAGCCACGTTTTGAATCACGTGCCGGACGTGGACCCTTCCGTTTAATCAGCCATCCTCGATTCCGTGCGGCTTATGATTTTATGCTGCTGCGCGCCGAAAGCGGAGAAACCGGTGTGGAGATTGCTTCATGGTGGAAGGATTTTCTATCTGCAAACCAGGAACAACGGGATAAAATGATTCAAACGCTGTCATCTCCAGCAAAGAAACGCAGGAAACGAAACCGCCGCAAATCAGCCATCGATAAAATCGATGTTGCTGAAAAAACTGCATCCTGATTTATGTCGCGACTCAAAAAACCTTTCAGCCATGCTTATATCGCGCTTGGCAGCAATCTCGACGACCCGGTTGCGCATATCCGGCAGGCATATCATGATCTGAATGCACTCACAGATACATCAATACTGCGGCATTCTTCACTCTATAAAAGCGCACCTGTAGGTCGATTGGATCAACCTGATTTTATCAATGCAGTTGCTGAAATTGTCACAGCCCTTCAACCTTTGCAGTTATTACACGCGCTACTCAATATTGAACAAAACCATGGCCGTAACCGCAATAACTGCAATTCACTGAACGCACCACGTACACTGGATCTGGATATCCTGCTGTACGATAATCTGCGGCTGGAAACTGAAGCTCTGACGTTACCACATCCACGCATGGTGCAACGCGCCTTTGTCCTGTTACCACTGATGGAAATTACGCCCGATTGTGAAATTCCAGGACATGGTAAAATTAATCAGTTTATTGCGTTTTGCCACGACCAGACTATAGAACGGCTGGATATTCCTGAATAAAACCTGTCCGCATTCACTTTCGATTCTCTCATTGATCAGCTTCTCAAAATGAAAACTACCATCAGCACATTGCGGAAGATGTATGAAAACAGCGAGAAATTTGCTGTATTGACCTGCTATGACGCTTTATTTGCCGGGATACTGGAAAATTGCGGTGTTGATGTTCTACTGGTCGGCGATTCACTTGGAAATGTTATACAAGGTGAAAAGACGACGCTCCCCGTTACGCTGGATGATATGATTTATCATACACGTTGTGTCGCACGGGGGACTGAAAAAGCATTGATCATGGCAGATATGCCGTTTGGAACTTCACAGCTGTCACCGCAGCACACTTTTGACAACGCCGGCAAACTGCTCGCCGCAGGTGCACAGATGGTCAAAATAGAAGGTGGCCGTATCATGGCGGAAACGGTAGATTTTTTAACACAACGCGGCATCCCCGTTTGCGTACATATCGGCCTGACGCCACAGTCAGTCCATCAATTCGGCGGTTATAAACTCCAAGGCCATTCCGAGACTTCAGCCAGACAATTAATCGATGATGCGAGAATTCTGGAAGAATCAGGCGCTGCATTGCTGTTGATGGAACTTGTGCCAGCCACGCTGGCAAAACAGATTACTGAGTCGCTGCACATCCCGACGATCGGAATCGGAGCAGGACATGCATGCTCGGCGCAAGTGCTCGTTCTGCATGACATGCTCGGTTTGTATCAAGGCAAAAAACCGAGATTTATCAAAAACTTTATGGAAAATGCATGCAGTATTCAGGAGGCGATACGCAGCTATGTCGAAGCGGTGAAAAATAACCAGTTTCCTGACAGTGAACATGAGTACTAATTCTTTTTAACTACTCAATTGAACGTTATACGCAATATCCCCGAACTGCGCGCAGCACTTGGAAAAAGCAACAAAATTGCTTTCGTTCCGACCATGGGTAATCTTCATGAAGGACATCTGGCATTGGTCCGGAAAGCAAAAAAAAATGCGGACTGTGTCGTTGTCAGTATTTACGTCAATCCATTGCAGTTTTTGCCGAACGAAGATTTTAATCAATATCCACGGACACTTAGCGAGGATTGCAGATTGTTGCAAAACCTGGGTGTTGACATCGTTTTTGCGCCTGATGATAAAATTCTTTTCCCTGTTGAGCAGGAAATCTTGGTACTATTACCGCCAGTCGCTGATCAATTTGAAGGCAGATTTCGTCCCGGATTTTTTCGTGGTGTTGCAACAATCGTATTGAAACTTTTTCATATTATTCAACCCGATATTGCTATTTTCGGAAAAAAGGACTATCAGCAGCTGCATATCATTCGCCGGATGGTGCAGCAGTTAAATCTGCAAGTTGAGGTTTTGGATGAGGAAATCATCCGCGCACCGGATGGTTTGGCATTGAGCTCACGAAATCGGTATCTGAATGACAATCAACGTATTGAGGCGAATCATTTGTATCAAACTTTAAACGCTGTCAAAACAGCCATACAGACCGGTCAAAGCAATTTTTCTTTCTTAGAAAGAAATGCCTTGGACAAGCTTGAAACCAGAGGCTGGGCAGTCGATTATATCGCTGTTTTAAACCAGAATTCATTACTACCAGCGCATTCGGAGGATAAGGCGCTTGTTATCGTAGCTGCGGCCCGGATCGGCCAGACGAGGCTTATTGATAACATTGAGTTACGCAAAAGCTGACTGAACATCAATCATCCTGTTCTTTTCAGCATCATTAAAATCTTACAAACCCGCTAACGATTGAATCATGCTGGCATTTGATACCTTTTGGCAATCCTGTCTTGACCATTTCAGAAATGAATTAAACGCACAGCAATTCAACACCTGGATCAAGCCATTACGGCTTCATGGTAATCATTCGGATAATGAAACGGAAATTACGCTTATTGCACCCAATCGTTTCGTTTTACAGTGGGTGCAGGAAAACTTTGCTTCACATATCAAAACCATGGCGGAAGCCTATTTCAGCAATGCAATCCGGTTTCAGCTCAAAATAACCGATGCGCTAATACCGCCAGCGGATCAAGCTCGGGTTAAAATCGACTCCCAGCCAGACAACGAAAACACGCCGGTTTTACGCAAACCGGCGGCAAATCCCAAGCCTGGAAAAAGGCAAACCAGTCACCTCAATCCCAGCTTTACATTTGACAATTTCGTTACCGGGAAAGCAAATCAGCTGGCGCGAGCAGGTGCCATACAGGTTGCCGAGTCTCCGGGCACTGCATACAACCCTCTTTTTATTTATGGCGGCGTAGGCCTGGGTAAAACACATCTCATACAGGCTATCGGAAATTATGTTTTTGAAAACAACGAAAACGCAAAAATACGTTATTTGCATGCCGAAAAATATGTTTCCGATGTCGTCAATGCCTATCAGCACAAATCTTTTGATCAGTTCAAACTTTATTATCACTCACTCGATCTCCTGCTTGTTGATGACGTACAGTTTTTTGGTGGAAAAAACCGTACTCAGGAAGAATTTTTTTATGCTTTCAATGCACTAGTGGAAGCGCATAAACAAGTTATCATTACCTGTGATTCTTACCCCAAAGAAATTTCCGGACTTGAGGAAAGACTGGTTTCCCGTTTTGGATGGGGTTTGACAGTCGCAATAGAGCCGCCTGAACTTGAAATGAGAGTCGCCATTCTGATCAAAAAAGCGGAGCAGGAAAATTTAACACTGGAAGAAAATGTCGCTTTTTTCATTGCAAAACACATACGCTCAAATGTGCGGGAACTGGAAGGCGCACTGAAACGTGTGACGGCTTATTCACGTTTTATCGGTCAGGAAATAACACTGGAAAACGCTAAAGAAGCATTAAAAGATCTACTTGCAGTACAAAACCGCCAGATTTCGATAGAAAACATACAGAAAACAGTCGCCGATTACTATAAAATAAAGGTTTCCGAAATGTATTCAAAGAAAAGGTCACGCATTATCGCCAGACCCCGGCAAATGGCTATGGCCATTGCCAAGGAACTGACTACGCTCAGTCTGCCGGATATCGGCGAAGCATTTGGCGGCAGAGATCACACAACGGTACTGCACGGCCATAAAAAAATCAACGAACTGCGCGCTTCAGACCCGGTAATCAATCGCGATTACAATGCACTCATTCATATATTACGTGGTTAAAGCATGTTTCAAACTGCTCCAGACAACCGTTGAACAAACTGTGTATAACATTGAAAAAAAAATTCTGTTTTATTTTATCCACAATTCATTCACGGATTATATGGAGCTTTTACCGTAAAAATATTTACCCTAGTTTATTGTTTATAAACTGTAAAAATAACTTATACCGAAACAATTGAATGATTATTAGTTTTATTATTTTTTTAAATCAATGTTATTAATTAAAACTGACCGGGATAACCTGCTAAAGCCATTACAAATGGTCACAGGTATTGTCGAAAAAAAACAGACCATGCCAATACTTGCAAATGTCGTTATTGAAAACCAGGATAATCTGTTAACCTTCCTGACTTCTGATAAGGAAATGCAAATTACCGCAAGAACATGTTTAAATGATAAAGATCATAAAAACTTTTCTTTGACAGTCTCGGCAAAAAAATTCCAGGATATTTTACGCGCACTCGACAGCGACACCGAAGTCTCGCTCTTCAGGGAAGATGACAGGCTCATAGTAAAATCATCCAGAAATCGTTTCAATCTGCATATCCTGCCATCTGATGATTTTCCGCGAATAATTGAAGATAATGCATGCCTGACAGAAATCACAGTACAGCAGAACGTGTTAAAAAACCTGCTCAACAACGTTCAATACGCAATCGCTGACCAGGATTTACGGTATTATCTGAATGGTGTTTTACTTGCTATAAGCGCTGGAGAAATAAAAACAGTGGGTACCGATACCCACAGATTGGCATTGGCAACAGCGCCAAGCTATACCGATGAAGGTGTTGTTCACGAAGCTATATTACCGCGTAAGACAGTGCAGGAACTGTTAAAACTGCTGAAAGATGATGATGAAAACAGTGTCAAAATTGAGTTCTTTCCGAAAAGAGTGAAATTTTCATTTTCCGATATTAGTTTTGTTTCCAGAGTTATTGACGGAAACTATATCAATTACAGTCGAGCTATACCGTCACGAAATGAAAAACGCCTGGAGCTCGGTCGTGTGAAATTTTTACAGGCTTTACAACGTGTTGCAATTCTCTCTAATCCAAACGAGTTATTTCGTGGCGTGCGACTGGTAATCGATAAGGGAAATCTGTGCGTTATCAGCAGAAACATTGAACAGGAAGAAGCAGTAGAGGAAATACCGGTAGACTATGATAATGAATCAATCGATATCTGTTTAAAAATTCCGCATCTTTTGGATTTGCTCAACCACGTCGCCGCTGAATCCTTTCTTTTCTCATTTGCGAGTCCATCGGACAGTGTTTTGGTAACAATTCCCGGCAGAGATGATTTTTGCTATGTCATCATGCCAATTAAAATTTGATTAAAGTGAAAGTTTTAGCCCATGAATAACGAAAATAATAATTCACCATCCGATGAAAGCGCCAGCTATGGTTCCGACAGCATAAAAATACTGAAAGGACTGGATGCTGTACGCAAACGCCCGGGTATGTATATCGGTGATACCAGCGATGGTACCGGGCTCCATCACATGGTTTTCGAGGTCGTCGATAATTCCATTGATGAGGCTCTGGCAGGTTACTGTAATGAAATTACAGTGATTTTGCATCCCGATAATTCAGTCAGCGTGCATGACAACGGCAGAGGAATTCCGACGGGTATCAAGGAAGACGATGAGCAAAAACGTTCAGCGGCTGAAATTGTCATGACAGAACTGCATGCAGGCGGAAAGTTCGATGATAACTCCTACAAGGTGTCCGGCGGTCTGCATGGTGTCGGCGTATCTGTCGTCAATGCATTGTCGGAGTGGCTGCACCTGACGATACGTCGGGAAGGCAGGATGTATGAAATGGAATTTCGCATGGGTGTCCCTGTCAGTCCTTTAGCGGTTGTGGGTAATTCCGAACGGCATGGCACTGAAGTGCACTTTCTGGCAAGCAAGGATATTTTTGGCAAAATTGAATATCACTATGATATTTTTGCCAAGCGCCTGCGTGAGCTGTCCTTTCTCAATAATGGTATCGGGATTCATCTGATTGATCAGCGTCAGGGTAAGGAAGAGAAATTCGCTTTTACCGGCGGTATCAGGAATTTTGTCGAATATATCAATCGAACCAAATCAGTTTTGCACTCTAACATATTCCATACATCCGGCATGAAAGACAATATTACGGTTGAAGTCGCCATGCAGTGGAATGACAGTTACAGCGAACAGGTTTTATGTTTTACCAATAATATTCCTCAAAAAGATGGTGGCGCGCATTTAACAGGATTGCGAGCCGCAATGACACGTACACTTAACAGTTATATTGAAAAAAATGAACTGGCTAAAAAAGCTAAAGTAGAAACCGCTGGTGATGATATGCGCGAAGGCTTGTCCTGTGTGCTTTCAGTCAAACTTTTTGAGCCGAAATTTTCATCGCAGACCAAGGAGAAACTGGTATCTTCGGAAGTCAGGCCGGTTGTTGAAGAAATTGTGTCACAAAAACTGGCTGAATTCCTGCTGGAGAATCCGGGCGACGCCAAAACGATCTGCAACAAAATACTGGAAGCCGCAAGAGCTCGCGAGGCGGCGCGGAAAGCGCGTGAACTGACGCGCCGCAAAGGCGTGCTCGATACCATGGGGCTACCCGGAAAACTTGCTGATTGCCAGGAAAAAGATCCAAAGCTTTGTGAGCTTTATCTTGTTGAGGGTGACTCTGCTGGCGGATCGGCCAAACAAGGTCGCGATAGAAAATTTCAGGCAATCATGCCACTCAAAGGTAAGATCCTGAACGTCGAAAAATCCCGTTTTGACAAGTTGATTTCTTCGCAGGAAATTGTTGCCTTGATCACCGCGCTGGGAACAGGTATCGGAAAGGATGAATACAATCCGGACAAGCTGCGTTATCATCGAATTATTATCATGACGGATGCAGATGTCGATGGCTCACATATTCGTACATTGTTATTGACTTTTTTCTATCGTCAGATGCCTGAATTGATCGAGCGCGGTCATATTTATATCGCACAACCGCCATTGTATAAAATCAAGCATGGCAAAAAGGAACACTATGTCAAGGATGATCATGAACTGAAACAGTATATTCTGGGTCTGGCGTTGACTGACGCAGAGCTTTATACCGAAGAAAACAAGCCACCGTTAACAAGCGAAACGCTGGAAAAAATCGCGACAGAGTATATTCTGGTCGAATCAGTGATAGAACGCATGAGTCGGGTGACGGACAGTGCAGTCATGCACGCTTTATTGCATTACCCTGAAATCGATTTAAGTAATCAGGATAAGGCCATTGTCAGCGCGAGCAGTTTGGCTGCATTTGCTCAAGGCGCAAAAATAAGCGCTGAATATGATGAAGATAATGAGCGTTATCGCTTGAGAATTGATCGTGTATCCCATGGAAATCTCAATACCAGTTATCTGGATCAGGATTTCCTGCATAGCGGAGACTATGCGCAGATCAAAAAAACCTATCAGGTTTTTGATGGCTTGTTTAAAACAGGCGCTAGTATCAAGCGGGGAGATAAACAGCGTTCTGTTGATAATTTTAAACAGGCGCTTGAATGGTTGCTGGAGGAAGCTAAAAAAGGGTTGAGTATTAATCGGTACAAAGGACTGGGTGAAATGAATCCGGACCAACTGTGGGAAACAACCATGGATCCTGCCAACAGAAGGTTGCTTCGCACGCAGATTGAAGACAGCATTCAGACAGACGAAATCTTCTCAACATTAATGGGGGATGTCGTTGAACCCAGAAGGGCGTTTATAGAAAATAACGCACTGAGAGCTATAAATATTGATGTGTAGGTGCTATTTAAATTGCTGATTTTTTTGATATACACCGGCTATGGATAATAGCTGTCGAATATATCCATAACCAGTGAATTCTGGCATACAATATTTATTCCTGTTTGCCGCTGCCAATAGGGCTTGTTTCCCGTGATACGCCACGCATTTTTTCAAATGTTCGCAAGCCACCCATGCCTAACATCGCCAGAACGAGTTGATAAAGATTATCGGTATGTATTTGCGGTGGTGCTGGAAAGTTTGGTATAAAAGCCGCAAAAGCCCAAGCTGTCATAGGTTGGAGAACGAAAGCCCAGAACAAGCCTATACCGCATATCCAGCCAATAAAAGGGCGCCATCCTGCAACGAAAACACTTTTATGCGCAGCTTCTATTTCATTGATTTTATTCTGTTGCGTGGATGCATTCGTAACAGCTTGCATCAGCTCCATTTCAAACTGCTCTTTTGCTTTGGCGCGTTCGTTTGGATTTGGAATTCTGTCCACCAGTTTTTCAATGATGGGACCAATGATGGGTTGTAAAATATTCCAGAACATTTTGTTTCCTCCTGCTGTATGATGGCACAACCAAGAAAAACGAAAATCAGCTTATATTGCGTGTTTCTGTTTGATTTGTATTATGTTCAGAGTATATATCACTTCAGTTATTCCGATGTGAAAAAACGCACTATTGGACGTTTTTGATAAAAAAAGTTATGCTTTGCCGCGATTAAACGCTATTTAAAAATTTTGAGTTTGCGCCCATAGCTCAGATGGATAGAGTACCGCTCTCCGAAGGCGGGGGTCACACGTTCGAATCGTGTTGGGCGCGCCAGCAATTATCCGTTTAAAAGTGAAGTAATCCGATTGCGCTGCAAACGGATATTAGCGCGGACACCACTGATGTTAAAAGAATTTCAATATGTCTTTGATGATCCAAATCTGAATATCAAGCAATTCTGTTGCACATATTATGCGGCAAGCAGAATTGTTATATTCGTTTTTGTCAGCGCGTTAATGGCTGGATGTGGTGTACATGAAAAAACGGCGTCGCCTTTTTCCATAACTCATGAATTGATTGTCATAACCGTTGAGCATACGGATGATTTTTATATTGATGCGGATGGAAATTTCTCCGGAATTACCTATGATCTGGTCAATGAGTTCGCCAGGGAACTTGGCCTGGATATCCGTTTTATGTTTTTTTCTCAGACTGCGGATGCGCTTGCTGCACTAAAAAAACATCGCGCTCACCTGGCAGTAGGTCTGGATATTACGGAAGAAGAATCGTCCAATTTCATTCTGGGTCCGGTTTATTTGCATACGCATCACCAGATTGCATTTAATATTAAACAGTACGAACCACGCGATATCTATCAGCTGATAGGAAAAAAAATAGAAGTACCGATTGGCTCGATACATGAAAAGCAGTTGAAAAAAATAAAACTGCAAGCTCCTGAATTAACCTGGACAGCTGTTGCTCAATCCAGTGAAGATTTACTGGCGAAAGTGGATCTGGGAGAGATAAGTCTGACCATAGCTGATTCTTTGCATATCAAAAAGGCCAGTCATTTTTATCCGCGTGTCAAAGGCGCTTTTGAGCTCGATGCTTCGGTCAGTCGATGGATATTTCCGAAATATACTGAAAAAAGGCTGATTGACAGTGCTGGTAATTTTTTTAAGCGCATCATGCAGGAAGGTGTTTTAGGCAGTCTGCTGGATAGCTACAATGGACATTATCACCAGCTGAGTCCCGGCGATATTTATTTTTTTAAGCAGAAAATAAATACGGTGCTACCAAAATTGCATCGTTATTTTAATCAAGCAGAGCGTTTAACAGGTATAGACTGGCGGCTGATCGCCGCTCTGGCTTATCACGAATCGCATTGGAATGCTAACGCCAAATCACCGACGGGGGTGCGTGGTATGATGATGCTGACACAGGAAACAATCCAGCGCATGCAGGTAAAAAATCCAACGGATATACGTCAAAGCATACTTGCAGGAGCACGTTATCTGCAATTACTGAAAGATAAATTGCCGGAAAGCATTTCGGAGCCGGATAGAACCTGGATAGCCTTGGCTGCCTATAATCAGGGTTACGGACGTATTATCGACGCACGGGCATTGGCCGATCGCTTTATGCTGAATCCAGATTTATGGATAGATTTGAAGAAAACACTGCCGCTGTTAAGCAAGACGCATTTTTCGAATGCCATTAAATATGGTTCTGCAAGAGGCGCGGAAGCGGTTACATTGACCGAGTCAGTACGCGCTTATTATGAGATCTTGAAAAATTCGACTACTGAAAGATCTTGATGTGATGATTCAAAATTTTAGTAACCAAAGCGGTTGGTGATAATCAATCATGTTTACAGGAATAATTCAGGCAGTTGGAAAAATTGTGCAGGTAAAGCCATTCGATGATGGTTCAAGCCGCAGTTTTGGTATAACGATTTCATCTGAATCGCTGGATATGGCGGATGTTTCAATTGGTGACAGCATTGCTGTCAATGGTGTTTGTCTGACAGTGACTACGCTGCACGGCCGGTTGTTTGAAGTTGATGTTTCGCCTGAAACGCTTAAATGCACGCATGGCCTGGACAGGCTTGGTCAGGCAGTAAATCTGGAAAAAGCCTTGCGTCTGTCAGATCGATTGGGTGGGCATCTGGTCAGCGGACATGTCGATGCTGTCGCTGAAGTGCTCCGGTTTTTACCACTGGGCGCTAATTATCAGCTCACACTTCGTTCGCCGAAACATCTGCTGCGCTACATAACACATAAAGGCTCGATTACCGTCAATGGGGTCAGTCTGACAGTCAATGAAATTGACAATGATGAAATTTCTATCAATCTTATTCCGCATACATTATCGATGACAAACTTCAAGGCATTAAAACCGGGAATGCAGGTCAATCTGGAAACCGACATGCTGGCGCGTTATGTTGAGAACCTGTTGCTCAGGCAGGAGGCATGAAATCATGGCGATCAGTTCGATACAAGACATCATCGCTGATATAAAAGCTGGAAAAATGGTTATCCTGGTTGACGAAGAGGATCGGGAAAATGAGGGTGATCTGGTGCTGGCGGCGGATTTTGTTTCCCCGGAAGCTATCAATTTCATGGCCATGCATGGCAGGGGTCTTATCTGTCTGACATTAACCGAAGAACGCTGCAATCAATTGAACTTGCCTTTAATGGTGACCTCCAATCGCTCTCCGCTGGGTACAAATTTTACAGTGTCCATTGAAGCGGCACAGGGTGTTACAACCGGAATATCTGCGACCGATCGCGCACGGACAATCCAGGCTGCGGTAAAAGCAGATGCCAGGGCCGATGACATTGTCCAGCCCGGACATATTTTTCCGCTGATGGCTCAGAAAGGAGGCGTTCTGGTACGGGCAGGACACACCGAAGCGGGCTGTGACCTGGCCCGCATTGCGGGTTTGACGGCGGCTTCCGTGATTTGCGAAATTCTCAAGGAAGATGGCAGTATGGCCAGATTGCCTGATTTAATGTTGTTTGCAAAAAAACATCGGCTGAAAATCGGCACGATTGCTGACCTGATTCATTATCGCAGTCTTAATGAAAGCTTGGTGACACGCTTAACCGAGCGCACGATTCGTACAATCCATGGTGAATTTCAACTGGTCGCTTATCGGGATGAAATCGCGCACACCATACATCTGGCGCTCACCAAAGGAAAAATCACTCCCGCAATCGAGACGCTGGTGCGGGTTCACGAACCGTTGTCTGTAATTGATCTTCTGGATATAGAAGACAATACGCATTCGTGGAGCATTCACGATGCGATGCGCATCATCGCACAGGCTGAATGCGGCGTAATTGTTTTTTTGCATCGTAATGAAAGTTCTGTAAAACTGATAGAACGTATTCAATTAAAGCCAACCGATCGGCCTGATCGTCATCGATCCGATTTGAGAGATCATGGTATCGGTGCTCAGATACTCAAGGATTTAAATGTTGGTAAAATGCGTTTACTGGCAACGCCAAGAAAAATGCCAAGCGTAACCGGATTTGGTCTGGAAGTGACCAGTTATGTGAACATTGAAGATTAGATCAGATAAAGCTGTATTTTCTGATACCGCGTCATTTGTATGATTTGACTGAAATTAAAGGAGTGAAAATGGCGTACTACGATAATATTCAAGAGTTTGAGCCTGATCTTGAAGGCGATGGTTTGCGTGTCGGGATTGTCATGAGCCGGTTTAACAGTGATATCGGTGAAGGTTTGCTGAGTGCCTGCACAGATGAGCTCAAACAGCATGATGTGCAGGATTCCGATGTTCTGCTGATCACTGTTCCCGGTGCGCTGGAAATACCGATAGCATTATTGAAAATGGCTGACAGTAATCAATTTGATGTCTTGATTGCACTGGGTGCGGTTATCCGGGGGGACACTTATCATTTCGAAGTGGTTGCGAATGAATCCGCGCAAGGTATCAGCCGGGTTCAACTTGAAACCGAAATTCCGGTTGTCAATGGTGTATTGACAACGGATACCGAAGATCAGGCGATCGAACGCATGATGCAAAAAGGCAAGGAGGCTGCCAGGGTTGCTATTGAAATGGGAAATTTATTGATTAAGCTGGAAGAATATTCAGTTGACTGATAAACAGATTACGGCACAAAAAAAAACGGCTAAATACAAAAGCAAACGCCGCGTATCGCGCGAGCTCGTATTGCAGGGCCTTTACCAATGGCGCCTGACGGGCGAGACGGAGAGTGCTATTGCTTCACAACTGCGTGAAACGCAGATTTTCCCCCGGGCGGATGAAGCATTCTTTTCTCGTCTGTTGAGCGGTGTTCTAACGCATGTGGATCAACTGGAACAAACGATTCAGCCTTACCTGGATCGATCCCTTAAAGAATTGAGTCCAGTCGAGTATGGCATTTTATTGTTAAGCACTTACGAGCTCATTCATTTTCTCGACGTACCGTATCGTGCCATTATCAATGAAGCAATAGAATTGGCCAGGGTCTATGGTGGAAGTGATGGTTACAAGTATGTCAATGGCGTTCTGGATAAATTAGCGTTCAAATTGAGAACGATAGAAACAGCTTAGTGCATCTGAAGGCGCCGATTTCTCGTGTTCAAAGACTATTCGTAAAACGTGCCGTCCGAATTTGATCTGATTCAACGCTACTTTAAACGGCCTGTAACCGGAGTTCTGCTGGGTATCGGTGATGATGCCGCGATAATTGCTCCGAAAGCCGGAAAGGAGTTGGCGATTTCGACCGATTGTTTGGTGGCTGGACAGCATTTTTTTGAAAATACAGACCCTTATAAACTCGGATACAAAGCCCTGGCGGTTAATCTGTCGGATATGGCCGCAATGGGTGCAACGCCACGGTGGGTAACATTGTCGCTGACATTGCCACGTTCCCTGATAGGCTTTCATGAAAGCTGGCTTGACGAATTTTCGCGCGGTTTTCATGAGCTGGCGGCTACGCATCAGATTGCGCTCATCGGTGGCGACACAACAGCAGGTCCAATGAATATCTGTGTGCAGATCATCGGGGAGGTTAATCAAGGTCAATGGCTGCGTCGTTCCGGGGCTAAACCGGGTGATGACATATGGGTGTCCGGCTGTTTGGGCGATGCGGCTTTGGCGTTAAAACATCAGTTGGGCGAGCTGGTACTGACCGATGAGGAAGCCGCTTATTGTTTGTCAGCACTGGATATGCCAAGCGCACGCGTTGCGCTGGGACAGCGTCTGATTGAATTGGCGCACAGTGCAATTGATATTTCCGATGGGTTGATGGCTGATCTTGGGCATATTTTGTCCTGCTCGGCGCAATCGGCTACAGTAGAACTTGAGACCGTGCCGGGATCGGAGATCATGAAACGTTATTTGCCTTCACCGCTAGCGGTCGAATGTCTTATGACAGGTGGGGATGATTATGAATTATGTTTTACAGCGTCGAAAGAAAATCAGAGCGTTATCCGTCAGTTAGGTCAGGAACTGCGGGTTCCATTGACCATTGTCGGAGAAATAAAACCACAAAAAACGTTGAAGCCGGAGCTGATTATTTATGGCAGCAAAGGCGAAAAAATCGTTCTGGAGAAGAAAGGATATGACCATTTTGCTTCCTAAAGCGTACAGTCCGCCGGAAAACAATAATCCGGAATCGTCGGGTATACGTCCGGATATTGTTTTTGTCTGTACGCATCCGGCTTACTTTACGGCGTTTTCGGGAGGCTTCGGATTAAGTCCTAAAGCCCCGGGAACGGTCGGCACGCTGGTTGCCTTTCCATTATTCTGGGTTTTGGATCATTACCTTGATCCAATTCATTTATTACTGCTGATTGACATCTTTTTCATCATTGGAATCTGGGCGTGCGGTGTAACCGGTAAGGCACTGGGTGTGCCGGATCACGGCGGCATCGTGTGGGATGAGACAGTTGCTTTTCTGCTGGTGCTTTATTTTACGCCTCCCGGTTTTACCTGGTCTTTGGCAGCCTTTATCCTGTTCCGCTTTTTTGATATTGTAAAACCGCAGCCCATTCGATATTACGATCAACGCTTTAAAGGCGGATTTGGTGTTATGTTCGATGATATCGTTGCGGCTTTTTTTACCTTGATCTGTCTGGCAGCCTGGAAAGCATGGGTATTGTCAGAAAGTTATTTTTAATTCGCGGATTGAAGGCATGCAAGGCGAACAGGACGTCATTTTCGATTTGGCCGAAAATACAGGCCGGAATTTAAAACAACGAGGCTGGTTGCTGACCAGCGCAGAATCCTGTACCGGAGGATGGCTGGGCCAGGCGATAACCGCAGTTGCGGGAAGTTCTGAATGGTATGAGCGCGGGTTTATCACCTATAGCAATCGCGCCAAAATGGAAATGCTGCACGTCAGTTCTTCGGCACTGCAACAATTTGGCGCGGTTTCAGTAGAAGTTGCGTATGAAATGGCGGCGGGCGCATTAAAAAACAGTCCCGCGGACATCAGTGTTGCCATAACCGGAATTGCAGGTCCAGAGGGGGGAAGCAAGCTTAAACCAGTTGGCACGGTATGTTTTTCATGGGCATTAAAAAATGGCCTGGCGGTCAGGAAGAAACTGGTTTTTTCAGGTGATCGCGAAGCCGTGCGCAGACAGGCTGTGATTACCGCGCTGCAAGGCGTTCTGGAATTGCTTGAGGAAGTTCCGGCTATTGTTGTTTAGCAAACAATGTATCTGTCAGGCGAAATAAGACGGATGATTAAATGGCTGGCTTGCCTGAGAAGGCTTGATTGCAGAAACTGTATCTTTCATCATCAATGCCAGTTTGATACGGTCTGATATTTGGAGTTTACGAAAGATTTCCGTCAGATGCGCTTTAACAGTGCGTTCAGTGATATCCAGGCGGTTTGCGATGCGTTTATTGCTTTCACCATGTCCAACCAGCATTGCGATCTCATATTCACGCTTGGTCAGATTGGACAACAAATCGTGTATTGCCGATTCGATGCGTTCTTTTTCCATGGAGACTTCGACCAGTTCATCCAGCATGAAGCTGGTCAGTGACCGCCGGATCCATAATTCGCCCTTCAGGATAGCCTTGATTGCATAGCGAATCTGTTCAGCCGGCATGGTCAAGTCGCAGCAACCTTTGATGCCGCTTTTGAACAACATCCATTCCACGTTATCAGGAAGCTTTGGACTAAACAGCAGAATTTTTGTTTGCGGTGCTGAAATCGCAATTTCCAATACGTCTTTTTGTTGATCCGGCCCTAAAAGGTTGTAATCAAGCAGTAATAAATCCGGTTGTAATTTATGGATTTTGTCTCTGGTTTGCCGGAGACTGTTTGCTGTTATGGCTGAAGACATACTAAAAACACTTCCTTCCCAGCGTGCGAGTAACTCTGAATTCGAACAGGCAAGTAAAGTCAACATAGTCGTTTTCATGTGTGGGTGTGAAAGTGGAAACACAGTTGCTTCGATCATTTAAATGTTGATTCGAAGCGCAAGCGGCAATGGTTACTTCTAACGACAAATTAGTTTGAAACTTAAGTTTTCTTTTGTTGTAACGCTCGAAAAACTCAAAAATGTGATGAATCTTCAATTTCACTTTTGCGCTTTCAGGCGATTGTGATATTGAAACCGAAGTAAGAAGCTATTGAATGGTCAAGGAAAAATCCGGAGGTGCTCGATTAAACATTGGCTAAACGAAGATGCAGCAAGTCGTATGACTATCGGTCGCTTGAAAGAGCGAAACACGGCTATGACGAGATCAAAACTGGTTTACCGAGATCGCAAATAAGACCGATTAAAAGAGGAACAGTGTAGCGATCAAGGAAAACAACCGCTGGAAGTACGCCATACCGCTTGACGAGGCTTTATGAGAAGTAAATAACTGCAATCAATCAGGAAAAATCCTGTAAAACGCGCAATACCTCGTCAATATCGTATGTCGTGTGGCTGGCGTTGATTTGAAAGCGGATTTCTTCTTCGCCTTGCGGTACGACTGGATAATTCAAACCGGTGGCCAGTATCCTGTTTTTGAATAAATGCTGTATCAGGCGTGCTGTTTTTTGCGAATCGCGAACCACCAGCGGGGTGACCGGGTGTTTTCCAGGTATAGTTTCAAAGCCCAGATCGGTGATTCCGCTTTCAAAGCGGGCTGTTAATGCGCGGATTTTATTCAGGCGCGCGTGACCTTCACTGCTTTCCAGAATATCGAGAGATTTTTTTGCGGCCAGTGCTTCCGACGGCGTGATTGGGTTGGAGTACACATAAAAAGGCGATATTTCACGCAGATAATCGATCACCGGTCTGCTTGCCGCGATATAGCCACCATTGACGCCAAGCGCCTTGCCGAGTGTGGCGATCAGTATGTCGACCGTGCCTTGCGTATATTCTTCGGTGCCGCGCCCGGTTTCGCCAAATGCACCAACGCCGTGCGAATCATCGGCAATCGTGATAATGCCCTCAGCAAAATGCTGTTCATATTTCCGGCAGATTTCCACGATCGTATGGAGCGGCGCATGATCACCGCGCATGCTGAAAATGCCATCGGTGATCACCAAAACCCGGCGGATGGGTGTTGCACCAGTCTGCGACGTGGATGCATGTGTACTCAGGATATGCTCGAGTTCAGCCATATCCAGGTGTTTGTAAATAGCTTTCTGCGCAGGTCGCGACAACCGTATGGCATTGATGATGCTGCTATGATTCAGCTCATCGCTGACAATCAGTGTTTCCTCATGGGTCAGGGCAGGCAGCACGCCCATGACGGTTGCGTACGCCGCGCTGTAAATCATCGCCGACTCACGCTGATGAAACCCCGCCAGTCGTTTTTCCAGCTCGATATGTGGAGCGTAGGTGCCGGAAATAAAGCGCACGGCACCCGGTCCCGTGCCAAAGTTCCGCACGCCTTTTTCCTCGGCGGCCATGACATCGGGGTGCAGTGACAGGCCCAGATAGGAATTGGAATTCATCAACAAATAAGGATGGTCATCACCAGTCAGAAAATAGCGTGGACCGGTGTCTTTGTCTTCCTTTGCGTCCGGCAGCCAGCCTTTTTTTATCCACTCGGGCGTAACAATCCGCGCAATCACTTTTTCACTGCCTTTCAGAACACCTCTGTTTCGCAGTGCTTCCAGTTTTGATACACAGTAGGTGTTTAATTGCTCGAGTGACATAGCGATTCCTCGGTTGTACAGTTTAAATTAAAGTGTTGCGCTTAATTTTGCGGTGAGTTGCGTCAGCATATGCGCGGTCATCTGTTCCAGATCAAATTGTGATTCCCATCCCCATTCTGTTCTGGCGGCATGATCGTCCATGTGACGCGGCCAGGAATTCGCGATAGCCTGCCTGACGGGATCGACATTGTAGTCCATTCTGAAGCCGGGAATATGCTTGCGGATGCTTTCGGCGAGTTCTTCAGGCGCAAAACTCATTGCGGTGATATTAAAGGCATTGCGGTGTTTGAGCCGGCTGACATCGGTTTCCATCAATTCAATGGCGGCGCGAATGGCGTCGGGCATGTACATCATGTCCAGATAAGTGCCTTGTTGCAGAAAACAGGTATAGCTTTTGTTCTGAATGGCATGGTAAAAAATTTCCACCGCATAATCCGTGGTTCCGCCACCGGGTGGCGTTTCGTACGAAATCAGGCCGGGATAACGCACACCGCGCGTATCGACGCCAAACCGGGAAAAATAATAGTCACATAACAGTTCACCGGATACCTTGCAGACGCCATACATAGTATTCGGCCGTTGCAGGGTGTCCTGCGGCGTATTGTCCCGCGGCGTATCGGGACCGAATGCGCCGATCGAGCTGGGAAAAAATACAGCGCATCGCTGTTCCCTGCTGACCTCGAGTACATTGAACAGGCCATCCATGTTGACCTTCCAGGCCCGTTGCGGATTTTTTTCCGAAACCGCCGATAGCAGCGCCGCAAGATGAAAAATGGTATCGATCCGGTAATGTTGAACCGTAGCATTAATGGCTTCGATGCACGTTACATCCAGCGTGGTAAAAGGCCCTTCTTCGATGAGGCTTTGCTGCGGCGCTTTCTGGTGTCCGGCGGCAACGACGTTATCGCTGCCGTAGCGCAGACGCAGCGCGTGGACGAGTTCGGAGCCGATCTGGCCTGTCGCGCCTGTCACCAGTATGCGTTTCATAACGATCACTCCTCGATCATGAGCACCAATTTTCCGGTGGGATGCTGCTCTTCCAGATATCGCTGTGCGGCTGCGGCATCATTCAGATCGAACAGTCTGTTGACTTCTATTTTCAATTTACCTTCGTCGATCAATGCGGCGCAGCGCCGTAAAATTTCACCCTGATGCTGTTTCGCCTCGTCGAGATCAAGGATGACGGGCGTCAGCATCAGCTCGAAACTGAAACGGATATTGCGCAGACGGACTTCGCTCCAGTCCATGTCAGCCGGCGGTTGCAGAATGGTGACTATGTCGCCGTAATTCTTTACGCACTTGACGCAATTTTGCAGCACCGGCGGGCCAACAGTATCAAACGCGATATCGACGCCTTCTCCGGAGGTCCAGCGCATGACTTCATTGGCGATATCGTGCGTTTTGTAATTGATTGTCTTGTCAGCGCCCAGTTGCCTGGCAAAGGCGGCTTTTTCGTCGTTGCTCACGGTGGTGATAACCCTTGCGCCAGCCAGTTTGGCAAGCTGGATCGCAACATGGCCGACGCCGCCCGCGCCGGCATGGACTAAAACGGTCTGACCGGAAGCCATGCGCGCGCGGTCATGCAGTGCTTCCCAGGCCGTGATCAGCACCAGTGGCGCGGCTGCGGCGTGCGCAAAATCCAGGGATCGCGGTTTGCTGGCCAGCAGACTTTCATCCACACAGGTGAATTCGGCGTATGTGCCCTGCCGGAAATTAAAACCGGGTTGCGAAAAATACACTGCATCACCGGTTTTGAAGCGCCGGACAGCGGAACCAACCGATGTTACGATGCCAGCACCATCGCAGCCGGGAATAACCGGATAAGTGACCGGAAACCGCTCCGGCGCCGCGCGGATTTTGCTGTCGACCGGATTGATTCCGGCTGCCTTGAGTTGTATCTTGACCTGCGTTTCGCCGCATTGCGCGGGTTCATTGACATCACCGTACCGCAATACATCCGTAGTACCGCCCGCTTCAAAATAAATTGCTTTCATAACAATCGTCCTTTGCTGTTTTATCTTCTTCTGCCGCCGAGTAATGAACCCAGCAGGCCACGCACGATCTGGCGGCCGAGTTGCGAACCGATCGAGCGCACGGCGCTTTTCGCCATGCTGCCGACGAAATCTTCCACCGGGCTATTATTTTTCCGTGCGGCAGGTTTGCCGACAACCGTGTTTGCGCTGGCCTGCGCGGCACGCTGCGCAAGCATTTCATAAGCCGATTCACGATCAATCATCGTATCGTAGCGTCCCGCAAGCGGTGAACGCTGCAACTGCAATAACCATTCTTCCAGCGCCAGCGGCCCGATCTGCGACCGGGGCGGATAAACCAGCACCTGCTCGACAGGCGTGGGTTGTCCTTTGTTGTCCAGCACGGAGACTAGCGCTTCGCCGACACCCAGATGCGAAATAACGCGCTCGGTATCGATGGCCGGATTGCTGCGCAGCGTCTGTGCGGCAGTTTTGACGGCCTTCTGATCATTCGGCGTAAAAGCGCGCAGCGCGTGCTGGATACGGTTGCCCAACTGACCGGCTATTGCAGCCGGAATATCCGCTGGCGTCTGACTGACGAAGAAAACACCCACGCCTTTGGAGCGAATCAGTCGCACCACCTGTTCGACTTTCTCGATCAAAACCCCCGGCGACTGCTTGAAAATCAGGTGCGCTTCGTCAAAAAACAGTACCAGCTTCGGTTTTTCAGTGTCTCCGACTTCAGGCAATTGCTCGAATAATTCCGCCAGCAGCCACAACAGAAATGTCGCATAAAGCTTCGGCTGCTGCAGCAGCGACGTGGCATCCAGCAGGCTGATCACGCCGTTGCCGGAAAAATCCGTTTGCATCAAATCGTTGAGTTGTAACGCCGGCTCGCCAAAAAACTGTTCCGCGCCCTGCTGCTCAAGCATCAGTAAATTGCGCTGGATCGCCGCGATACTGGCTGACGGCAGGCCGCCATAATTCGGTTGCAGCGATTGCCGGTTTTCCGAAACCCAGATGAGCAGGCTGCGCAGATCTTTGATATCAAGCAGCAGCAGGCCTTCGTCGTCGGCAATTTTGAAACCGGCGTATAAAACGGCCGATTGCGTTTCATTCAAATTCAGCAGGCTCGATAACAGCAACGGACCCATGTCCGAAATCGTGGTGCGCACCGGATGCCCTGTTTTACCGAACAGATCCCACAAAATTACCGGATAGGCCCGGCCGGAAAACGTATCGTGTGCAAGCAGCGCCAGTCTTTCTTTGATTTTCTGATGCGCGATGCCCGGTCGGGAAAGTCCTGACAAGTCGCCCTTGATGTCGGTTACAAAAACCGGCACACCGGCTTCGCTGAAACCTTCGATCAGCGTTTGCAGGGTAACCGTTTTCCCGGTGCCGGTCGCGCCGGTGATCAGGCCATGCCGGTTGGCCATTTCCAGATTCAGTGATACGTTCTTTCCCGTTTCGGGATTACCGCCAAATTCAAACGGATCGTGCATAAATCAGCCCATCAATCGTTGTCGTTTTCTTGAAAGAACCATTAAGAGCAGCCTATCTTATACTTTTTTAAAGGATATTGGCATGCCTTCCGGTAGACAGCCCTGATAATATCGGATCATCCTGGGAGGTTGTCGCTTGCCGTAGTTGGGTTTTATTTCTATTTTGCCGGATGTGAATCGGCCCGGGTTTACAGGAGATGGTATGGACGCCTCTCTCCCGGGGGTACAGATAAGTAATAGGGATTGAGCCCCTCGCGGACCTAACGGCATCTACGTGCCAAGGTGGAGATAATAAGATTTTTCCACAAACGGACGGAGGGGCTGAGATGAATGCTACAACATATGGATTAGATATTGCAAAGCGCGTATTTCAACTGTACTGGGTCGAGCATGAGAGTGGGGAGATACACATCGTCAAGTATGGCAAGCAGGAATTGCTGGAGTTTTTTGCGCAACGCGAATCCGGACTTATTGCAATGGAAGCATGTGGAAGCGCGCACTGGTGGCGGCGCAAATTGATGGCGCTGGGTCATGAAGTCAAATTGATTCACGCCAAGTTTGTCAAGCCCTTTGTGCAAGGCAACAAAACTGATGCGGCAGATGCGAAAGCAATCTGGACAGCGGCACGGCAACCGGGGATGCGCACGGTAGCGGGTAAAACAGAGGATCAACAAGCAATGTTAGCACTGTACCGGATGCGTCTATCGCTGATTAAATTCCGCACTATGCAGGTGAATCAACTGCGTGGATTACTTTACGAGTTTGGCGTTACGTTGAAAGGTGGCCGACAAGCAGGCCTGGCAGAAATACAACAACGCATAGTTGAGCTGGAAGAAACCTTGCCTGGCATGCTGTTTGAGGCGGTAAAGGAACAATTGAAGCGGCTTGATGGAATCGAGTTAGACGTGCAGGTTATTGAACGCAGGATCAAAGATTGGCAGAAACAGCAGGCTGCTTGTAGGGAGATTGCTGAGATCCCTGGAGTGGGAATGCTGACGGCAACTGCGCTGGTCGCCACGATGGGTGAAGTAAATTGCTTCAAGTCTGGACGAGAATTTGCTGCTTTTGTAGGGCTTGTTCCAAGGCAAAGC
>JAJSDU010000039.1 GCA_028577615.1 Nitrosomonas sp.
CATTACCCAGAACAGCCCATACCAGCACCTCCCATCCAAATAACCAGACTACTGCCTCAACTTCACACTGTCAAGTCAGTCAATGCCATCCGGCGTTACAATCCAATACCGACAATCACAAGACGACATTACAATATCGCCTTGATAGCAGCCGATAAGCGACTTTTTTGTCTTGCCGCTTTATTTCTATGAATTATTCCCTTACCTGCAATAGAATCTATAGTGCTGGCGGTTTTACTAAACACTACTTCAGCTTCGGTTTTATTTCCAGCCTCAATCATTTTCCTTAATCGCTTAATCGCCGTACGTAATTTTGAGCGCGAACTAACATTATGCTCGCGCCGCTTTATTGCTTGCCGCGCTCTTTTTCTTGCTTGTGCACTATTGGCCATAAAAAATAATATCCTACTATAAGATGATTGCAAAAATAAAAGAATGAAATTCTACTTTTTTACGCTTACGAAAGCAACTCTAACGCAGATCAACTCGCAGCTTTGAAAAATTGATTTTTGCTTTGCTTTGTTACGGCTCGTGAAAACACTTGAATGCGTGACAAGTAGACGAGAGGCTTACAGATGATCCGATTCGTCCTCTTAATTAACAAAACTCCTTTCACTGAAAGCCGAATCATTTAGCGCTTAATCATCAATAAAACTCAAGCTTTCTGACTACAAATATGCTCCAACAGACCTTGACTAGCTTCTTCGATCATGTCGAGCACTTGTTCGAATCCTTGATCTCCTCCGAAATAAGGATCGGGTACCTCAAGATTGCCGTATTGACCTTTGCTGTATCTCATGAACAATTCTGGCTTACCGTTGTATCGGCCCGGGCACCACTGATCCAGGCATGCAAGATTCTCACTATCCATCGCCAATATGTAATGAAAATCGGCGAAATCACTCACAGCAACCTGGCGCGCCCGTAAATCATGCATTGAATAACCACGTTTCAATGCAGAATTCTGAGCACGCCGATCTGGTGGCTCGCCAATATGATAAGCATGGGTACCGGCGGAATCCACAAAAATTTCACGCTCAAGCCCTGCTTGTCGAACGATATGTTTAAATACGGCATCAGCTGTCGGTGAACGGCAAATATTGCCCATGCAGACAAAAAGGACGCTGGTTTTTTTATTTTGACTAATAATCATAAAAATTCCTGATCTAAATTTCAATCAGCTTAATTATATAATTTTTCACACAATGCTGAGAATGCATCCCTTACGAGACAATACAATATTGATTTATGTGATTCAATAGAATTGATAGCCACAAGCCAGCTTCATCAACTGTCTTTACAATCACATGATTTTTGTACTACAAAAAGCGAAATAGTGTTCCAAGCTGAAAAGGTGTAGAATCGCGGATTTGATTTATATCGGGGGATCATTCGCTACAGGAATGAATCAATAAGCAGTGGCCTTTTACGTTCAAAAATATGGCGGTACTTCTGTAGGAAGCACCGAGCGCATCAAAAACGTCGCTCGACGGGTTGCCAGATTTCACAACCAAGGACATCAAATCATAGTCGTTGTTTCAGCCATGAGTGGTGAAACGAACCGCTTGATTGCCTTGGCGCACGAGGTGCAGGAAAATCCTGATCCACGCGAACTGGATGTCATGGTTTCAACAGGTGAACAGGTTTCGATAGCACTGCTGGCAATGGCATTAAAAGAGCTTAATGTCAAGGCAAGAAGTTATACTGGAACTCAGGTCAGGTTACTGACTGACAGTGCATTTACCAAAGCACGAATACTGGACATAGAAGCTGATAAAATTCGTACGGATCTCGATAACGGATACGTTGTCATCGTCGCTGGATTTCAAGGCGTTGATGAAAATGGGAATATCACCACTCTGGGACGTGGCGGTTCAGACACGACCGGTGTTGCTTTGGCTGCAGCACTCAAGGCAGATGAATGCCAGATTTATACCGATGTTGATGGCATCTATACAACCGACCCCCGCGTAGTACCTGAAGCCAGGCGCCTGACCAGCATTACTTTTGAAGAAATGCTTGAAATGGCAAGCTTGGGTTCCAAAGTCCTGCAGATAAGATCTGTCGAGTTCGCAGGAAAATACAGAGTGAAATTGCGCGTTTTATCCAGTTTTGCAGAACAAGGCGAAGGTACCCTGATTACATTTGAGGAAGATGGAAATATGGAGCAACCTGTTATTTCAGGTATCGCATTTAACAGAGACGAGGCCAAAATTACAGTACTAGGCGTACCGGATCACCCCGGCATTGCCTATCAGATTTTAGGACCGGTGGCCGATGCCAATATTGACGTGGATATGATTATCCAAAATGTCAGCCATGAAGACCTGACCGATTTCTCGTTTACCGTTCACCGCAACGACTTTAAAAAGACAATGAATATCATCCGCGAAAAAATCCAACCGCATATCGGTGCACGTGATGTCATTGGCGGTGATAGAATAGCGAAGGTTTCTATCGTTGGTGTCGGTATGCGCTCACATGCCGGCATTGCCAGTAAAATGTTCCGTATTTTAGCCGAGGAAGGAATCAATATTCAGATGATCGCAACTTCTGAAATAAAAGTATCTGTTGTTGTAGATGAGAAATACATGGAACTGGCCGTGCGTATTCTGCATAAAGCATTTGGTCTGGAACAAGCACTGTAAATTCTATACAATGCTTGGTTTCCAGAAATAGCCAAGATAGACAGCATTAAAAACAACAAGCAATCCCGGATCTGATCAATACTACGGAGAGATGGCCGAGTGGTCGAAGGCGCTCCCCTGCTAAGGGAGTATAGGCGCAAAACGCTTATCGAGGGTTCGAATCCCTCTCTCTCCGCCACTGATACACCAATTGTTACTCATATTTGCTTGCCATAGTTTTATCACTAGAAGAATTCGACATTCTCCAGGAAAAACAAACAACTTTTTGAAAAACAATTAGAACTGTCCAGAAAATAGACTAAAAACTAACAGTCTACTATTAAATCCCCGAACATGAAGCTTGTTCATAAAATTCTGGATAACGGGAAATCTCATTTCAGTCATTGACAGCGACCACAAATGACTCTGGTTGATACATTCCATTTATCCATCAAAACCATTCTCAGTTACCAGCTACGTTCAGCGCTGATCATTCTCGCCATGGCCTTGGGTGTCGCTGCGGTTGTCGTGCTCACCGCGCTTGGTGATGGCGCGCGCAATTACATTGTCAATCAGTTTTCATCAATCGGCACCAATCTGCTGGTTGTTCTTCCAGGCCGGGCAGAAACATCGGGTGCTTTTCCAGGCGCCGTCCTGGGACAGACGCCACGTGATTTGACCCTGAAGGATGCCGAATTGCTGGGACGATTGCCACAGGTCAAGCGCTATGCGCCGCTCAATGTCGGCGAAGCGGAACTGTCCGCCGCAAATCGGCTTCGCGAAGTCACCGTGCTGGGCAGCAACGCCAATCTGATACCAATCCGCCACATGGAACTGGCACAGGGCAGCTTTCTGTCGCACGGCTCCGGAAGCAATGCGCAGATCGTGCTTGGCGCAAAACTGGCGCAGGAATTTTTTCCACAGCAACAAGCCATCGGTCAACGCGTCCGTCTGGGTGGAAACCGGTTTCGAGTCACCGGCGTACTGGCACCACAAGGTGAATCCATGGGGTTCAATTCTGATGAGATCGTCATCATTCCTGTGGATCAGGCGCAATCGCTATTCAACACAACATCGCTGTTTCGTATTCTGATCGAAGCCGCCAGTCACAATGAAATTGAATCGGCAAAGCAAGTCATTCTGGAAATGCTGAAACAAAGCCATGACGGCGAAGAAGACGTTACTGTCATCACTCAGGACGCAATACTTTCAACGTTCGACCGTATTCTGCACGCACTGACGCTGGCGGTCGCAGGCATCGCCGCAATCAGTCTGATTGTCGCGGGCATTCTGATCATGAACGTCATGCTGGTTGCCGTGAGCCAGCGCACGAGCGAGATCGGACTGTTAAAAGCGATTGGCGCACGCGCGGAGGACATCCGTTTGCTGTTTTTCACTGAAGCGCTGTGTTTGTCCTTTGCCGGCGCGGTGACCGGCTTTCTTCTCGGCCAGATCGGCAGTCTCATGCTGCGCCTGGCTTTTCCGCAACTGCCTGCATGGGCGCCCGCATGGGCAATACTGGCCAGCATTCTGGTTGCTCTGGCAACGGGTATACTGGCATGCGTAATTCCCGCAAACCGGGCTGCCCGCCTGGATGCCGTATTAGCATTAAGCAGAAAATAGAACCATGCGCATACAAAAATGAAAACCGCTGATACATTCTATTTTGCTTTTCGTTCTCTGAGCGCACATCGCTTGCGCACGATGCTCTCGGCATCAGGCATTGCGATCGGCATCGCTGCCGTTATCCTGTTGACCGCCATTGGAGACGGTATACAACGTTTCGTACTGTCCGAATTTACGCAATTCGGCACGAATATCATTACTATAACACCGGGAAAAATAACGACGCACGGCGGATCGCTGGGCGCGATCGGCAGCGCGCGGATTTTAACGATTGACGATGCGCTTGCCATGCAACACTCGCGCTATACGCAATTCACCAATGCCAGCGTGATCGGCAACGCAGAAATACGCGCCAGCGGATTGAGTAGGCGCGTCACGGTGTACGGACAGGGTCCCGATTTCTCTCGTGCTTTTAATATGCAGGTGGAAATCGGTCGCTTCCTGCCGGATGACGATCCACGCAATCCACGCGCTTATGCTGTTCTGGGTGCAAAAGTGCACAACGAACTTTTTGGTGGCAAGAATCCGCTGGGAGAAATCATACAGGTCGGTGGCTCGCGGTTTCGTGTCATCGGTGTCATGGCATCGAAAGGGCATGTGCTGGGCTTTGATCTGGATGATACCGTTTTCATTCCGACAACCCGCGCCCTGGAAGTCTTTAATCGCGAAGGGGTCATGGAGATCAATGTTTCTTACAGACCTGAAGCACCGGTCGATATTGTCGTTGAAGATATCCGGAACATTCTGATCGCACGTCACGGCCGCGAAGATTTTACCGTCAAGCCGCAGCAACAATTGCTCAGCACACTGTCGACAGTACTCAATGTACTGAAATTCGCGGTCGCCGCGCTGGGCGGCATTTCATTACTGGTCGGCGCTGTCGGCATGGTGACGCTGATGCATATTGCTGTTGCGGAGCGTGTCGCTGAAATCGGCCTGCTCACCGCACTGGGCGCAACACGGGGACGCATTCGCACTTTGTTTCTGATTGAATCTACCGTGCTATCAACACTGGGCGGCTTGACCGGCTTGACAGTTGGCGCCGGCATTGCATGGCTGCTAAAAATTTTCATCGCCAATCTTCCGGTATATATTCCCTGGAACTATGTTCTTGGCGCCCTGACGGTATCCATGGTTATTGGTCTGGCGGCGGGTGTATTGCCCGCGATGCGCGCCGCCCGGCTCAATCCGGTCGAAGCCTTGCGCGCCGAATAAATAATTTTTCTCAATTGATTTCAGGCTACGCTTCATGCGTTCCAAGTAATTCCAGCATATCTCTGTTTGACATTCTATCGCTGGCGTCGCCGCCCGCTACGAGACTGTCGACCAGATCGCGTTTATGTTTGTGCAGCGCGGCGATGTTGTCTTCAATGGTATCTTTAGCAGCCAGACGATAAATGATGACCGGCCGCTTCTGTCCCATGCGATGCGCGCGACCGGATGCCTGGCCTTTGACTGCCGGATTCAACCAGAGATTCATATGCACCACATAATCCGCTGCAGTAAGATTCAAGTCTGCGCCACCCGCTTTCAGACTGATCAGAAACAGATCACTCTGATCGGATTGAAATGCATTCACGGCTTTCCTGCGCTTAGGCGGACTGGTTGCACCATCCAGATACTGACACGGAATGCTTTTTTGTCCAGTAACTCCCGAATGATTTCCAGGTGCACGACAAACTGACCCAATATCAATACTTTGTGGTGATTGCCGATCAGTTCATCGACAAGCTCTTCAAAAGCTTGCAATTTCACGCTACTGATATCGATTTCCGGGGATATCAATCGTGGATTACGGGAGTATTAGAAATTTTATGTCATTCCTTTATCATTAATTTTATAGGAGTGACAAATGAACAGGACTACACCGCAATTTGATTTTAAAGAAGCCATGGAAGCATTGAAAGCGGGAAATGATTTGAATGGAAAAGATGGTTTATTAACGCCATTGATCAAACAACTCACCGAAGCTGCACTGGCGACGGAACTTGAACAGCATATAAATTTCGGGAATGAGCAGAACCGGAAGAATGGGTCAACGCCCAAGAACGTAAAGTCGGCATCAGGAGGTTTTCAACTGGATACGCATCGAGACCGCAACGGTACATCTGAGCCGCAGTTGGTTAAAAAGTATCAGACCCATCTGACCGATGAAATCGAACGCAAAATTCTATCGTTATTTGCGTTGGGTTCCAGCTATCAGGATATTTCCGGGCACATAGCCGGGATGTATGACATGGACATTTCAACGGTGACGATCAGCGCAGTCACTGACAAGCTTATTCCGGAGCTTGGAGAATGGCAGCAACGGCCATTGAATAGTCACTATCCGCTCATGTGGCTGGATGCCATACATCATAAAGTAAAAGACGATGGCCATTATATCAGCAAGATAGTCTATACCGTACTCGGCTTAACATTGAAGGAAAGAAGGAAATTCTGGGTCTGTCTGTATGTATCGGAGAGCGAAGGCGCCCGGCTCTGGTTTTCCGTACTAACAGACCTGAATAACCGTGGCATCCAGGATATCCTCATTGCCACTATTGACGGGCTCACGGGTCTTCCAGAGGCGATCAGCAGCATTTCTCCTGAAACCGAGGTACAGCTGTGTATCATTCATCAAATCCGCAATTCGATGAAATATGTAGCGTCAAAAAATCAAAAAGCGTTTATGACTGATCTGAAGCCGGCGTACACAAGACACCGACCATTGATGCAGCCGAAGATGCACTTGATACATTGGCAGCCAGGCGGGGAAAGCAGTATCCCATCGTGATTCAGTCCTAGTGCAACAAATGGGAAAATGTTGGCGATTCTTGAGGGCCGCTTAGACACGGCGCTGGATTTATGAGTTTGTCGCAGATTTTTATGTCGCCGCTGAAACTGGTTAGCGCGTTAGACGATTTACAAACTGACACAGAATCCTGAACATCCTCTGTTTTATCGTGGATCACAACTCTTGCACAGCAAATCCAGATATTCTTTTGTCTGGCTGCGGAATAACGCCAGATGAAAATAACTCGAAAAGCTACCGAGACCGACAGTACGTTTACCCATTTCTTTTTGAAACGCATCAGTGCGGATTGAAACCATTCGATCGAAATACTAATGTTATCCTGCATGAAATAGAACATACCCAGAATGCTTCCACAGAAGCATCACCATAGAAAAATACCACCAGCCAAGTTTGTTGAACACTCTGAGGCCCAGTTCATGCAGCTTTTCGCGTAGCGATTTGCCGATACTGTTCGCCGCGCTGACAGAAATGCATTCTGAGCCCTTTAACAACTGCTGAAAATAAGCCTGCCTCATTGGAATATAGATTACTGACGAGGCAAACAAATGAGACAAGCAAATATTCTGCTCTTCGTGAGCAAGCACCCCAAACCAGGCCAAGCGTTCCCTGTTCATTTTTTCTGTATCAAAGATTCGATGCTTAAAGTGCTTAATTTGAATATACAATAGCAAAAGCAATCAATATCCACTCAAACACCAAATACCTCAAAGACTGCTGCACCATTAGCAATCAGCAATTTGAGCACACTAAACGCAACTGTTTTTTCGAACATGACACTGACGCAGAGAATACTGATTTGGATGCTTGCCGGGCTTGCGGTGGGCAGTCTGATCAATGCATTTACGCCTGATAATACCTTTATTCAAAATTTTCTGGTAAACGGATTATTTCATACCGTCGGCGCCATTTTCCTCAATCTTTTGAAAATGCTTGTCGTACCGCTGGTGACTTTTTCACTGATCTGTGGTGTTTGCGGTATTGGCGATATCAGTAAATTGGGACGTATCGGTATCAAAGCGCTGACTCTATTTCTGCTGTCTACAGCATTGGCTATAACTCTGGCAATTCTTGTCGCCGAGAATATAGGCCCCGGCAAAAATTTTGAATCCGCGCAAAGCATGGAAAACACGTTTACAGCGCCGGAAGCACCGCCTTTGACACAGGTTATTATCGATCTTGTTCCAAGCAATCCGTTTGCCGCTTTTATCGACGGCAATATGTTGCAGATCATTTTTTTTACAATTCTGTTTTCCATGTGCCTGCTGATGATTGGCGAACGCGGCCGTTCATTGATCGAGGACGTTGAGAAATTGAATGAAGTCATGATGCAAATGGTCAGCATTGTCATGTCATTGGCGCCCTATGGCATCTTCGCAATTATGGTGCAAACATTTGCCCTGCAAGGCATTGGACTGATTTTGCCGATGATCGGTTACTTTTGTGTGGTCATTGCAGTGCTGATGATGCATGTGACAGGAACACTGATGGTTTTATTAAAGCTGCTGGGAAAAGTCAGTCCCGTTCAATTCCTGAAAAAAATGCGCACCGCCCAGCTTTTCGCATTCAGCACATCCAGTTCGAATGCGACCATTCCGGTCACTCTGAAAACACTGGAGAAACGTATGGGTGTCGATAATTCAACAGCATCGTTTGTGGTGCCGCTCGGCGCAACGATCAATATGGATGGCACGGCGATTATGCAGGGCGTTGCCACCGTCTTTATCGCCAATGTATATGGCATAGAACTCGACCTGCTCGATTATCTGACCGTTATCGGTATGGCTGTACTGGCATCGGTTGGTACCGCAGGCGTGCCGGGCGTTGGTCTGATCATGCTGGCCATGGTATTCAATCAGGTTGGTCTTCCCGTTGAAGGCATCGCTTTGATTATGGGCGTAGACCGGCTGCTGGATATGCTGCGCACCGCCGTCAACATAACCGGCGATGCGGTTGTTACGGTGATTGTTGCAAAAAGTGAAAACAGCCTGTCCGTTACAGTGTTCAACAATCCTGACGCCGGTGCGGAAAAATCCGTTCGTCTGCCGCACAACGTAACGCCAAGATAGAAAATATTATTTACTCCCTCAATGAAGGGTCAGTAATAAAACCAATTCTCGCCATACCGGCATTGGCTGCTTTGCTCATGACTTTGGCGACATGCTCATAATGCGCGAGCTTGTCCGCACGAATATGCAATTCCGTTTTTGGATCCTGCGCAATGGCGGCGGAGAACCGGGTTGACAACACATCCAAAAGAACCGGCTCGCCATTCCAGAATAGACCGCCATCGTCTTGTATGGCTAATTCGATATGTTCAGGCTGGGTAATATTGGGCGTACTTTCTGCTTTCGGCAGATCAATCTTGACTGAATGTGTCAACAGCGGCGCCGTGATGATGAATATGATCAATAAAACGAGCATGACATCAACTAATGGCACGACATTAATTTCCGACATCGGCGCCTGCTGTCCGCTACTGTTCATGCTGCCAAATGCCATTACTGCCCCCTTCCTTCAAGATTCGAATATGTTGTTGCCGGTGCAATCGTCTGCGGTACCGATTGTTTTTTATAACTGTCGCTGCCACTCCCTATGGTGATCAATACAAACAAATCATGTGCAAACGCGTCGAGACGCGCGAGCCATATGCGATTGCGCCGCACAAAAGCGTTATAGGCCAAAACTGCCGGAATCGCTACAGCGAGACCCAATGCTGTCATGATCAATGCTTCGCCAACTGGACCGGCAACTTTATCCAGCGTTCCCTGTCCTGATAAGCCAATTTGTATCAATGCGTGATAAATGCCCCAAACAGTACCAAACAAACCAATATAGGGTGCAGCGGATCCGGCTGATGCAATCAGCGTCAATCCGTTTTCAACGCGTGCGGCCTCCTGGTCGATACCGTTACGTAAAGCGCGTGTCAGAAATTCACTGGTTCCGCCCGCAGCAGCCAGTTTCTGCAAATCCTGGGCTTTGGAATCAGCCGCCGCCTCTAATCCAAGCTTGGCCAGCTCGGCAAAGGCGTTATTCGGCTCAGTGTTGTTCAGCGACCGTTTCACTTCATCTAACGATTCAACGTTCCAGAAATGCTTCAGGAATGCGGTAGCACGTCTTTTGGCAATAAAATTAGCGATACTTTTGGTAATTATCAGATACCAGCTCGCAATTGAGAGTGAGATAAGCAAAACCAGCACACCAATCCCGACACCATCAATCTGAGCGAGAAAATGAGAAAAACCAAGACCTTGTTCCATTAATTATTTCCTTGCAATACAAAATTAAAAGGTTGCAGTGCAACCGCACGCACAGGCTGGCCATCCCGTATTGATGGCCGACACCGCCAGCTCCTTACTGCTTCAAGCGCTGCTTTATCCAATCGATCATAACCACTGCTGTCAATCACGCGTGCATCATCGATACGTCCGTCTTCATCCAATTCAACCCGCAACACCAGTTTGCCCTCTTCACCCATGCGCCGTGAGATTGCGGGATAAGTTGGTGCCGTAAGTGATGGACAGGAAACTGACAATTCTGATGAGAGTGTGACAGGCCCAGCCGGCATCTGTGGTTTTGTCGGCACTTCAGCGGCCGGCACAGGTAAGCTTTTCTCTTCAACCGGTTCCGGCTCTGGATCCGGATCAGGCATCACAACCGGTTGAGGCTGTGGTGCCTCCGGGGCTTTTGTCACCAGCTGTCTGACTTTTGGCTTGGGTTCGGGCTTTTGAATCGGTTGCAGTTTCACCGGCACAGGCTCCGGTTTAACTTCAGGTTGCGCTTGCGGTTCGGGTAAAGAAATTACTTCGGCAAACAATGTTACCAATTGTTCAGGTTGAGGCAAGACACGCTGATTCCATAGTACATGAAACAGAGCGCCATGCACAATCAACACAAACAGAATGCCGGGCAAAGAAACAAGACTCTGTTTCGACCCTAAATAATCGATATTTTTCTGAGAAAGCGATTGCATTACGGATTAATCATAACCTGGAATTTTCTTCATTGATTACGTAGCCTGGAACTGTAATACAGGTAAAAGATATATCGATATCGAATAAAAATAACCGCTCAGCTTTACAAAATAAAAAAGCATTGCTTACGATTCAACCAAACAAAAAATAATAAAACAAACGATAATAATTATCAATAACCTTTAAATAATTTTCTTCGACTGAGAAGTGACATCAATTGATCAAATGGGATTGCCAGTCCAGAAAATTCAAAGACATCACCGGTTATTGCAAAATAAAAGAACAGCATTGTGTTCCAATGAATACTAAAACCTTGTTCCTGCCAAACAACAACCCTGCATTACAAGAAAAATGAATCACTGATTCCTGATCAACGTCCCGACACCCTGATCAGTCAGAATTTCCAGCAGCAACGCATGCTCGACGCGCCCATCAATAATATGACAGGAATTGACACCATTTTTCACTGCATCGAGTGCAGAACCGATTTTCGGCAACATGCCGCCGGATATCGTGCCGTCGGCAAAGAGTTCATCTACCTTCTGCGCGGACAAACCAGTTAGCAGATTGCCATCTTTGTCGAGGACACCTGGGGTGTTGGTCAACAGAATCAGTTTCTCGGCGCATAATATCTCGGCCAGTCTCCCGGCGACGAGATCGGCATTGATGTTGTACGATTCGCCATCCTTACCCACACCGATGGGTGCAATGACTGGAATAAAGTCCTGACTGTCGAGCAGCGCGATAAGTGATGGATCGATCGACTCGATTTCGCCAACCTGGCCGATGCTGATCCATTCACCAGCTTTTTCGCGGTCTTTGATGAGCATTTTTCTGGCGCGGATGAATGCACCATCCTTACCGGTCAATCCGACAGCCTTGCCGCCCTGGCGATTGATCAGGTTGACGATATCCTTATTAACGGAACCGCCGAGTACCATTTCCACGACATCCATGGTTTCCGCATCGGTCACGCGCATGCCCTGGATAAATTCACCCTGCTTACCGACGCGCTTGAGCATCTGGTCAATCTGCGGCCCGCCGCCATGAATAATTACTGGATTCATGCCAACCAGCTTGAGCAGCACGACATCACGCGCGAATCCGTACTTAAGATTTTCCTGGGTCATCGCATTGCCACCGTATTTAATAACGATAGTTTTGCCATGAAATCGCTGAATATAGGGCAGTGCTTCGGCAAGAATTTTTGCTTTGTCGCGGGCGTTGGATTGTGAAATGGTCATGGTTATGTGTAAATAAAAAAGTGTGACTGCAGATGTATTAGCGGGCAATTTGAAGAAAACGCTTTTCGCGAACGAATGTGCGCAAATCCAGTTCGTACCACGTACGGCCTTCCTTATCCAGATAGATATGCGATACGCCGGCGCGTAACTGCCCGTTACAGGCCGGGCACTCAAACTCGGACAAACTGCGTATACCCAGCAAGTTGTGAACGATAAATCCACTGTTTATTCTGTAGTCTGCCGAAACCAGCAAAATGCGGGAGCGAGAATCGAGCGGCATGGCCTCTCCCCCCAGGTAAACGCCAAGATCGGTTATGCCGTACAGGTTTCCATGTGCATTGATAATACCCAGAAACCAGGAATGCGTTAACGGTACCGAAACAATTTCGGTAACCGGAATCACTTCGCTGATCTCATTCATCCGTGCCAGATAACGCACATCTCCGATCATCATGCCCAGTACGGCTATATCGGCAACCGTCATCTCCGCATCCGGTGTTTCAGATATTTCAGGTGCTTCAGGCATTTCGTGAACATTTACCATAGTGCCGCTCTCTTTGGTATATTCCTTAATCCAGTGTGTCGAGCCGGGTTATTTTCTGCAACAATTCCTCTGCCACAATAGGCTTCACGATATAGTCTTTCGCGCCTTGGCGCATTCCCCAGATCTTATCGATTTCCTGTCCTTTTGTGCTACAGATGATGATGGGAATAATACGCAATGCCCGATCCCGGAGAAACATCCGTATCGCCTGAAAACCATTGACATCCGGCATGACAATATCCATCAGAACAAGATCAGGACTGGTTTCCTTTGCAATCGCGATCGCCCGCGCACCATTCTCGGCCAAAATGGTCTGATAGCCTTTTCTGACCAGAATTCTGGATAGAATATGCCGCTCGGTCGGTGAATCATCAACGATCAGAATCTTTTTAATGGCCATCTGATAATATTTCTAATATTTGTTTAAGTTTAAATGCAGCCTGTTAATCCGGATTCACATAAAACGTAACAGACTTGAGGGATTACGCCACTTGATAGTGCGATAAGCCCGGCACACGGGGTACAATATCATCACCGTCAGCACTGCCATAGAATACGCCATACCCAAGTCGCCACGCTCAAAAAACAACTGCAACAACGCCAGAACACCGAAATGCGCCAAATAAAAAAACAGCGCCGTCTGACCGAACACCAGTACCATACCGTTATGACGCACACCAACAATCGGTTCCAGCCACATCAAAGCCGCCAGCATGACAGCCATCAATCCGAGTTCCAGCAAGGTATAGGCAAGACTGGGAGGATATTTGCTGATATGTAGCCACTGTACAATTGAATAACCTTCCAGCAGCATAAACATATTGCCATAATCAGCCATGCTGCGGATCAGGATGAATAACAGCACTGCACACCCGCCGCTGGCAAACAGCAGACGCCGAATACACCGCGGACCGGGGCGTTTTGACTGCATCCATTCGCCAAAAACCCACCCCAGCATCATGATAGCCAGCCATGGCATCACCGGATAAAACACAGAAAATGCCGCCGAAAAAACTGGCGCAAAAGTCAGCGCAAGCCAGAGCGGCACATCATCGCCGGGCACCCAAACCCACTTCAGCAGCAATTCGCTCCCGGTGATAATCGCAATCACCACCACTAATACCACGCTCTTGCGCAAGCGGCGCACCCATACCATCATGATCATGCTAACGCCAATCGCATACAAAACCTGCAGAACCAGCTTACCGGACGCCAGCGAAAGCAACACGATATCCAGCATTGCAATAAAAATACCGCGCAACCATAATTCCCGGTCGATAACCGCCTGCGGCATTCCCTGCTGCAATCGTTGCGCGTTGCTGACAGCGATCGATACGCCGGTCAGAAAAATAAATGTCGGTGCACAAATATGCGTGATCCAGCGCGTTAAAAACTGATCACTGGCGAGCAGGCTACCGCTTTCATAGAGCAGAATGGAATCCGCAAAAATGCGGCCTTGATTGAAGAACCCCGATGCGTGATCCAGCGCCATTAAAATCATGACGATACCACGCATCCAGTCAATGGCGGCAATACGGTGCAGACTTTTATCCACAGTATCGTTCATCTGAATGTGGCGTATTATTTACAGATCCAGAAAAAACAGGAAGTTTTGCAATAACTAAAGCAAGGCGAGATTATTGCGATGAATCAATTCAGCCTCGTCAACATAGCCTAATAACATTTCGATACTGCTACTCGGTTTACCCATGATTTTACGCGTTTCCTCGCTATTATAATTGATTAAACCGCGTGCAATCTCCCGACCTTCGGATGTAAAACAGGCAACCGCTTCACCCCGATCAAAATCACCACTAACATGCGTCACACCAATCGGCAAAAGGCTTTTCCCATCCATAATCAATGCGTTGACGGCGCCTTGATCGAGGACAATTCTGCCGCGCACTTGCAGATAATCCGCCAGCCACTGCTTACGCGCCGCCAATACGGGTATTGTCGCCAGCAGCCGCGTACCAATGGATTCACCATGCGCCATGCGCACCAATACCTGCGGTTGCTGACCGGATGCAATAATGGTATGCGCACCACTGCGCGCAGCACGTTTTGCCGCAATCACTTTCGTCAGCATGCCGCCGCTACCGATGCTGCTGCCAACGCCGCCGGCCATACGCATTAATTCGGGATCAGCCGCGCTGACTTCGGAAAGCAACTGTGCATCGCTGTTTTTGCGCGGATCACTGGTAAAAAGTCCGGACTGATCAGTCAGTATCACCAGCGCGTCCGCTTCAACAAGATTTGTCACCAGTGCGGCCAGCGTATCATTGTCACCAAACCGGATCTCGTCCATTGCAACGGTATCGTTTTCGTTAATGACCGGTATTGTTTCCAGTTTCATCAGCGTCATGAGCGTCGAACGCGCATTCAGATAACGCTTGCGACTGGACAGATCTTCATGGGTCAGTAATACCTGCGCTGTTTGCAGGCCATGATGACTGAAACACGATGCGTAAGCCTGCGCCAGCCCCATCTGCCCGACAGCCGCCGCAGCCTGCAGTTCATACAAGGCATGGGGCCGGGTACTCCAACCCAGACGCTGCATGCCTTCGGCAATGGCGCCAGAAGAGACCAGAACGATTTCCTTGCCCATATGTCGGAGCTTGGCGATCTGCTCCGCCCAATCAGTCAATGCCGCATGATCCAGTCCTTTTCCCTGATTGGTGACCAGACTGCTACCCACTTTAACCACAATACGATGCGCATCTTTCAGCATGATACATGCGCGCCAGTATTAGCCATTATCACAGGTTGATGCCAAGTGTTTCTCCAGATAATCCATGATTTCGTATGTCAGCTGCCGACAACCTTCACCGGTAAGCGCCGAAATCATGAAATATTTATCCGTCCAGTTCAGTTTCTGGATAAATGCCTGGCAGATCCGATCACGCTGATCTTCCGGCAACATATCCACCTTATTCAATACCAGCCAACGCGGCTTTAAGTACAAGCCTTCGTCATATTTGCGCAACTCAGCGATCACTGCCTGCACTGCTTGAAACGGATCCGCACGCTCATCGTAAGGCGCCATATCGACCAAGTGCAGTAGTAACCGGGTGCGCGACAAATGTTTTAAAAACTGATGCCCCAAGCCGGCGCCCTCCGCCGCACCTTCAATCAATCCAGGAATATCTGCCATGACAAAACTGCGGTTATGATCAATCCGAATGACACCGAGATTGGGCTTTAATGTTGTGAATGGATAGTCGGCTACTTTAGGCCGCGCCGCAGAAACAGCGCGAATCAGTGTCGACTTGCCGGCGTTGGGCATACCGAGCAGACCTACATCAGCCAATACCTTAAGCTCCAGCTTTAACTCAAATTCCTGCCCCGCTTCCCCGCAGGTGAACTGCCGCGGAGTACGATTAGTGCTTGATTTAAAATGAAGATTCCCGAAACCGCCTGTACCGCCTTTGGCCAGTAAGATTTTCTGCTGATGATGCAGCAGATCAGCGACGACTTCATGCGTGGCAGTATTCGTAATCACGGTACCTACTGGCATACGCAACACAACATCATCAGCGCCCTTGCCATAACAATCCGAACCACGCCCGTTCTGTCCATTTTTTGCGCGAAACACACGCGCGTAACGATAGTCTATTAGTGTATTGATATTGCGGTCAGCTACTGCGTAGATACTTCCGCCGCCGCCTCCATCACCGCCGTCGGGTCCGCCTTTGGGAATAAATTTTTCGCGGCGAAAGCTGGCAACGCCGTCCCCGCCTTTACCGGCAAACACTTGTATCGTCGCTTCGTCTATAAATTTCATACCATCAACTTGAACCGGGCCATACTGAGTCAGGCGCAAAGCTATTCATCGAATCGAATAAATAAAAAAGCCCCGTCATCTAAGACAGGGCTTTAAGATACATGCAGCTATACACCAAACAACAAAAAAATTATCAGAAAAATTTTTAATGTAATAACTTATGCCGGTGTAATGTCCACTACTTTGCGTTTCAATTCTCCTCTGACACCGAACTTCACTACGCCGGTAATCTTGGCAAACAAAGTATGATCTTTACCAATACCTACATTAATACCCGGATGGAACTTGGTGCCACGCTGCCGAACGATAATCGAACCGGCTGATATCAATTCACCGCCATAACGCTTCACACCCAGTCGCTTAGATTCCGAATCGCGGCCATTCCTGGAACTGCCGCCCGCTTTCTTATGTGCCATGATTAAACTCCTAAAACCTTATCTGTCATTCTTCTGACCCGTATTTAACTCAAGCTGAAATACCAGTAATCTCGATCTCAGTGTAATTCTGGCGATGCCCTTGATGTTTCTGGTAATGCTTGCGGCGACGCATTTTAAAGATACGTATCTTGTCATGTCGACCCTGACCAAGTACTGTAGCGTTCACTTTAGCACCTTCAACAAACGGTGTACCCATCGAAATTTTATCGCCATCCGCAACCATTAATATTTGATCGATGACAAGCTCGCTCCCACTCTCCGCATCAAGCTGCTCAACTTTCAGTTTTTCACCCACTTTGATACGATATTGTTTGCCACCGGTTTTTATAACCGCATACATAATAATTATCCCCATACATCTCTTTAATACAGAACCGTTAATTATACATAAACAAGCATCTTTTGTGGAGCGAAATTATTTATGCTTGACACAAAAGTATGTCGTTTCTAACATAGCATTTTCTTCAAGGTTACATCGTGTCAATAGAACATATCAGGCGCTTTATTGCCCAGGACATGGGCGTCGTGGATGAAGTCATCAGACAGAAGCTGCATTCCCATGTAGCGCTTATCCGACAAGTCAGTGAATACATAATTAGCAGTGGCGGCAAACGGTTGCGCCCCGCGCTTGTTGTTCTGTCTGCAGGATCTTTTGGCTATGCCGGACAGCATCACTACAATCTTGCTGCTGTCGTTGAATTTATCCACACCGCGACACTGCTGCATGACGATGTCGTTGATGAATCCGAAATGCGTCGTAACAAAGAAACCGCCAATGCGCTATTTGGTAACGCAGCAAGCGTACTGGTCGGCGACTTTCTGTACTCGCGCGCTTTTCAGATGATGGTGGAAGTTGACAACATGCGCGTAATGCAAGTTTTGGCTGATGCTACAAATACCATTGCTGAAGGCGAAGTGCTGCAACTGCTCAATTGCCGTGATCCTGATGTGAATGAAGAAAACTATCTGCGGGTGATCCGCTTTAAAACTGCGAAACTCTTCGAGGCTGCCAGTCGGCTGGGCGCTATTCTCGGCGGCGCGATCCCAGAACACGAAAGAGCCATGACTGTTTATGGCATGCATCTGGGTACCGCATTTCAACTCATCGATGATCTATTAGATTATTCGGGCGATCATCAGGATACCGGCAAGAATCTCGGCGATGACCTGGCGGAAGGCAAACCAACATTGCCACTGATTCATGCCATCCGGACGGGAAATGCTGAACAGGCCGGTTTAATTCGAGAAGCCATAAAAAACGGCGGAATCGACGATCTCAAACCTGTGCTTGAAATCATTCACACTACCGGTGCGTTGGATTACACCAAAAAATGTGCGTTACACGAAATCGAAATTGCGTTGTCCGCCATCGCTCCCTTACCTGATTCCGAGTACAAGAATTGTCTGATACAGCTTGCCGATTTTTCGGTAACGCGGAATTATTGACCTACTCTGATACACTTTTCATACCCTGAAAAGAAAGCATACAAGAGGAAAGTACAAAAGCCTCATGACCGTTTCGATCACTCAACTTTAAGCTATAAAAAAGGAACAAAAGTATTCCCTTCGTTCACCAGATTTACCGTTAACTCTATCAATATTCAACCGGCAAAGGATCCAGACTACGCCATAAATACCAAGTGGCAACAGAACGCCACGGTCTCCATCGTTGCGCAAGTTCACACATGTTTTTCTTATTTATCGTCTGACTGTCAAAGTAATGCAAACTGACAGCACGCTGCAAACCAATATCAGCCACCGGAAAAATATCAGGACGCATCATGTGAAAGATCAAGAACATCTCAGCTGTCCATCGACCAATACCTTTGATCCGGGTCAATTGCTCGATTAGCGCTTCATCTCCCATCACATTCCATTCGGTCACATTCAGCTTGTTCGTCATAAAATGAAGTGACAAATCCTGAAGATAGCTGATTTTTCTGTATGACAATCCACAGCGTCGCAACAGATCTTCATCCATGTCATGAATTACCTGAGGAGCAATATCCGGAATGACACAGACCATTTTCTGCCAAACACACTCGGCAGCTTTTACTGAAATCTGCTGTCCGATAATCGAGCGCACCAGTGTTGTAAATGCATTACCACGCGACTTAAGCACGGCGCCATCATACTGCTGAATTAGCCTCCCCATCACGGGATCGTTCATAGTCAACGCATGTGTGGCAATCTGCCAATAAACAGGGGTCATCTGTGAAGAAATAGCACAATTACTCAACAAAAAAACAGCATCAATTTATATCCGGATATTGTAGCATTGTGCAATACACGACCATCGATGTTACAATTAAAATTCATCTCATTGATGAACTCCGCCCGCAGCAATCTGGCAGTAAATCAATCGGGCAAACGGCTGATGCTTCCCTTTTAGTCAATTTTTATATAGCATAGCGCAATAAATAAAATATATTCGTTTTATACGAATCTCAATATGAGATTAGCCTTACAGTTATTTTCATCAATTTCATTGTTTAAACTAGCCAGACATAACTAACACACAACTGATTTTTAATGAGGAATATATGAGTCAACATATTCATTATGTTACCGATGAGAATTTTGAAGCGGAGGTATTGCAATCCTCGCTGCCGGTTTTAGTCGACTACTGGGCCGAGTGGTGTGGTCCGTGCCGTGCAATCGCGCCTATTCTTGACGAAATTGCCAGCGAATATGAAGGTAAACTCAAAGTCGCCAAACTAAATATTGACGATAACGAAGTCACACCTGCGAAATACGGCATTCGCGGCATTCCAACACTAATGCTATTCAAGGATGGAAACATTGAGGCCACAAAAGTCGGCGCACTACAGAAATCGCAACTCACCGCATTTGTTGACAGTCACATCTAAAGCCGCTAAGCTTCCAGAAAATCCAGATAGAAGGCTTGATTGACTCAAAATTGTGATTAAAACTCAAATCACCTGCCTAATCTCTTTCTTTCAAACATTCTTTTATATCTAATATACGATCCCGTCAGTAGTTACTTTCCTTCCGACGTTTATCTTTTGCGTTAACTTCCACGTTTTTCAAAGAACTATTTCATGCGTTTATCTGATCTTAAACATCTTCATGTAACTGAACTTGTCAAAATGGCAACCGCCAATGAAATAGATGGCGCCAACCGAATGCGAAAACAGGACTTGATTTTTGCACTACTGAAAAATCAGGCAAAAAAAGGAGAAAGTATATACGGACACGGTACACTCGAAGTCTTACAAGATGGCTTTGGTTTTTTGCGCTCGCCCGACACATCTTATCTGGCCGGCCCAGATGATATTTATATTTCACCAAGTCAAATCAGACGTTTTAACCTGCACACAGGCGATTCAATCGATGGCGAAATCCGCCCGCCAAAAGATGGAGAACGCTATTTTGCGCTGGTGAAAGTTGACAAGGTTAATAACGAGTCACCAGAAATTTCCAAAAACAAAATCCTCTTCGAGAATCTGACGCCACTATTTCCCACGGAGCCGCTAAAACTTGAGCGTGATATCAAAGCCGAAGAAAATGTCACCGGTCGCGTAATTGATTTAATTGCCCCTATTGGCAAAGGACAACGCGGCTTACTTGTAGCCAGTCCAAAATCAGGAAAAACCGTCATGCTGCAACATATCGCACATTCCATTGCGGCCAACTATCCCGATGTTATTCTGATAGTTTTACTTATTGATGAGCGTCCTGAAGAAGTTACCGACATGATTCGATCTGTCAGAGGAGAGGTTATTTCATCAACATTTGATGAAGCAGCCATGAGACATGTACAAGTAGCCGATATGGTTATAGAAAAGGCTAAGCGCTTGGTCGAGCACAAAAAAGATGTCGTCATTCTACTTGATTCGATTACACGCCTGGCGCGCGCCTATAACACCGTAGCACCCGCTTCCGGCAAAGTACTGACTGGCGGTGTTGATGCAAATGCTTTGCAACGCCCAAAACGTTTTTTTGGCGCTGCACGCAACATTGAAGAAGGCGGCTCACTAACGATTATCGCCACAGCACTTATTGACACAGGCTCACGTATGGATGACGTCATCTATGAAGAGTTTAAAGGAACCGGAAACATGGAAATCCATCTGGATCGGCGCATGGCCGAAAAAAGGATTTACCCAGCGATCAATGTCAACCGATCCGGAACGCGCAGAGAAGAATTGTTGATCGATTCCGATGTGTTACAAAAAATATGGGTGCTACGCAAATTACTTCATCCCATGGATGATATGGATGCAATGGCCTTTCTTCTGGACAAAATTAAAGCAACTAAAAGTAATTCTGACTTTTTTGATTCCATGCGGCGAATATAGAATTTTAGTTTTTTTAAAATTGACGTCCGTTGCGTGAGAGAGTATAGTGTCGGCTTTTTCGGGGTGTAGCGTAGTCTGGTAGCGCGCCTGGTTTGGGACCAGGATGTCGGGAGTTCGAATCTCTCCACCCCGACCAATTATACAGCTCTAGATATTTAGGGCATGCTCGACATAGTGCCCGTAGCTCAATCGGATAGAGCACCAGCCTTCTAAGCTGGGGGTTACAGGTTCGATCCCTGTCGGGCACGCCATCAAGCTAAATCTGTCTATTTATTGGCTGGTTTTCTAATTTAAACTTTAAACGCTGTAAGTGCAGGACAGGTTGTTTATAAAACAACCTTCCAATGTTATATGGTGGCTGTAGCTCAGTTGGTAGAGTCCCGGATTGTGATTCCGGTTGTCGTGGGTTCGAGTCCCATCAGCCACCCCAATAAATCAATTCAGATGATTTTATCCTGTCAGGCAAACCTTTATACGCTCGACAGTTAATCAAAAGCCAAGCTCTACCTCACCGAATATAGCCTCACGTATTTTTCTCAAGTGCGAATTAATCATAGTTTGACTGAGTTGTACTCCAAAGGAATCTAAAGAATCAATATCTTTGCATTGCCTTCCAAGTAGTGATGTGAGCATAAGATCCCCCAATTTACTACTATAGTGGGCCGGCTCTACAAACCATTGCAATGTTTCGCCAAGCTTGTTACGTGATGGCGGTTTTTCGGTGGAATATTGATCCACCGTATTGAAATCCCACAAAACGGTTTGATAGGCTTCTGCGATACGCAAAATTTCCCGTTTCCATTCTTCAAAATCCGACCATAGTTGCGCACGCACAATTTGTTCAAAATAATCAATATGGTAAGGATTAATAAAGAGCGTAACAGCGATATTTTTTGCATGAGCCTGTTCAAGAAACTGCTTTAAATCATCAAAATCAGGTGATAACGATTGATCGGCAAATTTGATAGCCAAATTGGGTCGCTGAAAAATAGTTGCGAGCTCCTGATTTTTTTGTTCAAAAAGAATCCACTGTCCCTCAGATTCCACGATATAGTTAAATTCATGGTATGGATTAAAACCATTCTTGTCCCGAGTAGCTGCATTTTTATTGCGCTGCTGCAGCACTGTTACAACAGAATCAAAAAGCGCATTGAGCGAAAACAACGCCGTTAAACGATCAGCACTTCGTTGACGAAGATGATCAAAATCTGATGCACCAGTTAATTCAGGTGCAAGACGTAATTCATTCTCGGAAAATTCTGTTTGACCATGTGCATTTTGGCGATCTGTCGAAGCATCTATGAGAAAATCGTTAAAATCAATTCCCATGAATATTTTATTCCCGCTGCCACTGGTAATTGCATGAAGTGCAAATAAAGATTGCAGATAAAAACTTGCTCCTGGAATACCTGCATTGTAAACAGGCTGCTCGGAAGCTTTCCAGCAATCACTTTGCGGATTTATGCCCATCTCAGGCCTTGAATTTCCACCAATGACGGTTTTTGGAGCAAGCCTCTCAGCCTGATAAGGTTTGAAAACGCGTGCCCGTTCTATAGCTGCAGGTTTTAGCAAATTAAAATACGGCATACGGTCATTACCAAAGATATCATATGGATCTACCAGCAGATTAACAGCAGCAACAAGGCATGCGCTGATGGCACCAATCAGCAATAAATTTCTATAATAGCGTCGATAGATAATTTGTTCTTTCATGCTGATCAAAACTGAAAATATAGAAACTCGGATACACTGGTCAAAGCAAGAATTCCAAATGCGCCACACAATCCGATTATCCCGGCCCAGCGGACATCAGGCTGCCAATAGATACGGTTTTGTATAGTTCTGAACACTGTCAATTCGTTCTGCTCGTTTGATTTGTACAAATTAATCGCAGGTTCAATGCGTAACATTATCTGTTGCGTATTGGGAAAAAAGAGCGCAATTGGTAGCAAGACTGTAACCCACAGCCACGTGTAGATAAATTGTGTGCCGCCACCGATATAAATGGTTATGCCCGCCGATTCAAGAATAAACCAGGCCTCGCTCATGCGATTCATCATTACGCTGGCGATTGCGCTGGGTATGGCAATGCCATTCTGACCCGACATACCTTGCAAAATCAGTATCGCAGCCTCAAATGAATTAGCCCGAAAAAAAACCCATCCGACAACTACCGCAGTAAATGTCAACATCCATGAAAATAGCTTCGTTATAGGCTTGAAACACTTCCAGACTTCCCAATGTGATGTTGCCGATGACCATGCATGATTAATGACCAGATACACTCCATGCAATCCACCCCACATCACAAATGTCCAACCGGCGCCGTGCCATAATCCGCCTAACAGCATCGTGATGATCAAATTACGATATTGCTTGACTTTTCCATACCGGCTTCCGCCTAATGGTATATAGAGATATTCTTTTAAAAAGCGAGACAATGTTATGTGCCATCTACGCCAGAATTCGACAATGTTGACTGCTTTATAAGGTGAATGAAAATTAATCGGCAGCTTTATTCCGAAAAGACGGGCGATGCCGATTGCCATATCAGAATAACCCGAGAAATCAAAATAAAGCTGGAAAGTATACGAAAGTGCGCCCCCCCATGCTTCAAGGAATGTCAATATTTGACCACTATCTGCCGCATCGAACACAGGGGTGGCGTATTGAGCTATTCCATCGGCTAAAACTGTCTTTTTAAACAAACCGATAGCAAAAATAGTCAAGCCAATTGAAATGTTAGAGATATAAGGTTTAAGCGCCTCTTTCTGCATGAACTGTGGCAGCATCTCCCGATGATGCACAATCGGACCTGCAATGAGTTGCGGAAAGAATGTAACAAAGAGCGCATAATGCAG
>JAJSDU010000003.1 GCA_028577615.1 Nitrosomonas sp.
GATTCTGGAAATTTCATCAGCATTGAAAGGTTCCGGTTCTCTTGTGTTGACCGGATGATTTTTGACACGCTCAAGTGGATTCTTGTCGATGATTTCATCATGATACAGTTCATCAAATACACGACGCAGCGGAATCAGTATATTGCTTTTTCGCTTATTGGAACAGGGAAGATCAGCGAGAAATGCCTTAACCGCGATTGCGGTCAGTTCTGAAATCGCCATTTCGCCAAAGGCTGGAATCAGGTGGTGATAAATGGCGCTGGAATAATCGCGGATCGTGCTGGGCTGGCATTGTGTCTGGTTGCGCTGTAACCAGTTTTTTAGGGCTTCGCCGATGGTGTACTGGTCAGGCCGGCTCTTGCGGAATTCCTTTGCTTTTTTGCTGTATGGAAAGTGCTTGCAATAATCGAAGGTTCCGGTTCTGATTTCATGCAAAATCGCTTGCCGTTTCAGAACCAGTTCTTTTTGCGCGGCTTTGGTCGGCGGAATGGGAAGGGTTTCACGGCATCGCACACCCTGATAGGTGAACGCGATTTGGGCGCTATTACCACGAATGGTTATGCCTCTTTGCTCACGATCCATGCGTTTACCGCTTTGATGTTGACAAAGATTCTTCCGTTTGGTGCTTTGTGCCAATAAATTTTATATTTCCATTGTCCATTTTTGATGTATTGTCGGATAGCATTTCAGTCAAGCCCGTAAGCTCAGCGAATTTTTTTACAGTTACTTAGATATGTTCGGAGTGAGTCATTTATCGGTGTCTTAATGCGCCGGGTTCATTTTCATTGTCCAGCAGGGCGTAATACTGCATGACTTCCCGAGCCTGTTTGCAGTGTTTTCCGGCATGAAAAATAGGAAATGTCAATGCGGTGTGCCTTCATGGTGCGGTTCGACAACACGGAAACCGTAAGGCTGTATGCGCCGCGGCAGTGCAGTTCGGCGCGAATCAACGCCCAAAAGTGCGTGAGGTACTCATGCGCCTGTAGCGGGGTAGTGCCGTCATAGCGCGGATTGGTTGCGCCAGTGTGTAAACAGGCGTGCATACGCGATGGCGTTGTCAGTGTATAAAATTCACCCACATGGCCCAGATGATCGGCGACCATTTCAAAACCTTTGATGCGTACCATCAATTCAGCACGGCGGATCGCTGGATTGGAAACAGAGCAATCGGATAATTCCTGCACTGAAAACTGTTCGCCTACTTCGTTACAGATGAAAGTCGATTCCAGATACTCGCGGTTTTTTTCTTTCTGCTTGCGCTTGATATTGACGGCGTAATCGCTCACATAGGTTGAGCGGTAACGCGTGACCAATTCAATATTGCGCGATATGGATTCAATCGTGCGTAAACGCAAAACCTGAATCCTGCGGTGTCACCAGGTCGGGCAGCACATGCGGTTCAGTGCGGGTTCAAAATTTTCAGCTTTGTATTCCGGTGGTTTAATCCGGTAGTGCTGAGCAATACGCGCACAGGCTTGATAAGCATCTTCAGGGGTTTTTCTGCGTTCCCGCGCATTGGTGCATTTTTGGGCCAACTTTTTTGCAGCATCAAAGAGTTCGTCGCCGTCAGCGCAAAGATTCAGATCGTTAATGCACAGGCTGTCATGAATGTTTAAAAGTTCATGGTTGGCTTGTTCAAAATCATGCTGTTCAGCAATTTTGGCATATCGCATGGCCAGATCGCCCGCGATAGGGGAAAGAGCGGTAAAAACGTGCCGCCTGAATTGTTTGCAATCGGGTGTGCCGAAGTTGGCAGTCAGTTCATCCGCCTGGACGACTTGTGGCAAATTTGTGTCAAATTTGTGCCACAACCGAGGCCAATGAAGACCAGTGGAGACAAAGTGCTGTTTGGAAGAACCGGAACTAAGACCCTGTTTTATAAGAGTCTTAGTTGGTCTGGAGTGGTCTGAATTAGACCGCTTAATGGTGGAGACGGCGGGAATCGAACCCGCGTCCGCAAGCCCTCTACAGGCAGTTCTACATACTTAGCCGTGTTATTTGATTTAACCTGTCAACCGCCAACCGGCAGGCTGTTGACAGACGAGTTACCTTATCTTTAACGTTTTACAAAGTAACCCTGCAAAACGCGATCCTCGTTAGTGACTCTGCTGTCTGTTGCCAGACCCGGCGTTGAGGCCCACCGGTGCAGAGGCTAGCCAGTTAAGCGGCTAAAGCGTAGTTTTCGTCGTTTGCGACTATTGTTTTCAGATGGATTTACGAGGTAATCTGATCCTCGGTATGCCCTACGCTGCTTTGCAACCCACGTCGAAGCCAGATCGTCCCCGGTATTCTGTTGTGGTGTACCTAAGATGTTGTCGCCTAAAAAAAGTTCAACTCTGAAAAAAACACGATGATTCTATCATTCTATAGCCAGGTATGCGAGCAAGTCTTGCGGGTGGCTGATCATGTGCCGTGCCCCCCACGTTTCGGGAGGCTGACCGTCACCCAGATAGCCGTAAAGTGCAATGAAGGGCTGCATGCCGGCCGCCAAACTTGCTTTGACATCACGCTGATCATCACCTAAATACAGGCAGTCGGCGGGTAAGACATTGATTTTCCGGCAGGCGGTCAGGAGTGGTTCGGGATGTGGTTTTGTGTGGCTTGTTTCGTCGCCGCAGACGACGCTGGCGGCGCGTTTTTGTAAACCCAGCTGTACAATGAGTGGATGCGTAAATCGTGCCGGTTTATTGGTGACGATACCCCAAGGTATGTTTTGCGCGTCGAGCTGATCGAGCAATTCCGCTATGCCGGGGAAAAGCCGGGTATCGTGGCAAAGCCGTTGGGTATAAAACGCCAGGAATTCATCACGCATTTCGATGTAACCCTGATCTTCAGGTTCGATGTTGAATCCAATTTTTAACAATCCGCGCGCACCCGCGGATGCCTGGATACGAATAATATCAAGTGGTAGTGGTGTGAGATTCCGGGCAATGCGTTGACGATTCAATGCATGGCCCAGATCCGGTGCGGTATCGGCGAGTGTGCCGTCAAAATCGAAAAAAACAGCGCGCACCATATCGTAGCGTCTCAGGCGCGATAGGCCATGATGTAATTGACATCGGTGTCATTTTCCAAAGTATAGACTTTGGTAAAGGGATTGTATGTCATGCCGATCAGTTTTTCGTCAAAGAGACCTGCATTGCGCGCCATACGGGCTAATTCCGACGGTTTAATGAAATTGGCATACTCATGAGTTCCCCGTGGCAGCAATTTCAGGATATATTCCGCGCCGATAATAGCGAACAGATAAGATTTAAGATTGCGATTGATAGTGGAGAAAAATACCCAGCCACCTGGTTTAACGAGTTTTGCGCAGGCCCGAACCACACTCATCGGGTCGGGTACATGTTCGAGCATTTCCATGCACGTTACAATGTCATAATGTTGCGGCTGTTCTTTGGCAAGGGATTCGGTTGTGATTTTTCGATATTCTACCTGCTGACCGCTTTCCAGTAAGTGTAGCTTGGCTACTTTAAGCGCCTTGTCGCTTAGATCGATACCGGTGACTTTAGCGCCGCGCGTTGCCATTCCTTCCGACAGAATGCCGCCACCGCAGCCGACATCCAGAATTACCTTGCCTTGCAGGCCTGCGAGTCCTTCGATGTAATCCATACGCAATGGATTGATTTCATGGAGTGGTTTGAATTCGCTGTTGGGATCCCACCAGCGGTGCGCAAGTTGGCTGAATTTTTCCAGTTCCAGGGGATCCGCGTTTATGCCATCGTCTTTCATTCGTCTTCCTTTTCCTTTTTTAACTGCTTCGAATACGGCAGTCAGTTTGCCAAGCGTTCCTGCCAGTATACAGCCCTGTTTTCCAGCTCGGAGGTATTCAGCGTTGTCAATTGTTTATTTTCAACAAGCATTTTACCATTTACCCAGACATGACTCACATGTTCCCGGCTGGTCGAGTACACAAGATGTGATATTGGATCGTAGCAAGGTAAAAGATTCAAATCTGAAAAATCAACGGCGACGATGTCGGCAGCTTTTCCCGGTGTGAGTGATCCGGTAATGTCCTCAATGCCAAGCGCTCTGGCGCCATTAATAGTTGCCATTTGCAAAGCTTGACAGGCGGGCAGCACGTTTGCCTGGTTGCTGACAGCTTTTGCCAGTAAAGCAGCCAGCCGCATTTCTTCAAACATATCCAGCCGATTATTACTGGCGGCACTGTCCGTGCCTAAGCCGATATTGATGCCTGCATCCAGTAATGATGTAATTGGCGCAAATCCGCTGGCAAGTTTCAGGTTGGAAGAAGGACAATGCGCAACATGGCAGCCGTTTCGTTGAAGGATTCTCATATCTGACTCAGTAGTTTGCACCATATGCACTGCAATGAGATTGGGCGTTAATAATCCAAGCTGTTGGAGTCGTTCAATAGGGCGCGTGCCGTGCGATTCCAGACCGATGCGAATTTCATCGACGGTTTCATGCAAGTGTAAATGTATTGGAGTGTTCAGCTGTTCGGCATAAGTCAAAATAGTGGCAAAGGTTTTATCGCTGACGGTATAAGGTGCATGTGGTGCAAAGCTGAATTGCAATAACGACTCACATTGCAGATTGTCTCTGAGAAGCAGCCCTTTGGCTAGGTAATCGTCGGCATCACTGGCGTACGCCGTTGGGAAATCAATCGCGATCATGCCAATCACGGCGCGCATGCCGGCTGCGAGAGTTGCTCGTGCGCCAGCTTCGGGGTAAAAATACATATCATTGAAACATGTGGTGCCGCCCCTGAGCATTTCCGCACAGGCCAGTCGTGTGCCGTCGTAAACATAGGTTTCGTTAACATGACGCTGTTCTGCTGGCCAGATGTGTTTATTTAACCAATCCATTAGCGGAAGATCATCGGCAAGTCCGCGCATCAATGTCATTGCAGCGTGTGTATGCAAATTTATCAGACCGGGTATTACAACATGGTTTTTAAGAAGTACCGTATGTTTCGGGCTGTATCGGGTGATTGCTTCGCTGGCGGGGAAAATATCGATTATTTTTCCCTGATTAATGGCTAGGGCATGATTGCTGAGTGTGGAATTTTTTGCGTCGACCGGGATAATCCAGCGCGCTTCGATTAGTGTGTCAATCGGGACTGGCGAGTGATGCATAAGGACGGAAGCGTATGCACAGAAAAAAGCCCTGACAAAGCAGGGCTTTTTTTATGTCAATGAAGTTTGACGATGCCTATGGCTTAACGTCTACGTGCACCGGAAACCTCAACTTCTACACGGCGATCGGGCTCGAGACACGCGCGTAACGCCTGACCTGATTTTCCATCACAGGCAGTACCGGTGACAGGCTGTGTTTCGCCTTTACCATCTGTAAAGATGCTACTTTCCGGAATTCCTCTCGACATCAGATAGGCCTTGACAGATTCGGCTCGACGTACTGACAGTTTCTGGTTGTAATCTGGATTGCCAATTCGATCCGCATGCCCAACAGCGACAATAACATCAAAATTGATACCGTCAAGGCCGCGAACAAATTCATCCAGCGCGATTTTGCCATTTGGTTTCAGTACGGCGCTGTCAAAATCAAAAAGCGCATCTGCAGAGAATGTCAGTTTTTCCGGAGGCGCTACAGGTGCTGGTGCTGGTGCAGGCGTTGGTGCCGCTTCCGCAACTTTCTCTTCTTTTGGTACGCCATCGCACTCTTCGGTAGTCATCGTATCATTCCAGTATCCTGTGCGCCAGCAGTGATTGCCGAGATCATATGTGCTGCGCCATACCTGCCCGGCATTGCCTTCAGATGTGTAACCTTCGGGTTGATTAATGCTGTTGCTTTGATCCTGAGCGGCGACTGCTACATGCGCTGTAACTGCGCCGGAGAAGAACGCAGGCAGTAGGATCATTCCAATCAGTTTTTTCTTGGCTGATAATTTATTCATGCTGTTATCCTTTTAAGTGAACTTCAGATTTAGATTATTTACTATTCGCATAAGTCAAACAGTAAAAAGCCGTCCCACCATTTAAAATTCTTTCCACGTATGATGTGCTGACGCGATTATGAGTTTATATGCCAATTTTTGTCAAATTTTGGTGTGTCTTATTTGCAACAGCATTTTATAACATGCTGAAATTAATATAATCCTTAAATATGTTTCAAGTGACCCAGGCAAGATCCTGAAGCATCGATTAAGTGTTTTGTGTCGTAATAATCATACACTTTTCGGCGCTGATATAATTTTTGTAAAATTCCTGATAATTATAGATATTAGTGCATGGGCTATCTGACTTCAACTTTAATTGTCAGAATGTTGTTCTCCATAGTAAATACTGAATTCGCATAAATATACTGCTGTAAAAGTATTGTGCTATAGAATAATGAATTAAGATCGCCAGCTAAGAAAGACAGGGTGAGAACAAAAGATATTGGCGTAGCATAGAATGGATATGGAAAGGGATATTTTTTTGTGAACAACGGTGTGTTGTAACGAAATGTGGATTTTTAGAGATGACCTAAAATCAGCGCATGAAATGATAAGCAGGCTTAAAATATAAGAAAACTTGAAGGATTCTGGCGTGACAGACCATGGCGTATCATCATTAACCTTATCAGCACAGCACTTGAGCCGTGAGTATAGCCATACTATTGCCGTGCATGATGTCACGCTACAGCTCAGGCAGGGGGAAATACTCGGTCTGCTGGGACCGAATGGCGCAGGTAAATCGACAACTATGCACATGCTGACAGGCAATCTTGCACCTAATTCAGGGCGTATCGAAATCTGCGGAATAGACTTGCTGGATAATCCAAAATCCGCAAAAGCGCATCTGGGCTATTTGCCGGAGATCCCGCCACTTTATATGGAAATGACAGTAGATGAATTTCTGATTTTTGTGGCGAAACTACATCGTATTCATAAAAAAAGTATCGTACAAGCGGTTGAATGCTGCAAAAGAAGATGCGGCCTGATGGATAGGGGCAGGCAATTAATCGGCACGCTGTCTAAAGGTTTGCAGCAGCGTGTCGGCATAGCTCAGGCAATCATCCATGAGCCGGATGTCATTATTCTGGACGAACCTACCGCAGGCTTGGATCCGAATCAAGTGCGTGAAATGCGCCAATTAATACGCGCATTGAGTCAATCGTGCAGTATTGTTCTGTCGACACATATTCTTTCGGAAGTGGAGAATCTGTGCGATCGCGTGTTAATTATGAATAAAGGATGTATTGTTCTTGATCAGGCGCTGGCGGATTTGCAACAGAAAGGCACTGATCTGGAAACGGTATTTATCAGACTAACGCAGATATGAAACGAAATTTTCATTAAAAAATGGGCGTTTATGATGATTGGCACTATAGTAAGCAAAGAATTAAGATCCCTGTTTGTTTCGCCGCTGGCTTGGTTTTTGCTGGTATTGATGCAGGTTGTATTGACCTGGGTTTTTTTGGGTCGGCTGGATGCGTATCTGCACGTACAGCCACAATTGCAGCAAATCGCTAACCCTCCCGGGTTTACCGAAATCATCGTGACGCCTGTTTTTGCCATGGCTGCGTTGCTTCTGTTGATGATTATTCCATTGCTGGCAATGCGGCTGTTGGCGGAGGAACGCAAAAATCGTACACTGATTTTATTGATTTCGGCGCCGGTTTCTATCACCGAGATTGTTCTTGGTAAATTCTTGGGTGTTATGCTTTTTATTGCTGGTGTGATGATTCTTATCGTAATGTTGTCTATGACTTTGTCAGCGGGTGGTACGATGGATTCGGGGCTGTTGATTAGCAATGTATTGGGATTGTTTCTGGTGACATGCTGCTTTGTCGCTTTAGGGCTTTTTATTTCCAGCCTGACCATGCAACCTATTATTGCTGCACTGGGAACCCTGGGAGTCTTATTGTGTTTCTGGGTGTTGGATATACTGGACAGTGGTCAGGGTAGCTGGATTCACTATTTTTCCTTACTGAAGCATTTCAAACAGTTTAACAGCGGACTGCTGGATTCCTTCAGCATAGCTTATCTTGTTTTATTCACACTATTTTTTATTGCATTAGCCATTCGTCGACTGGATGGGGATCGATTGCACCGGTAGCGCTCATGACAATTTCCAGCAAAAAATTTCGTCTTCAACAAAAAATACAACATGGTGTTTTCGTTGTCCTGTTGATGTTATTGTTTGTGCTGTTGGGTTATCTGGCGTTTGAAACACGACAGCAATGGGACATCAGTCAGAACGGTCGCAATACGCTCAGTCAAACCAGCATCGATATATTGCATAAAATGAGCGCCCCGATTCAGGTTACCGCTTATGCGACTGAAAAACATGCACAGCATGGCGACGTGCGTGACATTATTCATAGTTTTATGCAACTTTATCAGCGAGTTAAGCCCGATCTTTCGCTGACATTTATCGATCCTGTTGAGCAGCCGCGCCTGGCCAAAGACGCCGGCGTAAAAGTGAATGGCGAGATGATCATTCATTATCAGCAGAAGCGGGCCCATTTGACGACAATTAACGAGCAGGCGTTCACGCAATTGCTGATGCGTCTTGCGCGACCGGAAGAAAGATTGATTATGGCGTTGAGCGGCCATGGCGAACGTAGTCTGGACGGCAATGCCAATTACGATTTGGGTGATTTTGGCAGACAGTTGACTATTAACGGTTTTGTCAGTCAACCGCTTAATCTGGCGCTGATACCGAATATCCCGGTGAATACGGATGTGCTGCTTATTGCTTCGCCACAAGTCGATTTGATGCCCGGAGAAGTCGACAAATTACTACACTATGTCGACCGAGGCGGGAATTTATTGTGGCTGGTTGATCAGGAATCCTTGCGCGGTCTGCTTCCATTGACAGAGAAGCTGCGTCTTGTGCTGACACCCGGTGTTGTTGTCGATCCACAGGCCGAGCAACTGAAAGCGCCTGTCACCTTTGCATTGGGTGCTATTTACGGCCAGCATGCGATTACGCAGCACTTTAACTATATCACCGTATTTCCTTTTGCGCGCCAGATCGCCTTTAATGAAAATGACGAGTGGAAAACCGTTCCGCTGGTTGATGTGGCGCCCAACGGGTGGGTGGAAACCGGTTCACTTGATGATGCGATGGCCTTTGATCAGAGCGAAGACGCCGCCGGGCCGGTTACCATTGCGGTTGCACTGACGCGTCAAGTCGATCACCGGGAGCAGCGGATTGTCGTTGTCGGCAGCGGGCATTTTCTGGCTAATAGTTATTTGGGTAATGGCAACAATCTGGATTTCGGTATCAATATGATTAACTGGCTGACGGGTGACGAGGATCTGGTGAGTATCCAGCCTCGCGTCACAATGGATAATCAACTCATTTTCAGTGAAACCGCGCTTAACAGCATGGTTATCGTTTTTTTATTTATTTTACCGGGTTTGTTTCTGGTGAGCGGCGTTGTGATCTGGTGGCGCCGGAAAAGGAACAAATAAAAGTATGACGTATCACTCGCAGCTCAATCTGATCATGCTGGCGACCATTATCGGTCTGGCAGTGTTTCTTTATCTGACGCCTCAATTTCAGTCTGAACCCGATGCGACTTTTCAGGTTTCCCTGCGTGATCCTGATACGGTGCAGGTCATTCGTATTATTCGTCATGGTGAAGAAACCATTTTGCGGCGCATCGGGAGTAGCTGGTATTTATCATCGCCTTATCATGCTCGTGCTGATGAAGAATTAGTTGACAAGATATTGAATGTCTTGTCAGCCAACAGTCGGCAGCGTTATCCATTGACAAACAGCGAAGAGTTTAATCTGGATAATCCGCTTATTGAGCTGTACCTGGATGATGATTATTTTGCCTTTGGCGGATTGGCGCCTACAACAAATCAACAGTATCTGGCCATTAATCAGCATGTTTATCTGGTATCGCCGCGATATGCCATATGGATACCGGTTAAACCGCTCGATATCGTCAGCGCGCAATTACTGGATGAGAAAGAAATCCCGATTGAGTTTGAGTTTCGTGGTTTTTTGATACAACGCGAAAATGCTCAAACCGATGAGTGGCGAGCTGATGGGCGTATCGGTGAACATCTGACGGCGGAATTGTTGAGTCGCTGGGTGCAATTATGGCATTCCAGTCAGGCTTCGGAATTGATTGTGGATCAGCATAAGCGATCGGCAGCATATCCTGTTGCGAGATTAACGCTTCAAAATGGCGGAATAATTCAGTTCAGTGTGCTGGAAGACGAAAATGGCGCGACAGTTTTTCGTAACGATGAACAGGTTGGCTATCTCTTTCCTGGGCCGAAAAATCGACAATTGCTGGACTTCTACGGTTTTGAATAAAATTTCACCATTCTGAAAGCTGTTTTATGCCAGAATTACCTGAAGTTGAAGTGACCCGGAACGGCATCGTACCGTATCTGAAACAACGCCGTATCGCAGCCATTATTGTACGAAACAGAAAGCTGCGTTGGCCGATTCCGGAATGTCTTGATGCTGTGCTGCGCGGGCAACAGATTCAAACAATTATGCGACGGGGAAAATATCTTTTATTTGTTGTCGATACCGGGACATTAATTATTCATTTGGGTATGTCGGGCAGCCTGCGAATTTTAATGCATGACAATCATCCGGTCGTGGAAGCACCCGGCTTGCATGATCATTTTGATTTGATTACCGAGGATCGAATTGTAATGCGATTGCGGGATCCGCGGCGTTTTGGCGCTGTTTTATGGCACCAGGGCGATGCGCTGCAACACTCCTTGTTGCGTGATTTGGGGCCTGAGCCCATGTCCGAAGACTTTAATGCGGAAAGATTGTACGAACAGTCGCGCGGCAGGAAATCAAGCATTAAGACAATGCTCATGGATAGTCATGTTGTCGTCGGTGTAGGTAATATTTATGCTAATGAAGCATTGTTTCAAGCCGGTATTCATCCATCCGTTGCTATTGGCAGAATAGGGCTTTGCCGTTATGGTAAGCTTGTGCGGGAAGTACGGGCGGTACTGCAAAAGGCAATCCAGGCTGGCGGGAGCAGTTTGCGTGATTTTGCGCATGCAGATGGCAATCCAGGCTATTTTCAGCAGCAATACTGGGTGTATGGACGTGCAGGATTGCCTTGCCTGACCTGTGATACAGCAATCAGGCAAATCAGACAAAACCAGCGATCGAGCTTTTATTGTCCAGATTGCCAGCATTAAAACAGGTATAAAATACGAGCAGAATGGGAATGGAAAAAATTAACATCACATTTATCGGTGGGGGCAATATGGCTTCTGCTTTGATCAGCGGCCTGATACAGCAGGGCTACAATATCGAGCAGATTAATGTCGTGGAAGTTGATGCCGAACGCCGTAGCCGCATTAAAGAAGCGTTTGGCATAAGCGCAGTATCTGATCTGACAGACGGTATATCACAGTCTTCTGGCAAGATAAGTGAACTGAATGTCATTGTGCTGGCGGTTAAGCCACAGCAAATACGTTCAATAGCGCATCACATTGCTGGTTTACTGAATAACCATCTGATTATTTCCATTGCAGCGGGTATACGCGTTATTGATATCATGCGCTGGCTGGACGGTTATCCGCGTGTCATCCGTGCGATGCCCAATACACCTTCTTTTGTGCGAGCGGGCGTGACAGGGCTTTATGCCGCGCCAGTAACCAGCGAGCTGGATCGTCGTTCTGCCGAGTCTATACTGAGTGCTGTTGGAACAGTTTTCTGGGTGGATGATGAGGAGATGCTGCATACAATAACAGCCCTATCCGGTAGCGGACCTGCTTATATATTTTATTTTATCGAATCCATGCAGCAGGCAGGGATTAAATTGGGATTAACGCTGGAGCAGTCCCGGCAATTGAGTATGCAGACTTTCCTGGGAGCGGTTAAACTGGCCAGTGAAAGTCACGAAGATGTATCAGTGTTACGGGAAAAGGTAACGTCAAAAGGTGGTACAACGCAGAGAGCCATTCAAACAATGGAAGATGGCAATGTCAGAAATTCCATCATTACCGCAATTGAAGCATCTTACGTGCGCTCAAAGGAAATGAGCGATGAATACAGTAAAATGTGAGGGCTAAAAACACGTGAGCATACAGTCATTGGTATTCTTGAATTCGGAAAATGCTCATTTATAACAGTTTTGAAGGGAACAGCAAGTGACAGGCGACATATTGATTTTTTTAATTGACACTCTATTGGGTCTTTTTTCCCTGGCGCTACTACTGCGTTTTTATTTCCAGTTACTGCGCGTACCCTACTACAACAACATTTCGCAGTTTCTGATTGCGGTAACCGATTTTATCGTCCGGCCAGCGCGTCGCTTTATTCCTGGTTGGAAAGGTCTGGATCTGTCGACTTTGATTCTGGCCTGGCTGGTTGAGTGCATTATCCTTGTTACAGTGTATTCTAATCAGGGGTATGATTTTTCTGGTAACGTGGTTACTGCTGTTGGCGTCATCGGCTTGATGGGTATCATTGAAATTATCAGGACCACGCTGTACATCGTGTTGTTCATGATTGTCGCACAGGCTGTAGTTTCCTGGATTAATCCTTATAGTCCAATTGCACCATTGCTGAATACGTTCACGCAACCTTTTCTTGCTATATTTCGCAGACGTATTCCACCTATCGCTAATGTTGATCTCTCTCCGTTATTTGCGCTCATTGTCATCCAGTTGTTGCTGATGGTGATCACTGGTGTCAATATGGAGTTTAAGTTGATGCTGAATTAATACTTTTTTTGAGTCTGATGAATTGGTTTCATAGTGAAGGCGATGGTGTTTTCATTCTAACAGTATATGTTCAGCCGGGTGCAAAACGCACTGAGGCGGCTGGTTTGCATGGCAATGCACTGAAAATAAAAATTGCTGCTGCACCTGTCGAAGGTAAAGCTAATATTGCGTTATTAAACTATCTCGCCAGCTGTTTTGAGGTGCCTCGCGCTCAGGTTCTGCTTAAGCAGGGTGAAAAATCAAGGTATAAAGTTGTAATGATATTACAGGCTAAGCATGCTCCAGATACCTTATTTCAAGGTTAGCGCTTTAGGTTTTTTGGATTTGATGTTACCGCGCAATTATCCGACGAGTTGTTGTGATCATTTTCCGGAAATCGCATGTCACAATTGATTCTGTTTAATAAGCCCTATGGCGTGATCTGCCAATTTACCCCGGTATCCGGGCATGTATCACTCAAGCATTATATTCCTTTATCCGGTTTCTATCCTGCCGGTCGGCTGGATACTGATAGTGAAGGCTTGGTTTTGCTCACTAACGATGGGCGTTTGCAACATAGAATCTGCGATCCGAAGTTTAAGCTTCCTAAACTGTATTGGGTGCAGATTGAGGGCGTTCCTACATCGGATACGTTGCAGCAGTTGCACGCTGGCGTTTCGATACGAAATCATACTACTCTGCCTGCGAGAGTTACTATGATAGAACAGCCGGAAAACCTCTGGCCGAGAATGCCTCCTGTTCGTGTGCGAAAATATATACCGACGGTATGGCTGGAATTGATTCTTAAAGAAGGGAAAAACCGTCAGGTACGCCGTATGACTGCTGCCGTAGGTTATCCAACATTGCGTTTAATACGTTTTGCGATTGGTCATTACACATTAAAAAATCTTGCACCGGGTGATTGGCGGTTGTTGGATATTTAATAATGATATATTCCAAATAATTGAAATATAAGTTTCTATTTTTAATTGGACTGAAAATGGGGTGACAAATATTTACAGTTATGGTTTGTATAATGCTAAGATATAAATTTATAAATTATCGGATATAACACGTCAGAATTATTGTCTGAAGAGTGTTCATTCCACTATATAAATTTTGAAGAAATCGATTTTTTAGAAATTTAAGTTTCATTTCATATTTAAACTGCTCTTGATAGTTGATAGCATAAAGTGCCGAATGTAAGGCGCGTTGGTGTTTTGTTTTAACATATTGCCTATAGAAATTACAGGCTTTTAGAAGGGAAATAGTTATATGTTTTCAGATTTTCTTAGTTTAATTTCAGGTGTAATTGATATGCCATGGTGGGGATATGTCGTTGTGACGCTTGTTCTCACGCATATTACGATTGCCAGTATCACCATATACTTGCACCGTCACTCTGCGCACAGGGCTCTTGAACTTCATCCAATTCCAAGCCACTTTTTCCGTTTCTGGCTGTGGCTGACATCAGGTATGGTGACAAAAGAGTGGACGGCCATTCACCGTAAGCATCATGCAAAATGCGAAACGGTTGATGATCCGCATAGTCCGATGATCTTTGGTATCAAGAAAGTCTTGACAGAGGGTGCTGAACTTTATCGTATAGAATCAAAAAATAAAGAAACAATGGAGCGCTATGGTTACGGGACACCTGACGACTGGGTGGAGCGTAATATTTACGCTAAACACAGCGCAAAAGGTATTGCGCTGATGTTGATCATTAATGTTATTTTGTTCGGCCCTATCGGTTTGACCATCTGGGCAGTCCAAATGCTCTGGACACCTATTTTTGCTGCAGGCGTGATTAATGGCGTAGGTCATTATTGGGGGTATCGCAATTTTCAGGCCGAGGATGCAAGCCGTAATATTGTGCCTTGGGGTATTCTGATTGGCGGTGAAGAATTGCACAACAATCACCACGCATATGCAACATCAGCGCGATTATCCAATAAGTGGTATGAGTTTGATATCGGCTGGATGTATATACGTATCCTGGAAATGTTAGGATTGGCTAAAGTCAAAAAGGTGGCGCCCAAATTGCGACTCAACAAAAATAAAACACAGTGTGATTTTGATACGCTTCAGGCGGTCATCTCTCATCGCTATGAAGTACTTGCGAAATACTCCATGTCCTTAAAGACAGTATTTGCTACGGAGCTGGAGCATTTGAAGGAAACGATTGCACATTATGAAATCGATAATTCGACTTTTAAGCGCTGGCTTCTCGCTGATTCTAAAACGCTTGAAGATCATGAACGTGAGAAACTGACACAGGTGCTACGCAATACTAAAACACTGGATACTATTTATAATATGCGCGAAGAATTAGTGGCAATCTGGCAGCGCTCAACAGCATCGAAAGACGAGCTTGTTAAGCAATTGGAAGATTGGTGTAGGCGTGCAGAAGAAAGTGGCATTGAGGTGCTGAGAACGTTCTCGCAAAGATTGCGTTATTACGCGTAGAATTGAATTGCATGTAACAATAAAAAAACCCGCATTACGCGGGTTTTTTTATGTGCGCCCGTGTTGCCGGGCGCACTCTTGGAGGTGAAAGTCCTCTCGTAAGTTGATCACAGCGAACGAAGCGAAGCGTAACTGCATGAGGGCGACCGATTGTGGGGAGGGAGCGTGGAGCGAAGCTGCGAGCCGATGGACAAGAACTGGATAGAAGGCGTTGGCCGAGCAGAGCGAGTGGGTGATGGCACTGCTACGCAAGTATTACGCCAAACTACGGCTCAAGGTCAATGAGACGAAGAGCGCAGTAACCAGCATCAAGGGCAGGAAGTTTCTGGGCTACAGCTTTTGGTTTGCCAAAGATGGAGTAAAGCGCAAAGTGGTCGATAAGCCAATGGTGACGTTCAAGCAACGGGTGAGGCAACTGCTGACCCGGGGCGCCGCTCGGGCGGACGCAGCATGGCGGAGGTCATCGACAAGCTGAAACCCTACCTGTCGGGATGGAAGGTTTATTTCGGACTGGCGCAAACGCCGGGCGTCTGCGGATGCTGGACGAATGGCTACGCCACCGATTGCGAGCAATCCAACTCAGGCAATGGCGACGAGGAAGCATCATTTTCCGGGAACTGACTAAGCTTGGTGCGGCTGAGCATGTGACAAAGCGAGTGACGTAAAATGCGCGCTGCTGGTGGCGGAATAGCAATGGTGACATCAAACGGGTATTGACCATTGCCTATTTCGACAAACTCGGCGTGCCCCGTTTCTCATGACCTCAACTTCTCGAACCGCCCGGTGCGAGCCCGCATGCCGGATGGTGTGGGAGGGAATCAGTCAAGTAGTCTGACTTTCCCTATCCCGATATGCAATTCATGCGTATCGGGAAACACTTCAGAATTACTTTAATTTTGTTTCTTTGTAATTGACATGTTTCCGCGCAACCGGATCATATTTTTTAATTTCCAGTTTTTCTGGGTTTGCGCGCTTATTTTTAGTCGTTGTATAAAAATGCCCTGTTCCTGCTGAAGACTCTAGTTTGATTTTATCACGCATTGGATAATATCCTTTTTTGTTAACAAAACAATCAAGATGATTAAATGTCTTTTCCTTGTAGGCGCATTTCAGCAACTACAATATCAATTCCTTTTTTATCAATCGTACGCAATGCTGCATTGGACAAGCGCAGACTGATCCAGCGATTCTCATTTTCAAGCCAAAAACGTCGTCTCTGTAGATTGGGTAAAAAACGCCGCTTGGTTTTGTTATTGGCGTGAGAAACATTGTTACCTACCATCGGTTTCTTTCCAGTTACTTCACATACGCGTGCCATGCTAGTGCACTCCGAGAGTTACAAAATTTGAATTATATCTTAATTTTGATTGCTTTCTCAAATCTTTAACCGGCAATATTATCTTTTAATGAGATCTCTGCAAAACCTCCGGCTTCTTGAAGTCCGGTAAAAAATTGGTGACCTCAATCAGATTTGCCCAGCTTTTTATGAATTTTTGTGGAAAAATTCGAGATTTGACAGGGAGTCACCTCGTTTTCTGGTATTTTTTATCGGCTTCTGTTTAAAAGGCGCATTTCTCTTGTCTCATCAAACTTTCAACAAATAACCTGGGTAATCTTTTCAGGTTATACGCCAGGGCTTGTAGAACATGCCAGGCATGCGCTTTTGCCAGACCGCGATAACGCAGGATTTTGCCGCCAAATCAACACGCCTGACTGCCAAAAGTGCGCTCAACAACATAACGCAGCCGCGTGATTAACTTATTACGCTGCAATTGTCACGCAGTTAACGGTTTGTTCCTCACCGTCTTGTCCTGAATGCCGTTTTTGATGCCCCGCGCTTTCAAGGCTTCGCGATGCTTCTGGCTGCCATAAGCCTTGTCGCCATGAAGTCGATTTCCCGGCTTAATTCCAGCTTTATCCAGCAGCGCCAGCATGGGTTGACTGTCATGCCGGTTGGCGTTGGCCATGTCTTCAACTGATTCATCACTGAGACCACCATGCCACAGGCCAACCAGCAGCATTTTCAATAACAGCAATCCCGGATAAGCAGGACGGTCCGTGGCATCGGATACCGGCGCATAGTACTGTGCGATTGTTTTTTCGATGGGTGTCCAATCGATCAACTGGTCTATCTGGTTCAGGAAATTGCCTTTACGTGTTCTTCGGGTAACAAAACTATCGGCCAGACTTAAACCAGCGATAAATAACCTCATGAATAAAATAACAATTATATAGTTTTCACCCGCCTGGTGCCATTTTTACCGTGCAAAGGTCTCTATCAATGTATTGCACACATGAACTGCGGTGTTCTATGACTTATAGCACTCAGGTCAATAGATTTCCGGCTTTTTCGCCATTCAATGTTTGATAAGCGTTCAAAATCGGGAATAGATCCCAAGTAAGTCTAGTATAAATACGGCTAAATGATATATAATACGCATATCAATCGCGGGGTGGAGCAGTCTGGCAGCTCGTCGGGCTCATAACCCGAAGGTCGTAGGTTCAAATCCTGCCCCCGCAACCAATAAAATCAATCACTTATGCAGTATCGTGTTAAGTGATTTTTTGTTTTAAGTTGTTGCCATGATCGCGCATGGATTGCCACAGATTCAAATATTCTGCCGCAGCAGAAATTGTCGCGATTTCTTTCACACGGTCAGCCCGTATTCTGTCGCCAGCTCGCCAGCAAAGCCGATCAGCGCAAACTTGCTGCAACACGCTTCAGCTGCCCGCCGTCGTTCTTGATAACAAATGCCCCTCGAATCGCGTATCGTTCCAAAATACTTTGAACATTCTTGCTTTCATGCAGGTGCACGAGCTTTTCAAGGAACACTCGGCCAGTGTGTCCATAAGCTTGATGCTATCCGAATAACCCAATCAACCAATACCAATTTCCGGCTCGTATGCTATGCGAGACACTCGGTGTATCACATAGCGGTTACTATGACTGGGCCAAACGCACGCCCAGCCAGCGAGCCATTGCCAACTGCCAATTGATTGAGCAGATCATGACGATATACCGCACAAGTGATTTCACCTATGGCGGCCCCCGGATTACTGTTGAATTGGCCGATCTCGGAGTCAGGGTCAATCACAAACGCGTATGCAGGCTGATGCGTGAAGCAGGGATTAAAGGTGTGCTTTCATCCGGAAATTCAGACAGTACTATGTTTGAGTTGATTCTTGTGGATTTAATCGAGGAAAGTAGGATCAACTGCGGTAATGCCGGATGTCGAAATATCGGTCAAATCTGGTTTGAATTGCTGGCGACCAGGGCATGCTCCGGGCTGCTGCCGGCTGTTTCAAAATGATAAAATAACCAATGGTTTGGCTTGATGCGGAACCGGATCATCGATCGCACGATTATTTCCGATTTTGCAGCTGCAGATTGGTATTGCTGTTGAGACTGTAAATTTTTTTGCGTATGCCGGAATAACGATATCTCGCGGCTATCTTACAAAACGAAAAACCGACGGATTTTTACCTGCTTTCAATATATTGATTGCTTCCTCTTTTGTTCTGACAGGATGTTTGTCCGGGCACAGGAGATTTTTCGATAATTCGCGGTGCGCATAGAATTGTTTGACGAAATCCAATGATTGCCATTTCGATACTCTGGGTTTGGACCAGGTTTTATCGTCACGTCCGATGGCGTATAGTTTTCTTTCGTTGGTTTCGCAACGGATACCTTCGTGGCTGATATTCATAGCGCCGGCCGATGAGCGGGATACCAGTGTAAAGCGGACGACGCCATCATCACCAATGCTGATAGATTCGGGATCAATAGCGTGCTGATAATCGGCGCTGGTTTGCACGGTCAGCGGAATCAGGTTGCTGAGATCAGGATAGGGCGGCAGCTGAGCAAGTTGTTCGACCCAGGGTTTTTCGGTATCGAATGTTTCCTTGAATTCTTTTTTGGCTGCACAAGCGGAAATCAGCAGACAAAGCAGCAGTGTGAATGCCATTAACGATGATTTGTCGAACATGTTGTGGTGGCCTCTATGGTGTGGCGAAACGGAGGTGGGCAGTCCGTGAAGCGGATGCGCGCGATCTCTGGCTTTTAGAGATGCTAATGTTTGAGTATTTCAGCGATAATGGCTAAACAAGATCGCTGAGCAGCGAAGCGCGGTGTTGCTCATCGACGGCGTCGATCGTCTCTTGGCAGTGGGGATGGTCGACACCGATAGACAGTGGACACTGGTGCTTCAGCGCTTGAATCATATCCTGTGTCAGCTCAAAGCGCAGGAAATGCACTGAAGAGGTTTTTTCGCTGTTTTCGCGATCGATATCCTCATCGGCAATTGCATACACCGGCGGAAAGCCGTCGACCTTGATCCATACTTTATCTTCAATGCCAACCAATTGCGCAAGCTGTGCTGCGCGTTCAACGGGATCGGGATATTCAATCATCATGGTTGCTTTCCAGTTTGTGCCATCGGGAACCAGGGGTAGATAGGTTTCCAGTTCATGGGTGATTTCATTTTCCTGAAAAATGCGCTCGATATGCAACATTTCTTGAATCTGATATCGGATGGTCATTTCATCTTCAAAAATCAGCATAATGTGCTCACCTAACGCAATTTTACGTGATTTCTTGTGTGCCATGATTTCGGTGCGCTTCTGCTTACGTATTTTGGCGTAATCTTCGAGTGTCAAAAGACTGTCGCGGGTAATTTTTGCCATCGTTCTCAATCCTTTTCTTTATCGGTTGAAACCGGCGCGCCGGTTTCCTGTCCGCTGACGGTATACATACGGCCTTCGTAGGCGAAACGCAGAAGCGTCAGCGGGTGTAATTTTTGCGCCGTATTTTCCTTTCCCATGCCCTGTTCGATATGACGCGCAGCGATAGCGCAGTCCGAGCTGATGTAATCGGGCTGGTTTGTCGCCATTTGCCGGAAAACGGGGCGGCCGATTTTCATCGAATCCGTAAAAAACTCGCTTTTTACGCCCCAAGTGCCATCGTGACCGGAACAGCGTTCGACAACGGTGATTTCAGTGCCTGGGATAAGCTGTAGAACATCGCGCGTTTTTTTGCCGATATTCTGTACCCGCTGATGACACGGTATATGGTAAGCCACCTTGCCCAGCGAAGTCTTGAAATCGGTTTTCAGTAATTTGTCCTGATGGCGCAATAGCAGATATTCAAACGGATCGAACATCGCTGTGGCAACAGTTTGTACTGCCGAGTCATCGGGAAACAGCAATGGCAGTTCCTGCTTGTACATCAGTGTGCATGATGGCACGGCAGACAGGATGGCGTAACCTTCCTCGGCCAGCCTCAGTAAATGCGGAATATTGGCATTTTTGTTTTTCTCGACGGTGTCGAGGTCGCCCAGTTCCAATTTTGGCATGCCGCAACAGGTTTCTTTTGCGACGAGTGTGGTCGGAATTTCGTTATGTGCGAGAATTTTCAGCAAATCCCGTCCGATGTCCGGTTCGTTGTAATTGATATAACAGGTGGCGTAAATAGCCACTTTTCCTGGAGTACGCTCCCCATCTCTGACAGGATAGTTATCATTCGTCTGTGCGGTTGGCCGGAATCTGTTCGGTGCGTATTCCGGCAAAACCCGGTCGGCGTGTATACCCAGTCTGCTGTCCATGAACTTACGGACAGCAGGGGTCTTGTTCAATGCATTGACGGTCTGTACAACGACCGGAATCGTTGCCAGTTTGCCGACGGCATCGGTGTTCGATAATAATTTATCGCGGAAGCTGGCGCCGCGGGTTTTAAACTTGACTGCTTTGGCGCGCAGCATCAAGTGCGGAAAATCAATATTCCATTCATGCGGCGGGACATAAGGACACTTGGTCATGAAACACATATCGCACAGGAAGCAGTGATCGACGACTTCCCAGAATTTTTGTTTTTCCACGCCGTCAATTTCGCCCGTTGAGCCATTGTCAACCAGATCGAAGAGACGCGGGAATGCTGTGCACAGATTGACGCAGCGCCGGCATCCATGACAGATATCGAACACCCGCTCCATTTCATCCAACAGACTGGTTTCGTTATAGAATTCGATGTGCTTCCAGTCGATGGGATGGCGTTTCGGCGCTTCCAGACTGCCTTCACGAGTAGTCATAGAATTTCGTAAGATAAAACGACATTGAAGAAATAAACAACGCAATAACGGGGCTTATGGGTTTCGCCACAAACCCCCGTTCTTTTATTCACTGATCCGGCAGAACCGGTCAGTTTGACAGGCTATACTGGTGATTGATCAGTCGACCAAAGTGTCCAGAGCACGCTGAAAGCGATTGGCGTGCGAACGTTCGGCTTTGGCCAGTGTTTCAAACCAGTCGGCTATTTCATCAAAGCCTTCATCGCGCGCGGTTTTTGCCATGCCGGGGTACATGTCGGTGTATTCGTGCGTTTCACCGGCGATCGCGGTTTTCAGATTGTCGCGGGTTGCACCGAAAGTCAAGCCGGTTGCAGGGTCGCCGCAGGATTCCAGGTATTCCAGATGACCATGCGCGTGACCGGTTTCGCCTTCAGCAGTGGAACGGAAAACTGCAGCAACATCGTTTTGACCTTCAACATCCGCTTTTGCAGCAAAATACAGGTAACGGCGGTTGGCTTGCGATTCTCCGGCAAATGCAGCTTTCAGATTGTTCTCGGTTTTGGATCCTTTAAGTTCCATTTGTTTACTCCTTTGTTATCTATGTGACGAAATTAAGAAAGTGAAGTTGTTCCTATTGTTTTTATTGTGATCAGTCATGCAGTCTGCATCAGACACAGTATAAATTATATATGGCAAGCGCGCGTGTTGCATTCGTTGCGTTGCTGATGAATTATACGGGAAAAAGCATTGCTTCATGCTCTTCGGGCTGTTCTGATAAGCGTCAGTTTACTCGACGAGACTAGCGAAGCCCTGCCGGCTTGTCAAGATAATGTAGCGTTACTCGATCGATCAGCCCGGTTTGCCGTCGATTCGAGGACGCCAGTATATCGGTACAAAGTGTGCAGCCCATAAAAAGAAACAGGCCAGCCAGATCAGTCCCGCAAGCAGATAGAGCACCGGTGTGAACGATCCAAACACGGGTATGATTTCGGGTAGTATTCTGACTGCGGTGCTGGCCTGAAAACCGATAAACAGTTGCCAGGTGAAGCCATCCAGTTCCAGGGGACGGCCGGAATGTCCAAGCGTAACGCGCGATGCCATGCCAAGAACCATACTGGCAAAATAGCCGATTGCAAGTGCGTGCAGCGGCGCAAGACCCAGAATCGGTATACTTTCCGGATTCTGCATGTGAAAATAGCTTTGCAAACCGTAGAGCAGCATGGCAATGCCGAGCCAGGCGAATGAGATGTGCAGTACGGCGAGCAGGCTGACCTGGAAGCTGCGCAGAAGTCCCCAGCGAGTCGATAGATACAGTGCACATGCCGCCAGCAGAAAATCAACTATCCATAAATACTGGATCTGACCGGACAATTGCAGTATGCCATGTGTCGCGGTACACGCGAGCATGATCCAGAGCAGCCAGTATGGTCTTACGATGACATAATCCTGCAATACCCGGCTGGAAAAAAATGGAATCATTCGATGCGAAACCGCCAGTAGAATCGGCATCAGAAAAAACCATACACCGGCGTGCCGGGAGAAGCTCAGCAGAAAATGCACATCGGTAATCAACCAGAGCAGATAAGCCGCGATGCCGAGGCAGCCCATAAAAAGCGCTGCGCTGGTGACGATGGCGTGCCGTCTGTCTTGGCCTTTGGCGGCCAGAAGTATGCGCACTAAAGCGTTAAACGCAACGCCAAAACCGGCCAGCATCGTAAGAACGCCGAGAGCGACCATACTTTGGTTATAAACCAGTCCTGCATAAAACAATGCAATGCCGCCTGTCATTAAAAGGACGGTAGTCATATAAACGCGTGGCGGAATTTTTTCCCCATTCATCCAGTTCGGGTATGTCGTAAACAAAAAACCGAAAATAAAAAAAGGGAAAAAACCATAAATCATCAGAAAAGCATGCGCCCATGTCGGTGGCGTGCTCCATGCGATGAACGTGCCCGCGACAGCATAACGCCCGGAAAGATCATAGAGCCACCAGATGAGGGTAAAAACGCCCTGTAATGCGCCGACCAGAAAGAGGCTGCGATGCGGTGCTGCTGAAAGATGATGCCAGAAGCCTGAATTATTCTGCATTTAAAAATTCCTTTTGCGTTCTTTGTTTTTGCATTTGTTATAATCGATTTACAATGCCTGTTTTTCTAAATTCGGTTAATTTGTTATGATGCGTGTCCTTTTCAAGTGATGCGCCGCCAGAGTTCTTAATGCTTAATATTGATTTGCATTGTCATTCCACTGTTTCTGACGGAGTTCTGACGCCAGCGCAGCTTGTCGAACGCGCGCATCGACGCGGCGTCAGAGTGCTGGCACTGACTGATCACGATGATACCGCCGGACTTGAGGAGGCAAGCCGTGTTGCTGCAGAGAAAAATATCACATTTATAAACGGTGTGGAAATATCCGTCTCCTGGCGGGGACGGACGATTCATGTACTGGGTTTGAACGTGGATCCCGGCTATAAGCCGCTTTTTGATGGTCTGCAAGGTATTCGCGATGGACGCACGCAGCGTGCGCATACTATCGCGGCTGAGCTGGAAAAGATTGGTATCAGGAACAGTTTTGAGGGCGCCTTTGCCCATGTGGGTGAACGTGGTTTGATTGGTCGCACGCATTTTGCCCGGTTTCTGATCGAAAAGGGTTATGCCAAGGATATGAAAACCGTTTTCAAAAAATATCTGGTCAAGGGTAAGCCTGGTTATGCGCATCACGAGTGGGCACAGCTCAGCGAAGTGATTGGCTGGATTACCGGGAGCGGCGGCAGGGCTGTAATCGCACATCCAGCCAGATATAATCTGGGAAAGAATGTTTTGCTTGATCTGCTTGATGAGTTTTGCTTGCTGGGCGGCACCGGGATCGAGGTGGTAAGTGCCAGCCACACACAGGAGCAGGTCGATATTTTTGCCAATCATGCCCGGATAAAAGCGTTGCTGGTTTCCTGCGGTTCGGACTTTCACGGACCCGGTGAAAGTTTTTACGATCTCGGTCAATTGCCCGATTTGCCGGCAGGATGCATTCCGGTATGGCATGACTGGAAAATACCGCTACTTTCTTAAAAATGGATTTGTATAAGCCTATCTAACCAAAGACGCTACAGCTAATGGCTCAGTTTTTTACGATTCACACCGATAACCCGCATTCCAGACTGATCAGGCAGGCCGTCAATATTCTGCATAATGGCGGCGTGATCGTATATCCGACCGATTCCTGCTATGCGCTGGGCTGCCAGATCGGCGATAAAGATGCGATGACACGGATACGCACCATCCGTCAGGTCGATGACAAGCATCATTTTACGCTGGTGTGCAGGAATCTTGCCGAAATCTCGCTATATGCACGCGTGGATAATGCCCAGTATCGTTTGCTAAAGGCCAATACCCCCGGCAGTTATACATTTATTCTGCAGGCCAGCCGTGAGGTGCCGCGCCGTTTGCAGCACCCCAAACGGTATACGATAGGTTTGCGGATACCGGATCATCCTGTCGCGTTGGCGCTGTTGGATGAGCTGAATGAACCGCTCCTGAGCTCGACATTGATTCTTCCCGATGATGAATTTCCAATGAATGATGCCGAAGAAATCCGCGAACGGCTTGAACATCAGGTTGATCTGGTTATGGATGCCGGCTCTTGCGGACTGGAAATGACTACGGTAATCGACCTGACCGGTGATGCGCCGGAGCTTGTGCGGACAGGAAAAGGGGGGCTGACGCCTTTCGGATTGACCGATGGATTTTGACAGCATCATTCAGGGCATCGCAATTTATGCGTTGCCGGTTATTTTGGCGATTACGATGCATGAAGCGGCGCATGGTTATGTCGCCAGACATTTTGGTGACTTTACCGCATTCAATGCAGGGCGCATCAGCCTTAATCCAGCCAGGCATATCGACCCGGTCGGCACCATACTGGTGCCCGCTGCTTTGTTTATCATCAGCAAAATGACGATGGGTGCCGGTTTTCTGTTCGGCTGGGCAAAACCTGTTCCGGTGAATTTCTCAAATCTTCGTCATCCGAAGCAGGATATGCTGTGGGTTGCCGCCGCAGGGCCGGGAGCGAATCTGCTGATGGCTTTTTTCTGGGCGCTGCTCATCAAGCTGGCGATGATTTTACCCATCACTGAATATACCAAACCGGTGATTTTGATGGGTATTGCCGGAATCGAAATCAATGTCATTCTGATGGTTCTGAATCTGTTGCCTTTGCCGCCGCTCGACGGCGGCCGCATGGCCGTGAGTCTGTTACCGCACCGGATAGCTTATCCATTTTCCAGAATCGAGCCTTACGGTTTCATGATCCTGCTGGTTTTACTGATCAGCGGTGTGCTGGGTGTGATTGTCTGGCCGATGATTAACTTGATCAAATTGATGATTGTTTCTTTTTTCGGATTATATGTCTAGGCTGCGTCCAGAAATAACTGAAAATTCATTTATAACGATTAACTTTTAGGATTTAAAACATGTTTGCTGATCGTGTCTTGTCAGGTATGCGCCCTACCGGGAATCTGCATTTAGGGCATTATCATGGCGTACTGAAAAACTGGGTGGCGTTGCAACAGCAGTACGAATGCCTGTTCTTTGTGGCGGACTGGCACGCATTGACGACGCATTACGACGCACCCGAAATCATTGAGAGGAGCGCTTGGGATATGGTGATCGACTGGCTTGCCGCGGGTGTCGATCCTGCAAAAGCTGTTTTGTTTATCCAATCCAAAGTCCCCGCGCATGCCGAACTTTATCTGCTGCTGTCGATGATGACACCGCTGGGCTGGCTTGAACGTGTGCCGACTTACAAAGATCAGCAGGAAAAGCTCAGCGAGAAAGATCTCAGTACTTACGGTTTTTTGGGTTATCCGTTGTTGCAAAGCGCGGATATTCTGATTTACCGTGCAAACCGTGTACCTGTCGGGGAAGACCAGGCGCCGCATATCGAGTTCACGCGCGAAATCTGCCGGCGCTTTAACCATATTTATGGCAAGGAAGTCGGATTTGAAGAGAAGGCGCAGGCCGCAATCAAAAAACTCGGTTCGAAGAAATCCAGGCTGTATATCGAACTGCGCACACGTTACCAGGAGCAGGGCGATGAGCATGCGCTGGCGGAAGCCAAATCCCTGCTGGAAGAACAGCAGAATCTGAGCATGGGTGATCAGGAGCGGCTGTACGGTTATCTTGAAGGCGGTGGCAAGATGATACTGTGCGAACCGGAAACGCTGCTGACCAAAGCATCGCGCATGCCGGGACTGGACGGCCAGAAAATGTCGAAATCGTATAACAATACCATCAGTCTGCGCGAGGATGCGGACAGCGTGCGCAAAAAAATACGCACCATGCCGACTGATCCCGCCCGCGTGCGGCGCACCGACCCCGGTAACCCCGAAGTCTGTCCGGTGTGGCAGTTTCATCTGATTTACTCCGATGACGAGATCCGTGACTGGGTGCAACAGGGCTGCCGCAGCGCGTCTATCGGTTGTCTTGATTGCAAATCGCCGGTCATCGATAGAGTGCTGGCCGAACAGGAGCCGATGCACGACCGGGCCCGCATGTACGAAGAAGATCCTGTTCTGGTGCGTAACATCATTGCTGACGGTTGTGAGAAGGCCAATCAGCTGGCTGAAGAAACCATGCGTGATATCCGTGCAGCGATGGGGCTGGATTATTCGTAATGCACTGCACTCATCCGGATATGTGTATCATCTTTGTTCGATTGAGCAGAACGAGGTTTAACAGGTTGTTGAGAAATGTGTTCGAGGCAGCCGATGCACGGCAGAAACAGGAAAAAAAGCGGAGTTTATGCCCGATAAATGAGTATTTTGAGCCTGTTTTTAACACCGCGGCGGCAACGCAGATCGTTTTTCAACAGTCTGTTAACGGCAAAAAAGCAGAGTATCCGTTGTGACCGTAACCGCCGGTACGCTGGAAAAAAAACCATACGCAAGAATCTGCGGCGAACCCTTGATGGAAATCCCGCAGGACTTGTATATCCCGCCCGATGCATTGGAAGTGTTTCTGGATACTTTTCAGGGGCCGCTGGATTTGCTGCTTTATCTGATACGCAAACACAATATCGATATTCTCGATATTCCCATGACGCAACTCACGCAGCAGTACATGGCCTATGTGGAAATGATGAATGTGGAACAGTTTGAACTGGCGGCCGAATATCTGCTTATGACGGCTTTGCTGATTGAAATCAAGTCACGCATGCTGCTGCCCGCGCCAGTCAGTGAGCTGGCGGAAGAAAGCGATCCGAGGGCGGAACTCGTGCAGCGGTTATTGAAATACGAACAGATCAAACTGGCCGCGGTGCGGCTCAATGCGCTGCCTCAGGTCGATCGTGACTTCATGATTGCCAGGGTATGGATGGATGCGCAACTGCCTGAACAGTTACCGGACGTTTCAGTAGACGATCTGCGCCAGGTCTGGCTGACGCTGCTGGACCGCGCCAGAATCAACCGTAATCATCAAATCAGTCGTGATACATTATCGGTTCGCGCCTACATGAGCCAGGTACTGCGGGCGCTGCAGCAGCGTGGGCAGATCGCGTTTTATGACCTGTTCAGTCCGGCGGCAATGACTGCGGAAGTGATCGTGACTTTTCTGGCCATACTTGAGCTCGCCAAGGAGACGTTGGTGGAAATCCTGCAACCGGAAATGCCGGGCGCCATTTATGTCCGATCCGTTGACGCAGCAGCCTGAGCAGCATTCTCAAATCGCCGTGACCGATACGCCTGATACGGTGAATACAGAGATGGAAACGTCGCCGGAATCCTCGGTGCGATATGAACCGAAGCAGATCAAACGCGTACTGGAAACCGCGCTGCTGACAGCACAGGAGCCGCTGCCCATGGCAGCGCTGAAGAAATTATTCGACAATGCAATAAATGCACGACAGATTTACGGCGTGATTGACGAAATCGCCGGAGATTGGCTTAATCGCGGCATAGAACTTGTTCAGGTGGCAAGCGGCTGGCGTTTTCAGGCCAGAAGGGAAATGCAGCCTTTTCTCAACCGACTTGATCCGCCCAAAGCGCCGCGCTATTCCCGCGCCGTACTGGAAACACTCGCAATCATTGCCTATCATCAACCGGTTACCCGTGGCGACATTGAGGAGATACGTGGCATCAGTGTATCGTCATCGGTGCTGAAAACACTGACGTCACGCGGCTGGGTCGATCAGGTTGGATACCGCAATGTTCCCGGAAAACCGGCATTGCTAGCAACCACGCAGCGGTTCCTCGATGATCTGGGATTACAGTCGCTGGAAGCGCTTCCGCCGCTGCAGGAGCTCGGTGCACTGGTGGATACGGATGTTGAAAGCGCGCAGTCCGCCGAAGCAGAAGCAACCATCGATCCTGAAAACGAGCAATGAGCACCTAGGTCGCTTTACTTTTTCTACCGGTTACTTTTTTGGCTGAACGATGATTGGCTTTCAATACTTCGGTCAGGTGCGGTGAAATGATCTGTAATAGCTGGGAAAAAATCTTTGGATTTCCCGCCAGAATCTGGCCGCTTTCCAGATAAGTATCGTCGCCTTCCAGATCACCAACCAATCCGCCGGCTTCCTTGATCATCAAAACACCGGCAGCCATATCCCAGGGCGCCAGACCGATTTCCCAGAAACCGTCGTAGCGTCCTGCGGCGACATAAGACAAGTCGAGCGCTGCGGAACCGGGACGGCGAATGCCGGCAACGCGTGGAATAATGTCTTTGAAAATATTCAAATAGGCGTCCATATGCGTTAAATCCCGAAATGGTATGCCGGTGCCGATCAGACAATCTTCAAGGCGGATACGTTTGCTCACACGGAGACGCTGATTGTTCAGATATGCACCGCCGCCTTTGCTGGCGGTAAAAAGTTCATTGTTGTTGGGATTGTAAACAACCGCTTTGCTCAGGATATCCTTGTGTTTCAGCGCGATCGAAACCGAGTATTGCGGAAAGCCATGCAAAAAATTCGTCGTGCCATCAAGCGGATCGATAATCCATAAAAATTCGGCATTCCGGGCGTCACCACTCGCACCGCTTTCTTCTGCGAGAATCGCGTGATCCGGATAGGATTCATGCAAAATTCTGATGATGGCGTCTTCCGCTGCGCGGTCGACTTCACTGACAAAATCACTGCGCGACTTTTTGGAAATATTGAGTAAATCCAGATTCCGTGAGGCCTGGACAATGATATCACCGGCCCGGCGCGCGGCTTTAACCGCAATGTTTAACATGGGATGCATAGAATGATTCAAGGATTAGATTGGATTAAAAAACTGTCTCGTTTCTGTTTTTACAGGAACAATAGAAGATTCAGCATTCGCCTTATAATTCAGTATATGGACAGAGTACTGGATAATTATTCTCTGAACAGCGCATGTGCGATGCCGAATCAACCAAAAAACCCATGATTCTAATATGAAACTGAGTTTCCTGTGCATGTATATGCACGTATAAGAATGCATCTCATAAGAATTTTATATTTAAGAAAGAGAGTCGTCTGAAGATTTACAATAATTGTACTGGATTGAAATCGAACAGATTGGTTTTGCACGGCATTTTCTTGCTATATACTGCGACCTTCAATCAAAGGTGTTGATTGAAAAATGGGTTCGTTGACAGGCCTTAAAGTCACGATACAGGGGAGCAAAAGGTATTTTCAAAGGCTGTCGATTGAAAATAATATAAAAACTAACATGCTAATAGCAAAGGAAATTTGAATGAAAACTAATCCAGAGAGAATTAATTCCATTCTAGTTGCTGCGGTGGCTTCGTCATTATTTTCTGGTGTTCTGGCATCTTCAGCTCACGCGCACGACGCTTCGGCTGAACGAGTAAAAGAACTTGAAAGCCAGCTTCGTGCTATGCAGGAAAACATGCAGATGATGCAAAATGGCATGCAGGCCATGCAAAGCGAACTGAATAGATTGAAGTCACAACCGGCACCTGTGGTGCGAACGAATGAAAGTATACAGACTAGAGGTGAGGGCGCTGCCATGGCAGTAGCACCTGAACCCATACCAGCTCCAGCGCCAGCGGTTGAAGAGCGTAAGAAAAATAACATGGTATTTTTCCGTGGTGGTTTTGCGCACAGCTCGCAGCATCGTAATGGCATGACTTTTCAAAGCGATGTCGTTCCTGTCGGCGCACAGGACCGGCCCGATAAAAATGCATGGTATTTCGGCGCCGGTTTTGACTTTAACCTGACGAACGACGCATGGGGTTTGGCGCCTAAAACCAGTTTGCTGGCTGAGTTAATGTTTGAGTATAAAGAATTCAGTTCGACTGTGCAGGGTAATGCCTTGGCCAATATGCCATCCCAGCTTGCCGGTGGTGCGTTGAATCCGCATAGTGTTTCTGTAACCCAGTTGTCGGTTTATGCGTCACCGAAAGTCAAATTTATGGAAGGCTCCAGGTTAAGACCTTGGATCATTCCAGCCGGATTCGGCGTACATATCGTCAGCCCGCCGGGAGAATCAGGATCGTTCTTTATTCCGGGTGTTGTCTTTGGTGGCGGTGCAGAGTATCGAATCTGGAAGGATTTATACGCAGGTATCGATGCGCGTTATCACATTACCGGTGGTAAAAAAGACGGCGTTGACGTTGACGGTTTAACCGCTGGCGGTTACCTGGGTATCGGATTTTAGTTCTTTATGCTGGGTTGTTGCTTTTGAAGAGCGCACGCCAAAATTGGGCATCGGCGGTTTTTCCCGCTGGGAGACCGGGTAACAGATGAATAAATCCGGATTCTGGCGTGCGATAGTGGCGTCAAAAATCAGTTTTTTTAACGAAATCAAGTTTTGTTGTTTCTCTGGTTGATAAGTAATGACTTATCTTTTTAATCGGCCGGAAACGTTCGTAGACGAAATGATCCAGGGATTCGCGGCAGCGCACCGGAATCATATTCTTCCGGTCGATGGCGGTGTGATTCGGCGGCACAAGATAACGACGGGGCAGGTCGTCATCATCATCGGCGGCGGTTCCGGGCATTATCCGGCGTTCGGTGGACTGGTTGGACAGGGGCTGGCGCATGGTGCAGCGATGGGCAATGTGTTTGCGTCGCCTTCGGCGCAGCAAATCTGCAATGTCGCGCTGGCCGCAGATGCGGGCGGCGGCATTGTGTTCTGTTACGGCAACTATGCCGGCGATGTGCTCAATTTCAATCAGGCACAGGAACGCTTGCAGGTGCAGGGTATCGATGTGCGTGCCGTGGTGGTGACCGACGACATTGCTGCCGCACTGCCAGCGGAACGTCATTTGCGTCGCGGCATTGCCGGAACGCTGCCGGTGTTCAAGGCTGCGGGCGCAGCGGCTGACGCCGGCAAATCGCTGGATGAAGTCTGCCGTATTGCAGTCGAAGCCAACGTGCGCGTTCGCACGCTGGGCGTTGCTTTTTCAGGCTGCACATTACCGGGCGCCCGGCAACCGCTGTTTGACGTGGCGTACGGGAAAATGGCCGTCGGCATGGGCATACATGGCGAGCCCGGTCTGCATCAGATGGATGCGCTTGATGCCGATGGCCTGGCGGAAATGCTCGTCGACAAACTGTTGCAGGATATTCCGCCAGTTGTAGGTCATTCCGAGGGTGCGCGTGTCGGCGTGATATTGAACAGTCTGGGCAGCGTGGCGCAGGAGGAATTGTTTGTCGTCTATCGCAGGGTCGATCAATTGTTCCGCGAACGCGGACTGGTGATCGTCGAACCGGTTGTCGATCGCGTCATTACCAGCTTTGACATGGCCGGTATTTCGCTGACGCTGTTCTGGTTGAATGATGAACTCGAACACTATTGGCTGGCCCCGGCGGACACGCCGGCGTTCAGGCGGGGCAGTGTATCAGGGTCGTTGGATAACTCTGAACATATTGCGGCTATACCGTCCGCAATCGCTCAACAGCATGTGACAGCGGGTTCCCGTGATTCACAAAAAGCTGCAGCAGTCATTCTGGCTGCGCTCGAATCGGCAGCACACATTGTCGACGCACAGCGGGACGCACTCGGACGTCTCGACGCCGTTGCGGGCGATGGCGATCATGGTATCGGTATGCAGCGCGGATTGGCGGCGGCTGTCGATGCCGCCGGAAAAGCCCGTGACGCGCAGGCAGGTGCGGGAACGTTGCTGACGGTAGCCGGGGATGCCTGGGCTGCCCGCGCGGGTGGTACATCCGGCGCGCTGTGGGGCGTCATGCTGTGTAGTCTTGGCCATGAACTGGGTGACGTGAACACACCCGACACCGCAGTTGTTGCAGCAGGCGTAGCTGCGGCCCTGCGCGAAGTCATGCAACGCGGCAACGCGCAACCCGGTGACAAGACGCTGGTCGATGTATTACAACCCTTCTCCGCCGCACTCGATCAGGCGGTGGCACGCGACGCTTCAATAGCCGATGCCTGGAAAGAGGCTGCCGATATCGCGCATGACGCCGCACAGGAAACTCGCGATCTTCTGCCCAGAATCGGTCGCGCACGTCCGCACGCGGAAAAAAGCATCGGCATCCCGGATCCGGGCGCCGTTTCACTGGCGCTGATTATCGGCGCGGTGAGCGAGGTGATATGCAGACATTGTGTCTGAAGTGCATCAGTATGTCCACTTCTATTCCCAGCCCCTCGCGATTGAAATCGTCGAGTACATTGCAGGTGCGAAAAGACCTGCCATTGGTACGTTGATCAGCCATAAAGTCCATCGACCATGTGTCATTGGGTTGCTCCGGTACGGCCAGCGCTTCCGGCTTTTCCCGTTTCAATCGCCTGCGCGGCTTGATCCGTAAGTTCAATTCCAATTCACGGTAGATACGGTACACACGTTTGTGATTCCATTCAAAACCCTTCACATTGCGCAAATAGAAGAAACATAAACCAAAGCCCCAACGCTTGTAACAGCTCGTCAGCCGTAGTAACCAGTCGGCGATTTCCTCATTCTCAGCGTTGAGTACCCGTCGATAGTGATAGCAGGTTTCAGAGATGCCAAATGTTGCACAGGCCAAAACGATACTCACCAATTTCTCCTGTACCGCCCACTGCGCCATTACCTTGCGCTGTGAGGGCTTTACCACTTTTTTCCAAGCGCCTCCTTCAGCAGTTCATTCCGCATACATCCGTTTCAGCCGCCGGTTCTCTTCAGTCATCGCCTTCATTTCAGATAGCATCGTAACACCCATCCCGCCATATCTGCTGTGCCATTTGTAGAATGTCGCACTGCTCATGCCATGTTCACGGCACAATTCAGGAACCGGCATTCCAGCCTCTGCCTGTTTGAGTATCGCCATGATCTCGCTGTCACTAAACTTCGATTTCTTCATTGCAGAACCTCCTCTTTGTAAATTACAAGAAAATTCTACTTTTGAATCCTGTTATTTTCTGAGGGGAATGCCTGTCGACGTATTGAATGGTTGAGGTTTTATCAGAAACGACAACGTGGCAATCCTATCATTCTGCGGCGTGATGATCCTTTTGTCCATGTGGTAGTTTCAGGTCGCAAGATACTGGATTGCGGCACGCTCCGTACAATATGACGACAACTCCATTTAACGGTAGATGAGTTTGCTTAGCGATTTGAAGTTACTATGACTTGGCGGATTCCCTTGCGGATGTCCGCTCTATGTGAAATGCACAGGATTAGTGATTGGCACTTTGTATTCAATCAGTTTTTCCGGCAAGCATCCGGTAAATCCGCCGGTAGGCCGCAGCGCTGGTACGCCAGCTGAAGTCTTTGGCCATGCCGTTCTGCTGCAGCATGCGCCATGTTACGGTGTCCTGATACAGTTTTGCGGCGCGCCGGATGGTGGCGAGCAATTGTTCCGCGGTCATCGGGTAAAAAACAAATCCGGTTGCTTTGCCGTCTTTCAGTGTGGCTGGCGTGCAATCGACGACGGTGTCGACGAGTCCGCCGGTGGCGTGCACCAGCGGCGGCGTGCCGTAGCGCTGGCTGTACATCTGATTCAAACCGCAGGGTTCGAAGCGCGAGGGCATCAGGAAACAATCGGCGCCGGCTTCGATCAGGTGCGACAAGGCTTCGGTATAGCCGATGTGGACGGCGATCCTGCCGGGATACGTCCGGGCAAGCGCGGTAAGTTTTTTTTCCATTTCCGCGTTGCCGCTGCCCAGGATCGCCAGTTGCGCGGGTATTTCGACGAGTTGCTGCGCGATCTGCTGTAGCACATCGAAGCCTTTCTGGTGAGTGATGCGGCTGATCGCGGCGAATAGCGGAATGGTATCGTCTTGTGCTAGCGCCATTGCTTTCTGCAATGCCCGTTTGTTGGCTGTTTTGGCCGACAGATCGGCGCGGGTGTAATGGCTGGCGATATACGGATCGGTGGCGGGATTCCAGACGTTCTCGTCGATACCGTTGATGATGCCGGTCATCTGTTCGCGACGCGCCGACAGCAATCCCTGCAGGCCGAAGCCCAGCGGTTCGGATTGAATTTCCCGGGCGTAATTGGGGCTGACCGTGGTGATATGGTCGGCATAATAAAGTCCTGCTTTCAAAAAGGACAGTTGGCCGTGAAATTCAACACCGTGCATATCGAAACTGCGGACGGGCAATCCCAGACGGGCGACATTTTCCGGCGGGAAATTGCCCTGAAACGCAAGGTTGTGGATCGTCATCACCGACGCTGTCTTGCGCTCCGGGTGATGGCCCGGATGAAAGTGCAGATAAGCCGGTGTCAGACCGCTTTGCCAGTCGTTGCAGTGCACGATATGCGGTTGCCATTTCAGCGGGCTGGCGTCGCTGCTCAGGATAGCGCCGATTTTGCCGAGCAGTCCGAACCGCAGGACATTATCCGACCAATCCCGTCCCGCCGTGTTCTGGTAGGGACCGCCTTCCCTTGAGTACAATTCCGGGCAATCGATGATGAATACCGGAATACTGTCGGATTCATTGACCGGCAGTTTTGCCGCGCGTAGTACGCAGGGCGGGAAATGTTCAAGATTTTCGAATCCGGCAACTTTGCGTTTTGGTTTCAGACCAGCCAGTACCTGCGGATAGCCCGGGATCAGCAATCTGACATCCAGACCCAGGGCGCGTAACGCGGCGGGAAGCGCCGCGCTGACATCGCCGAGTCCGCCGGTTTTGCACAGTGGATAAACTTCGGGCGTGATAAAGAGCACACGCGGTTCTTTTTTCGAAGGAACAGGTGAGGGGATGGATGCAGTGTCGGTCATGCCTAACGGTATCGCTTGTAAAAATTGATCAGTCCATTCGTCGAACCGTCATGCGATGTGGTTAATTGATCGTGTTCCAGTTCCGGCAGTATTTTACCGGCCAGTTGCTTGCCGAGCTCAACGCCCCACTGATCGAATGGATTGATATTCCAGATAACGCTTTGCACAAAGACCTTGTGTTCATAAAGTGCGATCAGCATGCCCAGCGTTGCAGGGTCCAGTTTTCTGAACAGCATTGTGGTAACGGGGTGGTTTCCGGGATGAGTTTTATGCGGAATCAGTTTTTCCCGCAGTGCGGCGGATAGAACACTGGATTCGAGCTCTTTCCTGACTTCATGTTCATTTTTTCCGCACATCAGCGCCTGTGTCTGGGCAAAACAGTTGGCGAGCAGCAGCTCATGGTGTTTGCCGATCGGATGCTGGCTTTGACAGGGCGCGAGGAAATCGGCAGAAATCGAAGCTGTACCCTGATGCAGCAGTTGATAGAACGCATGCTGGCCATTGGTTCCGGGTTCTCCCCAGACGACAGTTCCGGTTGCGTAGTCGACTTCGTTGCCGTCGCGATCGATCCGTTTGCCGTTGCTCTCCATTTCGAGCTGCTGCAGATACGCCGGAAAGCGGTGCAGGTACTGGTCGTACGGCAGGACGGCATGCGATGTGACGCCAAGAAAGTTGATCTGCCAGACGGCGATCAGACCGAGCATGACCGGTATGTTTTTTTCCAGCGGCGTATTGAGAAAATGCTGATCCATGGCATTGGCGCCATCCAGCAATGCACGGAAATGATCCATCCCGATCACCAGTGCAATGGGCAGTCCAATGGCCGACCAGAGCGAATAACGACCGCCTACCCAGTCCCAGAACTCGAACATGTTATCCGGATCGATGCCGAATTGTTCGACGGCAGCGCGGTTGGTGGAAACTGCGACGAAATGACGCGCGATATCCTGTTCACGCGCGCCTTGCGCAAGAAACCAGTTCCTCGCGGAATGCGCGTTGGTCAGGGTTTCCTGTGTCGTGAACGTTTTCGACGCGATGACGAACAGCGTCGTGGCCGGATTAAGCGGTTGCAGCGTTTCATACAGCTGAGTGCCGTCGACGTTTGAAACAAAATGCGGCCTGATGCCGGAAGACTGGTAGGGCTTGAGCGCCTCGGACACCATGCAGGGACCGAGATCGGAGCCGCCAATGCCGATATTGACGATGTCGGTAATGGGTTGGCCGTCATAGCCTTTATGATCGCCGCTGCGGATTCTGTCGGTAAATGCTGCCATTTGTTCGAGCACGGCATTGACTTTCAGTGTTACATTTTCGCCTTCCAGCATGACGGGTTCCTTGCTGCGCAAGGCAATGTGCAGCGCGGCCCGGTCTTCCGTGTTGTTTACACGCGCGCCGTGAAACAGCTGGGTTATCCAGTTTTCCATATGCTGTTGCCGCGCCAGCGCCAGCAGCAGGGTAAGGGTTTCGCCGGTCACGGGTTGTTTGGAGAAATCGACCAGCATGTCATTGAAGGTCAGCGAAAACTGCTCAAAACGCTGCGCATTCTGCCTGAATAAGTCATACACAGGTTGTTCTGATATTGCGGATTGATGCGTTTGTAATGCCTGCCAAGCGGGTGATTGTGTTAACTGTATCATGGTTTTACTCGAAAGTTGAAACGGATCACCAGTATGTGCCTCTGTTTATTGGCTGCGGACGGTCAATGAGAGAGTGACTTCCCTGCTTTCAATGGGCCACGTTAATAACAGCGTAACTGCCTGCATGATTTTTTCAAAACCCTGCTCGGACTGCGATACCGTAAAAAGCGGTTGCGCGGAAAACTGAACAGGCAGAGACGCCTTGAGCAAAATGCTGCCTTGCAGCGTATCATCGTCGAGTGTGATTTCGTTCAGATTTACCAATGCAAGCGGCTGACCGAAACCGCTGATCGCTTCCCCCTGAAGGATGAAGCGTCCGCCCGGCCCATCGCAGCTGGGCATGGCGAGATTGATCTCGGTACTGAAGCTGTTCTTCAGATCGCCTGAAAAATGGTAAGTGACCTGCAACCGGTTGTCCAGAAGTTGCAGTTGTTTGTTAATCAGCAGCGATTCATGCCAGGCTTGAAAGCGGATGCCGCTTGTGGCGGTATCCGCATCGCTATATTGATATGCGATCCGTGCGCCATTGATCCGGTCTATGAATAGCGTGCGGGCATTGTCATCCGGTTCCAGATCGACTGCATAAATCCGGTGTCTGCTGATGATGCGATCATGCGCAGAGGCGATGCCATTACTGGTTTCGACCGAATTATCCGCATCGCCTGATTTTTCCACACTGTGGGAATCGGCGGCATCATCCGGTGAATGCTGATCGCACAACTGCACTTTATCAAAATAATCTTCCTTATGGCGGCGCAGGGTATCGCCAAAGTTATGCTTCAGCTCATAGGCATCGAACTCGATGATGCTGGCGGATTGATCATGCCTGACAATGATCTGCAGATTGCCATTCTGCAAACAGGTTTCGTCGATGCCGTCAAAGTCGATATCCTGAGTCGCCCGGTTTTCGCGTGCAGCGCAATGATCCAGCATCGCTTCCAGATCGATCAGGTTGTTGTAAATGGCGCGTCGCAGATGCGGCAGGTACAGACCACCGAACAAGCCGTGCCAGTAGGCGTCATTGGCTTGGGCGGCATACAGTTTCTGTTGCATTTCGCCGGTATGCGGATTTTTCGGCAGCGCGGCGAGGCGGGCGGACAGACAGAGCATGCGTTTGTGCATCCAATTGGATTCCGGATAGCGCGTCAGAAAATTTTTCCAGATGCCGCCGCGTAAAAAAGCTTTATTGCGCTCAAACCCGCCGGATGCCTTGGATTGTTTTACCAGATCGGCGTATACCCGGGCGGATTCCGCCGGCAGCGTCCACTCATTCATTTCGATGTACGACGTGGTGGGCAGATAGACAATACCTTTTGTTTTTCCGGCAGCGTGATAATCGCGGTAATGCCGCGGCGTTATTCCGGGAGAAGACAGTACGCCTTGTACAAATTGTTCAAGCCAGCCCTTTTCATAGACCCATTGGTAGGTTTCCGGCCATATGCCGAATTTTTCGATATCGTCGAAGTAAATCGCGGCAACGGGTTGGTCGCTCGCGTTTTCGACTGCCAACGATTCGATATGCGTGATTGCATCGCTCGCGGGGGAGAAAGGCAATTTGTAGCGTAGTGCTTCGGATATGGGGAAAATGTCCAGTCTGCACGCGTCTTCTTCGGTGGTAAAAAAACCGTTGAGCTGTTCCGTGGTTTTGCCGGTGCACAGAAAATGGTAATCATCCACAATCACGTAACGGATGCCGCATGCCGTCAATGCGGGGACAACAGTTGAATCCCATACCCGTTCCGTCAGCCAGGCGCCACTCGGCCGCTGGCCGAATTTCGCGGCCAGTTTTATGGAAAAAGTTTCGATCTGCCCGATACGATCGCGAGCGGGGATAGCTGCCAGCACAGGTTCGGTTTCGCCGGCGCCGAAGAGTTCAACCTGACCACGGCGAACCATTTCGGTCAGCATCGCCATGTCCTGCGGAAAATGCGCGAAAAGATAGTCGAGCAGCCATCCTGAAAAATGGACGGCAAAATGGAATTCAGGATAGCGGAACAGCACCTCCAGAAAAGGCTTGTAACAACGCGTATGGGCATCTGCCAGAACTTCGGGGAAATTACCGATGGGCTGGTGCGCATGAACACCAAAAAGCAGCGATACGGGCCGGGACATATAAGAAACTCCTACTGGATGTGCATTCTGTAAATATACGCTTGAACGTTCGAATCAGTCATTAAAAGCGAAAGCGTTCTGTCATGAAGTTTACTGGCGGAGGAAGTGGCACAGCGGTGATCACGATTCATGATGACCGTCGCATTGCGCCGCTTTCTTCGGTAGCCTCATCACCTTTGCTGATCGGCTCGGTCAACGTTGCGGGTACAGGCAGCTTCAGCAGACGGTAAAGATTCGCCAGATTGTCACGGTAGAGCTGATCAAACCGGATTACCGTACAGGCCTGATTATAATCGCCAAACCACCAGAACCAGTCGGAGCTTTCGCACGACGCAAGTTGCAGTTCCGCTTCGTTTTTTTCGTCCTCACTCAATCGTCCGCTTTGCATGACCAGATCATAACTTTGTTTGGCCGCGCAGAGCAGGTCCCACGCACGGTTTTTTTCCGAATCGCCAATCCATGTCGAAAATGATCCGTATACCCAGCTGCCTGCCGTCAGTACGGGTAGTATTGCCATATTTGCAAGCGTTGTTGCGGTAATGTAGTCGCTGTACGTTGTGGTACCGATATCGGCGTGATTTTCCAGCAGCGTGTACAGGTCGTCGAGAAAGAAAAAACCATTATAAGGATAGTATTCCCAGGCATTTTCGCCGTCCAGAATAACGCTGACGATGTTGCTTTCAGGTCCGGCCTGCAAGGCTGCCTGCTCGAGCAGGTCGACGAAATGCTCGGCCGCATCCCGTCCATACCACTTGGCGTACTCAAAACCGATGAGATCGGACAGTGCGTCATCGCGAAAAAAACAGATGACATCGCCTGTTCTGGACGGAATGCGGTAGGGACGGTACAGATAGTGATTGCGGGCGGGCAACGCGCCATCCGGAGTGGAGTTGCGCAGACTGTTGGCGAGAACGCCTTCACTGCTGGCGCACCACTGGCAGCCATATTCGGCCAGAATTGATATCAGCGCGGAGGAGACGGCGCCTTCAGCAGGCCAGATACCAGCGGGTTTAGTCGCGAAACGCCGGGTGTGACTGGTCACCGCCTTATCCAGATGAAACGCCACGCGACTACGTCCGCCGGGGTAAGTACCGCTGGCCGGCAGGCTGGCGTCGGCAATGCTTTCATGCGCGGAGGCAAAGTCGATCAATAGCGGCGACAGCGGATGATAATGCGGTGTTGTCGACAGTTCGATCTGTTTCCTCTCGGCTAGCCTGCGGTAGCGGGGTATCAGTTCCTTGATCAATGCGCCGATCAGGTCGAAAAGCTGCATTCGGTCGGCATGGTTGAAGTCTTCGCTTTTTGTCATCAAACGCATGATTGTTTCATTGTTGCGTCGCACACTCTCGCCTGTCCAGGCGAGGTGATACCATACCAGCAAATCGGCGAGGTAGCGCGCCGAAAACTGAACCAGGCCTGCCGCATGCTTTTGTTGCAGCGTATCGTACAGATCGTGCAAACGCGCATAAGCCGGGTAGGGCTTGAGCATGGTATTGTGGTTGGCTTTGAAACAATTGGTCAGGATGCGTTCCTGATCCTCGCTGGAAATTCTTTCCAGATCCGGTGCGGCGAGCAGGCGCAGCAACGGATCGCGTATTTGTCCCGAAGAAAATTGATCGACGTAATCTTCCAGCTGATCGAGAAGCACCGGCACGAAATTGACAATCGCCTTGATGCCGGGATGCGACTCCAGGTGAAAGGCCATATCAGCATAGTCTTTAATGGCATGCAGATATACCCAGGGCATTTCAAATTCCCGGTTATCGTAGTGGCGATAATCGGGTTGATGCATGTGCCATAACAGGACAAGCTGAATTTTTTTCATGCGATAAAGTTACCCCAGGTAATGTATTTTCTGTCCGAGCATTTCGGGTGTAATCAGCGTGATGCCTTTTTCGGTGACATGGAACTGTTTGCCGTCCTCATCCGGGTTGAAGCCGACCTTGAGGCCTTCCGGGATTTTGCAGTTTTTTTCGACTACGACGCGTCTCAGGTGCGCATTCCGTCCGATATCGACATTGGGCAGAATGACCGAATCTTCAACCTGGCTGTAACTGCGCACCTGCACATTGGAAAACAGCAGTGAACGGCGCACTGTACCGCCACTGATGATACATCCGCCGGATACCATGGAATCAAGCGCCTGTCCGCGCCGGTCTTCATCGTCGAAAACGAATTTTGCTGACGGTAATTGTTCCTGGTAAGTCCAGATAGGCCAGCTGTCGTCATACAGATTCAATTCCGGGGTTACCGTCGTCAGGTCGATATTCGCTTCCCAGTAGGCGTCTACCGTGCCGACATCGCGCCAGTAGGGTACTCCGGCAACTATGTTGACGCAGCTGTCGCGGAACCGGTGCGCGAAAACGCGATAGCGTGGAACCAGATAGGGAATCAGATCCTTGCCAAAATCGTGCGACGAAGACTCGGTTTCATGATCACGAATCAGTTGTTCAAATAAAAATGCTGTATTAAAAACATAGATACCCATGCTGACAAGCGCCTTGTCCGGATGATCGGGCATGGGTTCCGGGTTTTCCGGCTTCTCGGCAAAACTGGTTACGCGCCAGTCATCGTCAACGCCCATGATTCCGAATGCGCTTGCTTCTTCCAGCGGCACTTCGATGCAGGCGACGGTCAGGTCGGCCTGTTTGTCGATATGCTCGGCCAGCAGTTTGCCATAGTCCATTTTGTAGACATGATCGCCGCCGAGAATCAAAACATAATCGGTATTGTGATGGTGCAGTATGCTGAGATTCTGAAATACCGCGTCCGCCGTTCCCTGATACCAGGATTCCTTGATCTGCTGTTGCGCTGGCACCAGTTCGACAAATTCGTTGAAGCGTCCGTCCAGAAAACTCCATCCGCGCTGTATATGCTGGATCAGGCTTTGTGCCTTGTATTGCGTCAAGACACTGATTTGACGTACACCGGAGTTGACACAGTTTGACAGTGGAAAATCGATGATGCGGAATTTGCCGCCAAAGGGTACGGCGGGCTTGGCGCGCCAGTCGGTCATTTGCTTCAGGCGCGTGCCGCGGCCACCGGCTAGTATCAACGCGATGGTGTTACAGGTGATTTTGTTGCGGACAGGGTTTAGCGCGTACTGCTGTTCCATCGATGACCTCCTGATCAAATTAGGGTAAATTCTTAACCGGCTCCGGTTCGGCGCAGATCGTAAGGCAATACAATGCTATGATAGCAGTAATCAGGCAATTCCAAGAATGGTTATATAATCCCCATATGTCTCCCATGACCTTGAAACATCCATTACCGGCAGTTTCTCCAGATCCGCTTCAGGATGCGCTTCTCGGCGCGCGATTGCATGATCCTTTCACTTATCTCGGCGTACACAAAACAGCAGCGGATACATACCGGACGCGGATTTTTCAACCTCACGCTCATGCAGTCTGGATTAAAACAGCGCAGGATTTCGCACCGATGACGCGCATTCATGCCGAAGGGATTTACGAGTGGCTGAGCATGGAATCGCCGTTGATACCCGTCCGGCTGCGTATTGAGAAGGAAGGCACGGCGGCACAGTCAAAGCAGGTTTATGAGATTTACGATGCCTATTCATTTTCATCGCAAGTAACCGACCATGATCTCTACCTGTTCAATGAAGGCAAGCTGAATCAGGCCTATCGCATGCTGGGCGCACATCGCATGCGCAATGCCGGGGTGGAAGGCGTGCGTTTTGCGGTGTGGGCGCCGAATGCTGAGCGCGTTAGCGTCGTCGGTGATTTTAACCGCTGGGATGGCCGTGTGCATCCGATGCGTGCGCATCACAGCAGCGGTGTATGGGAGCTGTTTATTCCGGAGCTGCCATCCGGCGCACTGTATAAATTCGAAATACGCAACCGGCACAGCGGTGAAGTACTGCTGAAAACCGATCCTTACGCGACGCGCTTTGAATTGCGTCCCAATACGGCGGCGCTGGCGCCCGCGAATCATGTTTTTCGGTGGTCTGACGCGGCATGGATGGAAAAGCGCACCGATTGGGACTGGCTGCATGCGCCGCTGAATATTCTGGAAATCCATCCTGGCTCATGGAAGCGTCATCCCGACGGCCGCTTCTACAACTACCGTGAAATCGCTCAACACCTGATCCCCTATGTATTGGAAATGGGGTATACCCATCTCGAGCTGCTGCCGGTTTCGGAACATCCGCTTGACGAATCCTGGGGTTACCAGACGACCGGTTATTTTGCCGTAACCAGCCGCTATGGTTCTCCCGATGATTTCAGATATTTCGTTGATGCCTGTCATCAGGCGCAGATCGGCGTGATTCTTGACTGGGTGCCGGGTCATTTTCCGCTGGATGCGTTTGCGCTCGCGCGTTTTGACGGCACCGCGCTGTACGAACACGAAGACCCGCGCCTGGGTTACCATCAGGACTGGGGCACGTACATTTTCAACTACGGCCGCAACGAAGTGAAATCCTTTCTGTTATCCAGCGCGCATTTCTGGTTGTCAGAATTTCATCTTGACGGATTGCGGGTTGATGCGGTTGCTTCCATGCTTTATCTGGATTATTCGCGCAATGAAGGCGAATGGCTGCCTAATCCGTTCGGCGGACGGGAAAATCTCGATGCCATCGCGTTTCTGCGCGAACTGAATATCATGGTGCATGACGAATTTCCAGGCGCATTGACGCTGGCGGAAGAATCGACTGCCTGGCCGGCGGTATCGCGGCCGACGTATCTGGGCGGACTGGGTTTTTCGATGAAATGGAATATGGGCTGGATGCACGACACGCTGGTGTACATGCAGCAGGATCCTATCTATCGGCGTTATCATCATGACCAGCTCACTTTCAGCCAGCTTTATGCCTATACCGAAAATTTTGTGCTGCCTTTTTCCCATGACGAAGTCGTGCACGGCAAGGGCGCATTGATCAACAAGATGCCCGGCGATGACTGGCAGAAATTCGCCAATCTGCGTCTGTTATTCACTTACCAGTTGACGTGCCCGGGCAAAAAACTGAATTTCATGGGCAATGAGTTTGCACAGGGGCGCGAATGGGATGTCAGCCGGGAACTCGACTGGCCACTGCTTGCGAACAAGGCCAATTCAGGCGTACAGGCTGCGCTGAAAGATCTGAATCACCTGTATAAAAACACGCCGGCGCTGTATCAGCTCGATTTTTCCGGCGAAGGTTTTTCCTGGATCGATTGTCACGATTCCGATCAGTCGATTATCAGCTACATGCGTAGATCGCGTGACGGACAGTTTATTATTGTGGTGTTTAATTTCACCCCGGTTCCGCGCGAGAACTATCGGATCGGCGTGCCCGAAAAAGGCATTTATCTGGAAAGATTCAACAGCGACTCGTTTTATTACGGCGGCAGTAACCTGGGCAACGCCGGGCATATCAACGCCAGCAGTGAATCATGGATGGGGCTGCCGTATTCGCTGGTGATTACATTACCGCCGCTGGCAGGCGTTATTTTTTCATTGCAGGATTAGGCGACCTGGGTTGCGGGCGATTGGTGCACAAGTTTAAGTTCAACCGATTAAACTGATGACTTTAGAGCTCGGTATATTTTTTGGCCGATCCTTTTGATTTCGCCACCGGATATTTCAGCGCGTTTTTTTTCAGCTTTTCCTGAATGATCCGCCGAACATCCAACTCGTATTTATCTGCCAGCAGGAAAGCGAAGGTAAACACATCGGCGAGTTCTTCTGTCACTTTGTCTATATCCGCCTCATCCGCCGCTTTCCACAGAAAAACTTCGAGCAGTTCGGCAGCTTCGATATTGAGCGCGAGCGCCAAATCCTTGGCGTTATGAAACTGCGCCCAATCCCGTTCATCGCGGAATTTGAGCAAGATGTCGGTGATGTGTCGGATGTCGTTCAATTTTCTCGATCCGTTATCGCGTAGCGACTTTTCCAGCTTCCAACTCGACAACGGAATCCATTAGCCGCCGTGCGTTAGCTGGTGAGCGGAGCAAGTACAAGGTTTCTTCCAACGCTTGATAATCTTTCAGAGAAATCATGACAACCGATGCTCTATTTTTTCGAGTAATAATGACAGGCGAATGATCGTTACAAACCAGCTCCATTGTTTTGGTCAAATTGGCGCGTGCCGTCGTATAACTGATTGTATTCATAACATCATCTTTACTGGTACAGAATAAAGTACAGCAAGTTTAGCGTGTGAATTCTATTGGCCAACTTAAATACCGTGAATGACTGCCCTGTACAGTTGCGCCATCGCATAAAGCTTTTTTATTTCAATTTTATCATTTGCCAAGGCAAGGAGTTGAACACCAATGACGAACTGTATTTCGATTTGAATATGCATTAGCCTCATTTGTTCTTCTTCTGGATAAGTCGGCTGGATTGAGTCATCAGCAATTCTCCGTGATACCTGCTCAATTCCTCCGTGCGTCAGATCATGAAAAGCCTCGCGATTCGATTCAGAAATTTTGTGTATCCATGCCCCGCCGGTTTCTTTATCATTTCCAATTGCTTTCAGAAGCTTATCAAATCCAGGCAATTCATTTCCATCAAGAAATTTTTTGATTTCCTTATCCGAAGCATGATTGAGCAGCCACAATCCGCGAACATATGAATCCAGCATCGGACGGGCCAGAGCCCAAGCAGGACCTGGTAAATTTTCATCGATCAATATAGTTACGGCATCACAAATATCTTGTGATTGTTGTAACAGAGCCAATCCGGGATTACATGGGCAATCTGCTTCATTAGTTTGTGCATGAATCCAAGTGCTAAGCTCTTTGGCAATTCCAATAATCTGATTCAGTGCCATGGTTTCATGTTCCTTGATGTGCAGGCTTTGGCGAATCATACCGGAACACACCAAGTTCCATTATTCAAAATCTCCTCATACAAAACAATGCTGGATCTAAATCCGCACCGTTCGACCATGCCAGCGTCTCCAATTCGATGCGAACCTGATTGAATAATTGCACGTCTTTCAATGCTGAATAAATACCGGTTTTTCACTGAAAAAAGTTGCGACATATCGACGATACAGCCGTGCCGTCGCTTTAAGATTCTCTAGAAATATTTTCATCTTTGAGACTTTTTCTCTGATGTACCACAGTGAGTACAAAAATTTCCTTGTCCGTAATTTCATAGAGGATGCGATAAGAATAGAGGAGCAGTTCTCTTACCACCTTCCTCATTGAGTCCTGGGGCCATTCTTCCCATTTTCGGTAACCCATTTAATTCATTGATTAATTCGCGTATATCATGCACAACTTTTTTCGCATAGTAATGCGAGTCGCGGGGGATGAAATCATGGATAGACCGTAAATCAGCAATCGCTTGTTGAGACCAAGTTACCACGCATCGATTTCCTGCTTCAGTTGATCAGCCGACAGCGCTTTGCCTTGCACGACGGCTTCTCGCCCTTTTCTGATTTTATCCAACAGGTATAGCCGGTACATGATTTCATCCATATCCGCATCGTCCGGTAATTGATGAATGGTTTTTAGTGCTTCCTGCTTGATTGCCTCCATTTTGTTACCTCTCTTGTTAAAGGACTCAGTCACTGATTCGTATCTATCGACTGATCGGCTTATACCGTATCCGCTTCGGTTTCGCGCCTTCTTCACCCAGGCGTTTGACCTTGTCGGCTTCGTATTCATGGTAGTTGCCATTGAAGAACACCCATTGCGAATCGCCTTCGGCGGCGAGGATGTGGGTGGCGATACGGTCGAGGAACCAGCGGTCGTGCGAGATGACGAGCACGCAGCCGGCGAATTCGAGCAATGCGTCTTCAAGCGCGCGCAGCGTTTCCACGTCGAGGTCGTTCGACGGCTCGTCGAGCAGCAGGACGTTGCCGCCGGAAATCAAGGTTTGCGCGAGATGCAGGCGGCCGCGTTCGCCGCCGGAGAGCTGGCCGACGACTTTCTGCTGATCGCCGCCCTTGAAGTTGAAGCGGCCTAGGTAGGCGCGGGCAGGGGTGGTGTATTTGCCGACCGTCAGCAGATCGTTGCCGCCGGAAATCGCGTCAAAGACGGTTTTATCGTTTTCCAGCGTGTCACGCGCCTGGTCGACATGCGCAATCTGGACGGTCGGGCCGATTTTGACTTCGCCGGAATCAGGCTGTTCCTTGCCGGTGATGAGTCTGAACAGCGTCGACTTACCCGCGCCGTTCGGGCCGATAATGCCAACGATCGCACCGGGTGGAATGGCGAAGCTCAGATTATCGATCAGCAAACGGTCGCCATAGGCCTTGGATACACCTTTGAATTCGATGACGTCATTGCCGAGGCGTTCGCCGACGGGGATGAAAATTTCCTGCGTTTCATTGCGTTTCTGGTATTCCTGTGAATTGAGTTCATCAAAACGCGCCAGACGCGCCTTGGATTTCGCCTGACGGCCTTTCGGATTCTGCCGCACCCATTCGAGCTCCTTTTTCATCGCTTTCATATGCGCGTCGACCTGTTTGTTTTCCTGTTCCAGCCGCGCTTCTTTCTGCTCCAGCCAGCTGGAATAATTGCCTTTCCACGGAATGCCATGCCCGCGGTCGAGTTCCAGTATCCACTCGGCGGCATTATCGAGGAAGTAGCGGTCGTGGGTGACGGCGACCACGGTGCCGGGAAAACGCACCAGGAATTGTTCGAGCCATTCGACCGATTCGGCGTCGAGGTGGTTGGTCGGTTCGTCGAGCAACAGCATATCGGGTTTTTCCAGCAACAGCTTGCATAGCGCCACGCGGCGTTTTTCACCGCCGGACAGGTTTTTGATGACGGCATCCCACGGCGGCAGGCGCAAGGCGTCGGCAGCGATTTCCATCTGGTTTTCGGTGTCGCTGCCTGCGGTGGCGAGAATGGCCTCCAGTCGAGCCTGTTCTTCGGCCAGTGCGTCAAAATCCGCGCCTTCTTCGGCATACGCGGCATACACCGCATCAAGTTTCTGCTGCGCTTCGATGATTTCACCCATGCCGGCTTCGACCTCCTGACGTACGGTATGTTCGGGATCGAGTTGCGGTTCCTGCGGCAGATAGCCAATGCGAATATTCGACAACCGCTGTACTTCGCCATCGAATTCGGTGTCCACCCCGGCCATGATGCGCAGCACGGTGGATTTGCCGGAGCCGTTCAAGCCAAGCAGGCCGATTTTCGCGCCGGGAAAGAAACTCAGTGATATATCCTTGATGATTTGACGCTTGGGTGGAACAATTTTGCTCACGCGGAGCATGGACATGACATATTGGGCCATTGGTCTGATCTTATAGAATGAGAATGCGTTTGAAAAAATCGAAATGGTGATACGTTTAAGGGTTCAAAGTTTAACCCAGCTGTTCCGGCATTGAAAGCGGGCGGGTTTTGCGCGCAATGACGAATAAGGGCTGTTTATACGTCCGACAAACGTTTGATGGAGACAAATTTACGGTTTTCATCGAGAATCAGTTCGAAGATACCGTGCACGCCGTCTGCCTGTACGACTGCGCGCAATATATTGGCTGGGAAGCGGACCGTGCGGCCATTCGTCGTCCGGGCCACTACCGTGCTTACACTGCCTGCGTAATAGCGGGCGAGCTGTTGCGGCGACAGGTTGAGCGCGACAAGCAAACGCTGCTGCATTGTATTGATGTTCTGGCGGTTTTATAAACCATTCCGGCGGTTGATATGAGGGCAGTCATGGCTGTAATTCATTTTTTGATGGCATGCCCAGCCAGCGTTTTCCCGAGATTCCAGATTGAGCCTGGAACTTTGTGCGTTTCGGCGATTGTATGATCGAGTGCCGCAAGTATTTTCCGGCAGTCCTTGTCGGTCAGATTCAGTGGTGGCAGTAGTTTCACCACGTTCATGCCATGCCCGGCGACCTGACTCAGAATGCGATGCTCCTTGAACAAGGGGATGGTGATCATCTGACAAAACAGGCCTTTATTGGCCGCTTCCAGCATCGCCCAAGCGGCTTTTAGCGACAAACTCCCGGGTGCGTGAAATTCGATTGCGATCATCAATCCCTTGCCACGCGCTTCCTGGAGAAATTCATACTTGCCGGTCATCGCGTTAATACCATCGATGAGGATCCTGCCTTTTTCAGCGCTGTTTTCAATCAGTTTTTCGTCTTCGATCACCTGCAATGTCGCCAGACCGGCAGCCATGGCCATATTATTCTTGGAAAAGGTCGAGCCGTGCACGACTGCGCGGTCCATGCGGTTAAACACTGCATCCATGACTTTTTCGGTCATGGCGACGCCACCCACTGGTATGAATCCGCCGGATAATGCCTTGGCCATCAATATCATGTCCGGTTTGACGCTCCAGTGATCGATCGCCCAGAACCTGCCGGTTCTGCCGATGCCGGTCTGGATTTCGTCGGCGACAAATAATGTGCCGTATTTGCGGCAAAGCTGTTCAACACCGGACAGGTAATCATCGTCGGGAACATTGACGCCTTTGCCCTGAATCGGTTCCACAATGAATGCCGCGACGTTTTTATGGCGTAGGGCGTTTTCCAGCGCCGAGAGGTCGTTAAAAGGAACCGATTCGCAATCGGGCAACAGCGCCCCAAAGCCGTCGCGGAAAATCTTTTCACCATTGAGCGATAGCGAACCCAGCGTCAGGCCATGGAAACTGTGTTCGCAATACAGAATCTGCGGCCGCCGCGTGGCATAGCGCGCAAACTTGATCGCGGCTTCGACGGCTTCAGACCCCGAGTTGCAGAAAAACATGCGATTCAGATTGTCCGGTACGGTTTGCAGAATTTTTTTGGCAAGCAGGCCGCTTAACAGCGATACATCCATTTGCACGAGGTTCGGCAGTTCCGCTGTCAATGTTTCCTGCAATGCCTTGATGACCGTCGGGTGATTGCGGCCGACCGCAAAAACACCGAATCCGCTCAGCAGGTCGAGATATTCATTGCCTTCGTAATCATACAAGTATTGCCCCACTGCCTTTTTGTAATTCCGGTCATAGCCGATGGTTTTCAGCACCTTAACCATCTGGTTATTGAGATGCTTTTCGTGCAGTTCAAATTTTTCAGCGTGATGATTTTCTAACAGTGCGGCAATGCTAAAGGACATGAATGAAACTCGCTTAATGGATTAAAATGCCCCGGAGATTACAAAAAAAGATGACAATCGCGCAGTTTTTCTGAGCAATGAAAAGGCTGACGCAAAAGTTTTCATGAATTTCAAGGGAATGCCGAATATGGGAAAGGCGTAACAGATGCCATGAGCAATTATTTTGCTGTTCGCACAATAGTACTAAATGCGCCTGAACGCAAGTCAAGGTTAAAGAATTTAACGAGAAGCTTGCCGGGCAACTCAAGAATTCTGATTAAAGCCAGGATTACATCGGCAGAAGTGTCGGTTTATTTTACACAAGTTTCCGTTTGCAAATATTATCCGCAAATAACCATATGATTATAATGAATAATAATAACTGGCACAGATATTGCTCGGATTTATTATAAGTGGATAGTATTTTGTTGCTCCGTATGTTTTGCCATCTGGCTGTCCGCTACCGTGTATTGAATTGCTCAATAGTCAATTATCGTTATTCAAGGAAAAGTTATGTGTACATTATTGATGAAAAAAATCGCTGCTTTTCAAGCGCATTTATCTCTTGCCGAGAAGAAAATGCTTTTTAAAAAGCTGATAGCGAGTTTCACTATTGCGCTGACTGTGGGACTGGGTGCAGGTGGATTGACAGGATCCAATGCAATAGCCGCGCCTTTCGTCGTTTTGCTGGAGTCTAACGCCAACATGGGCGCAGGTCAGGAGGTTTTTCTGGTCACCTACAATTCGTATGCGGATCTGATCAGTAATAACCAGGCCAGCAGTACCTTTTCGCAACTGAACATCAATGCATCCTATAGCGTTGGTGGCATGGCTTACGACGGAAGTCAGTTCCATGTGTTATTGGAGTCTAACGTCAACATGGGCGCAGGACAGGAAGTTTTTCTGATCACCTACAATTCGTATGCTGATCTGATCAGTAATAATCAGGCCAGCAGTACCTTTTCGCAGCTGAACATCAATGCATCCTATAGTGCTGGCGGCTTGACCTATGACGGGAGTCAATTCCATGTGTTATTGGAGTCTAACGCCAACATGGGTGCAGGTCAGGAGGTTTTTCTGGTCTCCTACAATTCGTATGCGGATCTGATCAGTAATAATCAGGCCAGCAGCGCCTTCTCGCAGCTGAACATCAATGCATCCTATAGCGCTGGCGGCTTGACCTATGACGGGAGTCAGTTCCATGTGCTATTGGAGTCTAACGCCAACATGGGTGCAGGCCAGGAGGTTTTTATGGTCTCCTACGATTCGTATGCGGATCTGATCAGTAACAATCAGGCCAGCAGTACCTTTTCGCAGCTGAACATCAATGCATCCTATAGCGCTGGTGGACTGACTGCCTTAAATACGGGAAACGGTGGAAATGTTGTATCTGAACCTGCAACCATGATGCTGGTATTGATCGGCCTGAGCTTTTTGAGCGTATTTACTCGACGAAAAGATGGTAGATGCTGTCAGGCGCGCATTTGAAATAAAATTTCTATGGCTTTGTCCAATCTGACAGGTTGTTAAACCATTGATGGTTGAATCCACTGGTACAGAGTAACTTTCAGTCTGGAAGATTCCTGCAGGATTATCTGGTGCCGAGGGGGGGAATCGAACCCCCATGATGTTACCATCGCTGGATTTTGAATCCAGTGCGTCTACCAATTCCGCCACCTCGGCAAGCAGACCAGTATGCAGGGTTACTGTTTTTGTTCTTCCCCGATACTGATCTTGAAAGAGCGCCATTATCACTGAATTCGACGGCTTCTTCAAGTTGCCGTGAAAAAAACAGCACCCGCCGGTATATAATGCTGCCTCTTTTAAGCAAGTGGTTATAACGGGGATGCATGAAAACGCAGGATTTTGATTTTGACCTGCCGACCGAATTGATTGCGCAATATCCTGCGCAACACCGCACCAGCAGCCGTCTGCTCTATCTGAGCAATGCGCAGGGTCAACTGTATGATCAGCAATTTGTTGATTTGAAGAATCATTTGAGAGCCGGAGATGTGATGGTTTTTAATGATACGCGCGTCGTCAAAGCGCGATTGCTGGGTCACAAGGAGAGCGGCGGCAAAGTCGAGGTGATGGTGGAGCGGGTGATCGATGACCATCATGCGCTGGCCGTGATTCGCGCCAGTCATGCGCCTAAACCTGGCGGGAAGCTCTGGCTTGCCGGTTGTATTCCGGTGATGGTGGTCGATCGCGGTGAAGCATTTTATACGCTGCAGTTTATGCACGAAACACCGGTTCATGCGCTGCTCGAAAATTACGGACATCTGCCATTGCCGCCATATATTGGCCGCCAGGCATCGGCTGTGGATGAATCCCGTTATCAAACGGTTTATGCAAAAAATGCCGGTGCTGTCGCGGCGCCGACGGCGGGATTGCATTTCGACCAGGCGCTGCTGGATCAATTGCGTGCGAATGGCGTTGTCATCGCTTATGTGACTTTGCATGTCGGTGCAGGCACATTTCAGCCGGTGCGCGCTGAAAAAATTGCCGATCATGCGATGCACAGCGAATGGTTTAACATTCCGCTGGAAACCGTGACCGCGATTGAGCAGGCGCAGGCCATCGGGGGGCGTGTTTTTGCGGTAGGCACGACAACACTGCGCGCTTTGGAAGCATCGGCGGCGCAGCATCAGGGGCGGCTGGCTCCCGGTTTTGGCGAAACCGACATTTTTATCACACCGGGTTACCGTTTCCAGATCGTTGAATGCCTGTTGACTAATTTTCATTTGCCGCGCTCAACGCTGTTGATGCTGGTTTCCGCGTTTGGCGGTCTGGAAGCGATACGCGCCGCTTATCGGCATGCCATAACCGAAAAATACCGCTTTTTCAGTTATGGTGACGCCATGTTGATTGAGAGAAATTCATGAAGTTCGAATTACAACGCACCGATCAGTCGGCACGGCGGGGTACGCTGACTCTGGCGCACGGCAGTATCGAAACGCCGGCTTTTATGCCCGTGGGCACGTACGGTGCGGTTAAAGGCATGTCTCCGCAGATGCTGGAGACAATTCAGGCGCAGATTATTCTTGGTAATACGTTTCATCTCTGGTTGCGTCCCGGACTCGAAGTGATTGAGATCCATGGCGGCTTGCATGGTTTCATGGGTTGGCAAGGACCGATTCTGACCGATTCGGGCGGATTCCAGGTTTACAGTCTCGGCGATCTGCGCAGGATTACCGAAGAAGGCGTGAAATTCAGTTCACCGGTGAATGGCGACCGGTGTTTTTTGACACCCGAGGAATCGATGCGCATTCAGCGCGTACTGAACGCCGATATCGTGATGATCTTTGATGAGTGTACGCCTTATCCGGCAGATGAAACGGCAACGCGTGTTTCCATGCAACTGAGCCTGCGCTGGGCTGAACGCTCCAAGCAGGCGCACGGCGACAATCCAAATGCATTATTCGGCATTGTTCAGGGCGGCATGTATGAACATTTACGCGAGGAATCGCTCGCCGGGCTCCTGTCGATCGGTTTTGACGGTTATGCCATCGGCGGTTTGTCGGTCGGCGAACCGAAAGACGATATGCGCCGGATACTCGAGCATGCCGCGCCATTGTTGCCCACGGACAAACCGCGCTATCTGATGGGCGTTGGCACACCGGCGGATATCGTTCACGCGGTGATGCAGGGAATAGACATGTTTGACTGCGTTCTGCCGACCCGCAATGCCCGTAACGGCTGGCTGTATACCCGCAATGGGATCATCAAGTTGCGCAACAGCCGTTACCGGCTGGATACCGCGCCGCCTGATGAAACCTGCGGCTGTTACACCTGCCGGAATTTTACCCGTGCGTATCTGCATCATCTGCAGCGTATCAATGAAATGCTCGGCGCGCATTTGAATACCGTGCATAATCTGTTCTATTACCAGCAATTAATGGCGGAAATACGGCGCGCAATCGAAGTGGGGCAATTCAATGAATTTGCGCAAAAATATGCAAGTCAATTTCAGGCATAAGCCTGCATCATGTTAATATGTGAGTTTTTTATTCATTGTTTCTGGAGGAATAGCATGCTGATTAGCGAAGCTTTCGCACAAACCGCCGGATCCGGCCAAGCCGAGGCGGGCTGGGCGAATCTCATTCTGTTGGTAGGTATCTTTGTCATTTTCTGGTTGCTGTTGATTCGTCCGCAGGCGAAACGCGCCAAGGAACATAAGAAAATGGTCGAAAATCTGCAAAGAGGCGACGAAGTCATTACGGGCGGCGGTATGATCGGGTTAATTCTGAATGTCAGTGAAAACTACGTGGTGGTTGAAGTTTCACCCGGTGTTGAAATATTGGCGATCAAATCCTCGGTGCAGACATTACTGCCGAAAGGCACGTTGAAAAGCATAGAACCATCCAAAGGCGGAAAGCAGTTGAAGAAGGCCGCCAAAGGAAGTGCTCCGGCGCAGGATGATAAATCCGCAACGAACAAGGAAACAACGGACAAGGAAACAGCCGCGGCAGACGAATCAGAAGGTAGTGGCAACGCGGAAACGCCGAAAGCAGGCGAGAAGAATTAACTGGCTGCGTACCAATCAGGATGGCCGGATTGCACAGGCCATCTGTCTACGTGTTATTGCTATCCATTATCCATTTATTTAATCATTCTCTGAATTATCATGAACCGCTACGCACTTTGGAAATACCTGATTATTGCGGTTTCCTTGCTTCTCGGGTTGCTCTACACACTACCGAATTTTTTCGGTGAGTCGCCTGCTGTACAGATTTCACCGCTTAGAGTATCCAACCCGGCAGACACCGCGCTGCTGCAACAGGTTGAGGATAGCCTGAAAAGAGCAAATATCCAGAATGACGGCCTCTTCCTTGAAGAAGGCAGTATCAAAGTCAGGTTTCTTGACACGGATACACAGATCAAGGCTAAAGACGTACTGCAGTCGTCACTGGGCGATGACTATATGATCGCACTCAATCTGTTGCCGAATTCCCCGCAATGGCTGGCGAATCTGGGTGCGCTGCCGATGTACCTCGGGCTGGATCTGCGCGGCGGCGTTCATTTCATGCTGGAAGTCGATATGGAAGGCGCCATCAGTACCGCGCTTGATCGCCACAGCGCTGATATCCGTGCCGCGCTGCGCGAAAAGCGCATTTCTTACGCTGGTGTTGAACGGCTGGGTGAAACGCTGACGATCAAATTTCGTGATGCTGAATCGCGAGAACAGGCGTTGAGCATGCTCAAGTCGGATTATGACGATCTGCAATTCAGGGAAGAGCGTGCTGACAATCGTTTTCATCTCATAGCGACGATCAAGCAGGAAGCGCTGGTGCAAATGCAGGATTCCACGGTGCAGCAGAATATCACTACGCTGCGCAATCGCGTCAACGAACTGGGTGTGGCCGAACCGATTATTCAGAAAGCCGGCGCTGACCGTGTCATCGTGCAATTACCGGGCGTTCAGGATACGGCTAAAGCGAAGGAAATTCTGGGCCGTACCGCGACGCTGGAAATTCGTATGGTTGACGAGGAACGCGATCTGGACGCGGCAATGCGCGGACAGGTTCCGTTCGGTTCCGAGCTGTATGAAGAGCGTGGCGGCGGCCCGATACTGGTCAAAAAACAGGTGCTGCTGACCGGCGACCGGATAACCGACGCGCAGCCGGGTTTCACCGAGGACAATCAGCCTGCGGTGCATATCCGGCTGGATAATAATGGCGCGCAGGTATTTAAAAAGCTGACGCGTGAAAATGTCGGCAGGCGCATGGCCATTCTGCTGATCGAGCGTAACAGGACGGAAGTCGTTACCGCGCCCGTGATTCGCGAGGAGATCGGCGGTGGCCGCGTACAGATCAGCGGCAGCATGACAACACTGGAAGCGCGCGACGTCGCGTTGCTGCTGCGCGCCGGGGCGCTGGCCGCGCCGATGGATATCATTGAGGAACGTACGGTCGGTCCCAGTCTTGGCGCCGATAATATTGAACGGGGATTCAATTCGACGCTGTATGGCTTTCTCGCAGTTGCGGTTTTCATCACCCTCTATTACACGGCATTTGGCGCGATTTCGGTACTGGCGCTCAGTATGAATCTGTTGCTGCTGGTCGGTTTGCTGTCGATTCTGCAGGCCACGTTGACGTTGCCCGGCATGGCTGCGCTGGCGCTGACTGTGGGTATGGCCATTGACGCCAATGTGTTGATCAACGAGCGGATACGCGATGAGCTGCGCGAGGGCCTGTCGCCGCAGATGGCGATCAATGCGGGGTACGAACGAGCGAGCGGTACCATTCTGGATTCGAATATTACGACCTTGATCGCGGGCATTGCGCTGTTCGCCTTTGGTTCCGGACCGGTCAAAGGGTTTGCCGTGGTGCTTTGTCTGGGCATTCTGACTTCGGTGTTCACCGCCGTATTTGTATCGCGCGGTATGGTGAACTTTATGTATGGCAGCCGCCGCAAACTGGAGACCGTGCCGATCGGTAAAATCTGGATACCCGAAAACAGCCGGACTAAAAAGAAATTCAACTATGAAGCACTGGTGAAACCGATGGACAAGACAGCTTCTGCCGCGCAATCCGCGGAGAGCGCAACTTCTGGCAGTATTGACGCGCATGAAAAAAACGCTCAACCGGAAGGCGGGTCTGCTGTGACCGGAACTGCCGCGCCGGAGTCTGCAAAAGCGCCTGAAGAGGCATTGCTTGCAAATTCGAATAGTCCGCGTGCCAAAACGCAAGGCGGGAAAAGGGCAACTGCCGGCAGTGGACGTAAATCGAGAAAAAAATAATTCACCCGAAAGCCTGATCAAAGTATTCAGCAAAGGAATCAACTATGGAATTTTTCAGAGTTAGCCGAGACATCCCTTTTATGAGCTGGCGGCGGAGCGCGGCTGTTATTTCAATTGTGACATTTATTCTGTCCGCATTCTTTCTGACTACGCGAGGATTGAATCTGGGCGTCGATTTTACCGGCGGAACCGTGCTTGAAGTCAGTTACGCACAGGCGGCGGATTTGAATCAAATCAGGGAAGTCTTGAACGGCTTGAATATGTCTGACGTTACCGTGCAGAATTTCGGCACATCGCGCGATGTCATGATTCGTTTACCGGTCATGCCGGATTATTCCAGTGCGAAATTGTCGGAAACCGTGCTCGAAGCATTGCGCCAGGCAGACGATACCGTTGAAATGCGGCGGGTAGAGTTTGTCGGTCCTCAGGTTGGCAGTGAATTGCTTGAAAATGGCGCTCTGGCAATATTGTTTGTTTCACTTGGGATCGTAGCGTATCTGGCTGTGCGGTTTGAATGGAAATTCGGCGTTGCGGGTATCATAGCCAATCTGCATGATGTGATTATCATTCTTGGCTTTTTTGCATTCTTTCAGTGGGAGTTTTCACTAACTGTACTGGCCGCGGTACTCGCCGTGCTGGGTTATTCGGTCAACGAATCCGTGGTTATCTTTGACCGGATACGTGAGAATTTCCGTAAGCTGCGCAAAGTGGAGGTGACTACGGTTATCGACAACGCGATTACACGTACCATGGCGCGGACAATCATTACCCATGGCAGCACGCAGATGGTGGTGATCGCCATGCTGCTGTTCGGCGGAGAAGTGTTGTATTACTTCGCGCTTGCGCTGACAATCGGTATCCTGTTCGGTATTTACTCATCGATCATGGTTGCCAGTCAGATTCTGTTGTTGCTTGGTGTCAAGCGCGAGGATCTGGTAAGACTGGAAGAAAAGAAACCTGAAAACGACGGCGCTGTCGTCTGATCCCGCTGGCGGAATAAAAGCGGTGCGTCGCATATGAAAACTTTTCATACTGGATGAAATAATGTGATTGCAGAAATCATTGCATGGATTGTCAGCACCGTCGGCAGTCTTGGATATCCTGGTATCTTTCTTCTGATGATGCTGGAATCCAGCTTTGTGCCGTTTCCGAGTGAAGTTGTCATGATCCCGGCTGGATATCTCGCATCAAAAGGCGAAATGCAGATTCTGATTGCTGTGCTATGCGGCCTTTTCGGCAGTCTGGTCGGCGCGTTGATCAATTATTATCTGGCGGTATGGCTGGGCCGTCCGTTATTGCTGCGGTACGGAAAATATGTGATGTTCAAGGATGTACACTTGCAGAAGATGGAAATCTTTTTTCAGCGCCATGGCCATATTTCAACGTTCACTGGCCGATTGATTCCGATGATACGCCAGTATATTTCGATCCCCGCTGGTCTTGCGCGCATGAATATTCCGATGTTCTGCTTCTACACCAGTCTGGGCGCGGGAATCTGGGTTATTATCCTGACCCTGCTGGGTTACTTTATCGGTGAGAATGAAGCGTTGATCAAGGAATATCTGCGCGATATCATTGTTGTGCTGTTTATCGCCTGCGTGATCGGCGTAGGGATATACTGGCAGCGGCAACGCCGCTCCAGGTAGTTTTTATGGATTGATCTGACGATGAAACCCGCACAGCCCAAATCCATCATCAATAAAAAATCCGGCCGGCTGGCTATACGCAATGCTGTACTGAAAGATGTTCCGGCGCTGGTTGGATTGGTCAAACGGGTTTACCAGGAAACCGACATACCGGTTTATTCGGAAGGCGCGTTGATGGGGCAGATCAATAATTTTCCCGGCGGCCAGCTGGTGGCGGTGTATGACCAGGATATTGTCGGTTATTGCGCCAGTTTCCGCATCGCAGGAAAAGCCGCCCTGAAACCGCACACCTGGGTGGAAATAACCGGAAATGGCTATGCTTCAAGACATAATCCGGATGGAGAATACCTGTATGGCATGGAAGTGTGCGTCGATCCGGCTTTCCGGGGTTATCGGATAGGTCAGCGATTTTATAATGTGCGTAAGCAGCTGTGCCAGGAATTGGGCCTGAAAGGCATTATTTTCGCAGGCCGGTTACCCAGCTATGCGAGAAAAGCCAAACGTTATCCTGATGTGGATGATTATGTCGCGCAGATTGTGCAGAAAAGAATGCGCGATCCGGTACTTACATTTCAGCTGCGCAACGGTTTTGAAGTATTGGGCGTCATCAGGAATTATCTGCCCGGCGACCGTGAATCGATGGGCTGCGGCGTACACTTGATATGGCGCAATCCCAGCGTGCCGGAAGAGGCCGAAATAAAGCGGCACAAGAACTATGGCGGGCGCGTGCAGGAAACAGTGCGCGTGGGGACCGTGCAATATATGATGCGCAAGGTGAATTCGTTTGAAGAATTTACTCGTTTGGTCGAATATTTTGTCGATGTTATCGCGGATTATAGTGGTGATTTCGTTGTTTTTCCCGAACTGTTCACTTTGCAGTTGCTGTCAATTGAAGATCAGCGCCTTTCACCCGCTGAATCGATTGAAGCGCTGACCAAATACACCGAACGCTTTACCCAATCTATGCGTGATCTGGCGTTGCGCTACAATATCAATATTATTGGCGGTTCGCATCCGACGCATATGCCTTCCGGACGCGTGGAAAACATTTCCTATATTTTTCTGCGCGACGGCTCCATTCACAGGCAACCCAAGATACATCCGACGCCGGACGAAGTTTACTGGTGGAATATCGAGGGCGGCGATACACTCAATATCATTGAAACCGATTGCGGTCCTATCGGCGTACTGATTTGTTACGATGCTGAATTTCCCGAGTTGTCCCGTCATCTCGTCGACCAGGGGGCCTATATTATTTTTGTGCCTTTTTGCACCGCTGTCCGGCAAGGCTATTTGCGGGTACGGTATTGCAGTCAGGCGCGGGCGATTGAAAATCAGGTTTATGTGGTGATGTCGGGTAATGTGGGCAATCTGCCCAATGTCGCCAATATGGACGTTCAGTATGCGCAAAGCTGTATTCTGACGCCGTGCGATTTTCCGTTTGACCGGGACGGCATTGCTGCCGACACCACGCCGAATGTTGAAACCGTTGCAATTGCCGATCTGCGCTTCGATTCACTGCGTACCGCGCGCAATGCAGGTACAGTACAGAATCTGAAAGACCGGCGCCATGATTTATATTCCGTGCACTGGCGCGGCAAATAGGCGGGGCGTATGAAAACAGCAAGGCTACGAAGCATATGATCAGTGCTGAAAAAATCAGTATCCGGCTGGCGCTGCTCGCAGGCTTGCTGGCAGTGTCGGCTGTTGCCGCATACCGTCTGGAATGGATCGGTTTTCAGATTGCTGTGCCGGGATTGGCAATAGCGGCGCTGTCCGGATTGCTGGCCGCTTTGTCGGGTGTAATCGCTCTGTTCGGCGCGATGCGTCAGCGTAAAAGCGCCATGCCGGCTTTGACCGGCATGTTACTGGGACTGGTCGTTGCTCTGCCGGTTCTGCTCTCCGTGCTGGCGGGTTCCGGTGTCCCGCGTATCCATGATATTTCCACCGACCTGGATCATCCACCGGACTTCAATGTCATCAGAAGCCTGCGGGCTGCGACGGATAATCCGCTCGATCGAAAATCGCCGGATAATCTCGACCAGTTGCAGCGGGAAGGCTATCCAGAGCTGAAGTCATTGATGCTCAACCGTTCACCGGAAGTTGTATTTGAACAGGCGCTGAAACTCGTCGAATCACGTGGATGGCATGTTGTCGGCGTCTCTACGGCAAATGGAATCATCGAAGCGACTGCGATAACGCCCATCATGGCGTTCAAGGATGACGTGATCATTCGCATTCAAGGCACGGAGCAGGTAACGCGAGTCGATATGCGCTCGGTATCAAGGGTGGGGATCAGCGATCTGGGTGTGAATGCGAAGCGAATCGGACGATTTCTGGCTGATTTAAAGCAGCCAACAAACTGAAGCACTGATTGTATTTGAACAAACAACCAGTGTACGTTGCTTTATCTCATTAGCGATGTGAATTCCGGCTGCCGTAATTCAAAGCCTGGGGTTTGTTTGGCTCCGGGTTTATGTGCAGATAAATTCGATCTACACCCAGGCCATCATGCCCATTTCCAGCGGATGGGTCAACAATGGGTGATTGGGATAAATACGAATGTAATATTCCTGTTTGCCGCAAAGCTCCGGTGCGAGTTTGAGTTCAAAAATATGTTCGTCCTGTTCGATAACGCCGGTGAATGCAAAGGAGAAATGACTGAAGTTGTTGAACCGGGTTTTTTTATATTGACGGCAAATCAGCAGTTCCACGATGATATCTTCAGGTTTCAGGCCGTTCAGTCTGGCGGCTACCTTGAAATCCAGCATATCGTTAAAATCCGCTCGACTGCGCGGTTCGTCAATGCGACGGATGTGAACGCCGCTCCAGGTTTCCCGGACGCGGGTTTTCCACGCGGCGATTTCTCTGGCGCCGGCATAATGATCGGCCGTATACCGTTCGCCTTGCATACTTGCCGGGAGATAGAATTTTCTCAGGTAATCGCTGACCATGCGCGCAGCGCTGAAACGCGGCAGCAGCGATACCATGGAATGCTTGGCCATACTGACCCAGTCGGGCGAATAGCCGAATTTGCTGCGGTTATAGTACAGTGGAATAACCTGGTCCTGGAGAATCTCGTAAAGTGCCTGACTTTCTTCCTGGTCACGCACAGCGGCTTCCATGTTTTCCGGCCCGGGCTTGATTGCCCAGCCATTATGACCGTCATAGCCTTCTCCCCACCAGCCATCAAGGATGCTCAGATTAATTGAACCGTTAATACCGGCTTTTATGCCTGATGTGCCGCTGGCTTCCAGTGGATAAATCGGATTGTTAAGCCAGACATCCACACCGGAAACCAGTCGCCTCGCCAAGCGCAGATCGTAGCCTTCAACGAGCAGAAGACGTCCTTCGAATTCCGGTGTGCGCGCAATCTGACTGATACGCCGGATCAGATCCTGTCCCGGCACATCGGCCGGATGCGCTTTGCCGGCGAAAATGAAGACGATGGGACGGTCCTGATCCTGGGTGATTTTGCGCAGCCAGGTCAGATTCTCAAACAATAACGCCGCGCGCTTATACGTTGCAAAACGGCGCGCGAAGCCAACTGTCAGGATGTTCGGGTTGAGCGGATCGATGTATTTAAGCAGCCGGTCCAGATGCGCATCGGAGCCGTGATTGCGGGTATTCTGCTCCGCCAGTCTGTCGCGGACACCGAAGAGCATCTGCGATTTCAATGATTGCCGTATGCTCCAGAACTGGTGATCGGGTATTTCATAAATACGCTGCCAGAATGCCGTGTCGCACATTTTGTTACGCCATGCATAGCCCAGATGGCGGTCAAACAGATCTGACCATTCCTGCGCCAGAAAAGTCGGTACATGCACACCATTGGTGATGTAGCGCATTGGATTTTCTTCCGCTTCGATCTGCGGCCATAAATCACTGCATATTTTACTGGATACCTCACCATGTATTTTGCTTACACCATTGTGCATGCGCGAACCGCGGATAGCGAGCGCAGTCATATTGAATTCCGCGCCGTTCGCTGTGCGGCCGAGCGCCATGAATGCCTCGTGCGTGACACCAAGATCGCGATAAAAAGCCTCGAAGTAGGTCTGCATCATTTCATCACTGAAAAGATCGTGCCCGGCAGGAACCGCGGTATGGGTCGTAAAAATTGTGCAGGCTGCCACGGCCTCCAGTGCTTCGGTGAAATTCAGACCTTCCCGCATCAGCAGGCGTGTGCGCTCCAGAATCATGAATGCGGCATGTCCTTCGTTGATATGCCATACGGTCGGTTTAATCCCCATTTCATGGAGTGCGCGTACGCCACCCGCGCCGAGAATAATCTCCTGCTCAATGCGCATGGTTTTGTCACCACCGTAAAGTTTATGGGTAATATTGCGATCATGTGATGAGTTTTCGGGTAAGTCCGTATCAAGCAGGTAGAGCGAAACACGGCCGATCTTGACGATCCAGATTTTCACGCGGACTTTGCGGCCCGGCAGCGTAATATCGATACGCACCTCCGTGCCATCGTCATGCAGAACGGGAGTAGCCGGCAAGTCATCAAAGTCGGAATCAGTGTAAATCGCCTGTTGATTGCCTTGATTATCGATAGTCTGAGAGAAATAACCCTGGCGATAGAGCAGACCCACGCCGACAAAAGGCAAGTGCAAGTCGCTGGCCGCCTTGCAGTGATCCCCTGCAAGAATGCCGAGGCCGCCGGAATATATGGGCAGGCTTTCATGGAAGCCGAACTCGAAGCAGAAGTAAGCAACCTGGTCATGCGGGCGCATGCCGTTGATTTTATCCTTGAAAGACGGTTCGTAATGATAGGAGTCGTATGCGGCCAGAATGCTGTCAAATGTCGTGAGAAACATGGAGTCCTCAGCGGCTTTCAGCAGGATGGACTCGTCCGCGCGCTTCAAAAAAGCTTTCGGATTATGGCCTACCGCACCCCATAACGCTGGATCAAGTCGGGAAAAAAGCGCCCGCGTGGCGCGATCCCAGCTATACCATAAATTATTGGCAAGCTCTTCCAGACGTCCGATACGTTCAGGTATTTTAGGATTGATAGTTATGGTGAAAGCGGTTTTTGAAGACATAAACTGAACCTTTGAAGAAATCTGAGAGACTGTAGCATTTTTGTTATGCGTCACGTAAGCTTTTTACTGAGAAGAGTGCATTTTAATCCCGCAAAGATAATAATTGCTGCGCTTTCCTCCTGGCACCCAGAAGACTGACTGCGGGGTGAGTGATCACTTTTACCGGAATTTCACGCAGCAATGCCGAGAAACGGCCTTTATCGCGGAATGCGCGCATGAAGTGACCGGCTTGCAGCGTGTCAAGGATTTTTGGCGCAATACCGCCGGCTATAAACACACCGTTCCGGCATAGCCCCGCGAGCGCCAGATTACCGGAAAATGCGCCATAAATCTCAGCGAACAGTTCGAGCGACTTGATGGCAACGGGATGTTTTTGATCATAGGCCAATGCAGTGATGACTGCACCACTGTCTTCATCATCAAGGGTAGTGTGGGCAATATTTTCGAATGCCGCCAGATCTGTTTGCAGGAAGTTGAAGATTTGTGTTAATCCGCTGCCGGACAGCAATCTCTCCACTGAAACGTGATGATATCTTTTTTGCAGCGATTTCAGCAGGCGAAGCTGCAGCGCGTTCACCGGCGCGAAATCAATATGCCCGGCTTCGGTGGATACCGGTTGATAGCCGCCATTCTGCCAGACCAGCCAGGCTACACCCATACCGGTGCCTGCACCAAGAATCACACGCGTTGCTTCGGGTTGTGCGCGGCCCTCCTGCAGGGTAATCAGGTCGGCAGGGGATAGTTCGTCAACACCCAGTGCCGCCGCCTCAAAATCGTTCAACAACCTGACCTCAGGAATGGCAAATGTGCGTGCGATTTCAACGGCGTCAATCTGCCAGGGCAGGTTAGTTAAGCTTGCGCGCTGACCGGTGACCGGGCCGGCTACGGCAAAGCAGGCGGCTTCCGGTTTGTCCGCATAGTTTTTAATGTCGGGGTGATTCAGGAAGTCGCTGAGGATATCGGAGAAACGGACATATTCACTGCTTTGATAGCGACGCGTGTTCAGTTCCTGAACAGCTCCATTGGTCAGCCGGGCCGCCTGCAATAGTGTTTTGGTGCCGCCAATATCACCATAAATCATTTGTACGTTCACGATTTCAGTTTTTGCAATGTTTTACAGAGAAATAGCATTAAAACGATTATGGGCTTCTTGAAAGGCGATAATGGTAGTCGCTTTGGAATTAAAAATCCATTAAAAATGATCGGCTTGGTGGATCTGTTGATCTGACCATACACTGCGCGGAAGGCGGGCGGCAATGGTGGTGTCCATTGAACAGTCATGCGGTCGCTTCGGTTCTCTAACAAGGCGTTGAAAAACTACCTGCGTTGCCACTGCGGCGTTAAAAACAGGCTCAAAATGCTCATTTATTACGCACAAACTCCGCTTTCTCGCTTGTTCTTGCCTTACATCGGCTGCCTCGTTACATTTTTCAACACCCTGCTAGTGTAACCGAAAATTGTGGATCCTGACCGATGGTGAATTTAAACAGGTTGGATCTTGACGGCTATGTTGTGTTGATTGGCGGATTCAATATCGCTGAAAAATAATTCACTGGAAAACTCAGTTCCGGACAGGCTGCGCAGCTTGAACTTATGACCGATCCGGGAAAGAAAGCGCAGATAGGTATTAACACGTTTTTCGTGGTTATCCAGCAGGTCAATTTTTTTCAGCGCAGAGATGATTCGGGAAATATGAAGTTTGCGGATTTGTCCGGATGAAATCGTCAGCAGTACTTCCGCTTCATGATTGGCATCAACGATTACGCCATTCTCAGCGAGTATGAGCATGGCGCCTCGTTTAGCGCCAGATTGTGTGAAATCGTCGCAGATTTTCACTGGATCCTGAATTGCCGTTTTTTCGATTAACTGAGTATTCATCGTTGCGTCTCCTCCTTTTCAGCAGCCAGCCAGTCCTGCAATTCGTATCCAGGCGCAAAACCGCGCGATTGGGCCTTGTAGTATGCATTGATTTCAATACGCGTCTGTAAAGACGTTTGAGTGTCCATGGCTTTTGTTTGCGAACGCGCGCGTTTGGGCGCTGTTTTTTGATGGGATTTGAATGGTGCGTCAATGCTGTCCATCGTGGCATCCTCCTTACATTGCAATTAAGATATTTACATCTGCAGATTAGACGGTTTCAATGATATTCAATTGTCTGCGATAAAAAAATACGTGCTGATACGTATTTGCCGCAGGCTGTACAAATTACCTGACAGAGCACTTGTCGGGCAATGTTTTGCTTGCGACCAGTGTTCGGCAAAGTGTCGGTATTTCGGATAACTGCAGGTGCCACAACTGGCTGCGCGGAGATCTGATTATTTGAAGACTAAATCAGTCAGGCGCGGTAAGGGCTGGTTGATGATCGGCTTGGCTCATTGCCGCCTGGATAGCATCATCCGCAGTTTCAAGAAAAACAAACCGGATGGCCTGGCGCGTAGTTTCTGGCACATCGTATAGGTCCTTCTGGTTGCGTGCGGGTAATAATACGGTCGTAATTCCGGCGCGCTGCGCCGCCAGTATTTTTTCCTTGATACCGCCGACCGGCATGACCAGACCGCGCAGGCTGATTTCACCGGTCATCGCGACATCGTGTCGCACCAGCCGGTTAGTGAATAGCGAGGCCAGTGCAATAAACATCGCAACCCCGGCGCTCGGGCCGTCTTTAGGAATAGCGCCTGCGGGCACATGCAGATGCACATCGATACCTTCAAACGCCGAAGCAGGAATATTCAAATCGCTGGCGCGCGCTTTAACCAGAGTGAGCGCTGCCTGCGCGCTTTCTTTCATTACATCGCCGAGTTGTCCGGTCAGTATCAGTCGACCGCTGCCATTGACCTTGGTGGCTTCGATGAACAAAATATCGCCACCGACGGGTGTCCAGGCCAGACCGGTAGCCACGCCGGGTAAATCGCTGAGAAGCGCCAATTCATGTTCAAATTTTTTGGGACCGAGTATGATTTCTAATTCTGCGGCATCAACCCGTATTTCCTGCTGTTCGCCTTGCGCGATGCGCAGCGCGGCGTGACGCATGACCCGGCCGATCTCGCGCTCGAACTGACGGACGCCGGCTTCGCGAGTGTAATTTTCGACAATGCTTTGCAATGCGCCGGGTGTCAGTATGCACTGATCAGTTTGCAGACCGTTGGCTTCACTTTGGCGCTGCACAAGGTAGCGCAATGCAATCTGTAATTTTTCCTCCTGTGTGTAACCCGGCAAATCGATGATTTCCATGCGGTCACGCACAGGTGGTGTGATAGGGTCGATAACATTGGCGGTGGCGATGAAAATCACTCGACTCAAGTCAAATGGCACGCCAAGATAGTTGTCGCGGAATGTCGAATTCTGTTCCGGATCGAGAATTTCCAGCAACGCAGCGGATGGGTCACCGTGTGCGCTGGCGGTCATCTTGTCAATTTCGTCGAGCATCATCACGCAATTGCGCGCGCCGGCTTTGCGCAGCCCTTGCATGATATTGCCCGGCATTGCACCCACATAGGTGCGGCGGTGGCCGCGCATTTCCGCTTCATCGTGTACACCGCCCAGGGATACTCTGACAAACGGGCGCTGTAACGCACGTGCGATACTCTGACCAAGAGAAGTTTTGCCAACCCCCGGTGGGCCGACGAAGCACAGGATTGGCGCCCGGCCCTGCGGTTTCAGCTTTTGCACTGCGAGAAATTCTATGATGCGCTGCTTGATGCGTCCCAGTCCAAAGTGATCCGCTTCGAGAATTTCGCGCGCGTTGTTCAGATCGATCGGCTTTTCTTCCGGCAACCGCCAGGGTAATTCCGTCATCCACTCCAGATAAGTATGCAACATCGAATACTCGCTCGAGGCACCCGGCATGCGCTGCAAACGTTGCAGTTCCTTGCGTGTTTGTTCTTCGATATCATTGGGCATACCGGCGTTGACGATGGCTTCGCTTAATTTTGCAATTTCCTGATCGTTACCACCTTCCTCGCCCAGTTCTTTCTGAATCGCTTTCAATTGTTCGCGCAACAGAAATTTACGTTCACGGTCTTCCATTTGTTCTTTCGTGCGTTCACCTATTTCCTGTGATAGCCGTAAAACTTCGATGCGACGCGTCAGAATTTGCAGTACGCTTTGCAAGCGTTGCTCGATATCAATCGTTTCCAGGAGTTTCTGCTTTTCGACGATTTCCGTATCCAGCAGGCTGGCGGTAATGTCGGCCAGATCGGACGGTGCGCGAGTTGCCTGTAACGCATGTGCCAGTTCAGCTGGAACGCCAGGCAGCAGCGACAGAATTTCTATCGCGCGTTCGCGCAATTGCAGTGACAGCGCTTCTATATGCGTGGTATACGATTCTGCTTCCTGAATACGTTTTATTCGCGCGGCAATAAAGGGGTAGCCTTCAATAATCTCCTCAATCCGGAAACGTTCGACGCCAAGACAGACAGCATGATGGGTGCCGTCTTCGGATGCGATATGCCGCACTACATTGGCTACCGTTCCAATTGAACAGAGCGCTTCAAAGCCCGGCGCATCAGCAGCGGGATCTTTCTGCAGGACAATGCCGATAGGTGTTTTTGATTGCAGAGCATGCTGAATTGTGGCTACTGACCGTACCCGGCCAACAGTGATCGGCATCAGTACATGTGGAAATAAAACGACATTGCGCATGGGTATCAGCGCGATGACATCGGCGGGCAATGCGAAGGGGGTAATGGCAGATTGTTCCATGGCACTCACTTTCAGGGATTGTTACCTGCTTTTAATATTGAGCATTTAACCGGAAATTCAAGAGTGCATTGCCGGGATAATGGAGTGCAAAACATCCGATTCATCGTTTTGCGATGACGTTCTGGAGATTGTCTTCGTCATTCTGGAATCCGGCGCTGACAGAAAATCCTTCTATCAGGACTTATTTGCCATGAATTAAAGCTTGTGTTTTTTATTACGATAAATACAAGACAGTAATAACCATGCAACTGAATCCTGCCGGAATTTAATTGCACAGTGGAAGACATCTTTTCAAAACACATACTGAAGAAAGTTTTGCATATGACTGACAGGCACGAGCTGGCTGAAAACCTGAGATTAACACTACAACAGACTGACTTAATCCCACCGTTGCCTGAAACAGCACGCAAGTTGCTGGAATTGCGCAATAAACCGGATGCCAATCTTGATGCACTGGTTCGTATCATTGAAAATGACCCGATTTTAGCGGCGTTTGTCATGAAATATGCGCGCATGGCCATTTTTGGTTATGGCGATCGAATCAGATCGGTAACACATGCTGTAGCGTTGGTTCTGGGTTTTGCAACGGCGTTGAACGTTGCTTTGGGCATTGCATCGTCAGGCTGCCTTAAAATACCGAATTACGGGCGGTTAGGACGTGTTCGGTTATGGGGTGATGCTTTGCAGTGTGCGCAATTATGCCGGGAACTCAGCAGGCATGTCGCCGAAAAAAGCATTGTCAATTCAGGGCTTGCTTATCTGGGTGGACTCCTGCAAGACTTTGGTTACCTGCTATTCGCGCATTTTTGTCCTAAGGAGTTTGCGATCCTGAATGACCTGGTAACGCAGGATCAGGGGCAGGACATCAGGGCACTTGAGATCAAGCATTTCGGCATCACGCATGATCTGCTGGGATTTCATTTGCTTAAAGCGTGGAATCTTCCGGAAGAAGTGATCCTGATAGCGGCAAAACACCATTTTTCCAGTTCTGCCGGAAAACATGTGCTATATGTAAAGCTGATTGTTACAGCTAACCGTTTGTTGCGAAAAGATGATTCGCTCGAAGCACACGACCAGGCCGAGATTTCCGCATTGCTGTTCGATCTCGGTATCGATGAACGGGAGGCTGAGGCCGAGCTGCAGAAAATCCGGCAATACCGCAGCGAATTTAGCCAGGTCGCCCGGGAGCTTGCGGCGTAGATCGATTCAAGCAGCAGTACCTGGTAAAGTTACCCGGAAAACGACTCCGTAGCGTATCGATTCATTGCATACGGATAAGTCAATCATTGACTTGCCTTATTCTGCGATAATTTCAATTAACACTTCATTCGGATTGGCTGGTTCTCCTTTGATCACATGAACTGCCTTGACGGTGCCGGCAATCGGTGCGGTGACTTCGGTTTCCATTTTCATGGCTTCAGTGACCAGAACCGGTTGTCCGGCGTTGACTTTCTGGCCGACTTTGACCAGCACATCGAGAATATTGCATGGCATGCTGACAACCACGTCTCCTTCGGCAGAAGGGCGTCGGCGTTTGCTGGCGATGTTGCTTTGCACCGCACCCTGCGTGCCGCCATCAAGCACGATTTCATCCAGTGTTTCGACGACAATTTCCTCGGGTACACCATCGACCATGAAATAAAAATGCCGCATCGTATCATTTTTAGGGCTGGTGCCAGTAATCTTGATATGATAGGACTCACCATGCAGCGCCACATTGAATTCGGTTGGCGCCTTTTGCGCACTGCCTGGCGCGTTGACTGCGAGTTCCAGCGGTTCGGGTACCAGATGGCCGGTTGAGCGCAATTCCAGAAACTGTTTGCCGACTTCCGGAAACATCGCATAACTGAGGACGTCTTCGTCAGTCAGCGCCAGATGACCGATTTCCTGGCGCAGATGCTCAAGTTCCGGCTTCAGCAGATCGGCCGGACGGCAGTCGATAATTTCTTCCTTTCCGATGGCGCGCTTTTGCAGATTGGTATTGATTGGCGCGGGCGCCTTGCCGTAACCGCCCTGCAAATAGCGCTTCACTTCGTTGGTAATTGTGGAATAGCGTGAACCGGTAAGCACATTAAGTACCGCCTGGGTGCCGACAATCTGTGACGTCGGAGTAACCAGAGGCGGATAACCGAGATCTTTGCGCACCAGGGGAATTTCTTCATAAACTTCATTGATGCGGTTCAGTGCGTTACGTTCCTGCAGTTGGTTGGCAAGATTGGAAATCATGCCGCCGGGTACCTGGAACACATGAACACGGGTATCGACGCCGGTAAATTCGCTTTCGAAACGGTAGTATTTTTTGCGGACTTCGGCGAAGTAGCTGTTTGCTTTCTGCAACGCGTCCAGATTCAGGCCGGTGTCATATTCCGTGTTCTGCAATGCGGTCACCATGCTTTCGGTCGGCGGATGACTGGTTCCGCCCGACCAGGATGACAATGCCGTATCGATATGGCGACAACCTGCCTCGATGGCTTTTATCTGACACATTTCGGCCAGCCCCGCGGTCGCATGGCAATGCAGGTGAATCGGAAGATCAACGGTATCGCGCAGTGCTTTCATCAGTTCGCTGGTGATGTAGGGCGTGAGCAGGCCTGCCATGTCCTTAATCGCGATGGAGTCACAACCCAGTGCAGCCAGGTCCTTGGCCAGTGTTACGAAACTGCGGATATCATGTACCGGACTGGTTGTGTAGCATATCGTGCCTTGCGCGTGTTTGCCGGATTCCTTGGCGGCTTCGATGGCAGTAGTCAGATTGCGCACGTCGTTGAGCGCATCAAAGATGCGGAAAACATCCATGCCGTTTTCGGCTGCCCGTTTGATAAATGCGTGCACGACATCATCCGAGTAATGACGATAACCGAGCAGATTCTGTCCGCGTACCAGCATTTGCAGCGGCGTAGTGGGCAATGCGGCTTTCAGTTTGCTGAGGCGTTCCCACGGGTCTTCCTTGAGAAACCGCAGGCAGGCGTCAAAGGTGGCGCCTCCCCAGCATTCCAGTGACCAGTACCCGATGCTGTCGAGCATCGGGCAGGCAGGCAGCATATCTTCGGTACGCAACCGGGTTGCAATCAGGGATTGATGCGCGTCGCGCAAAATCACATCGGTAATATAAACTTTTTGCATATTCTTCCTCGATTAACCAGATAAGCGCTTATAAGCTTACAGTCCGGTATGTGATGCCATTGCGGCGGCTATCACACTGGCCAGAACTTCCGGTCGGGGTTTGTCGGAATAATTGATCAGTGTGGGGTTCTGCTCGACAAAGCCGGTGTTAAACTTTGCCACGCGGAACTGTGGATGTCTTAGAATCCGCAGATAATACGGAATGGTTGTTTTGATGCCGAATAATCCCATGTCGCGCAACGCCCGTTCACCGCGTTTGATTGCATCTTCCCAGGTCAGCGCGCTGACAATGACTTTCGCGACCATGGAGTCATAAAATGGCGGGATTTCATAGCCGGTGTATATGGCGGTATCGGTTCGCACACCCGGTCCGCCTGGCGCATAATAACGGGAAATCCGGCCGAAGCTTGGCAGAAAGCTGTTTTTCGGATCTTCGGCATTGATGCGGAATTGAATCGCATAGCCTCGCCGCACGATCTCGTCCTGCCTGTAGCGTAATCGCAAGCCAGCGGCCACGCGTATCTGTTCTTCGACGATATCAACGCCGGTGATGGTTTCAGTGATGGTATGCTCGACCTGTACGCGAGTATTCATTTCCATGAAATAGAAGCGGCCGTTATCGTCGAGCAAAAATTCCACAGTTCCGGCATTGGTGTAGCCTACCGATTTGGCGGCAATGACTGCAAGGCCACCGATATATTGACGCTGCGCTTCGTCGAGCTGCGGCGATGGCGCTATTTCGATCAACTTCTGATTGCGGCGCTGAATGGAGCAATCGCGCTCGTACAGATGAATCACATTGCCGTGATGATCCGCAAGGATCTGTACTTCAATGTGACGGGGATTGACAATACATTTTTCCAGAAACACATCGGCACGTCCAAATGCCTTGGTTGCTTCGGATATGACACGCAGGTAGTTGCGCTTGAGTTCGTCAGCGGTATCGCAACGCCGGATGCCGCGACCGCCGCCGCCAGAGGTTGCTTTCAGCATGACGGGATAGCCAATTTGTTCGGCAACTTCCAGCGCGTCTTCCACTGAATCCAGGTTGCCATCCGATCCAGGCGTTACCGGAATACCAGCCGCTTTCATCGCGTTACGGGCTTCTGTTTTATCTCCCATGCGATGAATGACGTCTGCTCCGGGGCCGATAAATATCAACCGGCGTTCTTTGCACGCACGAGCAAACTGCGCGTTTTCGGATAGAAATCCATAGCCTGGATGAACGGCGTCGCAACCTGTTGCCAGCGCCAGGTCAACGAGTGCATAAATATTCAGATAACAGGACATTGGTTCATTGCCGATGCAATAGGCTTCGTCCGCTTTTTTGACATGCAGCGCGAAACGATCCGCCTCCGAATAAATGGCGACTGAGCGGATACCCATTTCGGCGCAAGCCCGGATGATGCGGACGGCGATTTCGCCGCGATTGGCGATCAGAATCTTACGCAGCATGATTTTGGTGTCTTTCCTTTATTCATCGATGCGCATATTCTACCCGAACATTGTGAATTCCGGCTGAAAGTGAAATGTTTCACCCGCTTCAAATGGCCGGAATTGCCTGTGCGCGACATGATAAAATTGATGTTTACATTAATTTAAGTCAATTTAGAAATAAAAACGTTATGGGTTTTTCCACGATTACGGCTTTGTCACCACTGGACGGCCGATACCACCAAAAAGTAGCACCATTGCAACATTATTTCAGCGAGTTTGCGCTGATACGTTATCGCGTTCAGGTGGAGGTCGCTTGGTTGCAGGCGCTTGGCAATGCAGATGAAATCACTGAAGTGCCGCCATTTTCAAGCGAAACCAGTGCGCAACTGAACGGCCTTGTAGCGGATTTTTCCGTCGCCGATGCCGAGGCCGTTAAGACAATCGAGGCAACAACCAATCATGATGTCAAAGCTGTTGAATACTGGTTAAAGCAAAAACTTGCGGATAACAGTGAAGTCACCGGGGCTGCGGAATTTATTCATTTTGCCTGCACTTCGGAAGATATCAACAACCTGTCACACGGTTTGATGCTCAAACAGAGTCTGGAGCAGATTATGCTGCCGGCGCTGGATAACATTATCGCCAAGCTGATAGAACTGGCGCATCAACTGGCGGATTCTTCCATGCTTGCGCGTACGCACGGACAACCGGCGACGCCGACGACGCTTGGCAAGGAAATGGCCAATGTGGCGTATCGTCTGCAGCGGGGCAGAGGGCAATTGAAAGATGTTGCTTTACTCGGAAAGATCAATGGCGCCGTCGGTAATTACAACGCGCATTTATCGGCTTATCCTGACTTCGATTGGGAGGGCTTTGCGCAATCTTTTGTTGAATCGCTCGGACTGGTGTTTAATCCCTATACCACGCAAATCGAACCACACGACACCATGGCGGAACTGTTCGATGCTTATGCCCGTATCAACACCATTTTGCTGGATTTGAACCGCGATATCTGGGGATACATTTCACTTGGTTTTTTCAAGCAGAAAACAAAGGCGAATGAAGTGGGTTCTTCGACTATGCCGCATAAAGTCAACCCGATTGACTTTGAAAACTCGGAAGGCAATCTCGGGATCGCGAATGCGTTGTTGCGGCATTTGAGCGAGAAACTGCCGGTTTCGCGCTGGCAGCGTGATCTTACGGATTCGACCGTACTGCGCAACATGGGTGTGGCGCTTGGCCATACTTTACTGGCCTATGATGCGTGCAGTAAAGGCTTGAATAAACTCGAAGCCAATCCTGAACAACTCGCCAGAGACCTGGATGACGCCTGGGAGGTGCTGGCTGAACCGATTCAAACCATCATGCGCCGCTATGCAGTGCCGCATCCATACGAACAACTCAAAGCGTTAACACGCGGTAAAAGTGGCATCACTCAGGTAATGCTGCATCAGTTCATTCAAGGGTTGGAAATTCCTGAAGTCGAGAAACAAAAGCTGCTGGCGATGAAGCCGCGCGATTATACCGGTAAGGCAGAGATGCTCGCACGCAGAATAAAGAATTAAATAAAACTGTTTTAAAACATTATTTTAATAAACACAGATCGAATTCGCGCGCAGAAAATCGCATAACAGGGCTTGAAATCAGTAAAACAGCCCCAATAACCCCCAGATAGTTAAGAGGAGGTACGATGCAATATTCACAGAATCCCCAGGATACGAAACCTGATGAATCCGCAGAATTGCCGGATAACGAAAAAAATGAATCATCAAGTCAAATATCTACAGAGACGGATGAAATCATACAAACAAGTGCTTATGACGAAATAAAGCAGGGTGCGCAGCCCGATCTCACGCAGTTATTGAAAGAGGCCGAGCGTAAAGCGGCTGAGCATCATGATGCCTGGCTACGTGCCAAAGCGGAGGCTGAAAATGTACGCAGGCGAGCTCAAACCGATGTTTCCAATGCACATAAATATGCGGTTGAGAATTTTTCTGCGGAGTTGTTGACGGTGATGGACAGTCTCGAAGCAGCCTTGGCTGTTGAAAATGCCACCGTGGAAAACTTCAAGAACGGGATGGAATTGACACAGAAACAGTTGATCGCCGTTTTTGATAAATTTAACATTAAAGCGATTGATCCGGCCGGAGAGAAATTCGATCCGCATCAACATCAGGCCATGTGCACCGTAGATTCCGAACTTGAACCCAATACTGTCGTGCAGGTTATGCAGAAAGGCTACAAACTGCACGAGCGGGTGATCCGGCCAGCGCTCGTGATGGTATCGAAAACAAAAGACGCCTGACAGACATGTTCGGTTAAATCCGGCTTGAAATTCAGTGAAGCAGCTCCATTTATCTGATTAATTCACGGACAGTTTTTAATTTTAAAAGGATCTAGACATGGCAAAAATTATCGGTATCGATCTGGGTACAACCAATTCCTGTGTTGCAATTATGGAAAATGGCAAGCCCAAAGTGATCGAGAATTCTGAAGGCACGCGCACGACGCCTTCCATCGTTGCTTATACGGAAGATAACGAGATACTGGTTGGAGCATCAGCCAAGCGTCAGGCGGTTACTAATCCAAAAAACACTTTGTTTGCGGTAAAGCGTTTGATCGGCCGCCGGTTTGACGAAGATATGGTGCAAAAAGACATTAAAATGGTGCCTTACAAGATCATCAAGGCAAGCAATAACGATGCCTGGGTTGAGGTGAGAGACAAAAAAATCGCGCCGCCCGAGGTTTCCGCGCAGGTGCTCAAGAAAATGAAGAAAACCGCGGAAGATTATCTGGGTGAGCCGGTAACCGAAGCGGTAATTACCGTACCTGCCTATTTCAATGATTCACAACGCCAGGCAACCAAGGATGCGGGAAAAATCGCCGGATTGGAAGTCAAACGGATTATCAATGAGCCAACGGCTGCAGCGCTTGCTTTTGGCATGGACAAAAAGGAAGGCGACCGCAAGATTGCCGTTTATGACCTGGGCGGTGGCACTTTCGATATTTCAATTATTGAAATTGCGGACATTGACGGCGAGCATCAGTTTGAAGTACTGGCAACCAATGGTGACACATTCCTGGGTGGCGAGGATTTCGATTCGCGCGTCATCGAATATCTGGTTGATGAATTCAAAAAAGAGAACGGTATCGATCTGAAACAGGACATGCTGGCACTGCAACGCTTGAAGGATGCTGCCGAGAAAACCAAAATCGAACTGTCTTCCAGCCAGCAGACTGAAGTAAATCTGCCGTATATCACCGCTGATGCGAGCGGCCCTAAACATATGGCGATCAAAATTACGCGCGCCAAACTGGAAAGCCTGGTGGAGGAATTGATCGAACGGACGGCCGAGCCTTGCCGTATTGCAATGAAGGATGCGGGTGTATCTGCTTCAGAAATTGATGATGTGATTCTGGTCGGTGGCCAATCGCGAATGCCTAAAGTGCAGGAAAAAGTCAAGGAGATCTTCGGTAAAGAGCCGCGTAAAGACGTTAATCCTGACGAAGCTGTCGCTGTCGGGGCGGCCATTCAGGGTGGTGTGCTGCAAGGTGATGTCACGGATGTGTTATTGCTCGATGTGACACCATTATCGCTGGGTATTGAAACGCTCGGCGGTGTCATGACCAAATTGATTCAGAAAAACACGACCATTCCAACCAAGGCGCAACAGGTTTTTTCTACCGCGGATGATAATCAGACTGCTGTTACTATTCACGTCTTGCAGGGCGAACGCGAAATGGCGTCGGGTAACAAGAGCCTGGGGCAGTTCAATTTGGCGGATATCCCGCCTGCACCGCGCGGTATGCCGCAAATTGAAGTGGCTTTCGACATTGATGCCAATGGTATTCTGCATGTTTCGGCAAAAGATAAAGCGACTGGAAAGGAGAATAAAATCAAAATCCAGGCCAGTTCCGGATTGTCCGAAGCCGAAATCGAACGTATGGTTAAAGACGCCGAGGCGCATGCGGAAGAAGATCACAGGATTTTGGAACTGGTATCCAGCCGCAATCAGTGCGATGCTATTATTCACTCAGTCAAAAAATCGATGAAAGAATATGGCGATCAACTGGATGCGGATGAAAAATCCAAAATCGAGGTGGCGTTGCAGGAAGCCGAAGCGGCGTTGAAATCCGACAACAAGGAAGAAATTGATGCGAAAACACAGGCATTGACGGAAGCTTCGCACAAACTCGCCGAGAAGATGTATCAGAATCAACAGGGCGGTGCGCATCAGACGCATGCGGGTGATGCCGGAACTGCTGATCAATCTGATGCCGGTAAGCGTGAGAAAACTGTTGAAGGCGATGTAGTGGATGCTGAATTTGAGGAAGTGAAAGACAAAAAATAAACGTCAGTCGTTTTTACCAAACGCAGAGCAGAGAAAAGAGGAGCAGGAAGCTCTTTTCGCACTCTGCGTTTGGCGTTTATTCACCATATAAAAAAAGCTATGTATTTGCAATATCTTCACAAAATTGTAAGTATCAGATTCGACTTTACCACGACAGGATTGATTCATCATGGCTAAGCGTGATTATTATGAAGTACTCGGTGTTAATCGTGATGCCGATGAGAGCGTCATCAAGAAAGCTTATCGCAAGCTGGCGATGAAGCATCATCCTGACAGAAATGCGGGTGATGTCAAATCTGAAGAATTATTCAAGGAAGCCAAGGAAGCCTACGAAATATTGTCCGACCCCAGCAAGCGCGCCGCATACGATCAGTTTGGCCATGCAGGCGTGGACGCCAGCGCTGCGGGCGGAAGCGCTGGCGGTGCTCAGGGATTTGCGGATGCTTTCAGTGATATTTTTGGCGATATCTTTGGCGGTGCCCGTGGCGGTGGGCGTTCCAACATGCATAGAGGCACTGACTTGCGTTACAGTCTGGAAATTTCACTGGAGCAGGCAGCGCATGGCACCGAGACAAAAATACGCATTCCCACGATGGCAACTTGCGATACGTGCCATGGTGATGGCAGTAAGCCAGGCACCAGCCCCAAAACCTGTCCAACCTGTAATGGTCATGGTCAGGTCAGAATGCAACAAGGTTTTTTTTCCATTCAGCAGACCTGCCCAAAATGTTATGGTAGTGGCAAGATTATTACGCATCCATGTCCTGCCTGTCATGGTGCGGGGCGGATAAAACAGCATAAAACCCTGAATGTAAAAATCCCCGCTGGCGTTGATGAGGGCGACCGGATTCGCGTTAACGGAGAAGGGGAAGCCGGAACTAACGGCGGTCCGCCGGGAGATCTGTATGTTGTCATCCATCTGGCGTCGCATCCTGTTTTCCAGAGAGATGGTGATCATCTGCATTGTGAAATACCAATCAGTTTCACAACCGCTGCATTGGGCGGGGAAATTGAAGTACCGACGCTTGAAGGTCACGCAAAAATCAAGGTGCCTGCCGAAACACAGACTGGTAAAATTTTCCGTTTGCGTGAGAAAGGTATTAAAGGTGTGCGCAGCCACAGTAAGGGTGATCTGCTGTGCCATGTGGTCGTGGAAACACCTGTTAAACTGACGCCACGCCAGAAAGAGCTGCTTGAAGAACTTGAATCGATCAGCCAGAAAGACAATTCCCGTCATAGTCCTCGGGCAAAATCATGGATGGATAAGGTGAAGGATTTTTTTTCGGATAAGTAATGCCTGCACCGGGCATTTGCTGCTGTGAATTCAATTCTGCAGAGGAACGGCGAGGTGGGTTATAGTCGGGTGACTCAACAGATGTGAATCACCCGATTACTTGGAGTTGATCTCAGATAAGATACTACTGGTTCTTGTCCAACGCTGACAAAATATGCGGATAAACGTCCTGTACCGCATTCTGGCCGAAAATACAGTCAATATGACCATAGCCTGGAATGACATAACGGGCATATTTGTCAGGACCATTAACTTCAACCAGTTTCTTAAAGCTGCGTTCAGTTGTTTCAGGCAGGTAGCTCACATTTTCCGCGCCGTGAATAAAAGTAATCGGCAAATTGAGCCGCTCCCAGTGTGGCAGATAAACATCCTTACCGCCGGCGCTGACGATTTGACCTTCCCGCGCGCACAACGCCAGATGTTTGAAGATATCCATGTGGCAGATGCCGAATAATTCATGCAGATTGTCATGCGTCAGGCGGCTCAGCTGATCATGTTCGTACAGCAGGGAATACATGAAACTAATGCGGTGACATACGGCGCTGGAGCATTGTTCTTCCAGTTCAAAATGTTGCAAATTGAGCGCTTTGTCGTACAACCTGTTGAGCCAGTTGCCTCTGTCATCGGTATAGGCCGTTAATGAGTCGATGCCGATGGCATCGAGCAGAGACGGCAGATGCAGCCCGGCCTTAACACGTGCGGTAGCAGAAACGGTTTGATACGGACCGATTTGTGAAGAGACAATGGTGCGCACATGCTGGAGGCCGCTCATCATCGCCATGAAGAAAGTTGTCGAACCGGCACAGTGCACAAAAGCCTGAACATCACGGCTGCCGGTGACATTCATGATGGTCTCAATAGCAGCCGGATAGTCGTAACGGGCAATATCATCCAGTGTCCAGGCTTGATTTGCGCTGGGTAGATCAATGCTGATGCGCATATCAAGTAGCCAGCAATCATAACCATTGGCATAGAGATATTCCAGCAGATTGGTATCAATGGTATCGGTTGTAAAAATTTTGCTGGAAACACCCGCGCCATGCACCATCAGCAGTGGACCTTTTTTGCCGCCTTGATACCGTGTCAGGCGCAGCGGCACGCCATCAACCGCCTTGAAATTATGCACTTCCGGCGCATCGGTGCGGAGGGTGCGTTTTTTGCGCGGCGGCGCGTCAGCGTCCAGATAATGGGGAGGCACGAATACGCCACCATAAATATGGTAAAGGTCACCGGCAAAATAAATACCAAAGCGTGTAATGGCCTGCAGTCGTTCCATTTTTGTTTGTGCGTCAGTCGCAGCGATAGTAGTCAGCTGGCGCAGCAGGTCTTGTGGTTGAATATACAGAATGCCGCGACCTTTGACCGGACCGGTAGTATCCGGGCCTTCGTATAAGGTGGCATACATGGTGGTGGTATCGGACCAGACGTCAATGCCATAGTCGTTATGGATAATTTTGAAGCCATCAAAATACCAGGTTTTGCCTTCTTCCGAGTTTATCTGAAAGCGGTATTTCATATATTCCCGGCCAATCCGTGACGGATCGCGCGCGAACAGATTAAATACGCCATTTGTCGCTGTCAGTGGTGAAGCGGAAAGACTTGGCGCGTTGACTGTACCGATCATGCCCCCGCTATAATCACCATTTTTTTCGATTAAGGCGTTGAGATCGTAAACACTGACAGTCAGCGTAAAATCAATGGTATTTCCGGATTCCTTGCCGGAACGCATGGCTGTTTCAAAGTCACCCGTTTCCGACCACCAACCACGCATGGTTTCGGTAAAGCGTACGCCTACTGTGACTGGTTCCGCTGCACGAGACTGCGACAGGCTGGTGAAATCATAGCTGTATCCTTCCGCTTCGGCCATTAATTCCATGCTGCGCTCAGCCAGTGCGGAAATCGTCAACAGCGGATTGACACCAACGGAACGCGGTACGATGCTGCCGTCAACGGCATACAACCCATCATGTACTGCGCTACCGGTTGCGCCGTTGAATACTCTGCCGCGATGGTCTACTGCCCCACTTTCAGCATCTTTGCCCATACCGCAGCCGCCGAGCGGATGCACTGTAATCAAGCTGTTGTCCAGTGCTTCTGTCCAGGTCGGATTGGGAATATAGGTGCCGCCATTGGCGGCAGTAACACGTTTCATGAAGTCATTATCGCGCTTGAATACCGGCTTGTCGCCGACGCCCGGCCAGTCGACGTTAATCGTGTTGTTACGCAGCACCAGTCGTCCATCCGAGTCGTCGTGGCTCATAATCAGATATACCTGCGTGTTATGCACAGCGCCGTGATACGGTCCGCGCAGCAGGCTCTCCGCTACGCGGGCATGTTCGCTAAGCTTGTCTTTCAATCCGCTGTCGGTATCAGTGCCGATCAACTCGGCAGCGGTTGACATCAGCCCGGGCAGGATACTCCCGAGCGCACCCGGCAGGCTGCCTTCCTCCAATATCAGGCCTTGTTCGAAATTTGCAGTGTTCCGGTCATCGATCACGGTTGTGATACAGGGCCCGACCGGATCAATTTTTCCGATCGGCTGATTGCCGAAGCCGACGGCATTGACAGGTATGTCGTTATTGTATCCATAACCCAGTACATCGCCGTTGGATGAAAAATGCGCGCCAACCTGATTCGATAAAGGCAATCCCTTTTCTTTTGAACGCAGCAGAATTTCAGTTGTGCCGAGCGTACCGGCGCCGAGGAAAACCTGTTTGCAGCGCAGTACAAGATCAGGCGCGTCAAAGGCTTCGCGCCCTACCTCCATGATCTGACAGTGTACCAGCCAGTCGCTGCCGTCTTTCTCCAGCCAGCGCACCGCGATTTGGGTATAGATTTCCACACCATTGTTCCAGGCATCCGGCAGGTAGTTCATCAGGGTGGTGTTCTTTGCGCCGTAATTACATCCCGACACGCAATCACCGCAGTAAGTGCAAGCCGATTGATATACGCCGGCTTCGTTGATGCGGTCTTTAAACGTGACATTGATCGGTGGAAAAACAAGCGGACGGTTAACCGCTCTGGCGGAATTTTTCTGCGCCTCGACCTTGGGCAGGACCGGTATGCCGTTCTGACCATCTGGAAACGGCGTAGCGCCGAGCATTTTCAACGCACGATCATAGCAGGCAGTCAACCTGCTTTTGTCCTGACGGATTTCATCGGGCCAGCAGGGATCTTCAAAAACACGGTCATCCGCTTTCAGTGCTACATTGGCATTGATCAACGAAGTGCCACCCAGGCCGCAGCCAACAATGACATTCATGTCTTTGTTGGCGTACAGATTGAACATGCCGGTCCAATCACCGATATGCTTGTCATGGAAATTGATTTGAAATTCCTTTCCGGCTTCGAGTAGCGTATCCGGGTATTCGCCGGTTTGTATTTCCCGTCCGCGTTCCAGCAGACATATGTCAAGTCTGCTGCCATCGTTACGTTTCATTCGTGCCAATCGAGATGCGGCGATGCCACCGCCATAACCTGAACCAATCACAATAGCATCGTAACGTTCTTTTAACCGGGAGTGAGGTGAGGCTAGGCGTTTCATTGGTTATCTCCATTAAAGTTGGACATCGAATGAAGTCAGCGTTTACGGCTTTGGGGTACACGCCGAGAGCTGAGCGTTATGTAATAGTAATTGCAAAACGGGTTTTTAACAAATGTCGTTGCATTGGTAGTGACGCGTACGGCACTTGTGTGCATTCGGTTTTTACGACTAAATTATTCACGTGCATTAGCCGTCTAGTGAATGCTTTGGCAATTTTTATCAAGCTGAATCGTTAAAAAGCCACGATTCTGCCACTATCCTAATCAGATTGGATTTAGGAGTTTTTCGATAAAATTTTAAGCAGCGTTTGACGTTAAAGCCAGAATTGCCAGATGGATCATGCCAGCCTGTTAAATCAAAGGATAACAAGTTATGAGAGTAAACTTACCCGTTTCAAATATCGAATACACGCTTGATGATAGTGCATTGTTAGTATCGACAACCGATTCTAAAGGGAGAATAACTTATGTCAATCCAGCATTTATAGAGGTAAGTGGTTATTCTGAGGATGAATTGCTGGGGAGGGCGCATAATATCATTCGTCATCCGGATATGCCGCCGGAGGCTTTCGCTGATTTCTGGAGAACCCTGCAAAATGGGAAGCCTTGGACCGGTTTCGTAAAGAATCGCCGTAAAAATGGTGATTACTACTGGGTGCTGGCGAACGCTACACCTTTAATTGAAAATGGAAAAATAACAGGCTATCTGTCAGTGCGTACAAAACCATCGCGTCAATTGCTGGAAAGAGTAGAGCCAGTTTACCAGCAGATACGTGATGGCAAGGCCAGGAACCTTAGGATTGAGAATGGCGGTATTGTCCGTACCGATTTTGCTGGGAAAGTAACTGCATTATTTAAAATGACTTTTGGCAAACGTACGGCGCTGTTCTTGTCGATGCCAACATTGTTATTGGCCTGTGCCACAGGCGCAGGCTGGTGGGGCATCAATCAAACGATAGCATCGCCCTGGCTAGGTCACTTTGTCGTAACTACCGCCATCGCTGGTATTTTGTTGATGGGGGCAATGGGTTATTGTCTGGTGCGCAGCGTACTTAAGCCGTTAAATGATGCTGTCGATGTTGCCAATACACTTGCAGCGGGCAATCTTGGCGCTAAAGTTTCCACAGACTATCACGACGAATTTAGCTTGTTGTTTAAAGCACTATCCCAGATGAATCTCAATTTAAAAGCGACGGTCCTTGATATTCATCATAACGCTGAAATGGTGCGCCAGGCTGCCGGGGAGATCGCCAGTGGCAATATGGATTTGTCGCAGCGTACCGAAGAACAGGCTTCTTCACTTGAAGAAACCGCGGCCAGTATGGAAGAACTGGCTTCAACCGTAAAACAAAATTCTGAGAACGCGAAACAGGCTGACCAATTGGCTACGGATGCAAGTCATGTGGTTTTGAGAGGTGGTCAGATGATGGCCAACGTTGTCAATACAATGACTTCAATCAGCGACAGTTCCAGAAATATAGCAAACATCATCAATGTTATCGACGGAATTGCTTTTCAGACGAATATCCTGGCTTTAAACGCGGCTGTTGAGGCTGCTCGCGCGGGTGAACAGGGCAGGGGATTTGCCGTTGTTGCTACCGAAGTTCGCAATCTGGCCCAAAGAAGCGCGGTAGCCGCGAAAGAGATCAAATCATTGATCGATGATTCTGTAAAAAGGGTTGAAAATGGTGCTCTACAGGTTAACGATGCAGGTAAGACAATGCAGGAAATTGTTAATTCAATTAAACACGTAGCAGACATTATGACTGAGATCACCGCAGCATCTCAGGAGCAGAGTTCTGGCATAGATCAGATTAATCAGGCAGTTACGCAGATGGATGAAGTTACGCAACAGAATGCCGCACTGGTAGAAGAAGCTGCGGCAGCCGCGGAATCCCTCGAACATCAGGCGAAGGAATTGACTGGCGCTATATCAATTTTTAAAGTCGATTATTCGGCAGTATCTGGCAAAGCTAATGTGCAGCGATTGAACGGAGAAAGGTCGGGTAATCGTGAACGCGATTTAGCGCCTGATACGAGCAGGATCGCACGTAAAAAAGTAGTCAACAGTGACGAAGCCTGGGGTTAGTTTGAAAGAAATGAGTCATTCATACGATGAAATGCCCAGAAACTGCTTCTACCATACTGTAAAACAGTATCACCGCAGGATGCGTTAGATCGTCAATTCTTTCTGGGCAATGACGAATACCTTATCTTATTGATGGTGGTTGCTCAGTTTTCAGTCTGACGCATGAAAAACAGGATGGGCAGCAATCCGGCCAATACCAGCGTTACGGCGGGTACAGCCGCCTGCTCCCATGCGCCTTCGGAGGTCATTTCATACACACGCACTGCCAGAGTATCCCAGCCAAAAGGGCGGGTCATCAGTGTAATCGGCATTTCTTTCATGACGTCAACAAACACCAGTGTCGCGCCAGTGAAGATGCCGGATTTCAGGATCGGAAAGTGAATTTTTCTGAGCAGGGCCCAGCCGTGCAGTCCCATGCCCATTGCAGCTTCTTCGATACTGGGCGTGATGCGCTGCATTGCACCATGAATCGAATAATGACTTACCGCCATAAAACGAATCAGGTATGCGGCCAGCATAACGGCAATTGTGCCTTGTATCAGCAAACCTGTTTCAAGTTGAAATAACGTAAGAGCGAGTTCACTGAGCTGGCCTTCCAGCCAGGCCAAAGGGATGAAAATACCAATGGCCAGTACGGTGCCTGGCAACGCATAGCCGATAGTTGCAGTGCGTACGGCAAGTTGCATGGATCTGCCTGGAAAGCGGCGCGCGGCATAGACGATCATGGTGACAATGGTGCAGGTGATCAGCGCGGCCAGACAGGATAGAAATAGCGAATGTACAAGGAATTCCAGGTAACGCTCTAAATCGAAACCCACTGAAATTGATCGTATGGCCCAGTACAGCAGTTGCAGCAGTGGCAGCAGAAATGCAAAAAACCATATCGTAAAAATAAAACCGATTGCCAGCCATTTCTGTTTGCCTGCCAGTTGAATGCGATTGGCGCGCGGACTTTTCCTGGACTCGGCATAGCGCATACGCGCACGGAAGTGCTGTTCGAGTACGACAATGATGAAAACGATGATGATGAGCAAGGAGGCCAGTTGTGAAGCAGCGGGAAGTGAAAACAGGCTGAACCATGCTTTGTATATCGCAGTTGTAAAAGTATCGTAATTAAACACCGCCACCGTGCCGAAGTCGGCCAGTGTTTCCATCAACACCAGCAGCAACCCCCCCGCGATCCATGGACGCGCCATCGGTAGCGCGACTTTATAAAAACCGGCGTGTTGAGTAAAACCCAACGACTGCGCAACTTCCATCGCGCGCTTGCCCTGGCTTTCGAAGGCATTCCGTGCGAGCAGATAAACATAAGGGTAAAATGCCAGCGTCATGACAATGATGACGCCCATACGGCTGCGAATTTCCGGAAACCAATACAGATCGGAATTCATCCAATCGCGCAGCGTTGTCTGCACAGGGCCAGTAAAATCAAACAATCCCAGCGCGACAAACGCTGTAACATAAGCAGGGATTGCCAGTGGCAGCAATAAAGCCCAGGTGAAGAACCTGCGCCCTGGAAATTCATAGATTGAAACAAGCCATGCGAGGCTGACGCCCAGAAATCCCGTTCCGAGCAAAACGCCCAGTGCCAGCCAGAATGTATTAGTCAGCAGCAGTGGCAGCGTGTTTTCGACCAGGTGCCGCCACACATCGCCGGCTGATACAAACAGCGATGAAATGACAACACCGACCGGTATTAGAACCAGTATCGCCGCGATGTAGGGAATCAGCCGCCAGCCGGCAATCACATTATTCTTGAACGGTCAGGAATGAAGGGTGACAAGAATGATGTGTATTTATCGATAACCGGCGCGATCCATGAGCTTAACCGCCGCAGCCTGAAATTCACCGGCTTTGACAAGATTGATATGATTTTCCTTGAATCTGCCCCACGATGCGACAATCGGATCAGGCACAATATTAGGATTCACCGGGTATTCCATATTGACATCCGTAAACAGTTTCTGCGCTGAAATTGATGACAAAAATTCCAGCAATTGCTCTGCGGCCTGCTGATTCTTGCCATGACGCGTCAATCCTGCGCCCGAGACATTGACGTGCACGCCGCTGTCTTTCTGGTTCGGCCAGAAAATGCCGAGCGGTAAATCGGGATCCTTCTGTATCAGCCGGCCATAGTAATATGTGTTGACGATGGTCAGGTCACAGCGGCCGGCGGCGACAAATTCCAGTGCACGGGTGTCGTCAGACAGAGGATCTGTCGCGAGATTGGCAACCCAGCCTCTGACGATTTTCTCGGTTTCCGCTTCGCCATGTTCGGCAATCATCATTGCCACCAGTGACTGGTTATAGACTTTTTTGGATGTTCGCAGGCAAAGTCTGTTTTTCCATTTTGGATCGGCAAGGTTTTCATATGTAGACAAATCTTCAGGTTTTACTTTCCTGGTATTGTAGATAATCGTGCGGGCGCGTATAGACAGTCCAAACCACTCATTACCGGGGTCGCGCAGATGTTCCGGGATGTTGGCTATGAGAACCTGGGAATCGAAAGGTCTGAGCAATCCGGCCTGCGATGCTGCCCATAAATTGCCGGCATCAACGGTTATCAGCATATCTGCAGGCGTATTTTTACCTTCGGCCTGAAGGCGAGCCATAAGTGCGCCCTCGTTATCCGTGGTGTATTTGACTTTGATCCCTGTCTGTTGGGTAAATGCATCAAACATCGGTTTGATGAGCTGCTCAACTCTGGCTGAATAAACCACAACCTCCTCGGCGCAGACCGGATTGGCAATAGAAACAAACAAAGTGATCCAGAATGATGCAGAAATGATACGGTGTTTTAAGCTTGGAGTTTGCATGTGACTTCCAGGAAAACGTGTGAGGACGATACGAATTAAATAGTCTCTAATATATTATGAAAAGGAATAATTATCAATCAGGGTTGATTTTCAGTATCTGACGAACGGGCAGAATTAGCGTTACGGCAAAAAATCAGATCCCGGACAATATGACCGAGCTTGATGCCGCGCTGTTCAAATTTGGTCACCGGGCGATAATCCGGGCGCTCGGCATAGTCTGGACTGGTATTGCTGAGCAACGGTTCAGCGGACAATACCGCGAGGATTTGCTGTGCATATTCTTCCCAGTCTGTTGCGATATGAATATAGGCGCCGGGTTTCAGGTGCGTGCACAATTGTGAAATAAATGCCGGCTGGATTAGCCGGCGCTTATGATGGCGAGCCTTCGGCCAGGGGTCAGGAAAGAAGATATGCACACCATCAAGCGATCCGGGCAACAGCATGTGACGTATGATTTCTACAGCATCATGCTGAATAATACGCAAGTTGGCAAGCTGTCGTGTCTCGATCTGATTGAGCAAACTGCCAATGCCGGGTGTGTGCACTTCAATGGCCAGATAATCGGATTCCGGATGCATCTGAGCAATAGTTGCCGTGGTTTCACCCATGCCGGAGCCGATTTCAAGAATCTTGGGCGCTTTCCGACCAAAAACCGATTCCAGGCTGATCCGTTCCGTACAGAACGGGATGCCGTACCTGGATTTCAGACGTTCACAGGCGCTGCGCTGTGCGTTGGAAATTCTTCCCTGACGCAGGACAAAACTGCGTATGGCGTGTGTCATAAAACGGAGACGATTTTTTAGTGTTGCAGCGTGTTTGTGCTGGCGATAACACCTTCCACAGGTGAACTGGGGCTAGCGATATATATCTTTCTGGCCATGCGTCCCGCCAGATAAGCTTCCCGTCCTGCTTCAACCGCTTTGCGCATTGCTGAGGCCATCAGAACAGGATTTTTTGCTGCTGCGATGGCCGTGTTCATTAATACACCGTCGCAGCCAAGCTCAAGCGCGATGGCGGCATCTGATGCCGTGCCTACGCCCGCATCAACCAGCACGGGCACTTTTGCATTTTCGATAATAATCTGCAAATTCCATGGATTCAGAATGCCCATACCGGAACCGATCAACGAAGCCAGAGGCATGATCGCTACACAGCCAATTTCCTCGAGCTGTTTTGCGGCAATAGGATCGTCCGAGGTATAAACCATCACATCAAAACCTTCCTTGACCAAAGTCTCGGCGGCCTTGAGTGTTTCAACCATGTTCGGGAAGAGCGTCCTGGGATCGCCCAATACCTCTAGTTTGACCAGTTTGTGTCCATCGAGCAGTTCGCGCGCCAGATGCAGCGTGCGTACCGCATCGTCCACCGTGTAACAGCCGGCTGTATTGGGCAGCAACGTATATTTCGACGGCGGCACGCTGTCCAGCAGGTTCGGCGCATCAGCATTCTGTCCAATATTGGTGCGACGGATTGCAACTGTCACAATCTCTGCGCCGCTGGCTTCAATGGCGGCGCGCGTCTGCGTAAAATCTTTATACTTACCCGTACCGACCAGTAACCGCGAAGAATAGGCTTTACCGGCAATGACAAAATTGTCCATTTTTATTTCTTGAGATAATTTGAAAAAATCAACCACCACCAACCGCTACGACAACTTCAAGATGATCACCATCAGCCAGATATTGCTCAGCGTATTGACTGCGCGGCACAATTTCGCCGTTGCGTTCTATGGCGATACGTTTTCCCTGTAAATTATTCTGATCAATAAGTTGTTCTATGTTAATGGGATGGGGAAGCTGTCGAACTTCACCGTTGATCGTAAGCTGTATCATGAGAAGACCTGTTTCGGATATTTCGTTAAGCAGCTTTTCGCGCTCGTTCTGTAGAAGTAGGCACACATTTTATCATGCGGGCACGGTGCAGTGGAAATGCGTGCATAGCATATTTTTTATTCAGTCTGCATTCATGTTTATCTGCGTATAGTCAATCTGCCAGATATATCGAATCTGGAACTGTTATCCGGAATATGGAGGTTTCTCATGAAAGCGAGTATTAAAAGCAAAACAAGCGAAAATATCTTTCTGACGATACTGCTTGGTCTGGTGCTTGCATTGCCGGTTGCGGCTGAAGCCGGCAGGTGTCATCATCGCTCCAGCCATACGCATTATCATTTTCATGACGGTTACGGACACTCACACTACCGCCATCATCCAAAAAGATACAAACATAAGCGTCATCATGGCGGCTATAACCGGATTTATAATCCGCCACAATATTACTACAATCAACCGTATTACCCGCCGCAACCGAGGTATAGCTATGGCCGCAGCCATAACGTTTATTCACCTGCGCCTGTTTACGGCTATCCACCTAACAGAATGATAGGTATCAGTACCGGAAACGGCAGCTTTATGTTACGCTATTGATTGGAAGCGAGCCGGTGGTGGTTGGGATTTTACAATCACATTACCGGTTCATGCATTGCCGGCTTATGGCTCTATCTTATTCTGCCGCGCTTCAAAATCCGGCGTCAATACCGCTTCCTGCCAGCTGGCGGTTGATTGAAGGGTTTTGGTGAATTATAAAAAAACGGATGCTGAGGCGCCGACGTATATATTTTATGGTTTCAAGTTCGTGGTTCACAGCCCTGTGAGCGCTTGCCTGCCGAGATACAAAGCAGTTTGTTCATGAATATACTGTCTATTTTTCTTAATTCCTTCTTGGTCGCACTGTTGCTACTGATTTTCCCTGTTCACGCATTGGCTATCGGAGAAGGGCCGGGCGCACATCATTATCAAGTCGCGAATCAGCGCGGCGCCATTTCGCAACGTAAAGCAATAGCCATTGCACAAAGCTATATTCAGGGCCGCGTTCTCGACATCAGACAGCATAATGGTATTTATCGCGTCAAGATTTTAAGCGAGAGAGGATCGATTCATATCGTGCAGGTCAACGCGAGTGACGGTGAAATCATTACCGGTCATTGATTGAAAAAGTATGCGCATACTGGTCATTGAAGATGAAATAAAACTGCAGACGCAGATACGCCAGAAACTGGAGTCTGAAGGCTTTATGGTCGATACCTGCGGCGACGGGAAAGAAGGGTTGTATATTGCCGACGAATATCCGCTGGATGCGGCAGTCATTGATATTGGCCTGCCCGGTATTTCCGGGCTGGATGTGATTAAGACCTTGCGTGAGCGTGGCAGCTTGCTGCCGATTCTCATTCTGACCGCACGGGATAGCTGGCAGGATAAAGTCAGGGGGCTTGAGATCGGCGCTGATGATTATTTAACCAAGCCATTTCAGGTTGAAGAACTGCTGGCGAGAATCAAGGCATTGCTGCGTCGTGCTACGGGCATACCGGGTACGGTTATCAAGTGCGGCCCGATTATGATCAATGTTTCCGCGCAACAGGTAACCGTCAATGGCCATCGTGTTGACTTGACAAGTTTTGAGTATCGCCTGCTTGAACATCTCATCAGGCACCAGGGCGAGGTGCAGTCCAAACGGGTATTGACGGATTATCTTTATCCGCATGATGAAGACCGCGACAGCAATGTACTTGAAGTCATGGTGGGTCGTTTACGGCGCAAGCTCGATCCGCAGGGTGATCTGAATCCTATTGAAACGTTGCGTGGACGCGGATATCGCTTTACGATTGCATGTGAAAAAGCGCAATGATGTCGCTTAACAAGCGTATTCTATTGAGCGCCACACTGGTTCTTTTGTTTTTTATCGTCGGTATCGCGCTGGCGCTGGATCGGGCGTTTCATGACAGTGCGCGTCTTGGTGTTCAGGATCGCATGCTGGCAAGAGTATTGATGCTCATGGGCGATGCGGAGGTTGATGAAGATGGAAGGCTTGAGATGCCGACCAACCTGCTCGATACTGAATTCAGCCGTCCCAATGCGGGTACCTACGCCTATATTATCGATCAGTCGAGGACCATAATCTGGCAATCGACATCGGCATTGAATAAAAAATTCCCTGAATTGATACTGCTTGACAAAGGCATTAGAGACTTCGGGCAAATCGATATTAACGGCCAGACCTGCTTTATTTACCGTTACGGCGTGGCATGGGCCACGGAAGCGGGAAATTATCCATTGACTTTTAATGTCATTACCGATACGGCGTTATTCGATGCGCAGATTGAGCGCTATCGTGAAGATCTCTGGGGCTGGCTGAGTGTAATGACCGTATTGCTGCTCATTACGCAAATGCTGGTATTGCGCTGGGGGCTGCAGCCGCTGCGCAGGGTATCATCCGAATTATCAGCCATCGAATCAGGGGCGCAGGAGAATGTCAATGGAGTATACCCCAGTGAATTGAAGCTGTTGACTGACAGCATCAATTCACTGATCAATCACGAACGGAAGCAACAAAAACGCTATCGTAATGGTCTGGCTGACCTGGCGCACAGTCTGAAAACACCTCTGGCCGTCCTGCAGGGAGCGGCCACGACTGGAAATAACGAGCAGGATAAGGAAAAAACCATACGCGAGCAAATCGAACGTATGGATAATATCATTCAGTATCAGCTCAGGCGGGCGGCGACAGCAGGCAGTTCTCCGGGTATGCGGCTGGTCAGGCTTTACACGATTGCCGATCGCATTGTCAAAACGGTACGGAAGGCATATCACGACAAGGATCCGGAAATTTCCATGGATATTGACCAGGCAATCAGTTTGCGTATTGACGAAGGTGATCTCATGGAATTGCTCGGTAATCTCGTTGACAATGCCTTTAAGTGGTGTGACCGGTTGATTGTGATATCAGCGCGGCAGCACCAGGATCATGTGCTGATTCAGGTTAGAGACGATGGGCCTGGCATCCGGGAGAATGAAATAACCCGGATACTCGAGCGCGGTGTACGCGCAGACCAGTCCATTCCGGGGCACGGCATCGGCCTTGCGATTGTGCGCGATATCATTCAGGTTTATGGCGGTAATTTGTTTATAGAAAAAAATCAGCCGGTGGGTACGTGCGTTACGATTTCTTTAAATAACAGATAGAGACCAGAGGTATACGGCTTTTGAAAGACTGTTTTGCTTTTTTATCGACCGATGCGGAAAAAGGGAAGAATCCGGCATCAGTTTATTTCACGATTTTATTCTCTGCATGCATTGTTGCATTCACTTTATTTTTTCATGCTGTTTCAGCGGCCGAAACAACGGATGTATATCGGACAACCGAAATTTCGCTAACGGATAATCGCAATAAATTCGACGCGACATTAAAAAATATCGAAGAGCGTATTGCCGCGCTGAAAAAAATTGATGCATTGAACGAAACCCAGCAATCCGAGTTGTCATCGTTAATTCAGGCGCAGGATTTTGTTCGGAAAGGCATGGAATCTGTTGATCGGTCGATGCATTACATCCGGTCAGCACAGATTGCCCCGCAGCAATTGAAAGCCTTTGAGCAAACACTTGAAGCGCCATTGCAGAATGAAGAACTGAAGCCGGAAGATATTGATGAGCAGCAGCCACTCGAGAATGTAGAAGCCCAGTACGGGGTTATCAAAAAAGAACTTTCGGTTGCGCAAAAATACCGCACTGATACCGAACAGGAAATCGCCCGGCGTAGTGAACGGCAACCGAAACTGCAGGAGGAACAATCGCTGGCGCAGAAACGGATCGATGAATTGACTCAAGCTGCAGCTGTGACAGCGCCTGACCAATCGGCTGATCTATTGAAGGAAACACAGGGCATCGCAAAAACAGCGGAACTCGATTATTTGAATCAGCTGATTCAGGAACTGGAACTGGAAGACAACTATTACAATCAGCAGCGCGAACTGTTGCGGGCGCAACGTCACTTTGCTGAACGTAAAGTGTTGATTGCGGAGCGCAATAATAACGTTTTTGAGCAAATCATCAATAAACTGCGATCCGAAGCCGCCGCACGCGCCAAGGAAATTGCCGACACCGCCAGCCAGGCGGCTGACACCGAACATCCTCTGGTGCGCGCGATCATGGAAGAAAACAAACTGTTAGCGGCGGAATTGGAGCAGATAACCGTCGACAGCGCCGCACTCAGCGAAGAAAAAAAATCACTTGGCCAGTCATTGACATCAATTCAGCGTAATTATGACCGTGTCCGCGAAAAAATCGCGCAGACGGGATTGACCAATGCGATTGGACTGAAACTGCGCAACGATCGTAAGCAGTTGCCGGATATCAGTCTGCATGAAAAGAAAATAAAACTGCGTAATCTTGAAATCAATCGTGTACAGCTCAGGCGTATCGAACTCGAGGACCGGTTGCTGGAAAGAGTTGATCTGAACGAGGAAGTCCGGCGCCGCATGGAAGAAGCCAGGATAACATTGGATGAGGAAGAAGCAGCAAAGCTGCTACCCGTCATGCATCAGGCATTGCTGAAGCAGAAGGATGATTATCTGGACGAATTGATCAATGCCTATGATGTTTATTTCGAGAAAAAACTGTATCCCCTGCTCGAGAAAGAACAGAAATTAATCACCCTGGTCAGGGATTACAAGGATTTTATCGATACCCGTATCCTGTGGATACAAAGCGCGCCCATGATTCAGTTGCAGGATATCGAACGCTTGGGCGCTGCTGTAGCCTGGCTGCTCGATCCGGAGTCCTGGATAACGACCGTTTCGCTTTTAAGCCGTGACCTGGATGGCAATATGTTGATTATCCTGCCACTGCTGTTTGCTGTCGCCGCACTGCTGTTCATGCAGTACTATTTGAAGGAGAAATTATCTGCATTAGGGCGTTATGCCACCAAACTCAGCAAGGCCCGATTCATCGATACACTCTGGGCGGTTGTGGCTACCTTGCTTATGGCGCTTCCCTGGCCGTTGCTGATTTACCTGGTCAGCTGGCGCATTCAGCAGATGAATGCCGATTCGGCGTTTGTCAATGCGTTTGCGCTTGGATTCACCATGCTGGCTTATCTGCTTTTCGCTGGGCTGCTGTTGCGCCACCTGTGTCGCAAGGATGGCCTGGGAGAATTACATTTCCGCTGGAAAGCTGAAAGCATGATGCTGATCAGACATCAACTGGCCTGGTTTTTGCCAGCCGCCTTACCGCTGGTTTTTGTTTTCGTTGTCACCATGGAGCAACCTACAGAAGCGCATCACGAGTCGCTGGGGCGTCTGATGTTTTTTGTTCTCATGGCGGTGACGACAGTATTGATTTACCGATTGATGCATCCATCCAAAGGATTGTTGCGGAATTATCTGGAAAAAAATGACGAAGGCTGGATTAACCGGCTTTCCGGACTCTGGTTTCCGGTCCTGTTAATAACGCCTTTCGGCATGGCGGTCACAGCCGCAATCGGGTACATGTATACCGCCGGGCAGTTGTCATTGTTGATTATCCATTCAGTATTGCTTATTTTTGCAGTGATTATTGCGAGATCGCTGTTGATACGCTGGCTGAATATTGCACAGCGCAAGCTTGCCATTGAGCAGTGGCGCAGAAAGCTCGCTGCACAGGCTGAATCAACCCAGGGAGAGGAAAAAAGTCGGCCGTCCGACGCGAGTGAACAGATCTTCGTTGAAGAAGAAAGGCTCGATGTCGAGGCAATCAGTGCGCAAACCATGAAGTTGCTCAATACGGCCTACTGGTTCGCTATTGTTGTCGGGTTTGTGTTGATTTGGGCGGAGGTGCTGCCGGCATTCACCATGCTCAACGACGTCGTGTTATGGAATACGGAAATCACCGGCAACGAAGGCGGCAAGGAAGTGAAGAGTCTGGTGCCAATTACTCTGGCCAGTCTGTTACTTGCTGTCATCGTTTTTCTGATGACGTTTTTTATCAGTAATAATATTCCGGGATTGCTTGAGATTGCAATTCTGCAACGACTGCCTTTCACACCCAGCGGCCGCTATGCGATTGCCTCCATCGCACGTTACTTCATCATCATTATCGGCTTTGCGATGACATTTAATGCGCTGGGCATCGGTTGGTCCAAAGTCCAATGGCTTGCGGCGGCGGTAACCGTTGGGCTCGGTTTCGGATTACAGGAAATTTTTGCCAATTTTGTTTCCGGTCTGATCATCCTGTTTGAACGGCCGATACGCGTCGGCGATATTGTTACGGTGGGCAACATCAGCGGCAAGGTGTCGCGTATCCAGATGCGCGCAACCACCATCATCGACTGGGACAGGAAAGAATTGATTATTCCCAACAAGGAGTTCGTCACCGGCCAGGTGATCAACTGGTCACTGACCGACCCCATTCTGCGCATTGTCATTCCTGTCAATATCGTCTATGGATCAGATACTAAACACGTCAACGAAATACTGCTATCTGTCGCAAAGAATCACCCCAATGTACTCAAAGACCCTGAGCCGAGTTCCCGTTTTGTAGCTTTTGGAGAGAGCGCGTTGAATTTCGAGCTGCGTGTTTTTATTCCCGATCCGGATCTACAGCTTGAGACACGTCATGATCTGTTGATGGAAATTGATCAGCGATTCCGTGAAGAAAAAATTGAAATTGCGTTTCCACATCAGGATATTCATATCAAAAGCGTACCTGATGAAATTTCGATCGTATCCAGATCGATAAATCCGGGGCTGGCCAAGGAATAAAGAATATCGCAAGATTCATCCGGCCACGTTGCGGCGCGATGTAATTTTTGCAGGCCGGTGCTCTCAGTTTCAATTAACCAGTTCACGCACAAAGTTAGGCAGCGCAAATACGCCGAGATGCGATTCGCCATTGTAATACTGCAGCCGGGTAAGTTCCCGTGTCTTGATGCGAGCGTTAATCTCGTCCGCAGTGAAATCCTTGGGATCAAGCCGCTCTGAACATACAGTAAGTGCCCAGAGCGCGCCATACAGTGGAATATACAAGGTATAGGGCCGTACAATCCGGAAAACGCGGTTAAGACGCTGCGCAAGCGCGGCAACACGCTCGGGCTGCGCAGTTGGAGAGCCGATGTGCAGCGTCAATGCGCCCTCCGGTGTGAGCGCTTTACGGCATTGTTTGAAAAAGTCCTCTGAATAAAGCGCTGCGGCCGGGCCGATCGGATCGTTCAAATCCAGGACGATCAGATCGAATTTGTCCTGAGTATCGCGGACAAACCGCATGCCGTCATCCACGACGACACGCAGGCGGGGATTGTCGAATACGCCGTGATGGATTGCCTTGAAGTGTTCTTTGGCCACTGCGATGACGTCTTCGTCGATCTCAACCAGCGTGACCTGCTCGACTGAAGGATGTTTCAGCGCTTCTTCGGATGAACCGCCGTCCCCACCGCCGATAATCAATACTTTTTCCGGTGCGTCATGAGCGGTCAGCGCGGGATGAATCAGGTTTTCATGGTAGACAAATTCTTCCCGCTCTGAAGTCATATTGTAATCATCCAGACGGAAAATCCTGCCATAGTGTGGTGTATCGAAAATGGCGATTTTCTGGTATTGCGTTCGCCATTCTCCAATACGGCGGCTTGCCTTGACATAAAAACCGATGGACGCATTCAGCGGTTCAATGAGCATGTGTTCGCCGCGATCGATTGCGTGCCTGGAAATTTCAACTGGCTGGAAATACTCCACAACAGCATCAAACAATTGTTGTGCTTTGGCGCTGTTATCCGCGCTGTGATTGCAGACGTAAACATCAAGTGTCAAGCCATTGTTTTCAGGCCATGTGTGGATCGCAAGATGCGATTCGGCCAGAACCACCACGCCGGTGAAGCCCGAATCATCGAATTGCTTGAAGACCGCATCCATTATCGTCAATCCTGATGCGTTGACCATTTCGATGCATTGTTCCCTGAAACCGATGCTGTCCAACAGGCGCTGTGGATCACAGCGGCAACCGGTTAAATCGCCGATAAGATGCAGCCCGTTCATCGCCTGATCCCCGGATCAGCGTTGAGGCGGTATTCGGTTCGATTGATGGGACATATTATGGTAGTGCCGTCCGGCGGCTCAGTATTGGAATGTTCTTGTTCGTTCAATTCGTGCAAAACCCAACTTGAGCCATGCTTGAGAGTACACAAAGCCTGGCATCCGGTTAAGAATTCGGCATTTACCGACCGTACGCATAGCGCACCCGGTCAGAAAATACCACCGCCGGGCGCGCGCGAACCCTGAATTTTACTTGGAAGTTCCTCGAATGGGAATAGCGGATTAAATCAGTCTGATGTAGATTTGCGCATTCGAGCATTTATAACGAAGCGGTCTGCGGAATAATTTAGTATAAAGAGCGTTATGGAAACAACCTATTAGTGCATATCTGCGACAACGATATACGTCTCAAAACCTGGCACCAATATTTCTCATTTCATATGTGGATCTGGGCGAGTCTGATAGAGTGGCAGCTAAATCAACCGGTTGTTATAGAAATGGAGTGATAGCATGCAGTTTGCCATTAAATTCTGCAAGTCGATCAATCAATTTGGATTTGAAGCGCGGCAAGCGGTGATCACCATATTTTAAGCCGGGATGGTGTTGCCGAGGTCAGTAATGAGTAACTTAAAGACAAAATATGCCGAATCGTTCAGAAAATTTTTCCATTGGGCTATGAACGATTCTGTTGCTTGACTTACCAAGGCATGGTCGATACGATATCCGCAAGTCAGAGAAGGAGTCGCCATGGTTACCGTAACCGTTTCCTCTAAATTTCAAGTGGTTATTCCTGCTGTAATCAGGGACGAACTAAAAATCCACGTGGGACAAAAGATACAACTCATCCCTTATCAGAACCGCATTGAATTTGTTCCGATCCAGGACATTCGCAAAATGCGGGGCTTTCTGAAGGGAATTGATACCGATGTGCCCAGGGAAGATGACAGGATATGAACCTGGTTGATTCATCAGGATGGCTTGAGTATTTCGCGGACGGAAATAATGCAGATTATTTCTCGGGTGCTGTTCAGGATACGGAGAATTTAATTGTTTCAACCATTAATCTATACGAAGTTTTCAAACATATTTTTTTACAGCGGGATGAAAATTCAGCTTTTCAGGCTATTGCCATAATGCAGCAAGGAAAGATCGTCGAAGTCTCGTCAACGATTGCTTTGAATGCAGTTAGAAATAGCATTGACTTGAAGCTTCCCATGGCCGACAGCATCATATTTTCGACTGCGCAGGCATTCAATGCCACGCTTTGGACTCAGGATAGTGATTTTGAGAACTTAAGCGGCGTGAACTTCATCAGGAAAAAGCAGTAAACGTTAGCAGGCAAGTCCAGGGGCATAGCCATACAACGAGTCAATCAAGAGGGTCTGTGGAGAATTGACCGCTACGTTAAGTTTGAAGAGAGCCATCAGGTATGCTGATTTTCATGTTCCCGCAACCAGGCGCTGAGCGCCGTTTTTCGCCATGACGCAAACGTTGATTCGTTTTTGCCATGTGTTGGAAATTGTCGGCGATATCATGCGCATTCGCGTCGGTGCAATCGAAGGTGCACGAGGTGGGTTGGCGCGCTTTGGCGATATAACGGTAGTTAAAAACAGCGATGGACGCAGTTCGCTTGCGCAGGTTATCGGGCTGAATCGCGATGTGGTGACGCTGCAATTGTTCTCCGGCACCAAAGGATTTTCCACCGAAGCTTCGGTATATTTTCTCGGCCACCCGATGCAGGTTGTCTATTCCGCGAATATACTCGGCCGCGTATTTAGCGGTGCGGGCGAGCCGCTGGACGGTGGTCCCGATCTTTCTGCTGATCCGCATGTGGAAATCGGCGGTCCCACGGTCAATCCAATGCGCCGTCAGCTCGCATCAAGAATGATACGCACCAATGTACCGATGATCGATCTTTTTAACTGTCTGGTGGAGAGTCAGAAAATTCCCCTTTTCTCGGTGGCTGGGGAGGCGTATAACCTGTTTCTTGCAAGAATCGGCATTCAGGCCGATGCGGATGTCGTGGTCTTTGGTGGTATGGGATTGATTTTCGACGATTATTACCTGTTTCGCAAGTCATTCGAAGATGCGGGTGTGTTCGGACGAACAGTGATGTTTGTCAACCAGGCTTCTGATCCGGTTGTCGAGCGCCTGCTGGTGCCTGACATGGCGCTGGCGGTTGCCGAACGCTTCGCGGTGGAGGAGGGCAAGCGGGTGCTGGTGCTGCTTACGGATATGACTGCTTTTGCCGACGCAATGAAGGAGGTGGGGGTGTCGATGGATCAGGTGCCTTCCAATCGCGGTTATATGGGCGATCTTTACTCACAATTGGCCAGACGCTATGAAAAAGCATGTGACTATAAAGGTGCCGGTTCGGTCACCATACTTTCTGTCACCACGATGCCCGGCGGCGATGTCACGCATCCGGTCCCGGATAATACCGGCTATATCACGGAGGGTCAGTTTTATCTGCATGATGGCGTGCTGGATCCCTTCGGTTCGCTTTCCCGTCTGAAACAGCATGTCGTGGGCAAGATCACTCGTGAAGATCATGCGCAGATTATGAATACCATGATTCGTTTCTACTCTGAAGCCTGTGACGCACGGCAGAAGCAGTCCATGGCGTTTGAACTGTCTGCTTATGATCACCGTCTGCTGAAGTTTGGTGACCTGTTTCGTGCACGGTTTATGGATATTGACGTTTCCATGACGCTGGAAAAAGCACTGGATCTCAGCTGGCAGACCCTCGCTGAATGTTTTGAGCCGGAAGAATTGCTGATGAAACAATCGCTGATCGATAAATACTATCCGCGTAACCGCCAGTCAGGAGAGGCGCATGCTGATTCAGGCGATGCGGCGGAATAAGCTATGCCGCGGCTGTCGCTGAATAAATCGACGCTGCATAAAGCGGAGCGTCAGCTCAGGACCTATCAGCGTTTTCTTCCGTCACTGGATCTCAAACGTAAACAGCTGATCGCTGAACGCGCGAAGGCGCGACAGGCATTGTGCGGAACCGGGAATCGCCTGACTGAACTGGACAATATAATCGCCAGTGAATTGCCGATGCTGGCGGATCATGAAGTTGGGCTGGAACATCTGGTGACAATCACGGGCAGCGAAATGAGCGAAGAAAATGTGCTGGGTATTTACCTGCCGGTACTGAAGCAGGTGCATCTTAAGCGGCGCACCTATTCATTTCTGATTCGCCCGCACTGGGTTGACCGGGTTCAGGAACTGATGGCTGAAGCCTTGACACTTCGATTGCGGATGCAGGTGCAACAGGAGCGCCAGCGGCGTCTGGAAAAAGCGGTGCGAAAAATCACCCAGCGGGTTAATCTGTTTGACAAGGTGCTGGTTCCACGGGCGCGTGAGAATATCCGCAGGATTGGCATTTTCCTTGCCGATGGCGAGCGCGCTGGGGTCGTGCGCGCCAAGATTGCTAAAATTCGCCGTTCGACGCAGAATCAATTGTTCTGATTATTGTTCCGGCAAGACTATCCAGTGAACAGGGTTGGAATAATTATGCAGCGTTGTTTTAAAATTAAAGCCTCTTGAAAAACCCGGTTATTGCTAAAGCATTGTGTTTCCCGCGAAAAATGCTTCCTTACATATTCATTTGTCTGCTGCGTAAACATGCTTGTTTCCGTTTTGCCTGAAACGCTCAATTTTTAAAGACGCCTTTGAGAATATTCCAACATGAGCATCGTCAAATTACAACGTGTTACGCTATGCGGTATGGTGAACGAGAAAGCAGTCGTTCTGGATCAATTGCAGCACCTGGGATGTCTGCATCTGAATCCCCTGCGTTTGGCAAGTAATCCGGATGACGAAGCCGCCAGTGAATGTCCTGAAAGTGCTTACCGCGCATTGCGTCATCTGGGCGATACGCCGCATAAACGTTTGCAGACTCGATCCGATCCGGATTTCAATATGGACGCAGTGGTTGAGAAAGCAGAAGAAAACCGTTTGGCGCTGATTGCGGCGCAGCGGCGTCAGGAAGAACTGGAAACGCATATTCGTCTGCAAATTCCCTGGGGCGATTTCACGCCTCCCAGGCCGGACGAACTGGGCGGCTATAAACTCTGGTATTACCAAGTGCCCAACTACCAGCTTACCCGAATTGCCGATGATTTGATTTATCAGGTTGTGCAGCGCGATGACCGCTTTGCGTATGTGGTGGTGGTCAGTCAGAATGAACCGGCTCCGGGCTTGATGCCAGTGCCGTACAGTCTGGTCGGGTATCGGTCGCTTTCCAGTCTGCATCATTTGCTGGAGCGTAACAGCCAGCACATTGAGGAATTGAATTTCGAGCGCCTCAGTTTAACCCGCTGGATTTTTTTGATCAGTCAGCATCTCGCCCGCGTCGAGGATCAGGCTGCGCTGCGACACGCTGCCAGTACCAGTTGGGATGAAGGCAGCCTGTTCGCGGTGCAGGGCTGGATTGCCGGGTATCGTCTGGCCGAAATACGGTTATTCGCCGAACGATACCATCTGGCGTTGCTGATTGAAGAACCTGAAACCGGGGATCGTCCGCCGACTCTGTTGAGCAATCCGGTGGTGCTATCCGGTGGCGAGGATATGGCGCGATTTTTCCAAACGCCGGATTATCGCGACTGGGATCCTTCGCGCGTATTATTTTTTTCCTTTGCCTTGTTTTTCGCGATGATCATGGCGGATGCCGGCTATGCGCTGGTGCTGGGTCTGGCGTTGTTCGCTGGCTGGCGGCGTTTCGGCCGCAGTCAAAGCGGACGGCGTTTGCGCAATCTGTCGGCGGTCACGCTGGGTATGGCGTTGGGCTATGGTGTACTGGCCGGCAGCTATTTCGGCGTCAGCCCCGCTGAGGATAGTGCGCTGGCAGTATTGAGCCGCCTGGATATGCGTGACTTTGACATGATGATCACGCTCTCGGTGATGATCGGTGTTTTGCACCTGATACTGGCGAACGGGATGAAGGCTGCTTATCATTGGGGTCATCACAGCGCCTGGGTAGCGGTGGGCTGGAACAGTTTTCTACTGGGTGCAGCCATGCTGTGGCTGGTAAAAACGGGCGTTTTGCCTGTTATGCTGATCAACGTGAGCTGGATTTGCATCGCTGCTGGCATGCTGCTGGTGATTTTTTACGCCGGCGGCGATCGGTCCGTACATAATGTCAAGGATGCCATGTCACGCCTGTTGAGCGGTATCTATGCGCTGACGCATGCGACCAAAGCATTTGGCGATGTACTCAGCTACCTTCGATTGTTTGCACTGGGTCTTGCCAGTTCTTCTCTGGCGTTGACCTTCAATCAACTTTCCAATGATGTGATGCAGGCAATGCCGGGGGTGGGTATACTGCTGGGCTTGTTAATTCTGTTGCTGGGACATGTTCTCAATCTGGCCTTGGCCGTCATGAGCGGGGTTGTACATGGGCTGCGCCTCAATTTTATCGAGTTTTATAATTGGGGATTGTCGGACGAAGGGTATCCCTTTCGCGCATTTGAGAAAAAGGAGCTTCTACATGAATGAATTTATGGTTATGCTCGGCTGGCTCGGTCTGTATGCGCCGATGGCTCTGAGCGCGGTGGGCAGTATTATAGGTTGTGCGGTGGCGGGCCAGGCTGCTATAGGTGCGATGCTGGAAACCGAATCCGGACACGGCAGGTATCTGGGTGTTTCGGCGATGCCTTCTTCGCAGGTCATCTACGGAATAGTCGTAATGCTTACGCTTAACCGTGAGATGACCGTGACCAGCGCCGCCGGAATCTTCGGTATCGGATTGTTGTCGGGAATCGCGCTGCTGGCCAGCGCGGTTTATCAGGGACGCTCCTGCGCCGCCGCAATTAATGCGGCCAAGGCCAAGCCGGAGATCTTCGGCTTATCATTGGCACCGGCTGCGATTGTTGAAGGTTTCGCGGTGTTCGCATTTATTTTTGCGCTGGTTATCAGCGCTGGTATTCCGGCTTGAGCGAAGGAGGCGTGATGACAGATCAAAAGACAGGTATACCGGGCAAGGTTTCTGCCGGTGTTGAGCAGCTCATTGAACGGTTACGCGAAGATGGCGTGAAGCAGGGACGTGAAGAGGCGCAGCGCATTGTGGAGAACGCTGAGCGCCGTGCTGCATGGCTTACCAGTCAGGCCCGCGAGCAGGCGGACGAGATGTTGATCCATGCCCGCGATGAAGCCGAACGTTTGCGGCGTTCAGGTGAAGAGGCTTTACAGATTGCCGCACGCGATGCAGTGTTAAAGATGAAGAGTTTTCTCAGCGAGCGTTTTGCTGTTGAAGTGCGGCGTTTGATTGGCGAGCAGTTACATGACGAGGCATTGCTGCGCCAGCTGATTCTGACTGTGGCCGGGCGAGTACGTGATGATATGGGGCTGGATCAGGCGAAAAAGATCGAAGTATTATTGCCACGTGATGTGATTGGGTTGAATGAATTGCGTCATAATCCGGAAACGCTCAAAGAGGGCAGTCTGAGCCGCTTCGTGCTGGCGGTTGCGCAATCACTGCTGCGCGAAGGTGTGACCTTCAGCAATGGCTCGTCCGATCAGTGCGGCATTACGCTGCGCTTGAACGGAGCGGATCTGGAAGTGGAATTGACTGACGAAGGTATAGCCAGACTGTTGCTAGCGCATCTGCAGCCGCGTTTTCGTGCGCTGCTGGAAGGTGTTGTGCGATGATCCTGGAAGGCAGCACACGCTATACTTTGCTGCTCTGCAGTTTGCCTTATCTGCCGCCGCCGTTGCGTGAAGCGCGTTTTATTCCGCCATCACGAATCCAGATCGGCAAGGCGCTGAAACTGCTTACTGAGGAAGATACAGCACGCATGCAGCGTATCAATGCAGTATTGCACTGGAGTCACCTGCCGATTGAACGTGATGATGCGGCGATGATGGTTGAAGCGGAAAAGCTGTCGTTGGAAGAATCGAGCGCTTTTCTGCGTGAAGTGGTGTTGGAACGGCTGGAGTTGCGTACATTCATTGCGGCAATGCGCCGCCGCGAACTGAACAACATGCCGCAAGCTGGCGAACGCTGGGGAATTGGCCGTTATACCCGGCGTATACTGGCGCATTGGCACGACCCGGCTTTTGGATTGGGTCATGTTTTCGGATGGCTCAATGATGCGGTGCATCTGCTGCGCAGCGGTAACACGCTGGCACTGGACAGACTATTGATGCATGAATCCTGGCGGCGTTTACAGCGTGTGGAAGATTGTCATAATTTCGGCTTTGACGCCGTGGCTCTGTACGTGATGCGTTGGAATATTCTCGATCGTCTTTACCGCCAGAATAAAGAAGTTGCGGTTATTCGTTTTAAATCCATGGTCAATGACGCATTGAATGACCAGCAGCTCATTTTTGAGCCCGAATCGATGGGTGGATAACGATGGCGAAAGTTGTGGTAACTGCGGTTTCAGGTGATATCGTCGGCATCGAAGTGCTGGCTGGGCAGGACGAACATGTGCCATTGATGAAGAATGAAGTGGTGTATCTTTGTCCCGCCAGTGGTGAACGGCTGACGGCGGAATTGCTCAAGGTGCGCGGCAATCAGGGTACTGTGCAGGTATTCGAGGACACCCGGGGTCTGGCAACAGGAGACCCGGTGGAGTTGACTGGCGAAATGCTCTCGGTGGAGCTCGGACCGGGTTTGCTCGCGCAGGTCTATGATGGCCTGCAAAATCCGCTGAAAGGCATTGATGAACGTTACGGTATATTTCTGCCGCGCGGCGCTGAGGTGGATAAGCTGGATCGCCGCCAGAAATGGTCTTTTATGCCACTGGTTGATACCGGTGTCAGGTTGCGTGCCGGACAAGCGCTGGGTACGGTGCAGGAAGGCAGTTTTATTCACCGTATCATGATACCTTTCGACCAGCGTGGCGAGGTCGAAGTGATCTGGATTCAGCAAGGTAATCTGACCGTGGATACGCCGATTGCCCGGATTCGTGATGAACAGGGCAGGGAGCGCGCCATGACCATGATCCAGCGCTGGCCTGTACGGCGGCCGATTACCGAGTATTTGTTGCGCAGCCGTCAGTGCCAGCGCCTCTATCCAGATCAACCGCTGATTACGACGCTGCGACTGATCGATACTTTTTTTCCGATCGCGCTGGGAGGCACTGCCTGCATTCCAGGTCCGTTTGGCGCGGGTAAGACCGTGCTTCAGAATCTGATCAGCCGGTATTCTGCGGTGGATATCGTAGTCGTGGTGGCTTGCGGAGAGCGTGCGGGTGAGGTGGTGGAAACCATACACGAATTTCCCAAGTTGATAGATCCCAGAACCGGCGGTTCGTTAATGGATCGCACGATTATTGTCTGTAATACCTCTTCAATGCCGGTGGCTTCGCGCGAGGCATCGGTTTACACCGGAATCACACTGGGCGAATACTATCGTCAGATGGGTTACCACGTGCTGTTGATTGCCGATTCGACCTCACGCTGGGCGCAGGCGATGCGTGAGACTTCTGGCCGCATGGAAGAAATTCCTGGTGAGGAAGCATTTCCCGCCTACCTGGATTCGACAATCCGCAGCGTTTACGAACGCGCCGGCGTGATACGCAACAGTGACGGTAGTCAGGGCAGTCTGACGATTATCGGCACCGTATCGCCCGCTGGCGGTAATTTTGAGGAACCGGTCACTCAGTCTACGCTGGCTACAGTCAAAACTTTCCTTGGTCTTTCCGCCGAGCGTGCTTACAAACGCTTTTATCCATCGGTGGATCCGCTGCTTTCCTGGTCGCGCTATCTTAATCAATTGCGTGGCTGGTACGAAAAAGAAGTCGCGCCAGATTGGACCGCGCGCGTGGAGCATATGCTGGCGATGTTGCGTCAGGGAGATGCTGTTTTGCAGATGATGCAGGTGATCGGTGAGGAAGGCATTACGTTGACGGACTATCTCGCTTATCAGAAAGCCTTGTTTCTCGATATGGTTTATCTGCAGCAGGACGCCTTTGATCCAGTCGATGTTTCGGTATCTTTGAAACGCCAGCAGAAATGCTTTGAACTGGTTTGCGCGATCATCGATAAAGAATATGTCATGGAGGATAAACCGGTCGTGCGAGAGTTTTTCACGCGCCTGACAGGTTTGTTCAAAAACTTCAACTATGCCCGTGAAGATTCTCCGGATTACCAGCGCTATTTGGATGAAATCCGCCGTCTGGCCGAGCTATAGAAATATAGAAAACACCTGCATATATCGGATTGTTCGACTGAGCGCTTATCGCCTTATGCAACTTTAGTACAATTGGTGAGTCTACCTATGGGTGTATAATTTCGTACCGAGCTTTCGGAATATCTCCCCCCAACGGGGGAATCAAACTCAAACAAATGGTTAGTCACAACAAAAAATATCAGGCAAAGCTGTTTGCGCCATTTGCGGTTTTAGGCATCTGCACAGAAGAAGACTGGTTAACCGAAATCGATTATTTGCCGATAGACACGCCGTTACAGAAACCGGACACACCTTTGGCAAAGGAAGTTTGTGCGCAATTGCAGGCTTATCTGTTGAACCCGAAGTTTATATTTGATCTTTCGCTGCATATCAATGGAACTGCGCATCAACGCCGGGTGTGGCAGAAAATTCAGGAAATCCCGAGTGGCCAGACAACCAGTTACGCGGAGATTGCAGCGATAATTCATTCTGCGCCAAGAGCGGTGGGGCGGGCCTGCGGGGCGAATAAAATTCCAATTATTATTCCGTGTCATAGAATTATTGCCAAGAATGGCGGATTGGGCGGTTTTATGAACGCCAATGAAGGCAGTCCCTTGGAAATTAAACGTTGGTTATTGAAACATGAAAGTATCTGAACAAAATGCCGCAATTTTTGACGAATTCTTTGATACCCTGTGGCTCGAAGACGGTCTGGCGCGTAATACGCTGCAAAGCTATCGTAATGACCTGCAGGTTTTTGCGGATTGGCTCAATCATCATAATAGCCATAAAAAAGAATCTATTATTGATGCTACACATGCGGATTTGCTCGATTTTCTGGCCTCGAGGGTAGATGCGAAGAAGAAGGCCAGCACTACCAGCCGTGAATTATCCAGTCTGAAACGATTTTTCCGCTATTTGCTGCGCCAGGGAAAAATCGCGACGGATCCGAGTTTGAATATCGCGGCACCAAAACTGATACGTAATCTGCCTGAAAGCTTGACCGAACAGGAAGTCGAATTGCTATTGCAGGCGCCCAATCTGAACAGTTCACTTGGTTTGCGTGACCGGGCCATGCTGGAAGTATTGTATGCCAGTGGATTACGGGTTTCGGAATTGATCAATTTGAAATACTCTCAGGTTAGTCAGGACATGGGCGTGGTCAGAGTGATGGGTAAAGGTATGCGAGAGCGCCTGACGCCGCTCGGTGAGGAATCCATGGAATGGCTGAACCGTTATACCCGGCAAGCGCGCCCTCTATTATTGCAGGGTATCGTTACCGATACTGTTTTTGTCACAGCACGCGGTGGTGCGATGACGAGACAGGCGTTCTGGTATTTGATCAAGCGGCACGCCAAAGCGGTCGGCATAACCAAGCCACTGTCACCGCACACGATACGTCATGCATTTGCGACGCATTTGTTAAATCATGGCGCTGATTTGCGGGTCGTGCAATTGCTGCTGGGGCATTCGGATATTTCCACGACACAGATTTATACACACATCGCGAGCGAGCGTTTGAAACAACTTCACACCAAGCATCACCCCAGGGGTTGATCTGAAGAAGAGCAGGAGTCAGGAAGAAATTCCGCTATTCTTCGAGGCGCAGCTGCGGAAATAGAATAACGTCGCGGATACTCGGACTGTCGGTAAACAACATGACCAGGCGATCAATGCCGATGCCTTCGCCCGCAGTTGGCGGCAGTCCGTATTCCAGTGCACGGATATAGTCGGCATCATAGTGCATTGCTTCGTGATCTCCGGCATCTTTCGCCCTGGCTTGCTCCATGAATCGGGCCGCCTGGTCTTCCGGATCATTCAGTTCGGAAAATCCATTGGCGATTTCGCGTCCCGCTATATACAGTTCAAAACGGTCGGTAATTTCGGAATTAAGATCATTGCGTCTGGCCAGTGGCGATACTTCGGCAGGATAATCGACGATAAATGTCGGTTCGAAGAGCAAATGCTCTGTTGTGTTGTCAAAAAGCGATAATTGCAATCCGCCGATACCATCGTTGGAGTCGTAGTGAATATTCAGTGCTGACAGGCGATCGATCAGGAAATCACGATCATTGAGTTGCGCCTCTGTATATCCAGAATGATATTTCATGATGGCCTGCGCGATAGTCATGCGCGTGAAAGGTATGCTGAAATCAATTTCACGTTGCTGATAGGTCACTGTCGCCGTGCCAAGAACTGTTTGCGCCACAGTGCGCAACAATTCCTCGGTAAAATCCATCAAGTAACTGAAGTCCTGATAGGCCTCGTAGAATTCCAGCATGGTGAATTCCGGGTTATGCCGTGCGGAGATGCCTTCATTCCTGAAATTCCGGTTGATTTCAAAAACTTTTTCCAGGCCGCCGACCACCAGTCGCTTGAGATACAATTCGGGCGCGATACGTAAAAACAACTCCATATCAAGCGCGTTATGATGCGTGATGAATGGCCGCGCCGTGGCGCCACCGGGAATCGGATGCATCATGGGTGTTTCCACTTCAAGATAATTCCGCGAAACAAAGAAATCGCGCATCGCCTGAATAATCCTGGAACGCACGGCGAAAACCCGGCGTGTGCTCTCATTGGTCATCAGGTCGAGATAGCGCAGGCGATATTTTTGTTCCTGATCAGTCAGGCCATGAAATTTTTCCGGCAACGGGCGTAATGATTTTGTCAGTAACTGCAGGTGGCTAACCCGGATTGAGAGTTCTCCGGTTTGCGTTCTGAACAAAACGCCTTCAGCGCCCAGAATATCGCCCAGGTCATGATGTTTGAATTCCGCATGTGCCGATTCACCGGTATCGTTGTTGGAAATGAACAGCTGTATGCGTCCGCTCATATCCTGAATGGTCGCGAAACTTGCTTTACCCATGACACGCTTGAGCATCATGCGTCCAGCGACTTTAACGTGTACCGATGCGTTTTCCAGAGCTTCCTTGGATTGTTCTCCGTACTGTGCGTGCAGTGCTGCAGCCAGATGTTCGCGGCGAAAGGTGTTTGGAAACGCATTACCTTTTTGACGCAGTGCATTCAGCTTGGCGCGGCGCTCTGCTATGATCTGATTTTCATCCTGATGTGGCGATGGAGTCGACGAGGTTTCCTGGGTCATGTTTGCGTATTTGGAACTGGCGATGAATTCGCAATAAGTATTGTGGAAAAATGTCTATTATACGCGTGACAGCCGGGTTACGTAATCCATTTCGGCTCCGGGTAATCAGCCGTTGCATGTTCTCGCCAGGAGATGTTCAAATCAATGGCGAGTTGCTGTGATTTTTATCTATCCTTTGCATATGCATGTGATAAATCTCATGGCATTTGCCGCTGTTACTTTTATACTGGGTGGCAAGAAGAGGATAACGCTGATTAGAATATGTTGACTATTCGGTTGCAGATCATGGCCGTTGCGGTTCAATAGTTTTTTCCACCAAAGTTTCGATCGATATCGTCGTTATTCATCAAACTGCATTTAAGGCGGTTTTTTTCAGTAGCCTGACTGTTTCCCGTGGTTACAAAAGCGAAAAGCAAGTGGAGATTTCAGGAAAAACCCGACAGTGATTGGGTGTCGGAATTTAATGCAGCCCGAATAGTTAATCATATACGCGTCAATAGAATTTAACGAAATGAATCATAAACTGCATTTGCATGTCACCCGGTTAGTAACTCTGGGCGCTATTTTCTTTGCCATTGTTACGTCAACCGTATTTTATTTTTATAATTTGACCGTACAGCAAAGTGACATGGAAAAAGCCATTGAACAATTGTTTGTGACTGTTAAAATTCCGGCAGAGATTTCGGTGTATCTTGATAACGATGATCTGGCGCGAGAGGTTATCGACGGGCTACAGGAAAACGATATCATTTCAGCTGCTGTCCTGACCAGCAAAACGGGCATGAGGGTTGCGTCCACTGACGCTGCGTCATTCGATGTTTCTACTGCTTTGTTTTTTCCGCTGTATAACCCGTTTGAAGCTTCAGACCGGATTGGTGTATTACAGGTCCGATTGAACAAGGAGCTGTTGAATCAGTCTGTCATGCGTGCCGCGCTGGAACAGATGTTGATTCTGCTCGTTCTGATCATTACGGTAGCGATGCTGGTGCTGATTATGATGCGGCGCCTGTTAACGACACCGATTCAGTCAATCGCGGATAATCTGCATAAAATCAAGCCGGGCGATGCTGATCGCCTGCATTGTCCAAAAGGACATGAAAAAAATGAAATTGGCAATTTGGTGGCCGACATCAATAAATTGCTTGTTTCAGTACGTGATACCCTCATGCAGGAGCGGCAGCTGCGTAATCAGGTTGAAGCAATGGAAAAACATTTCAGACTGATTTTTGAACGCGCCAGCGCTGGAATTTTTCTGTTGGACCGGGGTTTTCATTTAAGATCCTCTAATAGAGCTTTCCAGAAAATAATCGGTATAGCAGGGATAGAGCGCCGGTTAAAAAAGAAAAATATCTATCTGCCAGAGTTGTTCTCAGACCCGCATCGGGTTCATGATTTATTGAATGAAATTCTCGAGACGCACCAGTCCGTGGCATGCGATCTACAGCTCGAACAGACCTGCCGGGGTGAAGAAAGGTGGCTGCACTGTCTGTTTTCGATTGTAGATAATGACCAAAACAAAAATGAAGAAGCTCTGATTGAAGGACTTATTATTGATGTAACGGAACGTACCTTTCAGATGGAGCGTGTTTTATATGAATCCGAACATGACCCGTTGACGCAACTGTTCAATCGGCGTGCGGGAGAGCAATTGCTGGATATCATGCTGAAGAATGCGAAAAAGAGTAACGAACAGCTGGTGCTGCTGCTTATTGATCTGGATGGCTTCAAGGCAGTCAATGACCATTTTGGCCATAAAGCGGGAGACAAAGTGTTGATTGAAGTTGCCAATCGTCTGAAGACAACAATTCGTAGGGAAGATATTCTGATACGGTTGGGCGGTGATGAATTTGTCATCGCATTTAATGTAGCAGGTGAAAGCCGCAGTGAAATAGACCATTTTGTAGAAAATCTGCTCAATCGTTTTAAAACTGAAATACAATTGAAAGATAACAATAGCGTGACTATTGGTTCCAGCATCGGTATTGCGGTTTATCCGCGTGACGGTAAAACCATTGGAACGCTCATGGTCAACGCGGATTCAGCCATGTACCAGGCCAAGCGAGAAGGAAAAAACCGCGCTTTGTATTACTGTGCAGCATGATGTGCATGTATATCATTTTCATTTGCTCCTATGATGCAACTGCTTAAATTAATAACCAGCTCAATTATTTTTCTACTGGTTTTGTTTTTTATGAAAACCATGCTCTCCATTACCACCGATTTAGAAGAATGGATCAATACCACAGTGTCTTTATCGTTTGCCGCATTAGCGAGTTGGCATTCCTGGCGTTGGTTTTCAGGAAACACTATTGGTTTAGCGGCGGCTGTTTTTAGCGGAGCGTTGATTCTGGGTGGTTTTGGCTTTGTTTTTGGATTTTTCGGACCGATGCTCATTACGCGCGATACACAGCAGGCGGCGACGATTGGCATTTTTATCGCCAGCCCGCTGGGTATGCTGCTTGGCGCTGTTGCCGGTTATATTCTGGTATCCAGGCAGAAGCAATCGGTAAGCCGATAAATTTCACAATTGAATTTTCAGACAGGCTTCGGAAATTGTTTGCCATGACCACGTATCAGATAATTTTCCGATTGCATCTCCATTAACCGGGAGACTACCCGTTCGAATTCAAAACCGATGTTGCCTGAACGATATAATTGTTGAGGTGGTGCTGCCGCGGAACACAGAAATTTAACGTTATACTCATATAATGCGTCTATAAAGTGCATGAATCGGGTGGCCTCGCTGGCATTTTCATGTGTGAACTGTGGGATGGCAACCATGATCACGGTATGATAGGCCTTGGCCACGGCAAGATAGTCCGCTGCTCCCAAAGGATTGGCGCAGAGGCGTTTAAATGAAAATACCGCCACGCCTCGCGCCGATTTCGGAACGAACAATCTGCGTCCCTGAACAATCAATTCGCCGCTCGGTACTTTGTCACGATCCTCAATATTACGATCGGTTAATCGAAAGAAAATGGTGGATAACGCGGCTGTTGTCACGGCATTCACCGGATGAAAATAGGTTTCCACGCCTTTCAGGCGGTCGTAACGGTAATCTGTCGGACCGTTTAGCGGAATAATTTCCATTCTTTCCTTGATGCGGTCAATGAATGGAATGAAACGATGGCGGTTTAAACCGTTTTTATAAAGTGCATCCGGCGCCCGGTTGGATGTGGAGACAACCACCACGCCTTGATCAAACAATTCCTGAAATAGCCGTGTAACCACCATCGCATCGGCAATGTCGGTAATCTGCAATTCGTCAAAGCACAGCAATGTCGTTGTGCTGGCGATTTGGTGCGCTATGGCGGGCATCGGATCATCAAGGTCAATTTTTCTATCACGGGCGATCCCGTTTAAAGCCAGTTTACGCTGCTGCGTAGAAAGACCGTGCCAGGCTTTCAACCGCGCATGAATATCCAGCATGAATTCCTGAAAATGCATGCGCCGTTTCGCAGATAACGGTGCTGTTTCATAAAATAAATCCATCAGCATCGATTTTCCGCGGCCAACGCCGCCGAAGAGATAAATTCCCCTGGGAATATTCAGAGTACTGTCCGCGCGGGAAAACAGACGTGACACCCAATTGCTTTTACGAATATTCGAACGGGCGTAAGAACTTAGTTCTTCATACAGACGCTCCAAAGCGTTAATTGCGTTGGCCTGATCAATATCCGGCTTTAACTCGCCGGCCTCCATTAAAGTTTGATACTCAATCCGGGGGGTATATTTTTGGTCAGCGATCATGGGCTGCGTGATGAAAAATAAGGTATGGTTTTTTATTCAGCAGGCTGCTATGGCCAGGCAGTATTTTTATAACTATTGTTCAAGGTTAATCTGATCAAATGTTCCTGTTTTAAACATTCTGGCTTGAATTCTTCACTCAATTTGAGTAACGCAGATTACATCTGCAGCCGGATAAAGCCTCTGGCTGCGAAATTGCTCAGTAAAGTGGGATTCATCACAGATCATCGATTATATATGAATTATATTCACCATCGATTCGGCACGAGTTAGATCCTCGGTGCAGGGGACTCTGCCGGACACTTCATTGAGTAAGATTAAACAGGAGCCTTGTTATGAAATACACGACGATTAAAAGTATTCTGGTTTTGCTGGCCATGCTATATATCCCGAACGCCTTGGCGGGTTCCAGCATATATAGCGCGTTTGTTACAGCCGAGAAAGCTGGCGTAATTGATCAAACGAACATTTCCGCCCCTTCATACACTGCTTGCGAAATTCGAAAAGCTGATGTCATCAACAATTATTTGGCAACGGGTTATACCATACTGAATACATCCAGTTGTGTTCCCATTTTATTACGGTTGCCGGAGCTGATTCATCCGGAATGGCATCCTCGCTGGCCAATTCCACCGGTATGTTTAAGTTGCCCGCCGTGGGATCTGAATGTTTTGGAAGTATTGGATCCTTATCTGGTGAAACAGCTCCATGAGCTGAGCCGGAAATACCGTGTCGAAGAATACCTGAAGGAATTGCAAAACCTGCAGAATAAATTCGACCTGGAAGGATTTGACAAAGCATTGGGTGAGCTGGATGCGCAGCAACAATTCAGATAATCCCTAAAGCTTTTTGATGCGCAAGAAGGCTGAAATTTGCTTCAGCCTTCTTTTTTTTCTGGATATCAACATCGATGGTCAAAGCATACGAAAACCGGATTAAGAAACTTGAAACCGACAAGGCGGCGCTGATCGAAAAATCGTCTCAATCACCGCGTCCGGTGCGTTCATGCGGTACGGCGCTTAGAATTGTGAAGAACTTGTTACGTCTCAATGGGTTATTGATTCGGATAGAAGAATCAACTGGCGGAGAAGGCGGGATTCGAACCCGCGGTACGGTTTGAGCCGTACACACGCTTTCCAGGCGTGCACCTTCAACCACTCGGTCACTTCTCCGTTAAAACTTTTCGGCAAAAAATATTTTGTGTCATGATGGGCGGGCAAGGATAAACCAGAAAGCGGTTTTGAGCAACTTTCCCGCCGCTGCTTTTTCATGCCAAGCGATCAAGGCTTATGTTGTATGCCAACCGTACTGTTTGCCGCAGTGACATCGAGCTGAATCGAAAAATGATCGTTAATGCGGACAAATCGGCCATTGCCGGCAGTGATGCTGTAAGCGGTTGATGGTTCACATTGGCGTTCTTTCATCTCATCTTTTGGAATATTCTCACACATCAACCGGTAAAATTGCTGCGCCATATCGACTTCATATTCAGGAATCGGCTCATTGCCGCCGGCAGTCTTGACGCGACCGCCGCTCAAACTGCGGTGGTAGGTAATCCGGTGCAAATCCGCATTGTCTTCTATTTCTATTCTGAAAATGGTTCTGCGACTGTTCTGCAGCTCACCCTGTTTAGTGAACAGCCGGCTGTTGATTTCGGTGTAGCCCTGCGCGGTGAGAATGCCTGCAATTTGATCAAACGGCGTCGCAAGGGAGATACCCGAAATTTCGATATGCCTGAATGAGTCATCGTTACTGTTTGCGGATTTTGCTGCGATTGCCGCAGTGGAAATCAACACGCATGTAAGGCTGAGGCATGCGATCCAACGCAGTGCAGCGCTTCCGGATCGGGCTGAAAGATTAGGTCGTTTCATCATGAGAATATCACCTCCGTCAGATTTTCGGTAAAGTGACACCGCTCTGGCCCTGATATTTGCCGCCGCGATCTTTGTAGGATGTTTCGCAGACTTCGTCCGATTCGAAAAAGATCACCTGGGCGACGCCTTCGTTGGCGTAGATTTTCGCGGGAAGCGGTGTCGTGTTGGAAAACTCCAGTGTAACATAGCCTTCCCATTCGGGTTCAAAAGGCGTCACATTGACGATAATGCCGCATCGCGCATACGTCGACTTGCCCAGGCAGATGGTCAGGATGTTGCGCGGAATGCGGAAGTATTCAACCGTGCGCGCCAGTGCAAATGAATTGGGCGGAATAATGCAGACATCATTTTTAACATCGACAAATGAATTTGAATCAAAATTTTTGGGGTCGACAATGGTGGTGTTGATGTTGGTGAATAACTTGAATTCATCCGAACAGCGAATGTCGTAGCCATAGCTCGATGTGCCGTAAGAGACAATGCGCTGATTGTCCCTGTGACGGATCTGATCCGGTTCAAACGGCTCGATCATGCCGTGTTCAAGCGCCATGCGCCGTATCCATTTGTCTGCTTTGATCGTCATCAGTTATCTTCCATAATGATCTTGGCGAATACCGCTGAATGATCTTCGGCTGATTCGGCTACTTTCACCGCGATTTTCCGCGCAATCAGCCGATAGGTCTGCGCAATTTGACTGTCAGGCGCGGCGATGACGCTGGGCCTGCCGCTGTCCGTGTGTTCGCGGATTTTGATATCCAGCGGCAATGCGCCCAGGAAGTCGACTTGATAATCGCGGCACATTTTTTCACCGCCGCCGGTGCCGAAAATCGGTTCCGTATGGCCGCATCTGGAGCAGGTGTGCGTGCTCATGTTTTCTACAATGCCGAAAATCGGGATGCCGACTTTTTCAAACATTTTAAGCCCCTTGCGTGCATCGAGCAGGGCAATGTCCTGCGGCGTGGTGACGATAACCGCGCCGGTTACCGGTATTTTCTGCGCCAGCGTGAGCTGGATGTCACCGGTGCCGGGCGGCATATCGACAATCAGATAGTCCAGATTTTTCCAGTTGGTATCATGCAAAAGCTGCTGCAGTGCCTGGGTGACCATCGGGCCGCGCCACACCATCGGCGTTTCGGTATCGATCAGCAATCCGATGGACATGGCCTGTATGCCATGCGCTATCACGGGTTCCATCGATTTGCCGTCGAGCGATTCGGGTTTCTCTGTGATACCGAGCATTTGCGGCTGCGACGGACCGTAAATATCGGCGTCCAGAATGCCCACAGTGGCGCCTTCGGCGGCAAGCGCGAGTGCTAGATTGACCGCGGTTGCCGACTTGCCGACGCCGCCTTTGCCTGAGGCCACGGCGATAATATTCTTGATGCCGGGTATCAGCTTGACGCCGCCCTGCACACCGTGCGGCACGATTCTGCTGCTCACGGTGACAGTGATCCTGCCGATTCCGGGAATTGCCTGCAGGGCCGTGGTGATCTGCTGCTGCACATCGGCCTTGATGCTGCTGGCCGGATAACCGAGCACGGCATCAAGCGTCACGTCATTGCCATCGATCCGGATATTCTGGATCGAATCGGCGGCGATATAATCCTTCCCGGTTGTCGAATCGATAACGGAACTCAAAATGGACTGGATTTGCTGTTCAGAAATGGTCACTGGAAAACTCCTTAATACGGCTGCTGTCACTGGCGATGCAGTAACAGAAATGGATTCATATTAAATTGGCATGGTAACAAATATCAGGCATGACGCACAATTTGTTAGAATGAGCGTCAAATCACACATTCGAACAAAAACACGATGAACAAGCGAAAAATTCTGGTGACTTCGGCGCTGCCTTACGCCAACGGCAGTATCCATCTGGGCCATCTTGTGGAATACATTCAGACGGATATCTGGGTGCGTTTTCAGAAAATGCGCGGACACGAAATTTACTATGTCTGCGCCGATGATACGCACGGTACACCGATCATGCTGCGCGCCGAGCAGGAAGGCATTACACCGGAAGCGCTGATCGCCCGCGTGCACGACGAACACTATGGCGATTTTACCGGCTTTCATATTCATTTCGACAATTATTACAGCACGCATTCCGATGAAACGCGACATTACGCCGAAGATATCTATCAGAAGCTGAAAGTGGCCGGATTGATCACCGCTCGCGGCATAGAGCAGCTATATGACCCGCAGCGCAACATGTTTTTGCCGGATCGTTTCGTCAAAGGCGAGTGTCCCAAATGCGGCGCAAAGGATCAGTATGGCGACTCCTGCGAGGCCTGCGGCGCGGCTTATGCGCCGACCGAGTTAAAGAATCCGTATTCCGCCGTTTCGGGCGCCACGCCGGTGAAAAAATCATCGGAGCATTACTTCTTTAGTCTGTCGGATGAACGTTGCGTCGATTTTCTGCGCCGCTGGACGCGCGCAGGTCATTTGCAGCCGGAAGCGGCCAACAAAATGCATGAATGGCTCGGCGACGCCGGAGAAAATAAAATGTCCGATTGGGATATTTCGCGCGATGCGCCTTACTTCGGATTTGAAATTCCCGGCGCGCCCGGTAAATATTTCTACGTCTGGCTCGATGCGCCGGTCGGTTATATGGGCAGTTTCAAACACCTGTGCGCACGCGAAAATATCGATTTTGACGCCTACTGGCGCAAGGACGCCGAAACGGAGCTCTATCATTTCATCGGCAAGGATATTCTGTACTTTCATGCGCTGTTCTGGCCCGCGATGCTCAATTATTCCGGCTATCGCACACCAACGCAGATTTTTGCGCATGGTTTTCTGACCGTCAACGGTGAAAAAATGAGCAAATCGCGCGGCACCTTCATCACCGCGCACAGCTATCTGAAACAGGGGCTGAATCCGGAATGGCTGCGCTATTACTACGCGGCAAAGCTGAACGGCAGTATGGAAGATATTGATCTGAATCTGGACGATTTCGTCGCGCGCGTGAATTCCGATCTGGTCGGCAAGTTTATCAACATTGCAAGCCGTTGCGCCGGGTTTATCACCAAACGTTTTGACGGCCGGCTGGTCGACGGAGAAGACTACAGGGCGCTACAGCAAACCGTTGATGAACGGTTTTCCAACTGGCGTCCGGATGCAATCGAAAAAGCGTTCGAAGCGCGTGATTTTTCGCTTGCGGTGCGCCAGATCATGCGATTCGCCGATGAGGCCAACGAAATGATTCATGCAATGGCGCCGTGGGAAATCGCCAGAATACCGGGCAGGGAGGCCGATCTGCAACGCATATGCAGTCTGGGCATTCAGCTTTTTTATCTGCTCGCGCGTTATCTGAAACCGATTCTGCCGGAAACCATCCGGCAGGTTGAAGATTTTCTGAATTGCAGCAAGCTGACTTGGCCATGCCTTGCCGCGAATGAGCCGGTATCGCAACTGCTGCTGCCCGCCGGGCACGCGATTCATGCGTACCAGCACTTATTGACGCGTATCGACGCTAAACAGATTGACGCGCTGGTGGCCGCGAACAAACAAAGCCTTTCGGTGGATTCCGGCGCGGCAAAAGCGGGCGCTAAAGCCGCAACTGGAACCGCCGGAGGCGACAAGCCGAAAACCATCGCGCCGATTGCCGAAACCATTACGATTGACGATTTCAGTAAAATCGATTTGCGCGTGGCGAAAATCGTCAATGCCGAGCATGTCGAAGGCGCGGAAAAGCTGTTGAAGCTGACGCTCGATATCGGCAGCGAACAGCGCACGGTATTTGCCGGCATCAAATCGGCCTACGATCCGGAGCAATTGAAAGGGCGCATGACCGTGATGGTCGCCAATCTGGCGCCACGCCAGATGAAGTTCGGCCTGTCGGAAGGCATGGTGCTCGCCGCCGGCAGCGGCGGCGCGGAATTGTTCATTCTCAGTCCCGACACCGGCGCGCAGCCCGGCATGCGCGTCAAATAGCGTTTATCAGCACCTTATGGAACCGCTTGCCATGCAGATCATGCAACTGGAACTGAAATTGCTGCATACCGACATGCGCGCGTATCCGGCGGTGATCGACGAACTGCTGGACAGTACATTTGAAGAAATCGGCAGTGACGGACTGGCGCATTCCAGGCAGGAGGTGGTGGCATGGCTGCAGAACAAGGACAGCGCGCAGCACTGGTCACTGGCGGATTTTCGCATCAAACCTTTATCGAATGACATGGTCATAGCGGTTTACCGCGCGGTCAGGCACGATCCGGCGCAGGCGGCGGGCAAGGGTCAGAATGGGCAGGAAGCATATCGGGGGTCGATTCGCAGCTCCGTCTGGCAACGGCGCGGCGATCACTGGAAAATGGTTTTTCATCAGGCAACACAACGCGTTTAGGAGAGCAAATTGGAAGCAGCGACAGCATCGGCGGAACAGCAACTCAACGAAATCAAAACCAATCTGGCAACCATCCAGCAGAAAATCGCCGATGCCTGCGCCAAAGCCGGACGCGATCCGTCATCCGTGCGCCTGTTGCCGGTCACCAAAACCGTAGCGGCAGAGCGGCTGCGCATCGCTTTTGCCGCCGGATGCGAGGAAATGGGTGAAAACAAGGTGCAGGAAGCACGCGAAAAATCCGAGCTGCTCAGCGATCTGGCGATCAAATGGTGCATCATCGGCCACCTGCAAACCAACAAGGTCAAATATATCACCCGCTTCGCGCATGAATTCCAAGCGCTCGACAGCCTTAAAGTTGCCGCCGAACTCGACAAGCGCCTGCAAGCCGCCGGTCGCGGTATGGATGTTTATGTACAGGTCAACAGCTCGGGCGAAGTCAGTAAATTCGGTCTGCCGCCGGAGGAAGTGGAAGATTTCGTCCGGCAACTGCCGGATTATTCGTCACTCCGGATCAAGGGGCTGATGACGCTGGCGATTTTCTCAAGCGACCATGAGCGCGTGCGCGCCTGCTTTGTCAGAATGCGCGAACTGCAGGAACGGCTGCGCCAGAGCGCACCGGCGGGACTGTCGTTTGACGAGCTGTCGATGGGCATGTCCGGCGACTTCGAACTGGCGATAGAAGAGGGCGCAACCGTCGTGCGCGTGGGACAGGCGATATTCGGCAAACGGCCTTTACCCGACAGCCATTACTGGCCGGGGTTTGGTTAAGGCTTTCATTGGTGATTTTTGCCGGAAGCGCTGCCCTTTGCCTCGATTGATTTCTGAAACTTCGCCAGCTCGACCAGGAGCGTTTCACCCCAGCGGCCTGTCTCGGTGATTGTGGCGGCATACAGTGCGCTGGCATAGCCAAGAATGATGGCGAAGCCTTTGGCAATGTCGTCATCGCTTTCATGCGGGCCAGCCAGATACTGGCACCATGCAACACGGGATGCGGTGATCAGTCTTTCGAGTTCAAGTTGCGTCGAAACAAACCGGATATGTCCTTCCGTGCCGGCGAACAGGGAATTGGCCGCGAGACAGCTCGCCGCCGCGGCAAGAAACGCATATCCGTATTGTCCCCAGTCCTTGAACAGGGATGCGTCAGTTCCTGCGAGCAAAGGCAGCAGTAATCCGATAGTCCCGAGCAGCCAGGCGCCAGTACGCGTCACACCCGAAATCCACGCCCGGGTTCCTCTGCGGCGGTAGTAATAGTGAACTTCCGCTTCGGCCAGCTCATCGACAGCAGCGAAGAGCGCAGAAAGCGATTCCACGGCGTTCTGCTTATCCCACACCAGGCCTTCCAGCTTCGCTCGAAATGCCTTGATGCGTCGTGGATCTTCCGGACGAAAGCGTTGAAGCCAGGTGAGTATGGGTTGTGGCATTTTGGGTCTATTTGAGTGTTAATATCGAAGGTAATGATCTGGTTGGAGGTGAACGAAGCTCGCTGTGGGCCTGTCCAGCTTGGTCGCAATGTTAGGCATTTTCTTGCCTCTTCTCTACCTCAATACTGCGACGAAGAATCTCCTCCGCTTCATCATCTGAAGGAAGTCGGTATTCAATGCTCTTGCCGCCTACGAAATCATCAATACAGCTAACCAAAGTTGGCGATAAGTCGAGTTTTGTTAGATGCTGCAGGATTTCTTGTTTTTGAATGAGACTGGTGCAGCCCTCAAAGAACCATCCATCGGATAGTGGGTATGGCTCTTTCATCCATGATGCGTCTTGTGAGATGTAAGACCTTCCGTCATTGCGGCGAGAGTGCCGGGATAAAAACTGAAATGTACGCTCCTTCTGACCAGCGGCGATTTTACTCAGAATGTATGCCATTCGAGTGATCTGCGTGTTTCTTGCTGGCTTACCATCAAGCAAGCCCTGATACCCATCTGCTGGAGCACTTTTCTCCCACCGAAGCATCAGGGCCAAATAAAGGTACTCGACAGTATTCTTGATTCCCATTGATTACTCTCCTTGTGATGTCTAATGAAAATGCTCAGCTGCGGTAGACGGCGACCAACTGGAGCAGAAGTGGTCAAGAGTTTGTTGCAGCGAAATGTTGGGTTTACTTGAACCACTTTCTTCGTTCAGGTGTAAGAAGCTCCAAAAAAAGATCTTTCGCCTTCCGTAATTCATCGTAAATTCTAGCTCCTTCCCATTGTTTGGGTTTAACCCTGTGATAAGTTAGGTGGGCTAATGTCTTATTAATGTCAGATCGCTGACTTTTAATGTACTGACACAGATTTGATTCGTGACTTTTCCACACTTCAGAATTATCGAAGAAGTGGTTGGCAAGTACATCGTCATTTTGGGTACTCCGTCGTGGAGCAAAAAAGTCTGTCAAGTTCCTCGCATGAATGAGAAAGCATTCGATGTAAGCGTTCATCTCTTCTTTCGAGCTTGCGCGATCATTGGATAGTCGTAAATAAGTCCACTCAAGCATATCAAACTCATACTTGACATTGTCTGTCACGTTCTTGGTCTTAGTATCAATCATTGAAATACGGCCTCTACTTGCATTTTACGATTGCTATGCGCTTTCGGACCGTTTTCCTCCCAATACAGAGCTCTGAGCAGCCATTGCTGACGCGCCTCCTTTACTCGATTGTTGTTCGAGGAGTACGAATCTTTTTCGTAGAGGTAATCTGATCTCATGAAGCACCTACTCCTGTTGTTCGCCCACCTCGGACATCCTATACCATACATTGATGCCGTCAAGTAGCGTGACCTCATACGCATAGGTTGTCATGTTGTCCACTGCGGCATCGACAGGTTTTACAGGATTATCACATTCATAGAGGACGCCAACTGATGGAACAACGACTGGCAAAGCCAATGCTCTCCTGGTTTTTCTCCGGGAAGAGTCCAACTAAAATTATACATTCGAAACGACGCAATAGTTTGCGTCAAAAATGAAACCTGACATAGAACGTTGCAGGCTATCGCCTTTGATTTTATGAAAATACGATGATTTAGTTTTCATATATTGCATTTTTTACAAAATAATCGCCGCGGCAACCTGGCGGCCTTCTTCCACCAGAATGTTGTAGGTACGGCAGGCGGCCTGCGTATCCATGACTTCAAAACCGATTCTCATTTGCAGGATTCTGGCCATCAGGCTGTAATCGGGAAAGCGGAGCTGCGCGCCGGTGCCGAGCAGGATGATTTCGGGTTTGCGCGGCAGGATGTCGTCGAAG
>JAJSDU010000040.1 GCA_028577615.1 Nitrosomonas sp.
TGGCGATAACTGCAAGCAGTATCGCGGGCGCGCCGATTACCCAGGACGACGGACTGCCACCGCTCAGAATCAGCCAGAGCAAGGTGAAAAACAATGCCCGCACTGTGATACTCATTGGATTATTGTGTATTTTCAGAGGATTTGTTTTCATTTCTCCGGATCCGGATACACTTCTTCAAATAGATAACCGGTTGCTTTCGTCCCATGATGAGTAGTTTTACCTATCTGTATGGCGCCAAGTGTACATCATTGCTGGATGGCATGTTGCAAGTGCAAAAGACAGCAATACAGTGATTTAGATTATACGGTATTTCATATAAAGCCGGGAGCCAGCAGAATGGATTTATTCGCCTGCGCTTGTGAAGAGTGAGTAAAACTGCCAGCGATTCTAGCACATAATCCGCCCGGATTGATGGTCTCCTCCGGAGAGGAATCAACGATACGGACAGAATAATCGAACGAAACGCCAGGTGGAAACATGCGATTTGAGCAGAAGGGCTGCGATAAGGGGAATCTGGCGTGACGATAAAATTTCTAATTGAGTATCAGATGCTCGGCGTGTTGTAAGCCGGTCTCCGTGCCATAAAGAATGATTTCATCGCGAGCAGCCAGCACTGTTTCCAGGGGAGGTGATGACACGCGTTTGTGCGATCGGACAAGTGCGACAATCATGACTTCCTCAAGATTGAGTTCTTGAATCCTCAATCCGATAATCCGGCTGGTTGACGGAATCACAAATGATCGTAAACGATTTTTGACGATTGATTTTTCCTGATCGTTCACGTTATCGCCGGGAAAGAATTCGCGCATCAAACTGTATTTTGCGGAACGCTGTTCCTGGATACGGCGCATTACCCGTGACTGCGGAATATCGAGCAACAGCAAGGCTTGCGAAGCGATCATCAAGCCTGCCTCAAGTGTTTCCGGAACAACCTCAAGCGCACCCGCCGCCTTCAATTCCTGAACCCGGCTTTCATCACGGGTACGAACCATGACTGGCAAATCGGGACGCGCACCGCTCAAATAATCCAGGATTTTCAAGGCGGCTGCCACGTCGTCGTGACTGATGACAATGAGACGTGCGCGCGTTAATCCTAAAATATCAAGAATGGCCGGGTCAGCTGCGTCTCCGTAGTACACCGGTTCACCTGCTTTGTGTGCTTCACGCACACGACTGGTATTCAGATCAAGCGCAATAAACGGAATTTTTTCTTCTTGGAGGAAGTGCGCAACACCCTGACCGATACGACCATATCCACAAATGATGACGTGGTCATGGAGGTGTACCGCGGTTCCAGGATCAATCATTAAATGAGCAGGTGAATAATCAGGTGGCAACTGCTCACGAACGAAAAAATTCGCGATTACACGGTTGTACCGAATAATGAATGGACCTGCAAACATGGAAAAAAGTACCGAAGTGAGTGCTATCTGCCCCAGATGAACATCGATTACGCTGGCGTTCAGAGCTATCGCAAGCAGGGCGAAGCCAAACTCTCCGCCAACCGCCAGGAGCAGGCCGGTTCGCCAGGCGGTCAGTGAGTCAGTTCCCGATTTCGATACCATGAACGATACCAGCAGGGTCTTGCTTATGAGCAGCAAAATTGCTCCCAGAAGTGCGTAATGCCAGATCTGTGGAAGCGTGAAAGGATCGAACAACATTCCAATGCCGATGAAAAACAATCCGAGCAGAACGTCCCTGAAGGGTCGTATGGTTGATTCCACTTGATGCCGGAATTCGGTTTCTCCCAGCATCATGCCCGCCAGAAATGCGCCAAAAGCGAGAGAGAGTCCCAGGCTGCTTGTCGTCCATGCAGCCAACAGGGCAACGAGTAATACGGTCAGCGTGAATATTTCCGCAGAACGCCGCGAGGCGATAAGGTGAAAGATAGGCCGTAACAGCCAGCGGCCGACAAAAAAAACCAATGCGAAGGCTGCAATTGCTTTTGCAAGCGCCCAGCCGAGCGTGCCAGCCAGAACATCAGCTCCGGCTGCAATGCCAAGAACAGGTATGACCACAATAAAGGGCACGGCGGTGACGTCCTGGAAAACCGACATCGCTATCCCGAGTTTTCCGTGCCGGCTGTTTTCCTCACCTTGTTCGGATAGTTGCTTTCCGATAATAGTCGTTGAGGATTGCGCAAATACGGCGCCAACAACAAAAGCGGCAGCCGGGGGAAAGCCTGCCAGCCATACCACAAGTCCGATGACCAGGGTTGTGAATAATACCTGCGCTGTTCCGAGTCCGAGAACCTGGTGTCGGAGCGCATGAATTTGAGGCAGGGAAAAATTCAAACCGATGGTAAAGAGCAGAAAAACGATGCCAAACTCGGCCAGCGTCTGCATATAGGGTACTTCGATTACCGGCCCCATGGTAAATGGCCCGAGAGCCAACCCTACAAGCAGATAACCAAGGCTGGAGGGAATGTGAAATCGATGGAATGTAACAACAATGATTACCGTCACTCCCATTAAGAGAAGAATCTGCGCAAGATGTTCCATCACAATGTGTTTTTCCTGAAAAGCCTGAAAATCAAATGAATTCCGGACTGCTGGGATTGGTCGCATTTGATCGATATTTTGTCAAAATGCGCAATATTTATGGTGGATTTCCGTTCATGCCCGTCCAGGCATGCCAGGCATATTCTTTTTATGCGTGTCACTGCAATGGAAAATCTAAAATGCCTGGATTTGCGGGTGGAATAATCGCCATGCCCAGAGCGCTCACCTGATCGCAAGCAGCAACAGCAGCGCCACTTCAGCGAAGATGTCCGGAAGCATTTCCATTAAACGTCCCTCCTGTTTTCAGCGCGGCGGCGCAGCCATTTCTCGATGCCGACTACGCCATAAATCAGCAGACCGCCGGACAGAATAAACACCCAATCGATCATTTCCAGAGGCGCGCTGCCAAACAGCGTATTCATTGCTGGTGAATAGGTGAAAAAAACCTGCAGCAGCGCCATTGCGATTACGCCCAGCAGCAACCAGGGATTGGAGAATACGCCGAGTTTAAACATGGAGTAACGCAGCGACCGGCAGTTGAACAGATAAAACAGCTCGCCGAAGACGAACATATTGACCGCAAGGGTGCGTGCCGTTTCGATACTTTTTTCCTGTGATAACGCCCATTCGAAAAAAACAAACGCGCCGGCAAGCAGTATCAGGCCCACCAGCCCGATACGGAAGCCGAGTTCACGGGTGAGTATCGGTGTTTCCGGTTGCCGTGGCGGGTGCGCCATGATGCCGGGCTCCTTGCGTTCGAATGCGAGCATCAGACCCAGCAGTACCGCTGTCGTCATATTGATCCAGAGAATCTGGACCGGTGTGATCGGCAGCGTCAGGCCGAAAAACACGGCGACCAATACCAGCAAGCCTTCACCGATATTGGTCGGCAATGTCCAGGTGATGAATTTGACCAGGTTGTCATAGACGGCGCGGCCTTCTTCAACCGCGGCTTCTATCGTGGCGAAATTATCATCCGTCAGTACCATGTCCGCGGCTTCCTTCGCCACTTCGGTGCCGCTCATGCCCATGGCGATACCGATATTGGCCTGTTTAAGTGCGGGTGCGTCGTTGACGCCGTCGCCGGTCATTGCTACGACATGGCCTGTGGCCTGAAGCGCTTCAACCAGTCGCAATTTCTGTTCGGGCGCGACGCGTGCAAACACGGCGGCCTGTTGCGCGGTTTTCATCAATTCCTGATCCGGCAGCGCGGCAAGTGTATGCCCGCTGACCGCAAAATGGCGCGGCGCTGTATCGGTCGTTCCGGCAAGTCCGATCTGACGGGCAATTGCAGCAGCGGTGGCGGCATGATCGCCGGTGATCATTTTGACCTGAATGCCGGCCCTCTGGCAGGCGCTGATGGCAGCGATAGCCTCCTGCCTGGGCGGGTCCATCATTGCCTGTAAACCCAGAAAACCGAGACCTTCGGCTACGTCGTCGTGGTTGACGATCTGGGTGGCAGCCGGTTGCAGTTTGCGTGCAAAGGCGAGGATACGCAAACCTTGCGCCGCCATGGCTTCGACTTCCTGGTGAATGCGTTCCTTATTCAGCGGTTGCGGCTGTAAATTATCCCCACAGGTGGCTTCGCAACGCGCAAGAATACTTTCAACGGAACCTTTCACATAAATCACCGCCGTTTCCGCATCCAGAGCATGCAGGGTCGCCATGTATTGATGCTGAGACTCGAACGGTAAGGCATCAATACGCGGGAAATTCCGCTCCACAGCGTCCTGTGGTAATCCCGCTTTGGCGGCGGCAACAACCAGCGCACCTTCGGTTGGATCGCCCTCGATAAGCCACTGTCCATTGCTCTGGATGAGTCGAGAATCATTGCACAATACACCCGCTTTCAGACATTCCAGCAAAACAGGCCGTGTGCCGGGATCGATTTTTGACGCATCCAGGGTAATTTCTCCGACAGGTGCGTAACCTGTTCCGGAAATGGCATAACGCCTGCCGCCGGCATAAATATGCTGCACGGTCATCTGATTCTGGGTAATTGTCCCGGTTTTGTCGGAACAGATGATGGTCGTGCTGCCCAATGTCTCAACTGCGGGCATCTTGCGGATAATGGCATGCCGGTGCGCCATTTTGTTGACGCCGATGGCGAGCATGATGGTCATGGCTGCCGGCAGGCCTTCTGGAATTGCGCCGACAGCCAGTGCTACCGACGCCATGAATGAATCGAGCAGCGATTCGCCGTGCAGCCTGCCTGCCATAAAAGCCAGTCCTGCGAGTCCGAGAATCACCCACAACAGAATTTTGCTGAAATGGTTTATTTTGCGGGTAAGTGGCGTGGCCAGCACGTCGGCGCCGGCAATCAGGGTGTTGATATGGCCGATTTCAGTATCATCGCCTGTCGCGACTACCATACCGGTTGCCGTGCCGTAGGTCACCAGCGTCGATGAATAGGCCATGTTGCCGCGATCAGCGAGTACGGTTTCCAGTGGCAGTTGTTCGACTTGCTTGTATACAGGGACGGATTCACCAGTCAATGCGGATTCATCGATTTGCAGTTCACGGATCTGCAATAATCTTAGGTCCGCGGGCACCCTGTCCCCGGATTGCAATAAAACGAAATCGCCGGGAACCAGTTCGGCAACTGCGATTTTTTGTTTTATCCCGGCGCGAATCACGGTTGCTGTGCCATCCAGTGTACGGGTGAGCGCTTCGATCGCCTTGATCGCCTTCGATTCCTGGGTATAACCGATGATCGCGTTAGCCAGTACGACGCCGAAAATAACACCGCTATCGACCCATTCCTGCAATACAAACGTAATAACCGTTGCGGCCAGCAGGATATAAACCAATGGTTGATGAAATTGAAGTAGAAACAAAACCAGCGGGCTTTTGCCTTTTTTAGGCGTGAGCCTGTTGGGGCCGAAGTTTTCCTGACGGCGGGCGATTTCAAATGATTCAAGACCCTGAGTGGCGTTCGATTCGAGAAGAACAATCACCTCGTCAAGCGGCAGGTGGTGCCAGTGCTTTGACAGCAGGTTATTCATAATGACCTTTATTCTCAGACGGTTGTGGGCGTGGATTTATTAACGATCATGCGTATGCGAGAAAGTCTCAAGGCAGATTCAGTACTGACCTGAAACAAATTGGCAAGATAACCGGCATTAGATCGAAGGAGCGCCGGAACGATTGTCAACCGGTCTGACAGGCAGGCGCGAAAGATAAAATGCCAGAATGCAGGCAATCGCCGCAAGCATGATTTTTTGCCACATTTCAGGAACAATCAGAATTGAAACGCTGAATGACAAAGCCGTCATGATGTAGGCCATGCGTTTCGTTTTGTGCGTCACGCTGCGATGCAGACGCCACTCCAGGATAACCGGTCCGGTATAACGGCTGGTCATCAACCGGGTATGAAATCGTTCAGAGCCTCTTGCAAAACAGGCGGCTGCCAGCAATACAAAAGGCGTAGTCGGCAGAATCGGCAGGAGAACGCCCAAAGCACCCAGCATGAGGGCGGCGCAGCCGGCCCCGAGGTAGAGGCTGCGAACCAGTGGCGAATGATGCAGACGTAGAAGGTCAGCGCTCGGGGATGCCGGTATTTCCTGCCCATTCATGTTTAATGCGGTATTTTCGGATTTTTCGGATGAATGCATTGTCTGGATATAATAGGGTTCGTCTATAAGGATAAATCCATGTTAGGTTATACTACTTAAGAGTAGGCAATTAAAATAAAGTTTTTGTTAATTTTTGAGGAAAATGATGTTCAGTGTTAAATTTTATATCGATTCAGGTCTTTTTATTTTGTCAATTGCATTGATCGCACTGTTTCTGCTGTCGCAGCCGGCCTATGCCGCGCAGGAAAATACCGCGGAAGCGGGTATGCAGTTGGAAAAAATTGACCGTAAAATCGGTGAGGGCGAAGAAGCCGATGTTGGTAAAACTGTTAACGTGCATTACACGGGCTGGTTGTATGATGAAACCGCGCCTGACAACAAAGGCAGGAAATTTGACAGTTCGCATGACCGTAATGCGCATTTTTCATTTATGCTCGGTGCTGGTAAAGTGATCAAAGGCTGGGATCACGGTGTGCGCGGAATGAAAGTCGGCGGCGAACGCACGCTGATCATTCCGCCGACCATGGCTTATGGTGCGCGTGGCGTGGGTAAAATGATTCCACCGAATTCAACGCTGATTTTTGATGTTGAACTTGTCGGCATACAGGAAAAAAATCCGCACTATTAATGCGATTGCGCAATGGATAACCGGCTGGCTGTTTGAAGGTATTGTAAAGTCGGATAATAATTGATCGTTTCTAACTATCTGATATGAGGTCAATCTAACGCATCACACCATCGCATCCCAGCTCAGTTTTGGGATGCGATGTAGATTTACAAATCAGATTCATCCGCAGTGCGTAGGCTGTCTTTCTGAATCTTTTTTCACTCGATCCATTGCAGGATTAGCGCTACTTCGTAGCAAAGAGGATGTAGCTATGACGCAAACCACGATACAAGCACAATCCCCCCGCGCTGTGAAACCTCGTGTTATAACACGCAGGCGCCTGATTACTGGTCTGGCCGGCATGCTGGCCATTATTGCCTTGTTCGGGCTACTTGGCTATTACTGGTTGCCGGGTTTCATCAAATCGCAGCTGGAAATGCGATTGTCCGTTTTACTTGAACGTCCGGTGACAGTGCAAGCCATTGAAATTAAGCCTTACACACTCGAATTGTCGGTGAGTGGTTTTCATGTCGGCGAAAAACCAGGTGGCGTGGATGCAGCGGAAACATTTTTTGCACTGGATCGCTTGTATGTTGATATCAGCCCTGCCGCGTCAATAACGCAGCGTGCGCCGGTAATCAGCACGGTCACTCTGGATGCGCCATATATCCGTCTGGCACGTGATGATGCGGAAGTGTTTAATTTTTCGGATTTGCTTGAAAAATTTTCACAGCCCTCCGAAGATGAAGCGCCGGCCTTATTTTCGGTCAGTAATATCGAACTGAGGAATGGGCGTATTGAGTGGGTAGACCGTTTTGAGTCGAACCATCAATCGATATCTGAGATCAATTTTGCCATTCCGTTTATCGCTAATCTGGATAAAGTTAAGGCTGACTGGGTGAGGCCGCATTTCAGCGCCAGAATCAATGGCGCGCCTTTTTTTCTGGAGGGCAAGCTGCGGCCTTTTACAGACAAACGTGAAGCCACGTTGACGCTTAAGCTGACTGATGCTGATCTGGCGGATATCGCAGGCTATCTGCCGCTGCCGGCTGGAATCAGTCTGATGTCGGGTTATTTTGACAGTGATCTGACGGTTACATTCAGTCAATCCGGTGAAGATTCCGCCGCAATCACACTCTCAGGCAAGTCAGCGATAAAACGAACCGCCATCCGCAATCAATCCGTACAAATACCTTATCAGGTTGATCTCGGCAGCTTTCATGTCAGCTTGGAGCAGTTTGATCTGACAGGCCAGTCGCCTTCGAATCTGGTGTTCAGTCTGGATGATTTTTCGATGACGCCGTTATCCGGTCTGGCAGAAAGCAAGGCAGCCGTTTTGTCATTGACGAAGCTCTCGGCCGGTGGCGTCAGACTCGATTTTGCGGATAAACGGATTGTTCTGGATGCGATTACGCTGGACAGATTGAGTAGCGTGATTAACCGTAACCCGGATGGCAGCATTGAGCTGATGCGTTTTTTCGGTTCAGCGGAGGATGCAGCGGTGGCGGTGGTCCCGAATACTCAGGCTGTCTCGGCAGCGATTCCGATACCCGGCAGAAAGCCTTCGACTGAAGCACGGATTGAACATGTTGCGCAAGCTGAAGCTGCGCAGGCAGAAGCGCCGCAAGCCGAAGATAAAACGCGGTCGTGGATCGTAACCATTAATCAACTGCGGTTGAACGCCGCTGTGATTCGGTATACCGACCAGACGATGGCGAATATCGTGCCGATGACGATTGATCCGCTGGATTTGATCGCGAAAAATATCGACATCAGTGGTGAAAAACCGCTTGATCTGACAATGACCGCGGTAGTTAACAATCGCGGCAGTATCGAAACCCGCGGCTTGCTGGCTTGGTCGCCTTTCGTTGCGGATATGAATCTCGATTTAAAAACAGTTGATCTGGTGTCCTTGCAGGGCTGGGCGGGTGATGCGTTGAATGTGGTGCTGACGAGTGGCGATGTTTCTTTCAGCGGCAGCGTTAAAGCAGGCGGAAGTCCGCTGAATGTTGCTGCCAACGGCCAGGCCCGGCTGGGAAACTTCAGCATTCTTGATCCCGGAATATCCAGAGATGTGGCGCGCTGGAAAAGTGTGGACATCAGCGGCCTGGATTTTGCCGGCGATCCACTGAAAATAAATATGGACGCGGTGAGGCTGGATGGTTTTTATGCGCATGTCATATTGCAGCCGGACGGTGAATTGAATCTGCATCATATTGGGCGGCGGGAGAAAGCAGCGGCTGATGAAAGCAGCCAGATCGGGGCGGATACTGGCAAAGCGAAAGAAGAAAAAAACTCGCCGCTGCGCATTGGTAAGATCCTGCTGCAACAAGGCAATGTCGATTTTCACGACCGCTTCATCCAGCCGAATTACCATGCCCGGCTGACAGGGTTGCACGGCCAGATCGGCCCGATTCAGGCCGGGCGAGCGGGGGCGATCGACATTAAAGGCGCCATCGACAAGTCAGCGCCGCTGGAAATTCAAGGCAGCATTCAGCCATTCGATTCCAGACTCTCGCTGGAGATTGCCGCAAAGGCAAAAGCGATCGACCTGCCGTCATTCAGCCCGTATTCCGGCAGGTATATCGGTTACGGTATTGAGAAAGGAAAGTTGTCGGTCGATGTGCATTATCGTGTCGAGGAAGGCGTATTAACCGCAAAGAATAACGTTTTTCTCGATCAGCTGACGCTGGGTTCGCGCGTGGAAAGTGAAGAAGCATTATCGCTGCCACTGGAGCTGGCGATTGCGCTGCTGAAAAACCGGCAGGGTGAAATTGATATCCATCTGCCGGTCAAAGGTTCGCTGGATGATCCCAAGTTCAGCCTGGGCGACATTATTCTGGAAGCATTCGTCAATCTGATCACGCGTGCGGTAACCGCGCCTTTTACTTTGCTGGGTTCAATGCTGGGAGAGGATGTGGAATTGTCTGAGATTATGTTTTCTCCAGGTTCCGCTGTGATTGAAGCTGAAGCGGAGAATCGTTTGCAGGCTTTATCACAGATACTCAGTGAACGCCCTGCATTGCGTCTGGAGATTGCGGGCCATATCGATCCAGCGATTGATTATGAAGGCATAAAACAGGCGCAACTGCGGCGGCGGGTTGTTGCGCATAAACTCGCGGCTGACGCCAGAAAGGGCGAAACCGGGGGGACGCTTACCGAAGTTGAGCTGACGCCGGATGAGTACAGTCAATATCTTGAAGTGGAATATAAAGCAGCCGATTTTGAGAAACCGACTAATTTTTTAGGCTTGACAAAAACATTACCAGACCAGGAAATGGAGCAGTTATTGCTTCAGCACGCAACAGTAAGCGCTGATGAAATGAGCGAACTTGCGCAAGACAGAGCACTCGCGGCGCAGAGCTGGCTGCTGGAGAAAGGCGGCATCGCCGGAGACCGGGTTTTTGTAACCGGCGCAATGCAAAATGGCAATGCAATGAATGACAAAGGTAGCCGCGTGCTGTTTACTTTAAAATGAGTGCACAGAGGGGGCCCGGAAAGCGCCAACAGGCGTTGAGAAACTCTCCGGGTTGCCGCTGCGCGGTTGTTAAAACAGGCCCGGACTGCTGATTTATCCGGCATAAACTCTGCTTCTTCGTCAGTTTATGCCTTGTTCGACTACCTCGAATACAGTTTATCAACAGCCTGTTAAAGCTTTGCGAACAACCATAAAACTTGCGGCGGCGTGATAAAATTTTTCACGCCTATCAAACATCAGTCAGCGCACATTCAGCGCGGAATTCAGCAGATCGGCCGTTAACTGACCACTGGTGGTACGGACATAATCTGTCACTATAGGAACAAACTGACCGATCATGTCGGGGGACAGGTTGAGCTGTTGAAATGAGGATGCCAGCGCGGCTGCATTATTCAGTGTGGCACCTGCGCCTGTATTTCCCAATAATCCGGACATACCGCTCATACCCAGTGGGCTGGACACTGCCGGCGCTGCATTGAGCATATCCGCCATTCCGGGTACCGATTGCGATAGCGTGGAGAAAGCCTGCGGCGTCATGTTGGCTTGCGCCAGCTGAAAAATTGCGCCGCTGCCGCCCAGCGCCTGTTGTGGAGAGATACCGAGCTGCTGGACGAGAATATCGACCAGTCCGATCTGTCCTGGCGCCGTGGTCATTCCGGATGCGGCCATTGTTCCAGAGGAGATCGCCTGTCTACCGGCCTGAGCGGATTGTTCCACGGAAGCCAAGCCGCTGTCGACTGCGCCCAGAACGTTACCGCCGCTGCCATTTGTCGCGCATCCTGTCAACGCTATCAAACAGACTGCACCCGCAGCAGTAAATGTTGCGTAAATGTGTTTTTTCATGAAGCTCTCCTTGAAAAAATGGAACAAAATCTGAATAGACCAGCCTTCTCGAAGTTATTTCTTCTTAAGAACAATGACCTCATCCACATGATCATCGTCATCGTAGCTTACTTGAAAAGCCATTTCACTGCCACTGAAAACCGTCTCGGTCGGCATGCCAACGACTTCCCACAGTCCCAGCGTGAAGACATCGGCGACGCTGTGAAAGATAACTCTGCCGGTTTTGACACCCGTGCTGTATCCCTGGATGAATCTGAATATTTCGATTTTTCTACCTTCGCGATCCTCACTGACGATGGGCGAGCCGAATTCACCCAACAGGAGGTTCCGGGGTGTTCCAGGCTGGAAAAGGCTTATCTTTTTTGCGCTGGGTTGCTTTGCAGCCATATAGACAGAGCAGCCAGATGCAGCGACAAGCATTGTCAGTAGAGTAAACAGCTTGATGGATCTGTAAAGGACGAACATATGGATTTTACTTTCCTCTTGCTCAAGTTGAAGATGCATAAGTGTAACTTACTGAGTGCAAGTGAAAAGTGAATTTTTTCAACCGAAGCGGAGGAACAGGAATTGCTATAAAGACTGTTTGAAGTACTTCAAAAAACTGCTGTGCAGTCATCCGATTGCACAATGCGATGACACGCTGATACCCGTTGTGCTTTTATGAATCCGGAACGGTTACAAACCAAAAACCCCGGAAAACCGGGGTTTTTGGTTAAGCATCAAATTTGATGGATTTCTATCAGACTGGTTTTACTGCGGTCTGATATTGGCTGCCTGCTTACCCTTGGGGCCGCTGGTGATATCGAACATCACACGTTGGGCTTCTTTCAGGGTTTTAAATCCTGAGCTTTGTATGGCGGAAAAATGCGCAAACAAATCCTCACCACCATCGTCTGGAGTGATAAAACCAAAACCTTTTGAGTCATTAAACCATTTCACAATACCTGTGGCCATGATTTTCCTTTAAAAAAATTATTAATTTACATAGTGTTACGCGCTGTTTTAAATAAAACAAGTGCAATCTGTCAGCGAATATCAAGGAAAAAAAGACCCATCGAGGTACTGTTCTACTACTTGAATCCATACGACACTGCGGAGTATACGCCAAAATGTATAAAAAAGTGCAACAACTTTTTTGTTTTGAAGGAATCGGAATAAAAAAAACCGGTTAAATACCACGATTGGAGATTTTTGTTATATCGATCGGTGACTTTAATTCATCGATCGCATTTTTGACAAAATCCCGCGTGTAGTAGTCATCGTCAACGATGTCGTCATTCCAGACAACGATGTCCAGATCAATGATTCTGGGCCCGAATCTGGGAAGAGAACGGTCGCGGCCCAGTTTGTCTTCAAGATTTTTCAGGTAGCGTCTGAATGATTCCTGTGACAGTGTCGTGTGTATTTTGATTGCGCCATTGATAAAATCATTCTGATTGCGAATGCCGATAGGCGTGGTTTTAACCCATTTTGAAACGCCCCTGACATCGGTTTCCTGCTGCAGAATCATCAGTGCCGCCTGTATGCTGCGTTCAGGATCGATATTCGAACCAATGCCGATAATACATTCATTGATTGCGATAGCCGTGTTCATTGAAAATTCGGGTTCCTGTCATGAGTGCTGCTGCATATCGCGTGTGGCGCTGAGTTCGACCGATACCGATTCGGCGAATCGCAACGCGTGCGGCTTGTCGACTTCCACTTTGGCGGAACGGACATTCTTATTTTTCATGATCTCATCCAGAATCGATTGCGTTAATTTTTCCAGCATCATGAATTTTTGTTCCTGCACCAGTGCGATGACATTTTTGGTAATGATCTTGTAATTATAAGAACCATCCACTGCATCGTGCTGAATGGCGCTCGTCAGATCGACCTCGATAGTCATATTGATGACGACATCCTGCAGCTTATTGATTTCTTCATCATTAAAGCCAATATAGGTTCTCAGCAATAGGTTTTTAATACGAATGATAGCCATGTTACTCGAGAAGCTTGGTAGTATGTCCCGTCATGATAATATTCATGGCAGCGCCAGTCATCTTTTACTACATTCTGAACAATCCAACAACTGCGATGTACAGTAACTTCAGTGGACGAATACTTGGGCAACGTTTGGCTGTTTTGACGAAACAAGTAGAAATCAGATTCGGAGAGAGAGAGGAGAGAACAAAATGGTTGTAACTATAGTGTATGTTTCGGTTAAACCCGAAAAAGTCGAGGTTTTCAAGGAAGCCTGTCGGTTAAACCACGAGGGCTCGGTCAAGGAACCGGGAAACGTGCGTTTTGATATTCTGCAATCAACAGACGAACCGACAAAATTTGTATTTTACGAAGCGTATAAAACGTCACAGGATGCCGCTGCGCATAAACAGACCGCGCATTATCTGGCCTGGCGTGAAACGGTGGCGGACTGGATGGCCGCGCCGCGACAGGGTGTTGCCTACCAGGGATTGTTTCCAGCGGTCAGCGACTGATGTTCGAGTTTTCCATCGCAAGACTGCCGCGTATTGAATTTGGTTCGGGTGTTTTTGGCAAATTACCGGCGATCATTGCCGGATATGGCGTACATGCGTTGCTGGTGACAGGCGCGTTTTCGTACAAAAATCTGCCAGGCTGGCGGTCGTTTGTTGAACAGCTTGGTCAGCGGGGCATCCACTGGGAACACTGTACTGTGCCCCACGAGCCTTCTCCCGGGCTGGTCGATGATACGGTCAGATCATTGTCAGATCGCGCTTTCGATGTCGTGGTCGGCATAGGCGGCGGCAGCGCGCTGGATGCGGCGAAAGCGATTGCGGGACTGTTGAAGGTGCGGCGCAGCATTATGGATTATCTCGAAGGGGTAGGTCCCGAGCTGCTTTACGAAGGACCGGCTGTTCCCTTCATTGCAGTGCCGACAACGGCTGGCACTGGCAGTGAAGCGACCAAAAATGCAGTTCTCAGTGTTCAGGGCGAAAAAGGATTCAAAAAATCTTTCCGGCATGAAAAGCTGGTGGCGGAATACGCTGTCGTTGATCCCGAATTATTGGCAGGCTGCCCGCCGGATGTGATCGCGGCCAATGGAATGGATGCGCTTACGCAGTTGCTGGAATCCTACGTGTCGATCAAGTCCAATGCATTTACCGATGCCCTCGCGATCAGCGGTTTACAGGCTGTGCGTGATGCGCTTATTCCGCTGTACCGGCGGCATGGCCGGCAAAATGACGCGGCAGTAAAGGCCTGTCGCGAGAAAATGGCTTATGGCGCTTTACTGTCAGGCATAACACTCGCACAGGTCGGATTGGGCGCCGTGCACGGACTGGCTTCGCCGCTGGGCGCTTTTTATCCCATACCGCATGGCGTCGTTTGTGGAACGTTGGTGGCATCAGCGACGCAGGTCAATATCGAAAGCATGCGTGACAGGGAACCCGGCAACAAAGCACTGGTAAAATATGCCTACGCGGCAGAGATACTTTGCCAGCAGCAGTTTCATGATGAAAAGGTAGCGTATGCGGCATTGATACAGCTGTTGGGGGATTGGACGCAGGAGCTGGAATTGCCGCGTTTATCGCATTTTGGTGTGTCAGAAGCGGGACTGGATAACGTTGTGGCGCATTCGCGCGGCAGCAGCATGAAGACCAACCCTGTTGTTCTGACAGATGCGGAAATCAGGCAGCTGTTAATGTCGCGTTTATGAGCCTCCGGGGTATGGGGCGGAACGAAAAATAACCGGCGTATTCATTTGCAGTACAAATAATCGGACTGAAATGATTCGGGAGAGTATTTTATGCAGATGGAAAAGCGATATTTGTTGTTTTTGTGCTATCGTCGATAGCGCTGACTTATGTTGCATATGTTGCCGGTGAATTTGGATTCCTGTTCGCGCCGTCGGCAACAGTCACGACAGCGTTTTTTTCTGGCCGATGCGGCCTTCTTTACCGGCCAGCAGATTGGCGATGTTCGATTGATGACGCCAGATCAGCAATAATGCCATCAGGGAAACCGTCAGCGTCTGCAGTGAAGCGCTGAAAATCAGGTAAGCATAGACGGGCGAGAGTAGCGCTGCAACTAATGCGGATAACGATGAATACCGTGAGATGACGGCAACGGCGATCCAGGTCGCTATCGCCAGAAGACCGAGCAGGACTTTCAGTCCCAGCAGTACACCCACTGCGGTTGCGACGCCCTTGCCGCCCTGAAAACGCAGGAATATGGGAAAAATATGCCCCAGAAATACCGCAAGTGCGGCGGCGGCAACGGCTTCATCGCCCAGGTGCCAGGCAGCGGTTTGCGACTGCGCCAGAACAATGACCAGCCATCCTTTTCCGGCGTCGCCGATCAGCGTCAATACGGCCGCTGATTTTTTGCCGCTGCGCAGAACGTTGGTTGCACCTGGATTTTTTGAGCCGTAAGTCCGCGGGTCCGGCAGCCGGAAAACCCAGCTCGATATGAGTGCAAAGGGTATCGAACCAATCAGATAAGCTACGAATATGAAGGCCAGTAAAGTCATGGAGAATTTATCGGGATTAGCGTTGTCGCGGGAAATAGATTAGAATTTTTGTGTATTTTATAGGAAAACAGTCGTGATCAATCAACCCGTACTGCGATACTTGTGTATGTGCGGTATGGCGTCGTCATCTTTCACTTACCAGCGTTCAGCGTTCCCGCCATCATGGATATTATTTTTCTGCACGACTTTAGAGTAAAAACCCTGATCGGTGTTTACCCTTGGGAGCGCAGAGTTGCGCAAACCATACAGCTTGATCTCGAAATCGGCCTGCCCAGCCAGCGCGCGAGTGAAACCGATCATATCGATGACGCGATGGACTACGCACGCATTGTGCAGGCTATTCACGATATTCTGAATCGAAAGCACTTTTCACTACTGGAAGCGCTGGCAGAGCATATTGCGTTGACGATCATGCGGGAGTTTAATGCGCCCTGGGTGAAAGTCAGTGTTGCCAAGCTGGGTATTATACGCGGCATCAAAAAGGTTGGCATCAGTATCGAACGGGGTTCCAAATCCTGTGATCCGCTCACCATAAAAGCGTGAAGCGGTGATTATTCGTAAACAGTACACGTATCATCGAATATTCCAAAAGGAGAGCCACAATGATTAAAGCATACGCAGCATTTAAACCGGGTGGCAAGCTTGAACCATTCGAGTATGATCCGGGCCCAATCGGACCGCGTGATGTCGAGATTGCCGTGGAATCCTGCGGTATCTGCTACAGCGATTTGAGCATGCTGCAGAATGCGTGGGGCATTACCGAATATCCGTTTGTTCCGGGGCATGAAGTTATCGGTACTATCGTGGCTTCGGGAGCGCAGGTCAGCAATCTTCAACCGGGCCAGCGCGTCGGTCTGGGCTGGCATGCCGGTTATTGCATGGATTGCCGGAGTTGCATGAGCGGCGATCACAATCTGTGCGCGCGGGCGCAGGGGACGTTGATTGGACGGCATGGCGGGTTTGCCGATAAAGTTCGCGCCCGGGCAGAGAGCGTGGTTATGTTGCCGGAAGCGCTCGATCCGCAAAGCGCGGGACCATTGTTTTGCGGTGGCATCACCGTTTTCAATCCGCTGGTGCAGTTCGATATTTCACCGACAGCCAGAGTGGCCGTAATCGGTATCGGCGGTCTGGGTCATCTGGCGGTGCAGTTTCTCCGGGCATGGGGATGCCATGTAACCGCATTTACGACCAGCGAAAGCAAGAAGACTGAAGCCTTGCAATTCGGCGCTCATCAGACGATGAATACTAACGATCCGGATGCGCTGCAATCGGTGGCAGGGCAGTTTGACCTGATTTTATCCACAGTCAGTCATGCGCTGGACTGGAACATGTATCTCTCGACGCTGCGTCCAAAAGGACGTCTGCATTTTGTCGGCGCTGTGCTGGATGCGCTCGATATTGCGGTTTTTCCGATGATACTCGGGCAGTACAGTATTTCAGGATCTCCGGTGGGCAGCCCGAATACCATACGCACGATGCTGGAGTTCGCTGTCCGGCACAACGTCAAACCGGTGGTCGAGTTTTTTCCTTTTGATCAGGTCAATCAGGCAATTGCGCGGCTGGAAAGCAGAAAAGCGCGTTATCGCATCGTGCTCAGCCACGCGGTATAGCTCAGGACGCGGGATTCAATCAGCGATAACCGTCATGGTTTTCGCCGAATAAAAATGAGCGATGCGGACGTTCGCGGTCCGTGTAGCTGGCCAGTTTTTCCTTGTAGTTCCAGCTTGCGGCAGGTGTGCTGCTCGAACCAGTTTCAGAGTCATAAGAATTGAGGAGATTGCTGTAAAGGGCGATCGCCAATCCGTAAAGACACAGGCTAACAAAAATATTTTTCATGGATGTGGAGCAAGTGATTGTTACCGTAAAAAGGACTGTTTTTTTGCTTAATGCGTTTTTTTACGCGTTTTGTTTTTTTAAACAAAACACAAGGTTAGCATTTTAGCATTTTTTTTATGCCATGCAATGGGCATGGAGTCACTGCTTCGGCTAAACTCAGTCAGATCGTGAGTATAACTATTGGCTATATAATAATCATTATTTATTATTTCGTATTATAAAAGTGATTGCGGTATAGTACGCGCGGAATTTTCATTTGGAATGGCGAAATAATGGATTGGCCCGGCTGGTTTACCTTGTTTTTGTGCGTCATCGCGCTGCTGACACTGTCATTCACGCGCATCGGGCCTCATCTTGTCATGATTGCCGTGCTGACCGTGCTGAGCGTATCCGGCATTCTGACCGCTGACGAAGCGTTGCAGGGGTTCAGTAATTCCGGGTTGATTACCGTGGCGGGCATGTTTGTTGTCGCCGCGGGAATGCATGCTTCCGGCGCGATAGATTTGCTGGTCAATCATGTGCTCGGCAGACCTGCTTCAGTGCGGGCGGCCCTGAGCCGGATGTTCTTCCCGGTAGTCCTGTTGAGCGGTTTTCTCAATAATACGCCGGTTGTCGCCACCATGATTCCGGCCATCTATACCTGGTCCCGGAAAATTGGCATTTCCCCTTCCAAGCTGATGATTCCATTAAGCTATACTGCCATACTCGGCGGTACGCTGACGCTGATCGGCACCAGTACCAATCTGATTGTCAACGGCCAATACCAGACGTTGACAGGGGAAGCCGGTTTTTCATTGTTCGCGATCACCGCCGTCGGGCTGCCGGTGGCTGTCTGCGGGTTTATTTTCATGTGGCTGTTTTTTCCCCGGCTGTTGCCGGATCGGTCGCAAAACAAGGCATTCTCAAATTTACGCGAGTTTACACTGGAAGTCTCCGTCGCGCCCAACGGCCCACTGGTCGGAAAAACCGTCCAGGAAGCCGGATTAAGGCATCTGCAGCGCGTTTATCTGGTCGAGATCGAACGCAAGGGCACGGTCATCACTGCGGTTTCTTCAGAAGAGATGCTGCAGGGCGAGGACCGGCTGGTTTTTGCCGGTGAAACCGATGCCATTTCGGATTTGCTGCGCATCAACGGCATCATGCCGTCAACCGACGGTGAACATATGCAGACACTTCAGCAGCATCGTGCCGAGCGGCGTCTGGTGGAAGCGGTGGTTTCGCCGCATTGCGCCGCCATCGGACATGCAATCCGCGATGCGCGCTTTCGCGCCCAGTACGGTGCTGTGGTACTGGCGGTGGCGCGTAATGGCGAGCGTATCAAGGGCAATCTCGGTACGATTATCCTTCAGGCCGGCGATACGCTGTTACTGGAGGCCCGGCCGGCATTCGTCAGCCGGCAACGCTACAACAAGGATTTTCTGCTCATTAATGATCTGAATACAGAGGCGCCGCGCCATGAACGCGCCTATCTGGCGTGGGGCATATTGGTCGGCATCATCACCTTGGCCGCATTTGAGATCATCAGCATGCTGAATGCCGCACTGATCGGCGCGGGACTGATGATTATCACGGGATGCTGCTCGGCCAGTCAGGCGGAAAAAAGCCTGGATCTGACCGTCATTATCACCATCGCCGCGTCTTTTGCGTTGGGCATGGCGTTGCAGAAAACCGGTGTTGCGGAATTCATTGCGGAAAATATCGTCGATTTCAGCAACGGCACGCCCTGGCTGCTGCTGATTCTGACCTATCTGACCGTTTCGTTACTGACCGAGGTCATTACCAACAACGCCGCTGCATTGCTGATGCTGCCGATTGTCCTGGAGATCACCGAAAAAGCCGATCTCAACAATGTTCCTTTCATCCTGGCGATCATGATGGCAGCGTCAGCCAGCTTTGCAACGCCGATAGGCTATCAGACCAATCTGATGGTGTACGGGCCGGGCGGCTATCGCTTCACCGATTTTCTGAAAGCGGGGCTGCCGATGAATCTGGTCACCGCCGCGGTGACGATTTCAGTATTGCTGATCGGCTGGCCGCTGGTGCAGGTGAACTAACAGCCTGTCAAGCGCGCAGACCTGCGCTGTAACGGGTCTGGTCTATGTGGTAATCTACGCCCATCAATCTCGGATGCTCCTATGTTTAAATCAATCGAACATTTTGTCGGCAATACCCCGCTCGTACAGCTCCAGCGCATACCCGGCAAGACCAGCAATGTCATTCTGGCGAAGCTGGAAGGCAATAATCCCGCCGGTTCGGTGAAAGACCGCCCCGCGTTGTCCATGATCAAGCACGCGCAAGATCGCGGCGAAATCAGGCCCGGCGATACACTGATCGAAGCCACCAGCGGGAATACAGGCATCGCACTGGCCATGGCGGCGGCCATTATGGGCTATCGCATGGTGCTCGTCATGCCGGAGAACTTGAGCATAGAGCGCCGCCAATCCATGGCCGCGTATGGCGCCGAAATCATCCTGACGCCAAAAGAGGGCAGCATGGAGCACGCCAGGGATCTGGCGGAAAAAATGCGCGACGAAGGCAAGGGCGTCATTCTGGATCAGTTTGCCAATCCGGATAATCCGCGCGCGCATTATGAAGGCACCGCGCCGGAAATCTGGCGCGATACGGACGGCAGGATCACCCACTTCGTCAGCAGCATGGGCACAACGGGAACCATCATGGGATGCGCGCGGTTTTTCAAGGAACAGCGTAAACCGGTAAAAATTATCGGCGTGCAACCCGAAGAAGGCGCGCAGATTCCGGGAATCCGGAAATGGCCACCCGCCTACCTACCCAGAATTTACGACGCGTCCCGTGTCGATGAAATGATTTATGTCGGCCAGGCCGATGCCGAAAACATGACCCGCCGACTGGCGCGCGAAGAAGGCATTTTTGCGGGCATTTCCTCGGGCGGCGCGCTGGCCGCCGCGCTCAGACTGTCGGCTCAGGTCGAAAATGCAGTCATCGTATTCATCGTCTGCGACCGGGGCGACCGGTATTTATCCACAGGTGTTTTTCCGGCTTTATAGCGTGGATTGCGTGTCTTATCGCAGTTACCTTTGTGTGTATAAGATTGCACGGTACGGTAAGTGAGGTTGATAAGGTTTATATTTCAAGGGAGAAACCGTCGTGTCTGTGAATCAAGTCGAAAGGGCTTGTCGAGCTTGGCCAATACTGACCAAGCGAGCTCAAAATCGATCCATCATTACATATGGAGAGCTCGGTCAAGCCTTGGGGGTACATCACCGGGCAATCCGATATGTTCTTGGTGTTATCCAAGATTACTGTCTCGAAGAAAAACTTCCGCCTCTTACCATTCTCATCGTCAACTCATCGGGAATGCCTGGAACGGGATTCATCGCATTTGACCTAGAAAACTTCGAAGAGGGTCTTGAAAAAGTCTATAACTTCGATTGGAGTGGCCTTGAGAATCCATTTGGATTTTCGGCTTCTGGCGATTCTTACGAGTCTATTGTAGTTTCCCTGACTCATGATCCATCTTGTGCACCAGATATTTATACACTTGTTAAATCAAGAGAGGTCAAGCAGATTATTTTCCGAGATGCGCTGTTAAAAGCGTATTCTAATCTCTGTGCATTCACAGAAATTGCGATGCCAGAAGTGCTTGAGGCATGTCATGTCGTGCCATGGTCGCAAGCAACTCCCTCCGAGCGGTTGGACGTAAGAAATGGGCTTCTCTTGAATAGCTATCATCACAGGCTCTTTGATCGTGGTTACATGACGCTCACGACCGACCACCGAATTGTGTACTACGATCCTGACGGAAAAGAGAGAACCCACTCGAATGTGGAGCGTAGTCTAACGATAGAACTCCATGGCAAGCTTGTTCACGTTCCTCATCGGGTCGCGTTGCGTCCGGATGCGGTATGTATTACCAAGCATCACCAGATCGCAGGCTGGGAGGCTGAAGAGCTTGAAATATAACCAGTCGGTCAACCGGGTCGCTTTTCCGCTTGCGTTCCAAAGCGGTCCGGTTATCTCAGCGTTAGCCGGATAGCAGGCGTGAATTATGACCATCCATGTCAAGCGTGCATATGATCCACTCACTCCGGAGGATGGATGCCGGGTGCTCGTTGATCGGCTATGGCCACGAGGCCTTTCGAAGGAGCGGGCGGCGGTGGACGAGTGGCTTCGCGAGGTGGCGCCGTCAACGGATCTTCGGCGCTGGTTCGCGCACGACCCGGCACGGTGGGATGAGTTCAAGCGGCGTTACTGGGAAGAGTTAACGGGAGCGGCGGCCTGTGAAGCAGTCAAGCGTCTTCGAACCCTCGCCACTGCAGGCGAGGTCACGCTTCTTCATGCAGCCAAAGATGAAGTGCACAACAATGCCGTAGCCCTGCGGGAGTATCTTGCGCTGCCTCGGTAACGGAGACCGGGGGCCGGGAGGAGTGAGGATGACACCGGCTAACAGGCGGATGAGCTTCTTCGTCAGACATTCCCGTCTACGGAGCGTTTGAACGGCAATCTCCCCGAAAAGAATTTTTGCGAAGACGAACCTGGAGAAATGTATGCGCAAGCTTATCGTTGCTGAACACATCAGCCTGGATGGCGTTATTCAAGCTCCCGGTGGGCCTGACGAAGATTCCAGCGGCGAATTCCGCCTTGGTGGCTGGGTAGCGCCCTATGGCGACGAAGCCGTCGGTCAGGAATTGCAGAACCTGTTCTCGCAGCCGTTCGAGTTGCTATTGGGGCGTCGCACCTATGAGATATGGGCGGCATATTGGCCGCGCGTCCCGCCCGATTCAGGCAATGCCATGGCTGACCTGTTCAACAGTGTGCCTAAGTACGTGGCCACGCATCGATCCGATGCGCTTGACTGGCAGAACAGTCGCGCGCTGAAGGGCGATCTTGCCGGCGCGATACGCGCGCTCAAGCTGCAGGGCGGCGCTAACCTGCTGGCGTGGGGCAGTGGCGAGCTGGTGCGCCAGCGGCTTGCGGCCGGGTGGGTGGACGAGCTTCGGCTGATGATTTATCCCCTTGCACTGGGGCGCGGCAAGCGCCTGTTCGGCGACGACGCACAACCATCGGCCTTTACCCTCACGCACTCGACCACCACGCCTGGCGGTGTGTTGCTCACCCGCTACACGCGCAGCGGCGGGGTGCGTACAGGAACATTCAAAGAAGTCGAGTAGGAAAAATCAGTGATGACTGGCCTTACTCACTAGGCGCTATGGTGCGCGGCATTCCCCAGGAAATTTCGGCGTTACTTGAAAAGCGC
>JAJSDU010000041.1 GCA_028577615.1 Nitrosomonas sp.
CTTCGAGTCGTACCACAGTGACATGTCGTAGTCCGCGCTCGCAGCACTACTCGTTCCATACGTTGTTGCCATGATAATCTCTCCTTTTGATTTTGTATCTTATTAGAAATTAATATTTACTAATCAATTAATGATTTCTGATTTTAGAAACCATACCATAAAGATGGTTTTAATCAACAAAAGTTTCAGAAATTAAAAATTTTTTGTGTATTCCATCGTTTCATGACAGATTTAATGATGAATGACGCTGGACCTATAAACAGAAGATTATAATTTTCATATACTTGCAAAAATACCGGCTAGCAACTGGATAACATCCCCCTAAAATCTGCGTAAGACAAATACCAGAAGGCAAACAGGATGATTTTCGACGACGCCACAAATAATCGTAAATATCCGATGTGAGCATCCGGACGCCGCGCAATCCGGTTAGATATTCGCATTCCGGCAAATTTCCTCAAAATGTCTTTTTGATATTATTGTTGCCGGAAATCTTTTTGAGGCACATCGCATGGTATGCGAAAAAACTGAAAATGAACCACTACTTATTCCATCGGCGCACAGATTAACGTTAAGCCAACAGACTGCTTTCAGTACATTTACAGGCGCTCGGCGAACTTCATTGACAAGCAGGTATTGCAACACACCCGGTGTTATACTTTTTACTTCATAATCTTTTTGGGAGTGCAATTAATGAAAAAATTCTTTATTTTCCTGACATTAACATTTTTCACGGTGAGTCTGATAGCAGTTGACGCGGAAGCTAAACGCATGGGCAGCGGAAAAAGTTTTGGCAAGCAGCGGCAATCTCTCAATCAACAATCAACACCCAATCAACAACAAGCACCCGCTTCAACGCAAAGTGCCGCAGCAGCGGGCGGAGGCAGCAAATGGGGCGGCGCGTTAGCCGGGCTGGCAGCGGGCGGCTTGCTAGCCGCCTTATTCATGGGTGGCGCATTCGAAGGAATCAACATGATGGACATTCTGATGTTGATCCTTATCGCTGGCGTCATTTTTTTCATCATACGCACGATGCGTAAACCACGCACTGTCGAGCATGAACGGCCGATGCAATATTCAGGTGTCAGTACTCCTACTCGAGACAGCACAGCGCAATCTCCATTCGGTCAAGCCACAGGAACTACAGGAGCCAGCAGCACGGAATCGCGTCACTCAAACATTCCGCCCGATTTCAAAGTAGAACCCTTCCTAAGAAATGCAAAAACATCTTTTATTCGTTTACAAGCCGCCCATGATATCGGAGACATCAATGATATACGCGAATATACGACGCCTGAGATGCTTGCTGAAATCAGTATGCAAATTCAGGAACGCGGCAACACGCAGCAGAAATCCGAAGTCATGTTTCTTGACGCAAACCTCCTGAATGTTGAAACAAATCATGATTCAGCAATTGCAAGCGTACGGTTTACCGGTCAGATGAGAGAATTACCGGATGGTGAACCCGAAGCCTTTGACGAAATATGGCACGTGGAAAAAAATTTAAATGACTCCAATTCTGTCTGGCTGCTTGCTGGAATCCAGCAGACGTCAGACATTGAACTCACTTAAAGTGCGATAGATTTCAACAAGCCCCCGCCATGTGTTGTGAAACTGCGGGGGTTATTTTTTCAGCGTATATATTTACAGGCCAAGGTTCAAGCAACCCGCATCGCTCATAGTCCAGCCTACGACAATGTAAGCGGCAATTTATTATATTTTCGGCGTAGTGTATTAATCGTTTTCAGAACGGACGGCTGCTCGATAATTTTGATTTCCAGCTGACGTTTCTTTGGAAAATCCATTAGCGACAGACCTACCAGCATGGTTAAAATGCCTTGTCCGGGCAGAAAAAGCATAATAAAACCTGCGATCACAAACGCAACACCTAAAACATTTTTAACAATCAGCCCCAGAATACGCAGAAAAGGATGGCGATCCTTTAACCAGTGACGAGCTATGCGTATATCAAAATAGTCATGCGGCAAGTGAACCAGGATGACAGGAATAATAATCAGCGAAGCAAAAAAACTGACCAGAGAGATTAACGTCAGATTGATTAATATCTCAACTGGTATTAATTGTTCAATTGCTATGAGTAGATTATCCATCGCATATCAGCCACTTTGAGAATACACTTGCACAGGCAACATGCCAGGCAGTTTACACTTTTTTGTTTTGAAACACTTACGCGACCTATTAGGCTTCATAAGCGATTAGTTTCTAGTTAGCGTAGCAGTAACGAGGTTCAGACAGAATCGCGGTCATGGAAATAAATTCACAGCACATTCCACAAAACCGGCGCAGGCGGCATAGTGCGGAATTTTCAAATCCGTGTCGAATATTTTACGTAAGAATGAAATAAATCCGCAAAAATTTTGGGGTTAAATTCAAAACTCATCTTTCATTGTCAGAAAATGTAGGTTAGAATTTCGATACGTAACGGTTGATAGGTGAGTAACAACAAAACTGTTATGATAAAAATAATAATATTTCCAGTAGGTTGCGAGCGCTCAACAAAACAGAAAGATGCGTTTCACGAGCAACCGGAAAACTGGAGAACAGAGAGATCTGTGTTATGTTTTTAACATTTCCCGCTTTTTTTGTGTGGATGTTTTTTTCAGATGAGTCGGTTTTTAATCGACTTAGGTGAATAAATTTTGAAAAAAGTCAACAACTTATAAGGAGATTAAGATAATGAGTGATGATTCAAACAGAGCAACTGATGGACAAACATTGAAACTTATTGGTATTACAACCGTAGCATTTATCATCATCGGTTTCATTATTTACAGCATGTAAACTTGGCCATCAAAGATACACAGACATCCACTCCAAAAAGTAAGATGTCTGTGTATTACCTAATTTATTACTTATCAATAAATTTCTTACACAAGCTCATTCAACCTTCGTCAATCATCGCGTAATTTTTAACGCTTCAGCGTCATAGCAATCCCAAATTCTTATTCAGTAAACAACTTCACGCGCTTACTTTTCCAATTCCCGGTAATTCTGTCAGTTTTCCCTGACATATTTTCACAAACTGCCTTCCTATCCTGCCCTGCAAATCCATTTAGACGCACAAGTCATCCGATCCTGTTTAAATCTGCCCTTCTTTCCAGCTTGGTCTGAAATAATCAGCATTGTTCAGGCATCGATCATCGAATACCTGACAAATTTCAGCAGACACACCATTGCCAATGCAGCCAGCGCAGATACCATACAGCAGCCGCAAGACAAAGAGAAACGTAAATATGACAACATTTTTGCCCGTAAATAGGCATCACGCAAAGTATCAAATTATGGTAAGTTACCCATTTGCGAGAACCAGAGAAATGCGTTAATTGAACAGAGTCCGTGAAAAAGAATCCTAACCATCATTTTGCAACGCAAACCAGGAGAGCATTAAAAGAGCAGGCATCTAACTGGTCTAAGAACCTCTCTCTCCCAGAAACTCACGCACTAACCAAGCGCTTAAGCGAAACCGAGCCGCCCGAAAAAGAATTCAGACTGGGTGTTATTCACACCTACACCAGTGACCTCCTCGATCCATGGTTGCATTTTCATGCCGTCACTCAGGGCATAAATCTTAAGACTTATCACGCCCCGTATGGACTAAATCTGATGGAAAGTCAGAAGGACTCCGGTTTGTATGCTCACGCACCTGACATGATTCTGTTCATGCTGACGCTGGATGATATTCATCCGGAATTCTCAAATCCAGATTCCGGGCTGCACTTACATCAGGAAGACGATCTGTTCCAAGACGCAGTCAAGCGCGTCCTCGAAATTTTAGCCATGTTTCGCGCCAACACATCCGCGCGCATCGTGTTGACGCTGTTGCCGCCCATCATGCCGCCTGCACTGGGAATCTACGACGCGCAATCCAGGCATTCCGAGAATTTGTGGCGGACATCCTTAAAAAAGCAACTTGCCGGTGCGCTGAACAATGCATTCGAATCAACCCTGTTCTTCGACATGGATCAAATACTTGCCGATATCGGCAGGTTTCATTTCTTCGATTTCCGTTTCTGGTATGCCTCGCGCTTTCCATTCACGCCGTTAGCAGCTAATGAATTTGCGCGCCGACTGGTCAACTTAATGGCGATCTCGGTTTATCCCAGGGCAAAAGTGATTGCGCTGGATGCTGACAACACTTTGTGGGGAGGAATTATCGGAGAAGACGGTATCAATGGCATTGCACTCGGACCGGAGTATCCCGGCAATACTTACGTCGCTTTTCAGCGGCGGCTGCTCGATTTGCAGAAACGCGGATTCATTCTGGCATTATGCAGTAAGAATAATACCGAGGACGTACACGAGATCCTGGACAACCATCCCCATCAGATACTGCGCAGGCATCACTTCGCCGCCGAACGTATCAACTGGCTGCCCAAAGTCGACAATCTTGTGGCTTTATCGGACGAACTGAATCTGGGTCTGGAAGCATTCATATTTGTAGACGATAGCAGTCATGAATGCGACATTATACGAAGCCGGCTGCCGCAGATCGAAGTGATCCAGACACCATCAAAACCCATTGACATACCCATGTGCCTCGAACAGGTCGCCAGACTTGAAATACTTTCTTTAACCGAAGAAGATGCTTTGAAAACACAACTCTATGCACAGGAAAAACAACGAAAACAATTCAGGCAGAATGCAAGCGCACTTGGCGGCGATTTAAACAGTTATCTCGCATCATTAAAAATGAAAATGCGCATTGAAATCGATTCCAGGAAAAATATCGCCCGGCTGGCGCAGCTCACTCAGAAAACCAACCAGTTCAATGTGACGACACGGCGCTACAGCGAGCAACAGATTCTTGACTTTACCGAATCGAACCAATGGACCGTGAGCTCATTTACATTAAGCGATATTTTTGGCAACAGCGGCATCGTCGGTCTGGCTTTATTTCACAAGCTGACTGATAAAGCAATCGACATCGACAATTTTCTGATGTCATGCCGCGTGATAGGAAGATCAGCAGAAAGCGCCTTTTTATACGCCATGCTGGACTATTTCGCCAGGATGGGAATTACGCAAATTACCGCAACGTATATCCCGACACAGAAGAACAACCTGGTTGCTGATTTTTTCAACAGGCACGGTTTCACCCCGGAAAATGAAACGGGCCATTACAAACGGAACCTGTCCGCTTCACCGCTGGACAGAAATTTATTCCCACCGATCGAAATTGAAATAGAAAATACCGGCGCATAATTGCTGCCATCAATTTAGAAACAACTTACAGGTTCGAACAAAATGAGTGTATTGGAACAGGTCATCCATGTTGTTGCAGAAACGCTGAATGTTTCTCCGTCGACCATTACCCGGGAAAGTACTGCGGAAAACACCAATGGCTGGGATTCGCTTGCGCATGTCAATCTGATGATCGCAATTGAGCAGACATTCGATATCGCCCTGGATGTCGAAGACTTTGCCAAGCTTAATTCGATCCAATCGATTACAAAGTTCATAGAAAAAATGCAACCTGACCAGGCATAACCGCTCATGGATTGGCTTCATTCTGTTTCGAAGACGGCAAAGCGCTTTTTGCCGGACAACACGTTTCTCAGAGCGCGTAACGGTTATTATGCGCTGCGCAAAACGCTGACACCCGTTTTAAAAATCATCCATGGCACATTTGACACCGCAGCATTGCGGCAACATCTTGAAGAAACCCTGGATCCTGACTTTGAAATCCTGATGGTGCACAGCTCAGTCAATCACATGCTGCCCTATTATGATGGCAGTCCGCTTGAACTCGTACGCATGCTGATTGATTTCTGCGGTATGGAACGGACGCTGGTCATGCCGGCGTTTTTTTTCGGTGATCCCAGAATTGGCTCGGTAATCGATACATTCAAAGTAAATCCAGTCTTCAATCTCAACAAAACACCCTCACAAATGGGGTTGGCAACCGAGCTGTTCAGGCGTACAAAAGGCGTGATTCAAAGCCGCCATCCGGTCTACCGGGTGTCCGCACTGGGGCCTCTGGCAAAAGCGTTGACCGCAGGGCATGAAAATGCATCGGGCCCCGCGGGAAGCGGTTCGCCTTTTGAGTACATGGCGGCGCACAATACACTGATCATTGGTATAGGAAAATCATTTGACGTAATGACGCAAACGCATCATGTAGAAGGCATCATGGGGGACGCGTTTCCAATACCGAGAAAAGTGGATACTGAAGAAAATATCATTGTTACCGTGATTGACGGTCAGGAGCAGATTCCGGTAACCCTGCACGGCTCAGGCATTCAAGGCCATTTCAACATCACCAGACTCCCACAGCTATTGGGTAAGGAAGATCTGAAGCTCTGGAAATTTCATCACGTTCCCTTTTTTGCTGCAAAAGCGCATACGGTAACCGGCAAGCTGATCGCGGCGGCAAAGCAGGGAAAAACCTTGTACGATCCTTTTTAATCAAAAAACAACCAGAATTATTTGACCGTGCCCAGTTCCTCGCGCATCACATCCAGCGCGAATTCACACTTGATCGGGATAATGCTCGAAGTCTGATCGGTCGACATACGCGGCAGGCGCGGCATGAAAAACCGTATGCCGGGATATCTGGCCTCAAGCTGCCTGCACAGCATCTCCCCCGCGCCCTTGGCGACAGCATACTCGGCAAAGCCTTTTTCCGGTTTCTCAATGAAAACAGTTGAAGGATAAAAGAAAGCCATGGACGCGCCGGATTGCGACGCATGACCGGCATACAAAGACACCAGACCGGCAAACGCATCGAGATAGAACTGGCAGAACTGGCTGAACAGTGTTGTGTTCCAGACCCTGGTGCGATTGAGCGAAATATGCGGTGACGCAAAATAATAAATATGCGTCGGCAATTGCGCTCCAAATAAAATCAGCGACTCCTCCGGCAGCGCATTCATATCGAGCGGAACAGCTGTACAGCGTCCACCGCCATCAATGATTTCCTTCGTCACTTTTTCCGCTTCTTCCAGCCCTTGGTGATACGTGATGATGACATCCGCACCACCTGCGGAAAGAAGCTTGGCGGTAATTTCCCCAACACCTCTGGAGCCGCCGACGACCAGAGCACGTTGCGCTGCAAACTGGGTATCGGCAACTGTCGCGCAAACCGTGGCATAGGATGGCTGCTTCACGGGTGAAGGGCGTAAAAATGTATCCAGAGTACCCTTCATGCCTGCCGCTTCAACGTCAATCTTCAGCATCTTCACGCGCTCATCCCGGTATGTCACGGAAAAGCGGATTTCATCATCATCGCCGCTACCAGCGTCACCGGCGCTGAAATTCAATCGTATCCCCGCAAAAATAGAATTCAAACCGGGGCACTGCATGCCGACGATGCGCGTACATGCGATAATCTGCGCCAACTGCTGTGGTGTAACATAGCGCATGAGATCGGGAAACAGCTGTTTTGCATGGGCATGGTCAAGGTAGAGCAGGCATTTTCCGGAATCATGCGTCGGCGGGAAATCCTGATCCAAGGGCGTTTCTTTCGGTGGGCACGCTGGTAAAAATGCACCCGGCGCTGCCCTGTCATTCATGGAAAATTTAAGTCTCAGCGAAAGGATTCTTTGATCTTCACAAACAGCGGAAATCACTGCACTCCGCTGCTCGGGAAGCAGCTCACAGCGATAATCAATACGCTGCCCCGCACGCACCGGATTTGGAAAAGTAGCAACAAGCTCGCTGAGCTGCAATGGCGCTGGGCTGCCATGCTGCAGTCCAGCGATATTGACCATATCCCAGGTACTCAGCAAATGATGAATACCATGAATAACCGGATGGCCGAACTGCAATCGCCGCGCATAAACAGCGTCCACATGCAGCGGATTGTAATCACCTGACAGCTCGGCAAAAGCATCACTTTGCTGTTTTGAAATTGTATAGTCGCCAGTCTCTTGCAGCACAAAAAACTCCTTCCGAATAAATCAGGTTAGCCGGCAATGCGGCAATTCAATAATCGAGTTGCGCTCAATGATACAGCAGGCCGCGCAACACCTGCTCCGCATACCGGAAGCCGGCAGGAATCAGACTGCCCGGCATGACTGGCGGCTGGGGTTGCACATCTTTCGGCGGCAGATCGCGAAACCCTCTGACATAAAAGCGATCCCTGTTTTGATCCAGATACTGGCAGAAGCGCTGAAATCTTTTCCGGACAATTTTATCGACCCGGGTCTTGTCACGGCTCAGCAGTTCAAAGTTATGCGTGACAACAACAAGCGAATCCCATCCGTCTGCAAAACCGGTTTCCAGACAGCTTATCAATTCGGCCAGTGACAGCGCATTGATCTGCACATTCCGGTATTTTCCGCGAATGGGGTCCTTGATGACCGACACAGGATATTCATAAACAAGATCGACATAACGGGGCTGGTGTAGCCATTCGCCTGAAGCGATATCGCTCACGCCTATTGGCCCCGAAAGGTTGTAGCTCGAGTCAAAGACAAGATTGTTCTCGGCCACCGCATGCAGCGTAGCGCGGTTAGCGCAGAAACCGCCCGCCCTGAACGCGTTGATATGGTTGACACCGGCTTCACTCATGCGCTGTATTGCCCACTTGATCAATTGCGACTGCTGTTCCCGCGTGCAACAGGTCATGTTCGGGATTTTCTCCTTAATCGCTGGCAGCAGGCGATCGCCAACCTCATTAACCCATTCGGGATGCATATGCAGCTGGATTTCCTGGTTTTTTTCCTGCAGCAAACCGACGATTTCTTTCAACGGCTCGATGCCGAATTTTTCAGAAAAAAGTGGTTCAACGAAAAATACAGCCGGAATATTGTATTCCTCAAGAATGGACAGCGTACCCGGCAATGCAAAATCGCCATCCGGTGTCGGCCCATAAACATAGGATTTAAAGTATTTCGGAAATTTGCGATCCAGGTCTTCCCAGCCATCGCACCAGATTTCCGTATCCACGGTAATAAACACATTCAGCATAGTGTTCCGACCCGATTAACAACTTAACAGTATACAAAGCATAGTCAATCACATATTTGCTGTCTACCAGTACAACTGCTGGAAATAACAGGACGGACAATGCCAGTAATAATTACTGCGATACGCCACCGGCCACAAATGAATGCCATTGGCCTTGATCACAGGCAGCCCGATGCCATCATGCCCGGGCGAAGGCGCTGTCTTGCCCTCAATAACGCCCACAACGACCAGTTCCCGCCCTACGGTATACTGTTCCGGATCAAGCCGCTCAGGACTTTTGATGACAAAATAGCCTTCACTCTCGCTGTCAATATCCGGGCGTCCGTAATAATCCAATGGATAAGACATGACCTTAAGCGTATTCTGACTTTCTTCATTCTCCAGACCGATAATGACGCCACCCCAGCGCACCATCGTATTCGTATAGCTTTCCGCATCGGCGAGCACCTGAGCGTAAGTGACATCCTTGATACGCGCATCACTGAAAACGGACGGCAAGGCAGAGCAGCCACTCAGCAATAAACTGATCAGCAGAATATACAATTTCATCGGACCTCCCCCTCTCTTGTGGTTGATGCAATGTTAGCAGAAAAAAGTTTTTTTACACGATCTTATAATATGGGCTTTAATAGCCGTTCGGGTTTACCTGACGTTTCCACCTTGTCGACATATCCGTAACCTCATTGTATGCTGCGTAACACGATCCGCAGCATTGTTGATTTAATCTGAAAACCGAATTCCTGACACACAAATCATGCGTCCCATACACGAAGTCGCCGCAACCCTCGGCCTGCAACCCGAGGCGCTGATGTGCCACGGCGCGCATATGGCCAAGCTTCTGCAACACGCCCTGCCCGGCAAAAGCATATCGCCGGCGGGCAAAATCATCCTCGTTTCAGCCATCAACCCGACTCGCAGCGGTGAAGGCAAAACCACCGTCGCCATCGGTCTGGCGCAGGGTCTTGCCCGTATCGGCAAAAAAACGGCGCTGGCGCTGCGCGAACCCTCGTTGGGTCCGGTTTTCGGCGTCAAGGGCGGTGGCGCGGGCGGCGGGCGTTGCCAGCTTGAACCGGCGAACCGCATCAACATGCATTTCACCGGCGACATGCATGCCATCGGCGCGGCACATAACCTGCTGGCCGCGCTGCTGGACAATGCGATTCATTTCCGCAGCGAGCTCGATCTGGAGCATCGCCAGATTTTCTGGCGCCGGGTACTGGACATCAACGACCGCGCGTTGCGCCAGACAGTCATCGGACTGGGCGGCAGACTCAATGGCGTACCGCGCGAAACCGGTTTCGACATCACCGCCGCATCAGAAATCATGGCCATTCTGTGCCTGAGCGAGGACACCGCTGATTTGAAAGCCCGGCTGGGGCGCATTCTGGTCGGCTTCGACCGCTCGGGAAAGCCGGTCACCGCACAAAGCCTGCAAGCCACCGGCGCAATGGCGGCACTGCTGCACGACGCCATACTGCCGAATCTGGTGCAATCCAGCGAAGGCGTTCCCGCTTTTGTCCACGGTGGGCCGTTCGGTAACATCGCGCATGGCTGCAACAGTGTGATAGCCACTCGCGCCGCAGCTACATTCACGGATTATGCGGTGACCGAAGCCGGATTTGGCTTCGACCTGGGCGCGGAAAAATTCTTCGACCTGAAATGCCGCAGTTCCGGCCTGTGGCCCAGCGCCGTAGTGCTGGTGGTAACCGTGCGCGCCTTGAGAATTCACGGTGGCGGAAACCCCGATTTTATCGGCAATAACGATAATGGCGGCGAAATCGAACGCGGACTGGAACACCTGAATCATCATATCCAGAGCGTGCGCGTATTTGGCTTCGAGCCGGTCATCGCGATCAACCGTTTTCCTGACGACAATCAGCACGAATTGACTGCCATCGAACGCTGGTGCGCCGGATGCGGGCTGCATTCGGCGCGTTTTACCGGATTCACCGATGGCGGCGCCGGAGCCGAAACACTGGCGCATGCGGTAGTCAACGCGGCCGCGCGACCGCAGCCCGCCGTGCGCTTTCTGTACGACCTGGAATCCAGCCCTGAAGCGAAAATCACCGCCGTAGCGCAGACGATTTACGGCGCCGGCACCGTCGAATTCAGCCGTACCGCCAGAAAGGATCTCGAACGTATCAGCGCGCTGGGTTACGACCGGCTACCGGTCTGCATCGCCAAAACCCATTTGTCGCTCAGCGGCGATCCGAAGCTGGTAGGCCATCCACTCGACTTCGCACTGCCGGTTGAGTCAGTGCGCATCGCCGCCGGCGCGGGTTACCTGCTGGTGCTGACCGGTGATATCGTCACCATGCCCGGACTCCCGCGCGAACCAGCCGCGTGCCGCATCGGCCTGACCGATGATGGCGAAATTACCGGGATTTGACGCGCAATCATTCAACGAAATCCATTCATATGAATATTGAGAAAGGAACCTGAAATGCGGCAAATGTCTGAGAGACTGCCGGTAGATGACTGAATCTTTGATGGATGCCGCAGGTAGAAAATAAGGTGCATGCCCGTTGGTTATTACACCCTACCTTGTCAATCTTTTTCGTTAACCAGCATCGTTCAGTGCATTTTCAATATGAGAAATTAACGGGATAAATTCCTGATTAAATGTATTCGTGACGGTCATAGCTATAGACTGCAAACACATCTCGCGTTCAACTCCAAGCTGTTTTGCAATTTCGTAGAACTCGTTGTGCTTCCCAGCTTGAAGGCCATATTCGAGAATATCCTTAAGCATGTCAGTCTCGCATGATACGGCGGACGAAAGCGCTGAAATACATTCGGTTGCACGTTGAACAAGCCAAGCCTCTGGCCAAGTATCACCCGGTAAGTAGTCAATGTGAGTAGCAAACCATTCATCAAAATTACCTTTCGGATTTTCACACATGTCTTTGGCGTGCGTGAAATTATCTTTTTGTTTTGAACGTTGATCGCCATCAAAAATAGCAAGTGTAGGACGCTTCTCGCCTCGAACGTTAATAGCAGCAAGCTGGCGCGCAAGAGCAGTTGCTGATCCAATAACGGTGATGGCGACACGAGAACGAATCGCGGCTGGCAAGGATGTAAGAAGGATGGTTTTCGCGACTTCATCCTCAACTAGAAGATCAAGTTCAGTACCTGGAACAGCTGCAAGTTTAGAAAATGCAAAGTCCGACGAAATCCCCTCCGTGATCTTAGATTTGCCATTCACTTTTTCGAGAAAAAAACGCGCGTCGTAGGGTAAACAGTCAAGAATTTCACGCGAGTGAGTTGTACAAATTACCTGCGTGTGTGTTTCGTCGCAAACATCTTTGAGGCGCGAAATGAAGCGACACTGAGCTTCTGCGTGAAGCCCTAATTCAATTTCATCCAGTACGAGCAAAGAACCTGCGCCACATGAGTAGATAGTCGAGAAAATTTCAAACAATGCGTTTTCGCCGGCACTCATATTGAAGCCGGAATACGTCGTATCGCCAACTTGTACGATCGGCAGGCTGTACTTCGAATGTTCGAGGTATCTAAAGTTGCCGTAAGCTCGCCCTAGCACAGACCCCACGGCATCTTTGACCTTATCTTCCCATCCTTTCACTGTCCTATCACTAAATACTCTCGAATATGAACGTGATTGACTACGCTCGCTGTGTGGAACAATTCGTTCAATTCCTAGGAAGACTACATTTTTTTGTACGCGGCTGGCATAGTCATTCCACTTGCCGCCCCTGTTCTTCCAACGACGTTGCTTTCCAATGCCAACACCATCTGGCAATAATGGAGTTTTCTTCCACTTGTTATGTGCGATGTAATACTCGATTTCGACTCCTTCCGGGGGAACTTCCTCCGTGTGCTGGATAAAGAAGTCAGAGAACGTGTAGTAGGTATTCTTGCGTCTCGGAAGCTTAAAGCCATTTTTGTTGTTGTGATATGCGCAGCAGGCCAAGGCAAGGATTGTCGATTTTCCAGTGCCATTCTTACCAGCAATTGCAGTAATAGGATATTGAAATGAGATATTTAAAGCATCAAGCCCACGAAGTGTCCCCTCCTTAAGCACAATCTGTCGCAGTAACGAATGAGCATTGTCATTTGCAAAACGTTTTCGAAGCTGTTTATCTCGTTGACTTTCGTGGTATTTCATAGTTCTTATTCGGATGGGTGAACGATTACCTGCCCTGCTAGCTAACGTACGACATTGTCGCTTAATAAAAATGTTTGAACACAAAGCTGGAGCTAGTAACGCAGCGAATATCCCGCGCAGTTCCATCCATGTCCACGACTAGAATAATCAAAAAATCAATGCGCTTCGCTGACATGTTCAGTCATACGGTATTGTTATTGCGCGCATTACAGTATGTCGTATCCTCCAGGTGGCGATTGTAGATGGTCAGAATCCGGGTGCCGTCGTTCGGTTTGATGCGGCCTGCATTGACCTGCTGGCGGACAAATTCCGACATGCGCCGATCGAGATCATTCGGGAAATACTGCACCTGGCTGAGCATTTCCTTGACGCTGACGCCTTTCAGCAGTTCCTCTATCCAGAACCCGCCTTCTTCCTCCGTTCTGGCGTAAATATGCACTTCATCGACGCGGCCGAACAGGTTATGCGCGTCGCCGAGTATCTCCTGATAGGCGCCGACAAGAAATATGCCGAGATAATAGGGTTCGCTGGCGCTGAAATCATGCAGCGGAAGGTAATTCACCGTGCCGGATGACGTAATATACTGACTGACCTTGCCATCCGAATCGCAGGTCAGATCGACCAGTTGCCCTCTGCGCTCGGGTTTTTCCAGCAACCGGTGCAGCGGCATGACGGGAAAAGTCTGACCGATCGCCCAGTGGTCGATAATCGAATGAAACACCGAAAAATTGCCCAGATAAAGATCGGTGAGCTGTTTCTCCAGTTCCAGTTGTTCCGCAGGCACCGGATTCAGTTCAGCCGCCGCCAGCTTGCGCAGCGCAACACGACAGATGCTCCAATATATCGTTTCCAGTTGCGCCGCATGTTCTACCGGCAGGTAGCCCAGCCGTGCCATCTGCTCGCCTTCCTCGTGGATTTCCAGCGCATCATGATAACACTCCAGCACAGCGGCGACATGTTCGGTCAGTTCCACTTCACGGCGCACCGCATTCATCCGCGTCACAACGGCAGGCGCATCGTCAGGAACCGGTGTCGGTGACGTACTGTCGGGTTTGTGCACACCCAGCACGGGAACGACCAGCAAGGAGTGGTGCGCGGTCAACGCCCGTCCGCTCTCGGACAGCAGATCGGGGACAGGTACCCCGCGTTCATCGCAGATTTCCTTGACGCTGTAGACGATGACATTGGCATACTCTTTCAAGCCGTAGTTGATGAAACTGTCCGGATTGCTGTAATCCGCGCCGTAATTGACGCCAAGCCCGCCGCCGACATCCAGGTACCTGATCCGTAATCCCCGCAGGGTCAGATCGGCGTAGATCTGCGTAATCTCCTTGACCGCGCTGCGCAGCACCTGAATATCGGATATCTGACTGCCCAGATGAAAATGCAGCAATTCCAGCTGTTCTGTCATTTCATCGCGCTCGAGCTGATGCACCAGCATGACCAGTTCAGGCAGGGTCAGGCCGAATTTGGAGCGCGCACCGCCCGACTCGGACCAGTGCCCCGATCCTCTGGTGCCAAGCTTCAGGCGCACACCCATGCGCGGCCGCAAAGACCGCGCTTTGGCCAGTGCCATCAACTGCTCGAATTCGGAATATTTCTCGATAATCGGTACGACCTGCTGCCCCAGTTGCTGCGCATTGAGCATCAGACTCAGCATGACATCGTCCTTGACGCCATTGCAAAGCAGCAAAGTCTTATCACCCACCAGCGGCAATGTCGCCAGCAGCTCTGCTTTCGAGCCGCATTCCAATCCGATGTTAAACGCCTGGCCTGCATCCAGGATTTCAGTCACCACCTCATGCAATTGATTGACCTTGACCGGGTAGACGCTGCGGTAAGTTCCCGCATAGCCGCATTCCTGTATGGTGTCCTGGAATTTCAGATTCAGGCGGTGCACGCGCGCGCTGATGATATCCTGGAAACGAATCAGCATAGGCAGGGAAACACCTTCGGTGCGGGCTGCGCGAATGACATCCATGACATCGATCTGCAACGTCAGGTCGGAAGTAGGACAGACCGCAACATGCCCCCGCTCATTCACGGAATAAAAGCCATCCGACCAGTTGTCCATGGCGTACAGGGCCTGGGCGTCGGCATTATTCCATCCAGGTTTCAAGGTATCGTCACGCATCGTCGGCTGCATTTTTTACACTCGATTCCGCGCGGTTTTCCGCAAAAAGGCATAACAACTCAATCGCAATCTGCGCCGCCGCCAGCGCGGTAATTTCAGCATGATCGTATGCGGGTGCAACCTCGACCACATCCATGCCGATCAGATTAATGCCGCGCAGTTCACGAATGATATTCAAAGCCTGAAAAGTAGACAGCCCGCCGGGCACCGGCGTGCCCGTGCCCGGCGCAAACGCCGGATCAAGACAGTCGATGTCAAAAGTAATATAAACCGGCGTATCCTTGACGCGCTCGCGTATCTGCGCGGCGATTGCGCTGCCGGTCGTCTGATGAACATCGGCGGCGGAAATGATGTTGAAGCCCAGCGTGTCCTCGTTGACAGTCCGGATGCCGATTTGCGTGGACGTCGCAGGATTGACGATATTTTCATGCGCCGCATGGTAAAACATGGTGCCGTGATTGATATCCTTGCCGGACGGCAGCCAGGTATCGGTATGCGCATCGAAATGAATCAGACTGATCGTGCCGAAAGCAACCGCATGCGCCCGCAGACTTGGGTAAGCGATGAAATGATCGCCGCCCAGCAGCAAAGATGCCGCGCCCGATTCAATGATATGCGCGACATGCTGCTCGATATGCGAAACATCCTGCAGATGATCGTTCACAGGCGCGCAGTCGCCATAATCGACGACGCGCAGCGCAGCGAGCGGATCAACGCGCCACGGCCATGGACGCTCCCATGCCAGCGAAAGCGATGCGTTACGTATCGCACGCGGTCCCAGCCGCGCACCCGGACGATTGGTTGTGGCAATATCCAGCGGAACGCCTGAAACAGCCACATCAACACCGGCCAGATCGGTCTGGTAAGGTGTACGAAAAAAACTCGCCGCCCCCCCGAAACTCAACGTATGCGACATCCCCTGCCCCGGCTTCCCCCGGAATCCGTTATCCCAACTGCTCATAAAATCCTCCCGCATAACTGGTCAACATTCCCCAATCATAATGATTGACAGTCATTTGTAAACTGTAATTTGCAGCAGACCGATCAATATCCGGCAACGCATCGCGCGTGCCGGGTTTTCCGAAGCGTATTCGGATCGGGATTTAAACGGATCATCGTTTCAATTCCAGGATGATCCGTTCGTCAACTGGATTGACATTACAAGTTTTTGCTTCTTTTCCTGACTTATGATAAACAAAGAGAAACCACATAGTTGACGCGCCCCTATAGGCTGAGGAGAATTGAGACTCCATGAACTACCCAATGAGCTACTTCGAAGGATTTGTAACCCTGGTCGGGCATGTTGCCTGGCCAGCAACCGCAATCTGCATTGCCATAATCGCGCGCAAGGAGCTGCGTAGCGTCATTGCAGCGCTCGCAAAGCGAATAGAAGACAAAAACAGCGCAGTTTCAATCACCAAAGAAGGCGTCGAGATCAAGGCTGTTGTTGAAGCGCAGGAAGCGCGCCTGATATCGATGCAGGCGGAACAGGACCAGGTTAAATCACTCGCCCTGCAACATTTCAAGCCGGTTCAACCACTCGAGGCTAAAGCGCAGCAGCAAATCGAACCGCGGGATATCGACACCCGTCTTCGGCAAATGGCCGATGCATACATGAATATAGACATCCCGGACTACTCAGAACGCACAAGAGCCAAGAACGTTGCCGCAGGAGAAATGGCATTTTATATTGTGTCAAATAAAATCAGCAAGGATCAGCTTGCAAATGAAAATCACGAAGGACTGCTTATCGCACTGGCTGAATCAATCATTCTATCGGCCGAGACCGGTGACGCCGGAAGATTGCTCAAAGCCGCACAGGGAGCAAAAAGACTTCATGTCCGCTACCGGGTGCTCATTGCGATTACCAAACTGCTTGAACGCAACTTATTGTCCCTTGCAGATATTGGCGCAGTACGAGAACTTCTGCGCGAATATGAAGCAGGCGCTGATAACTCTCTCAGACGCCTGGTCTCCAATGTCACCTCACTCATAAACGCAGCAGTGGATAGGTCATAGGATTAATCTATTCATTGCATTGCTTGCACCCTGACAGAAATCAGGCGATCAATGGTGATCCAATCATGGCATCCGGGAAAGAGGCGCTTGACTCAAACTAAAAAATCTCTGGAAAAGCCGGTTCGATTCAATAGTATCCTGTTATTCAATTGCCTCATCGCCTGTCGTAGAAACCTCCGGTTTAGAAGTTGGTGAAGGCGCCGCCTCGAATATCGAAATCGAATGATCCAAGAAAAGCTCAATTTTTTGCTTGAGATTTTCTGACATCGTAATTTTTCTTGAGCGAAGATCGTCTGTATCTATTTCTTCAATAAGTAACCCGTGATCAATAGCAATCTGAATATATTTGATGGCAGTGCGCTGACTGATATGCGGCATGAGCTGATACAGTTCAGATTTGTAAAAAGCATCACAAGAGCGGTCGCTGAGCCTTAACCACATTTGCGTAAAAAGATCATAATAATTTAAATCGTGAAAGAGATTGTCCCCCAGGACATCCATCCAATACCGATCTACACTATTAAGTAATTGAATAAATTGACGACGTCTTGTGTTCGGTTGTCTCTCGGGTTTAGTCATGTTTCTTCATATCCCTCTCTGTAGTGTCGCTGGATTCACAATTAATGAATGACCCCGCCCCAAGGGGCGAGGTATCAGAGCTGTGATATGTGGGAAGTTAGAAAAGTGCAAGTTGCCTATCTTCATGTAGTTTTTGATACTCTTTACCTTGTCCCTTAACATAGTTTCGTATCGTGTGTTCATCACCATGACGACCAACAGTACCCGCAAAATAGCCGTCACTCCAAAACTCACCGCCCCAGAGTCGCTTTTTGACATGAAGACACAAGCGAAATACCTCACTTGCTGTAATGCTCTTAATTACTGTTACCAGTTTCGTTACGCTATATGAAGGAACCCTTTGCACTAAAAAATGAACATGATCTTCGTCTGTTCCAATCTCCAGAAATTTTAACTGGTAGCGCTTCTCCAGTTCAAGACAAACATCTCGCAGTGTCTTATCTACAGCATCATCGAACACAGCTCGACGATATTTCGACGGAAATACCAGGTGATAAAGCAACGTTGTTACGTTATGCCGCTTATGTATATATTCGCTCACGCGAATATTTTACGCCCCAAGGGGCGAGGAATTAAACCCGGTAGAGATTAAAAAAATAGGATTGTATCTCTTTATTACATGCAATTTTACATGTATAATTGCTAATCTCATATCTGATACAGAGCAGCCACAAAAGAGGAGCTAAAATTTATGATCAACAGACTCGAGAAAAAATGGTTTCGCTATCCTGGCAGCTTGCGCCCCAGCATCGCAGCATTGTTTTATTGCCTGTTAACTTATTTTGGGGGGGGCATGCTCATTTTGTCACTGAATCCGATTCTCATGACGATCGGTACGCTGGCAATGGCCCATGGCATGATAATCGCAGCATACATGATCCACGAATGCGGGCATAATGCCGTGTTCAAATTACCGCATCACAATGCGTTGTTGGGAAGTGCATTAAACTGGCTTACCGGCGGCTGCTACGGAACTTATGATGATTTGCGTGCGCATCACATGAGGCACCACGTAGACAATGCGGATAGTGTGACGTTCGACTACCGGAGCTATCTTACTCGCCATCCGATTCAATTCAAAATTGTGAAGGCATTAGAGTGGTTGTACGTACCGGTTGTAGAGTTCCTCATGCATACTGTCCTTATTTTTGCTCCATTCATCTTTAAGGAAAAAAAAGACCAACGGCCTCGGGTAATCGGGATAATCGCTGTCCGTTTCAGTCTGCTGCTGGCAGTATTCCTGTATTCGCCTATCGCCTATGCCTGCTATCTCCTGGCTTATGCAATCTTTTTGACGGTTTTGCGCTTCATGGATGCGTTGCAGCACAACTATGGCCTTGTCATGGCGTTCGACAACAACTCTGAGCTGATAACTCACAAAGATGACCGGGATTATGAGCAATCTCATACCTTCAGCAATCCGATTTCAACCCACTATCCTTGGTTGAATCTTCTTATGCTCAATTTTGGCTATCATAATGCGCATCACTCGAGGCCTACAACTCCCTGGCACGAGCTTCCAAAGTTGCATAAAGCGCTGTATGGAAACCAGGTGGCTTTTGTTGTTCCGTTCCGGAAACAGCTATTGAGCTTCCATAAGAACAGGGTAGCGCGCATCATCGGCGACGATAGCGAAACTCAAGGGAACCAGTTTGCGCAACGCCTGCAAAACGGCTCTGCGGTGGGCGCTAACGGCGTATCTTTCCTGACGCCGTTTTAAAAGTTTATGAAAAATGATTTATCCGAATTTGATGTATACAGACCAGCAGGACAGTTAATAAACACGATTATTTATCTTTCATAATTTCATAAGGTGTTTTTCTACTGTGATCATAAGAAGTTATAAAATCTTTCCCATTTAGCTAATTTTTCTTCCTGATCAGAGCGCTGAGATCCTCCAACTTTCCCGTTAAGTTGTGGGGATCGAGGTTGGGTATAGAAAGAAATGGTCGATTCCAATGCCTCCACAATACCCGTGGGATTTTGCCTGGATTTCGTGGCGTTGATCCGATCAGTGGCGCGGGTTGTTGTTTGGCATGGACAGAAAATGCAATGAATTCAGAAGTTGCAACAGTGCCTTATTGCATTCGAAATCATCAAATCGGCCAAACGCAGCGTGATGCCCTGGGCGCAACGTACCAGGCCAGTGACATCCGCCTGGAATATGTTCCTTGCCACAGAAATTCTTGATTGGAGTTCATTTGCTTCTCCTTATCAAAATGGTTAAGGTTATTAGGCTGATGATGCTTCCCAGAACCAGTGGTACGGCCCAAAGTTGCCACGGTAATCCCCCCCACAAATTAGTAGGGGTTAAAAGTAGAATTTTCTATCATCATTTTATGAAAGGAAATTTTACGATGAAGAAGAATAAATTCAGTGAAGTTCAGATAT
>JAJSDU010000042.1 GCA_028577615.1 Nitrosomonas sp.
GAAATTTATATTCCCTAGTGATACCCTTATGAGCATCAACAAGGTACGTAATCTGCTGGAAAGTAAAAAATGAAATTGCGAGCGGCAATATAATCTCGCTCAGATACATATCCGCGCCAAACAAGAAATTTACATTATCTACAAAGAAATTAGCATATTTGAAGTAACCAAGAAGCCCTAGATTGATACTTATCCCGACTGAAAGCCAAATGATTCCCCTACTGCCATCGCGAGCCCGATGAGCCCGAACGAGCATATTACCGAATGAAAAATTGATGAACAGTGAGACCAGGATCAGAATCAAATAGTACGGATTCCACCAGCTATAAAAAAAGAGTGAAGCTAATACCAGCCATAATATTGCGTTCTCACGACCAGTCTGCGCAACTTTGTAATATCCAAGTAATGTTAGCGGCAGGAATAGAAAAATAAACTCGTAAGAATTAAATAGCATGATCTGTATTAATTGAATTCAATTTCCACATTAAGCCAGTAAGTTGCGAAAGGCGGTATTGCGATTAGCAATTGAGAATACCCTGTTTTCTCCGGGAAACATCAGAAAAAGGAAATTCAAAGAAATATTACAAAAATGCAATCACTGGCGCTACCCAGCGGTTCAGGATGAATGGCATTTCCAGCGGCGCATCAAATCGAAAGATGGATTATTTCTGGCTTGCACAGCAGGTATGGATATTTGTGGCCATATGGTTATTCAATGAATACAACCCCCTGCTTACCTTTGATTCAGTAAACGATCATATACATTCATATAATTTTCAATCATTGCTGACATGGAAAAATAAGTCTCAATTTTATTTCGGGCAAACTTGCCGTGTTTTTCCAATAATTCTGGCCGGACATAATACTTTAATATGGCTTCCTCCAAGGCAACCTCATCGCCCGGCTCAACCAAAACCCCCGATTGCGATTCATCGATCAATTCAACATTTCCACCCACTCGCGTTGCCACGACCGGCAAACTGCAAGACATAGCCTCCAGTATAGTATTTGAAATCCCTTCTCCTAGCGAAGGAAGTACAAACAAGTCCATTTTCTGCATAAGATCAGGAATATCAGACCGCTCTCCAGGCATCCAGATAAGCTTTTCATATCCGGATTTGCAGACCATTTCCAGACATCCTGAACGTGAGCTTCCGCCACCAACGATCATAAGCCGTAGACTTTCTCTGGCATCCGGTATTGCTTCAAGCAAACGAATAAAAGCACGTATCAAAGTCGGATAATCCTTGACCGCTTCCATTCTTCCCACACTGCCAATCACAAAAGCATTTTCGGCAAAGAAACCTTCCGGACTGTGTTCAATTGTTTGTGATAATGTCGCTGAGAACCGCTCACTATCGACGCCGTTATAAATCTGAGTGATCCGTTCCGGTGAAACCTTCAGCCGATTTACCAACCATTTCTGCAAATCTTTACTGACTGTTATAAATTGATCGACAAAAGGATAAATCGTACTGCGCAGCAGATTATATTTCAAATTTTTCCCTTCCAGATCAGACATATCCCGACCGTGTTCACCATGAACCCGTCTCTTGATTCCTGCTGCGGCAGCTACTGGTTGCGCTTCCAGCGCCGCAAGATTGCGCGTATGAACGATATCCGGTTTTAATTGCCGGAGCAATTTAAAAAGCTTCAAATATAATCGGAGATCATATCCCTCGCGTTTATGCAAAGCGAAAACTCTGACATCGTTTTTTTTAATTCTGCTACGAAAATCCGTATACTCTTCCAAACAAATAATGGCATGCCGGTAGCGCCCATCAGGCATGCCATTAATCAGATTTACCAATCCATTTTCCAGTCCTCCCACGTCCAGACGATGAATGACGTGTACAATTAATGGTGGTTTCATCATGGTGTTCGACCGGAAAAGCTCACATCGTTATTGGAAACTTTAATCTGAATGACCAAGTCTCTGGCAGATTATGTATCGCTGCGGCTCAATTCCATCAAACCGCTCGAAATGCCGGGCAGCGTATCTGTAAGAAATTGTTTCAATACAAACTCTGCTTCATCGGGGTTAACATTGTAGGGCGCTGCAATTATTATTTCAGCACCGCCTTCTTCGCCTGTTAACAATTTATTTTTGGCCAGAATCATTTTGGCAATATACGGACTCGTTGTTTCTTCATTTTCACCCAGCATATACCAGCGCCAAATCAACAAATTAGTTTCAAGTGATTTTAGTTGGGTTTGGCGTACCTCGATAACCTTGGAGCTTATCTTAACAGATGCCTTTGTTTCATCGATTATTCGCCAGATTAGATCCATTTCAGGAACTAAAATATTCCCAGAACTGATCAATTCATCACCTTGTCTTTGGATCGGGTAATAAGTGATGAATAAACTTACATGATTATTTTCTTTATTGACATAGTGTCGAGAAAATTTTTCAGGACTTCCAACATAAACCGGCTCCCAACTAGAAACAGGTCGCTCGCTGGACTGCCACTTGTACTCCGGCAACATCAAGTCAAACGAGGCATATCCTTTTTTCTCTGAATCACTATCAAGATAGACTGCATATGTCGGCCAGATCAAGCCAACCGCTATGACAGCACATGAGGCAAAAATTGTAGTTCTAATTGTGGTGGCCTCATTCTGCATCATACCTGGTTTCATCTGTTCCGGATAAACATCATTTTTATCCTCTACATCTTCACGCCAGAAAGCGCCTATCCAGAACAACATCAGCATAACAAGACCAAAAAAAATCCAGCCATAAATAAGGTGGTCCACACCAACCGCAATCGTCATATCGCTGAGATGCCCCGTCATTACAATCAAATACGCACGGACAGCATTTGCAATAATCGGTATGATGATCGAAAGCGCAATAAAAATTATCCGCCTATTCAAGCTTCGGTATGTCAGATAGGCATACAGTGTCCCCAGCGTAACAGAAGCAATAAGATAGCGTAAACCGCTACAAGCTTCCACTACAGACCAATTACCCGTTGGAAGTGAAAAGTAAGTGCCTTCACGATAAACGGGAATGCCACTGAGCTGCAATGCCCAAACAGTAAAATCGGCTGTAAAATTAATCAATGGCGGAATCAATACATCGCCAAACGGAACAGCAAAAAACAGATATGTCAGCGGAAATGCCATGGCGAGCATGATTCTGTATCCCAGAATAACCGCAACAGTTAATGGCAGCATGGCTACCAGTGCATATTGCGTCACAACCTGCACACTCGCCAACTCAGCCACTAACCATAAAAAGCCGAGCATACACAAACCTATCAGCGCCGTGGGGCTGGGCTGTTGCTTCAACATGCCAATACTGTGACGCTTGACCCAGATCATATAAATCACGAAGGGCAAAATAAGAAAACCATGCGCATAGGTCTCCGACCTGTGCCAGGTCGCGACCATTGACCATGTTGTCTGGTAATAAATCAACAAAATTACGATTATCGCCAGTACCGTTAAAAGAACAGCCATACGGACAGGATTTTTGCCAGGACCCCCTGAAGAAATCGAACTATTCATGCTTTTATCGCCTTGTTATGTAGACATAAACAATTGATCAAAACGCGCGAAACTGGCTGACCAAGTATAGTCAGATAAAATACGTGATCTAGCCGCGTTCAATTCTGCGCCACTCTCTTCAGAAATCAAGTTTATGATTTTATCGGCGAATGTTATTTCATCTGTGGCTACATATAATTCTTCACCATCTATTGCTTGTATTCCTTCCATTGCCTGGGGAGATAACACAACGCTTTTTCCCATAGCCATTGCTTCAAGTACTTTATTTTGTATGCCGCGTGCAATCCGCAACGGCGCAATCGCGATAGATGCATATTTCAAATATGGTCTTATGTCCTCAACTTTGCCAGTGACGATTACTCCAGGTATATTTGTCAACGTGAGTACTCGCGCGCCCGGATTGCTGCCTACAATATAGAATTCAATATCAGCAATCTGCGAACGCACAATCGGAAAAACCTTTTGTGCAAACCACTCAACGGCATCAATATTGGCCCAATAGTCCATGGCACCGGTAAATACAAGGATATGGTTACCTGTTGTATATGGATTTGTAAATTGATGTATCGGTGAAAAATAATCGGTGTCCACACCGTTATTGAAATAATCCACTTTCTCAGCAACTTCCGGCACCATCATTTTAAAAAGCGCTGCTTCTTTCGAGGAAACAAATGTCGACTTGTCAAATTCCTGCGCCATATTTTTCTCGTAATTCTGCAATAACACTGACTCACGTTTATAAATCCAATTTAATGGCCATGGCTTTGTCTGGGCATACTGCCTCCATTTATCAGAATCGACATCAACAAAATCTATAACACGCTGTGCAGAATGTATATGCCTGACATATTGCGTCATTGCCGCTGAGAACGTGACAATTTTTGTTACAGGTTTTTTCTTGAGTATGTCATCGACCCATAGCTTTAGTTGCTTATCCCAATAAAATGGCAGTGTCAAAGGACTTCCTGTTGCAAATCCAGAAAGACAACGCAGACGCGCAATTCTTGGATCAAGTCTGATCAGACAGATTTCATCGCACCACTCCCTGATATTTTCAGCGTACTGCCAGTCCTCCTTGGTATCCACGAACGTGCCCAGATGGACATGAAAGCGCTGACTAAGATATCTGAGCAGATGATACGAACGGATCTTGTCTCCCTTATTGGGTGGATAAGGTATTCTATGCGTCAAATATAGAAGATCTTCCATACAGCGCTCTCTAACCCAGGTTTTTCACAATGTACGGACCGATTAAATTGGCAACAGTCAAAGGCATTTTCTGCCAGGCCTTAATGAAAAACTGATACTTGGGATTCGCCGGATTATGATCTGGTATTGTCAATGAATTAATCAATCGATACTCATAATGCAATGGCTGTGCCTCGAATCCCCAGTTTATCTTGAAACTGTACGAACCAGAATTTCGCTTGCTGCGCCCAAAATCAAAAATCTTACAGCCTTTCACGCAACAGCTTCGCATGAGCTCCCAGTACATAAAATCATTAGCGGCATATTGCCTGGCCTCTTCTGTTCCGCCGCCATAATATGGCAATACTTCATCCCGAAAATAAAAACTCATCACGCTGCTGATCGTTTTGCCGTCTTTTACAATCGTCAAAAGTTCGCAATCTTCAGCGAATGTGTCCTTGAGCAAACGAAAATATTTTTTCGCAAAAACCGGTGTACCCAATCGATGCACACTGTTTGAATAGGCATAAAAGAAGCGATCTATACTCTGGTCAATCTCACTGACAAGACCGTACTTAATTCCCTTCCGAACCATTGCACGTTGCTTTCGGGGTATGGCCAGCATGTTTCTTTCGACATCCGGATCAATTTCTTTACGGAAAGTCACATAAAGATCCTTGCGTGGCCAATCAGCGTGTACACTCTGGATATTACGAAATTCGAGATAATCGACTTTCAACTGCTCGGCAAGCTTTTGTGCCGCCAGCTCAAGTTGCTCACGGGCAAGATCGTTTTTTGCCACTACGCCACCATAAACACAAAATGGCAATGCGCTGAGTGAGTGCCCGAAAAGCAGGCTTTTGACTTCCGCGAGCGGCAATATTCCCTGCAGTTCTCCATTTTGTTCCGCATATAAGAACCAGGTTTTGTGTCCAAAAGCTTTCTCAATAACTGTCTTCCATCCAGATCTATGGAAAAATGTAGCATCGGGATGACTCATTATGAACTGATCCCAGCGTGCTGAATCTTCCGATTGCATTTCATGAATAGTCACAGACATTGCCACATTTACCCCAGAATTGGAAATTTGTTCAGTTACCTTCGCCTGTCAGTCAAGTCTGGTTCGGAAGAAAAATCCTATCGACTCTGTCCCACTTAAAATCACTTGTCAGTGCAGCCAATCTTTCTTCCATGTGATGTAAATTAAGATAATGACGAAAACGGGTTTTAAAGTTGATGCCACTTTGGCGGGGCTGGTCAGCGTCGATTTCCCAAGGATGGAAATAAAAAATGACCGCTTGTGATTCGCATTGATTAACTCGGTTAATGAACCATTTTGAAAGAATATATGGCCAGAAACGAAAGAAACCTCCGCCCGCTGCCGGGAAATTCCGGCCCCATAACCGGACTGTAGTTGCCGGAATCTCTAATACGCCATTGTCGCCTCTTGGATAATATGCAAAACGTGGAGAATCCGGCATTCCATAATGATCATGCCGCACAGGATAAATACTGGAACTATAGCAATACCCTGCTTCCGCCAAGCTATCCAAAGCCCATAAATTATGTCTGTTGATTGAGAAGCTGGGAGCACGATAGCCTATAACCTTCTGACCACTGAGATCTTCGAGCAGGGCTTTGCTGCGAACGATATCTTCTCTGAATTCCGCTGGACTGAGATCGGTAACCCGCCTGTGCCCCCAGCCATGACTGGCAATCTCATGATCATTATCAGCCATACGTTTGATCATCAGCGGATATCGCTCTGCGATCCACCCCAAGGTAAAGAAAGTTGCTTTTATTTGTTTCTGATCAAGCAAATCAAGAATCCTGTCCATACAAAATTCTATCCGACAAGGAATACTGTCCCATAAAGCTCTTGGAATATACGGCTCAAAAGCGGAAACCTGAAAATAATCTTCCACGTCGATCGTCATCGCGTTAGTAACAGTAGTGTTTGAATTTTTATCCATTAGCACAACATAATCATCTTTTATTGAGATCATCCTTCATACTTCCAAAGGATAAGTTCTGTTTCAATAAATCCAGTACAAACAGAACAGATCTTTCCATTCTGCTCAGTCGGCTTTCCATTTTCTCCAAATCAGTTTTCTCGAATTGAGCTTTCATCAAATCCGTTGTTGAATTTATCGTTTCATCAGACGCAAACCTGGATGCATTAAATTCTTGATGAAAGTCATTAATGACATCGTTGACTTCTTTTTCACCAAAATGATGCAACTCCTCCAGACATCCCATCATCAGCATCCGATCGCAAAATAAATTAATTTTTCGCGGCACACCACCAGAATGCTGATGAATTAATTTATAGGCCCCATCATCGATAACCGGATCGTCAGTCCAGCCTACAGTTTTCAATCGATGTTCAATATATGCCTTTGTTTCCAGCTCATCCATCGGTCCCAGGTGATAGGTCGCAATCACTCTTTGTCTAAGTTGCCGCATATTCTGATCCAGCAGAATTTTCCTGAATTCGGGTTGGCCCAGTAGAAATGTTTGCAATAATGGCGCGTCATTTGTTTGAAAATTGGACAGCATTCTCAGTTCTTCCAGTGTCGGCTGAGATAAATTCTGAGCCTCATCTACCAGCAACAGGACTCGTTTATCCTGTTGATAACAACTTCGAAGAAACTGCTCAAGTTCAAGCAAAAGTGCGGCCTTTGACAATTCCGCATAAGGCAGGCCAAAAGCAGCTGCCACCAGCTTTAAAATATCATTCGAATCAACATGTGTACTCACGATCTGGGCCGCAACTATCTGCTTGGATTCGAGACTGCGAAACAGATTCCGCGCCAATGTTGTTTTCCCGGCACCTACTTCGCCGGTAAGAACAATAAATCCTTCACCTTGAGCAAGCCCATATTCCAAATAGGCCATCGCTCTTCTGTGACCTTTACTGCCATAATAGAATGTTGGATCAGGTCTCAATTGAAACGGCTTGGCGCTAAAGCCATAAAACGATTCGTACATGCGTTCAATCCATTAAAAATTCTTGGTTACAGAAACAGTTACAACATTAGCGGATTGGCTGATATTTCCGCTACCCGACTGCACATCCGAGAGCCGGTCAATACGACGATATTCCAGTGAGCCACGTAAATCTTCGTCAAAATTCCTGTTCAGGCCGGTAGAAAAAATCAAATTGTCACTAGCGCCACTTGAGCCGGCAAAATCGAATCTTAGATAGCTGAACGTTGTGATCAAATTGGTACGCGGAGAAAATTTATAATTCCAGGCAACATTACCACCCATCTGCTTGGTATTGTTAAAGAGAAAAAGATTGTTTATACCGATCAAATCAGCGTCAATATCCGCTGCGCTATAGGGAATTCTTGAAAGAGAGAATAAATTGAATGATATGTCATTCCTTGAACCATTCAGAGCGATAGTGGCATTAAAACGCTTTTGCAAAAACACGCGGTTTGTCAGAAAATTATTCAGCCCTAACAAATCCTGCAGCCCCAGTCCACCCAATAAATTGAGATCAAGCGCTCCAAAAGTGCTAAAGGCGCCGGCCTGCTGATTAAATGTCGTGATGTCTTCCGCGTACAAAACCCGCAAGTTCAGCAATCTTTTGCTATAACTGATTTCACCAAAATAAGTGTCGCCAAAAAATCTTTGTCCAGCACTGAACTGTACGTTTGTACGTCGATTGGGAGACCATATAAAACCAGCTGTCCATGTTGGCAGGCTTATTCGGCCGCGAACGGATACAAAACTGTTTCTTTCATAACCGCCTGATGATGTAAGACTAAACCTCCTGGTCAGGAGGTAGCGAACATTTGCTATAGAGCGCTCGAATTCGATATCGCGATCCACTCCATCCAAATGGATCATTTGATTATTGTAACTTAACCCCCAAGCCAGCTTGGTAAACGAGCTGCCGCTATTTAAGCCAAACTGAAAACTATCTCTCTGACTGTCGCGAAAACCAAATACCCCGCCTTGTACTATGCTTTTGGTGTAGCGAACTTCTGACGTAGCAAAATCCCGGAATTGATGGCGAAGATATGGACTTACAGAATAGACCTGAATGGTAGCGCGATTACCCGCAAAAATATTACTATCAGTCTGCGCACCTAACAAGCCAATATTCTGCTGATTAATCAGCGCATTTCCTTCAACAAAAAAAAGATCCTTTATGATCTCGGCATTACCATCAGCATTTAACATATGCCTGATCGTTGTCAGATTGCTATTTCTGGCAAAAATCAAATTATTCATTACATACTGAGCGTTAAGCGTATAGCGCTGTCCATTTCCATTAATGGTAACACCCGGGTTTATCTGCGTGATCAGATCGGTTTTATTAGCGCCTACACCCCCGCCAAATCCGCCACCCAGGCCAAATCCGCCGCCAATACCCGTCCCACCTCCTATCAAACCTAATCTGACATTATCAGTAAAAGTCTCACTGACGTTTAATAAAGGACGGATCTTGATTTCCGCAGCAACATGAGAAATGGAAAACAGTATTAAGAAAAAGATCGATGTGGCACAAAAAAAGTGGCGCACACCCAGATGATTACTTTGCGGCGTGAAGCATCTCATGAATAATAATAACCATAATATTTATTATCCGAGAAAGTTCTGTCCTTGTTATAAATCAGGCTGATATCAGAACTTGCGCCAAATTGATTTATTACATGCTTAAGCGTTTGCTGAGCCGTGCGTTCTGCTTCAACGACCAGGACGATTTGCCCCATGCGCTCAGCCAGAACACGCGCCTCACTGGTTAACAAAACAGGGGGAGAATCAAAAATCACAATTCTATCGTTATAGCGCTGCGCCAGTTCATCAAGCAGCATCAGCATCGCTTGACTCGCCAGCAACTCCGTTGCATGGGGATGCGCGGCGCCTACCGAAATCAAGCTCAATTTTTCAATACTGGTTTTTATGAGCACGTCAGCAACGTCAACCGAGTCCTCGATCAAAATATCCATCAAGCCTATTTTGTTCTCAAAACCGAGAATATTTGGAATCGTTGGCCTACCGACATCTGCGTCAATCAACAAAACACGATGATCCATCTCAGATGCAATACTCATCGCCAAATTAACCGCGCAGAAACTTTTACCCTCGCCCGCCAATGCGCTCGTAATCATTATTAAATTATTGTTTCTCTTAGAGAATGCCTTGGTCAATAGCGGCCTTTTAATAATTCTGAATTGTTCCGCAATCTGCGTTTTACCCTGATCGGGTGTCACAATGCCTAATTGATTAAGTCTTTTTAGGTCAATTGGAACATAATTTCTAGGTTCAATATTAATGCTTTCTGGAAGATTACCAACCAAGCTGTCCCGCTTATTTGGCATAACATCGCTTTCTTTAGGTAGGGTATTTATTACATCAACAGCTGAACGCCGTTTTTTTTCGACCCCAACCTGATCAGTTTTTTTACTGCCTGCTGCCTTTTCAAGCTTAGAAATTGCTTTTTCAATAATACTCATGTCAATCCTTAAAGATTAGAATCAATCATTGAATCCATATAAACAATTCCGTCCTCAAAAAGGCAACGCATCAACTAACACGCTCAGTTTTCTGAAATATAACAATAAACCCACATACATTACCCCAAGACACAATATAGAAGTACTAAATATGAATAACCTCTGCATTCGTTGCTTTTTTTGTTGTTCAGTCCACACCATGGGCACGGCACCAAGAACCGGAAGCCCGGTGGCTTCGCGCAAATTACCCTGACTGTAAAATGCCGGTCTGATTTGACTGAATATAAAGGCGACACCTATTCCGGCTCCCAGTGCAGCTATAAATACAACCGTAAACAGCAAGCCATGATTGGGTCCTACAGGTACTTCCGGAACCTGGGGTGGATCAATAATTCTGAAAGACATTAATCCTGACGCGGAAGTCAGCTCTCCGGACATACGCGCGGAAACCCGGCGTTCCAGCAACTGCTCGTAATTCGCCTTATTGACACTGTAATCACGATTGAGTTGAGTAAATTCCGCTTCAACACGTGGTATCGCTTCGCTCAGCGACCTTAAACGCTCATAGCGGGCGGTGTACTCTTCAACGCGAGCGGCCATTGAGGCGACAACAGCTTCAGCGTCAGCAAGGGCAACATTGAGTTGCTGCAACATAGGACTGTAATTTCTGCCCGGATCTCTGGTTGTCGAGGAAAAATTACGTTTGGCTTCCGCTTTCTTTTGTTCTTCGAGCTGAGTAATCAATCGCTTCGTAGCGATAACGTCCGGGTGCATTTCAGTGTAATTCATACGCAAAGCATCCAGACTTTCATTCAAATTGCGTATTCTCGCATCAATCTCCGGATTAACTATAGACTCCTCTTCGACCGAAAAAGGTGACAGTACAAATACGGGCTCATCGCCACTGATCTGTTTTCTTATCGCGTCGCGGCCTTTTTCCGCTTCTTTCAGTGCTAATTGGGCTTTTCTCATATGTTCTTCCGCCTCAAGCAGCTGCGTGTAGTAATCACCGCTTTGTCCTGGCAGCAACCCCAGGTTCTTTCTCTTGAATTCTGTCAAAGCATTCTCGGCTGCAATCAGCTTTTGCTCATATGCCGCAACCTGCTGATCAATGAATCGCAGTGCAGACGATGAATCACCTCTTTTACTATCGAGACCTTCTTCTACAAAAATAGTTAACAGTGACTGAACAACATCCCTTGCCAGAACTGGATCGTCATTATTGTAAGAAATTGTAAAAATATTATCTCCGACTGTGGCACCCAATTTGATATCTTTCATCAATTCCGTAATCAGCAGATCCCGTTCCTTTTCATCGACGACCTGTATATCCAGATCCACCATGCGGACAACTCTTTCCACATTTGGGCGACTGATCAGCGTACGTCCCATGATCGAAACCTGTTGCTGCACATCAGGCGAAACGGTTATTCCCGCCATAAGCGGCCTTATGATATTCTGGGTATCAACGTAAATTCTGGCCGAAGCCTCGTAATTATCCGGTAATTTAAGTACGAACAACCATCCGGCAATCGCGACCAGCCATGCCACAATGACGGCCACCAGTCGATATTTCCACGTTCCTTTGAGGTAAACGTATAACTGAGCAATTAACTCATCCATAGCATTCTCGCTAGCAAATTCAAATATGAATCTCGTATCATGGAAATATTTTTTCAGAACTCTCTGATCTAGTATAGAAATAGAGCTATCGCTGTTTCTTTGATTACAAGATGTTCAGGTATCAAGTCAAACAATACTGTCTTAAATACAAAGATACCGGGAATCAGAAGAAGCTTTCCGGTATCACCAATATGTCCCCTTGTTTCATCGGCACATTAGCCGAAATATCTCCATCTCTGATCAAATCATTCAGGCGAACGCGGAATTGTCGCTGCTCGCCACCAATGACGCGAATAATACTGGCGCGATTACCCGACGCAAAATCAGTTATACCGCCAACAGCAATTAACACGTCCATTAACGTCATATTTTCCCGATAAGGCAGCGCCTGGGGTCGAGTTGCTTCTCCAACCACTCTGATTTGTTCACTATAAGGACCAACGAACTCAGTAACGACAACTGTGACTACAGGTTCCTGAATATACTTCGACAATGTCTCTTCAATATCACGCGCAAGTTGTGTGGCTGTTTTGCCACTGGCGGGCAAGTCTTCAACCAAAGGCGTTGTTATCTTTCCATCAGGTCTGACCGGAACAGACATGGATATTTCGGGATTACGCCAAACGATAATATTGATATTATCTCCCGGTCCGATTAAATAATCCCATGAGGCAACTTTCTTTTCATCATCAGTCAACAGCGGATGGCTGGCACAACCACTTAATAACAGGAAAACAGTGCTTATAAAAATATATTGCTTTATACGAGCTATATTCATCAAAAATGTTTTCACAAAAACTCCCTCTTCAACATTTCAGTCAGGCAAAATCAAATCAGCTTTTTCATAACGACATATTATCAGATATTAATACAGGAACTTATTTTGATAGATTCGAAAAAGCCGACAAAACCCATTTAATTACATAGAGCGTAAGATGTTTGCAACACATATCGGCTTTGAATCTTAACCATATGGCAATAATCGCTTTTGATTTTTTGCATCATGCTATAAAACCTCGGCGCACCGATCCGTTACAAAAATTTTTACAATTCCTGTTCAAAAGGATTGTCAATCCCATAACAAGCATACCCGTGCTACAAGTCCAATATTTTACACTACTGCAAAACAGCAGGAAGTTACCGCAAATACAGACTTGAATCAAAATTCAGCATTTACCTTCATAAAATCAATCCTCTAAAAAATCATACCGGCCTACTCCTGCCTATGAATGCAGATATCGGCATTCATAGCCTGATAAAATGCAATATGCTGCGCCGAAGGATGCGCACCGAAAGTCTGGGCATGCAGACTTAAAGCCGATGCCAGATCAGGCCAACGCGCTTCAAACTGTGTCTTCGGTGAATCGGATTCTTCGGCAAGGTATTGCGACATCAAGGCAAGCACTTCATCCACGTTGTTTTCATAACAGTAATCTATCGTCGCCAGCGCCACCATCTGCGCCTCATGATGCGCTTCGGCTGCAAAATCGCCTCGACTGGCCATGTAGCGCAGTCTATTGACGAAAGCTTTAACCGTTCGCGGCGTCGGGCTTTTTAGTGCGATCATTGGATGCCAGATGCGCAGTGCCTCAACAAAGCTCTGGCTGTCTTGCATCGATTCCGGACCAATCAGCATGACCTTGAGCCGGTGCAACAGCGGTTTGAGCCAGACGAGTAGCGGATAACCGGCCAACCAATTACTCAGCCGGCTCAGGCGCTGTGCGGCCCAGAATAACAGCAAACCAAAACCGGCAAACGCAGCGATGGCCGCCAATCCGATCCATAACGGCCTGCTGTCAAAATAATCAACACCTGCTTTAAACACAGCGCCTTGCTCTCTGGGTTCATTCGGTTGCGCCCGCACCTCGGTTGCAACCGTTTTCTCGGGCGCAACTTCAGCCGCACCCACACCAGAAGATACCGGGGCTGGCGGCGCGTCAACCGGCATCGATTTAGCCTTATGCCAATCAGGATTGCCATAATAGACTCCGACACCGACAGCGCCCAACAATAACAGAATGCGCATGACTTTGGCGGCATAGCCCAGAAACCTGTCGACATGCAGTTCCCGCTGCTCTTCCCGCTTCGGATCATTTTCGGTTTTCGCAGTTTTGCCATCAAACGACAGCAGCGCCAGAACCTGCGCAGTTTCCGGTTTAGGCACCGGCACCTCGATATGAATCAGCTTCTGCAAATAATGACGCGCAAACCAGCTTTGCCCCGGACTGGATTCCTGGCGATGGGCTTTGGCATGATCACCAAGCCTGTCCGCCTCGTGCACGGCCTGGGCAAGATCTCTGTAACTCAACGTCACATTCGCCAGCACATAGCGCGGCGCCATGCCCAGTACGATAAACAATTCTCCCGAACTGGATAAAAAGTTAGTCATTTCCAGTACCTGCCGCGTATGCTCCCTGTCGCAGCGGTCCAGATCATCGATAAACAGCACCAGCCGCCGCCTGCCGAGCAGACCGGTAATGCGCCTGAAATGCTTTTCAAACAATTGCCGGGCACCCACCTTCTCACCCGGCTGCGCAACCATGCTGCTTTGTTTCAAGATTCCCTGCATCATCTGCACCGGCGCAAAACCGAGCAATGTCATACCCTTGAACACAAAAAAAGCCAATGCGGCAAACAAGGCGGTAGCCAGACTTACCACCTCTCTGGTAAAAGGCACCGGCGATTCGGGACTCAGATTTTCCAGCGCGGCAATAATCGCCTGCTCATCCAGATGCGTCAGCGTGGCACCGAGCTTCTGTTCGGCAATTTTCAGAAAGACCCGCGGAGAGACATAGCAGGATTGATCATCGTTGGCACCGGAATGCTCATCCCGGCAATTCAGTTCATTGCGCTTGAACCGCTGCTGCGAATGCAGCGCATGCAATATCGCGCATTCCTGTGCGGAAAAAAAATCCGCTTTTTGTTGCGTATGTTCCTGCACAATATTTTGCGCAACGGCTTTGTCCACAGGGCTGTTTTCCGGTTTTTGCCTGGGTGTAACCCACGCCCAGGACAGCAGCTCGCCGGTCAACGCCGCGTCGGACAGTCCGGCATGTTTCTGATCAGCCGCCCAGTTGCCGCATAACTGATTGAATCCTCTCTCGCTGAATACCACAGGCTGTTCGATGTTGATCACAAAACGCAGATAACGTAGTGTGTCTTTCCACTTATCCGGCGTCATCATCAGCCAGGTCAGCATGAATGCCGTGCTGAGCAGCGTCAGCAGCGTTGCCAGCTTCCATAGCCAGTGCCGCCGCCACAGCATGCGCATCCGGAACCAGAGCCCGGCGGGTTGCCACCACGGCCGGATCGCCTGCTGATGAATATTTGCCAGTATCGACGCCAGCACATTCTGCTCCTCGCGGTGATGCCACGCATTGAACCACACCGGCCGGAATCCTTTGTGCTTGAGATTGGCGAACAGGTAATTCATTACCGAACTTTTACCGCTGCCCCACTCGCCGGTAATCGCAATCGTCAATGGCGGCTGGGTATTTTCATTGGTCAGGAAACGTGTCAGTCCCAGCGCAACCTGCCGCGCCCCTACCAGATCGGCACACCCCGGCCCGACGGGTTGATCCGACACACCGAGATTGGCAATACTCGCGGGTTGCTGTTGCGCTTGCCGGTTCTGCCGCGCGCGCAATCCGAACGCCGCGGCATACAATAGTGTAACCACCAGCAGAATGAGATAAAACCACGGCGCGGGATAACGTTGGTAAGTCAAATGTTGGTCTTTTTCTTCACCGGCGATCGACAGATTCATTTCATCATTATCAACAAGACTCGTCTCGGTATTATTACTTTGCAATTGCCAGTTCTTACCGCCATCATTGGTCGACAGGATCGTACCGCCCTCCCCCACTGCCCAACCATGCCGTGCATCAATAAACATGACACCCCGAAGCCAAACTCTCGTGTCGCTATTTTGTTTCTGCCAGCTTTTTCCGCCATCGATAGTCGACAGAATTGTGTTCCCAATTCCCACTGCCCAACCATGCTGTGCATCAATAAACGTAACGCTAAAAAGCCAAGCACCTGTTCCACTAGCTTGTATCTGCCAACTTTTTCCGCCATCTGCAGTTGATAAAATTGTTTCGCGAGTTCCCACCGTCCAGCCACGCTGTTCATCAACAAAAGCCAAGCTAGTAAACGAAACATCAGTATTGCTGCTTTGCATCCGCCAGCTTTCTCCGCTGTCGACAGTTGACAGAATCGTACCTTTTGCACCTACCACCCAGCCGCGTTGCGCATCAACAAACATGACATCACTAAGTAGAACATCCGTACCGCTGCTTTGCGCCTGCCAGCTTTTCCCGCCATCAATGGTTGACAGAATCGTACCTTTTGTACCTACCACCCAGCCGCGTTGCGTATCAATAAACGCAACGTTCAAAAGCGAAGCACTCACACCACTGTTTTGTGTCTGCCATTT
>JAJSDU010000043.1 GCA_028577615.1 Nitrosomonas sp.
CGCACAATCACAAATGCACAAGCTGCTCTTTCGCTCGTTTATTCACGACTTGGTCGTTGGCGAGCACTCCTCAGCAAGTCGAGCCGTGGCCTGCTATCACCGCAGGAAATTCAAGGTTTGTTCGGAGAGTTAAAGTTTCTTGAAGAATGCATTGATGCCGGTCGTGTAAGTGTGCAGGCTGCTGTTGAGGGATGGCAGGGGCCGCTGGGATCTCCACATGATTTCATATTTGACCAAGCCGCAATAGAAATAAAATCCATCAGCGATTCATCCGCTGATTCCGTCCGTATATCATCAGAATTGCAACTTACCACTCATTTCAGCACGCTGCATTTAAAGTTGATATTCCTAACGCGAGATGCAGACTGTAATAGAGGCACCTCTCTGAATACTCTCATCAGAGAGCTTAAAGATAAAATCCAATCACACCATCTTGTGCAAGTCTTTGATGAACGGCTTTCCGAGATCGGCTACATTGACATTCCAGACTACGATTTTCCCTGCTTTTCCGTTGTTCGGACACGAACCTACCAAGTCAGAGACGGGTTCCCGCGTATTACACCGGAATCGTTGGCGCACGGAATAAGCGATGTTTCCTACTGCATCGCTTTCAGCAGCATTGCTGAATATATCTGCGATTCATTTATTCCGGGAAATCAAGAATGAGCATGGATATAGAAGAATTCTTCCACGATTTCAGGCAGGTTTTGCTTTCAGGCGCGGAGGCCAGGGGGGATTTTCTGGAAACGGAATTCGCCCTCAGCATGACAAGGGAACTGGAGGAATCCGGAGCCATTGAGGGTTTTGAACCATGCCATTACAAAGCCCCACGTGGCATGCGGGTGGACGGATATTGGCTTAATGATGACGGAATTTCAATTGACCTCTTTGTCGTGGATTTTGCCAATAGAGAGGGACTTGAATCTCTGACGCGCAGTGATGTGGATGCGCTGCTTAAACGCATCGAGAATTTTTTTACCGCCTGCTCTTTAAAAGAACTCTACAACGAACTGGAAGAGACGTCTCTCGGGTATGGCTTGGCGAGAGATATATCCAGCCGTGCGAATACATTCGCCAAGGTAAATTTCTACCTGCTTTCGGAACGCCTGCTCAGTGAAAAGGTACAGGCTATCGAGAACAGGATTTACCAGAAGTGGACTTTTACTTACAACATCTGGGACATCGCACGCCTCCACCGTATCAAAACTTCCCGTGGCGCCAAAGAGGAGGTGGTCATTGATTTTGAGTCCATGTTCGGACAGGGCATACCATGCCTGCCCGCACACATCAAATCAGCTGACTATGAATCCTACCTGATGGTCATGCCTGCAACGATTCTAGGCGATCTATATGGCCAATATGGCGACAGGCTGCTGGAACAGAATGTCCGCTGCTTTCTGCAGGCTCGAGGCAAGGTTAATAAGGGAATACGCTCTACTATTCTCACTGATCCGGAAATGTTTTTTGCCTACAACAATGGGATTACAGCGACAGCCCGTGAGGTGATTACCGAACCCAGGGCGGATGGCATTTATATCAGGGAAATAAAAGATCTTCAGATAGTAAACGGTGGGCAGACCACGGCATCGTTGTTTCATACCCGCAGGAAGGACAAAGCCTCTCTCGAAAAAATATTTGTGCAGATGAAGCTTTCCGTAGTGGATAGTGAAAAAAGTGAAGAAGTCATTCCAAGAATTTCTGAATATGCTAATACGCAAAACAAAATTAATACAGCGGATTTTTTCTCTAACCACCCGTTTCATATACGGATGGAAGAATTTTCTCGACGCATCTGGGCGCCACCTCAGCAAGGAGCACTGCGCGAAAGCAAATGGTTTTACGAACGTACCAGGGGGCAGTATTCCGATGCTCAAGCGAAAGCATCAAAGACTGAAAAAAAGAAGTTTCTGGCCGAATTTCCGCCATCCCAGATGTTCACCAAGACCGACTTGGCAAAATTTGAAAATGCATGGGACGACAAACCAGCCTATGTAAATCTTGGAGCGCAGAAGAACTTTGCACAGTATGCTAAAAGGATTGGCCAGGAGTGGACAAAGAATCCCGATCATTTCAACGAACGCTATTACAAACGAGCTATCGCAAGAGCGATTCTGTTCAGGAGAACTGAAGGCATCGTATCCACGCAGCCCTGGTTCAACGGTGGCTACAGAGCAAATATTGTGGCTTATACTTTAGCTCTGCTTTCCAGGCTATGTACTGAAATGGACAAATCATTCGACTTCATGAAGGTCTGGGAAACCCAAGACATTACCGAGGTGATGCAGGACGCCATTGAAATAACCTCCAAAGTCGCATTTGACAGCATCATGAGTCCAGCGACTGGGATTTCAAATATTTCGGAGTGGTGCAAGAAGGAAGCCTGCTGGGATCGTCTTCTGTTGAAGTCTGAGGTATTAAAATCTTTACTATCGACGGAGTTTAATGGCCTTGTTACAAACAAGGAAGTTATTATTGAGGAATTGAATTCGACCGCTAAAGTTCAAAAACCTGACGGTGACATTGAGACACAGAAGAGAGGAATAAGTATTCCTCCCATTACAACAAGATGGCTGAAGTTTATGGACTGGTGGAAATAAAATTTCTTTCCTCCTTATATTCGCGATCCCCCGACATTCAGCAATCGGCTGAGTTCGTTATTATTTCCCGATACAAAATTCGGAAAATATTTTTCCCAGCAAGTCATCGGCTGTGAAGCGTCCGGTGATGGATGACAGTGCTTCCTGCGCAATTCTCAATTCCTCGGCAAGCAATTCCCAACTGGATTCGCTTTCGCTGTATGCCCACGCTGCGGCGATATGTTGCTGCGCGGCGTGCAGCGATTCCAGATGGCGCTGCCGGGCCATGAAAAGTCCTTCTTCGGTCTGATTCGTTTCCCAGCCGGCTGTTTTCAGGATCTGTTCGCGCAGCATAGCTATCCCCGCGCCGGTTTTGGCTGAGAGATGGATTTCGACGTGATTATCGCTGACATTCATCCTGGGTTGCGCATCGAGCAAGTCAATTTTGTTGATCACGGTGATATGCGGCTTGTCGATGGAAAACGCCGCCAGAGCGGATTGGCTGGTGTCATCGGCCAAGCGGCGGCTGCCGTCAATCAAGTGTATCCGTATGTCGGCTTTTCTCACCGCGGCCTGGGTGCGTTCGATGCCTTTCTGTTCAACGATATCCGTGGTTTCTCGCAGTCCTGCGGTATCGATCACGTGGATGGGCACGCCCGTGATGGTGATGGTTCTCTGAATGCTGTCCCGCGTGGTACCGGGAATTTCGGTGACTATGGCGACATCATCCTCGGCCAGTTGATTGAGCAGACTGGATTTTCCCACATTCGGTTCGCCAATCAGCACCACGCTGATGCCCTCCTGCAGCAGATTGCCGCGAACCGCCGATGACATGACGCGCGCAAGCTGTTCGCTGATAGTGCTGAGTCTTGCGCGGATTTCAGTATTATAAAGCCCTTCGATTTCCTCTTCCGGAAAGTCGAGCGTTGCTTCGATGAGCATGCGCAGCGTGGTCAGCGATTGCACCAATTCATTGATCGCGTGTGAAAAAACGCCTTGCAATGAGCGCACTGCGCACCGCGCCGCTTCGCTTGTGCTGGCTTGAATGAGATTGGATACGCTTTCGGCCTGCACCAGATCGATCTTGTTGTTGAGATAGGCGCGCAATGTGAATTCACCCGGCTCCGCCAGTCGCGCACCACATGCAAGACACTGACTGAGCAGCAGATTCATGATGGCCGGACCGCCGTGGCCCTGTAATTCGAGAACGTCTTCGCCAGTGTAGGAATGTGGCGCAGGAAAATAAAGGGCGATGCCCTGATCAATGATTTGCCCTTCAGTATCGAGAAACCGGCTCAACTGCGCCTTGCGCGGCTCAGGAAGCCTGCCCAATATAGTGTGGGCAAGCGAAGTGAGGTTTTTACCTGAAATACGAACGATGCCCACACCACCACGGCCGGGCGGTGTTGCGATTGCAGCAATAATATCAGGCTTTATCTGCAAAATGTGTAACCTGTTGACTCCTCATCGAACCCGAATCACCGCTGCTCGAAAACGCGAAATCAGTCTGGCTGAATATAAACGGCCAGACTGAGGCAGAAATGGAAATTACCTTCTTTTATCCTTTCTGGTTTTGGTTCTGCTTCTTGCGGGTGCTTTTGCGACCGGTTTCTGCTGTTTGGGTGCAGACGCCGGTTTTTCTTCTTTTGTCTCGATGATTTCAGCGTCTTCGACTTCCTGACCGTCTCCGGCATCGGATTCGTCAGTACGCCCAATTTGCTTGGGCTCACCGTTTTCTTCGGATGCCGCAGCTTTTCCTTTGGGGCGAGCCGCTTTTCCTTTGCTTCTTTTTTCTTCTTCAAGCTGTGCCAGCTTTTCAAGCTTGCGCGTAATGTACCATTGCTGCGCGATCGATAGTATGTTGTTACACAGTGAATAGAGCACCAGACCGGCCGGGAAGAAGAAGAAAAAGATACTGAACGCGATCGGCATGATCTGCATGACTCGTGCTTGTATCGGATCTGTCGGCTTGGGGCTGAGTTTGGACTGCAACCACATGGATACACCCATGATCAGTGGCAGCACATAATAAGGATCAGGTACCGACATGTCCGTAATCCAAAGCGCTAGCGGTGCATAACGCAATTCCACCGCAGCGAGCAGTGTCCAGAACAATGCGATGAATACCGGAATCTGCACAAGAATCGGCAGGCAACCACCCAATGGATTGATCTTCTCTCTTTTGTAAAATTCCATCATCGCCTGGTGCATGCGTTGCCGATCGCTCGAATATTGTTCACGGATACGTTGCAATTCCGGCGTCACGACGCGTAATTTCGCCATCGATCGGTAACCAGCGGCGGATAATGGAAAGAATATCAATTTCACGGTTACGGTCAGCAGAATAATCGCCAGACCCCAGTTATCTACGTAGGAATGATAGAAAGACAATAACCAGAACAGGGGTTTAGCCAATATCGTCAACCAGCCGTAATCGACGGTCAGATCGAGTCCGGGAGACAATTCAGCCAGCTTATCCTGTTCCTGAGGGCCGGCATAAAAAGGCATGACCACATTGCCTGAGCGTCCTGGCTCGATTGCGCCGACAGGCGCGATAACCCCGGCTGTATATTGATTATAGGCCAGCCGCTTGACATAGTATTCCCGCGGCTTCCCTTGTTCGGGCAGCCAGGCTGTCAGAAAATAGTGCTCAAGCATCGCGATCCAGCCATTATCGTCATTTGCCGGATAAGTGGCTTTGTTTTTATCCAGATCGGAAAACTTGACCTTGAGAAATTTTTCATCGTCCGTATAAAGCGCAGGACCGGTATAGGAATGAACCAGAAAACCCTGTCCGGTCGGCTCCTTGGCATCGCGCATCATCTGGAAGTATGCAAAAGGCATGATCGTGTTCTGACTGTTGTTGACAATCTCGAACTCGACATCGATAACATACGTGCCACGATGGAAGGTGTAGATTTTTGCGATTTGCAAACCGTTTTCTTCGGGCGCCAGCAATCGAACGCTGACACGGTCTTCACCGGGTTTCAGTTCGTAGGTGTAAATGTTCGAATCGACGGTATATCGGGTTTTATGGCTCGGCAGACCATCACCGATCAACCCGGATTGCGAAACCTGAAAGCGCGACGCCTGATCCAGTAATAATTCATATGGCTTGGTTTCATCTTCCCGGGCCGGGTGCTTCAATAAACCCAGTTTTCTGATATCACCACCCGCGGTATCGATTTCGGCGACAATAAAATCTGTAGTGACTTGAATTTTCTCACCGCTTTCGAATAAATTAGGCGTTATGCCCGGCGAAACACCTTCAATGCCCTCTGCGTTGCTTAATCCGCTTGCGCTGGCAAGCTCATCGCCGGGAACAGGCAGTGGGTCGTGCCGCTGATTACTTCCTTCAGTCATTGTCCCGGGAGTGGCCTGAGTGACCGGAGGTTGCATTTCTTTCTGCCATGATTCCCACAAAAGTAACAGGGAAGTTGACAAGATAATGATCAGTATAAGTTTTCTTGTTTCCATTCTATCGAGTCAGATTAATTTTTATGATGACGCCTGCTCGTGCATTGCATGCGTTATTGCGGCGTGTTGTTGTATGTCAGCCAGTGGCTGATCGTTATCAGTCAGGCTACTGATCATTATGCGATCCTTCATTTGCACGGTTTATACCCTGTGAGCGCTTATCCAGTGCTTCAGGGTACAGGCTCATAGCCGCCCTTGCACCATGGATTGCAGCGTAAAATGCGCCAGATACTCAACCGCATGCCGCGAAAAAAGCCGTGCCTGGTCAACGCCTCGCAAGCATACTGAGAGCAGGTGGGAGTAAAACGGCATGAAGGCGGCATCATAGGACTGATGCAGTATTGATAAAGCTTTATCAGTGCGATGACTAGTCGTGACATTATTATTGTAATTCGTACATCAATAACCTGATTTCAGCAACAATCTGCGCTACCTCTCCCCGAGAAACCGGACGTTTCAAACGCATTACCCAATCCATGTCCACAGCGCCGCTTTGCTTCTGGAATGTACGAAATGTCTCTCGTAGTAATCGCTTAATCTTGTTACGCTTCACCGCCCGGCGCTCAATTTTTTTTGAAACAATCAACCCTATTCGGGAATAAGACAGTTCATTGGGTTTGGCATATATTTGTAAATGCAGACTGCTTGCCTGGCGCTGAAAGCGAAAAACCGCCGCAAAGGCTTCCGCGTTACGCAGCCGACGATCTCTCGACAAGGAATATATTTTTACATGACTAATGCTGTTACTCAGTCTGTCTGATTATTGATCGTGTGTTACACACTCAATTTTTTGCGCCCTTTTGCCCGGCGCGCCCGAATGACTGATCTGCCACCGCGTGTTTTCATGCGAACGCGAAAACCGTGGGTTCTTTTCCTTTTAATGACAGACGGCTGATATGTACGCTTCATGCTTTCTCTCTCTCAATTTGATCAATAAAACCGTATATTACAACCTGTTATACAGTCTTGTGTCAACTATTTTTAACAATGTTCCGGCCAGACTAATGCGCTTTTAAATCATTATTGCACAGTACGGTATTTGTTTTCAGCGACATGGGCAAGAACCTGTCCTTACCCTGCGAGTCCCGCTTTGCAGACAATGACATCAAGAAGCCAGCACGCCAGGCATCACAGATCGTATGTATCAAAAATAATCGAAAAATCAGAACTTAGCGCCAGTTCCAACCAGTTCAGCCGCGATAATTTTATAACCAAAACCCTCCGGATCCATGCTATCCAGAGATTGATTATCAATCTCCGCGTGCGGAAACAGAAAGAAAGGCAATTTTCCGGCACGGCTGTTCGGCAGCGGGATATCCTGTTCATGATTGAATGTAATCCAGTTCATTTCCCAAGCGCCAAAGAAATCTTCCCGCAAACGGTTAATCTGAGGATCATTCATGTCCAGGTTTTCAAGTTTGGCGACTTGGCACACATCGGCCGGGTTAACCGGAATCCAGCCATAATTATTCAGATAAAACTCCGCCCGGCTGTGCTGAGCAGTGCTGACATCCGTTGGTTCACCCAAACTCGGATGCAATTCAGACTCCGTCACGCGTATGCCATATTGCATTCGCGCGGGAATACCAAGCGCACGTGCCAATCCAACGAAAAGCGAATGCGCGTCCACACACTTTCCACTTAACTGATTATTTTCCAGCATGGCTTTTACATCACCCTTACCTCGACCACGTATCGTTTCATCATAACGAAAATGATCGACGAGCCAGTCGTAGATGGCGCGCGCCTTTTCCAGCGGTGTATTTCCTTTGTCATAAGCAATTGAATGTGCAACATCTTTAACCAGACTATCGATAGGAATCAGGTGCGTAGACTCAAGATATGTCTTGAGGTGGGGAGAGATGGATGCATTGTCCGGACGGTAGTAATCAAGATTGACCGAATGATTCGATGTTTTGATAATGCTGTGGATTGTTACATGACGCGGTCCGTCGCCTTGCCATTCCGCCGTGAAAACAGGAAATTTTTCTTTACCGCAAGTATCAAATTTGGCTGTTTTCGCAGTTCCTGACCAATTATTGCCTTGCGTATACTGGTAAGCTGGAGACAGAGAGTTGGGTAGCGGCAGCCAGAGACGCGCGTGCTTTCCGGTTGCCGGCAAATCAACCTGATAAGTCAGCCGGAAGCTGTTCCATTTTCCAAAATCCAGTCTCCGGCTATCGGCAAACAAAGGAATTGATGTTATAGGATTTAAAAGTGCGCCCGCCCCTATAATTTTGATAAAATCTCTGCGTTTCATGGTCTCTTCTCTGTTGAAATTTATTTCAGGATAAATGGAAAGCTTGAATTAATCTGTCTCTTGCTTTTGCAAGGCGAATTTTATCCTATCGTTTACTTAAGTCAATGTTCCATGATGTCTATTTATGTCAGAATCCGAACTGTTATCCACCGTTGAAATCGAAACCGGCCCCGGGCCTGCGCATGCCATCTTATGGCTGCATGGTCTGGGCGCTGACGGAAATGATTTCGTGCCGATCATCAATGAATTGACAGTGTCCTCAAAAAAGCCGATCCGTTTTATTTTTCCACATGCCCCCGAAAGACCGGTAACGATAAACGGCGGTTATGTCATGCGCGCCTGGTATGATATTTATGGCGCAAATATCGGCGCATCCGAGGATGAAACCGGCATCCGGACTTCGCAAAAGGCGATTGATGCATTGATTGAAAATGAGCTGCGCAGAGGCATTGCATCAACGCGCATCGTTCTGGCCGGATTTTCACAGGGCGGCGCCATGGCGCTTCAGGCAGGACTGCGGCAGCAAAGCAAATTGGGCGGTATCATGGCACTGTCGTGCTATCTGCCCTTATCCGCTTCCCTGCATCATGAAGCGCAACCAGCCAATACTGCAACGCCCATTTTTATGGCGCATGGCACGCATGATGCAATTGTTCCAATTACGCTCGCCATATCGTCGAAAGAAAAACTGCTTCGGGCGCATTACGCAGTGGAATGGCATGAATACTCGATAGAGCATTCTGTCTGCAGTCAGGAAATCGATGACATCGATCAGTGGTTGCAGCAAATTATTTTCTAAGGTAGCTCTATCTGTAATTCTTATTATCTGGCTCAAAAATATGAAGCTGGCAACATGGAACGTGAATTCCCTCAAAGTACGGTTATCCCAGGTCATCGAGTGGCTGCAAACGCATCAACCGGATGTACTCTGTCTTCAGGAAACCAAATTATCCGACGAGAATTTTCCTCGGGATGAAATCACCGATGCCGGCTACCAGTCAATCTATACCGGCCAGAAGACCTATAACGGTGTAGCCATACTCAGCAGATCACAAGGTCAGGAAGCAGTCACAGCCATTCCTGGCTTTGAGGACGAACAGAAAAGAGTCATTGCGGCAACCTATGGAGATCTGCGTGTTGTTTCTGTCTATGTACCTAACGGCGAAATGGTTGGTTCAGAAAAATACGCCTATAAAATGAGATGGCTGCCCGCTTTGACAGCCTGGTTGCGCGAAGAATTAAAAAAGTATCCCAGACTGGCCGTCATGGGCGACTACAATATCGCGCCTGATGACCGGGATGTATACGACCCGGAGCTCTGGAACGGGAAAGTATTATGCAGCCAACCCGAGCGTAACGCATTTGACGAATTATTGAATATTGGCTTTGCTGACAGTTTCCGTCTGTTCGAACAGCCCGAGAAATCCTATAGCTGGTGGGATTACCGTATGCTGGCATTCAGGCGCAACCGGGGATTGCGTATTGATCATATCCTGCTGAGTAAAGCGCTGACGGGGAACTGCATCGCCTGTCAGATTGATAAAGCGGCGCGGAAACAGGATCGCCCGTCCGATCATGCCCCCGTTATTGCGCTATTATCTGAAGGTCATTCCTGAAAATTCATATTTTCAAGCATCCGCCCCGCGATCGCCTGCTTATCAGAGGCTAAAAACGTCCTGAATAGAATCTATTTGATTTCCGGTATTTTTTCCAGTTCTTGCTGCAAAGCTTGAAGACTCATTTCACGGGCATTGATTTCATTTTTTAAACGCTCAACGCGATCAAGATAACGCTGATAATTACGCTCATTCCCCAGACGATCCGGCTTGCCATCCTTATACTCGGCTCTGGTCATTTCCAGTTGCGTTGTTTCTTCGGCAATGCGGTGCTCGATTTCTTTCCGCTGTTCTCTAATAATGCTGTTTTCCCGCCTTTGCCTTATCCTGTCATCAATACCTTCAGCATCAACCGAAGGCACTACAACAAGAGGAGGCAGATCCACTTCTTCCGCGGCGGCAGTTGAGCGGACATTTGAATAAGTCACGTTACCTTGCTCGTCTATATGCTTATAAACACCGGAAAACCCAGGATTTGCATAAGCGCACAGGATGACTACTAACAGAAAGTTCAGCATTTTCATATAAAGGTTTAACCTGTGAACGTTATAATCTTTCCAGCTCTTTTTTCAGTGACGCAATATTGCTTTCATGTCGCTGCAATTTGTTATGCAGGCGTCTCATCCTGTCTTTTTGCTGCTGCGCCTCCTCACCGTTGCCCATCTGAGCGATAAACCTACTGGTCTCAGAAAATAATTTCATTTCTTCAGCCAGCTCATTTTCGAGAATCTGGCGGCGCTTGACATCGCGTTTTTGTTGCGCATGAACACTGGCTTTTGGAAAATGCGCCGGTCTCATTGCGGCTATAGTTTGAGATCTGGAACTGTTGGGCGTCGACTGAATTGCCTGCGCCCCTTTGATTGGACGATTGGTAAATGTGATACTGCCATCCGCGTCTACATGCCTATAGATCTTCGATTCCGCGTGTACTGCCGATGTCAGACTCATGCCCAGGAAAGCTATAATGATCAATATAAATAGTGTATTCATAGTTCGTGTTGGCTATCGAACACAAATGCCGGAAGCAGCGACTTAAGTTGAATTAATATTTACAGTCTATCAATTATCTCCTTGAGGAAAAGCCGGAAAAAGGCGAGTTTATACCGTTTTTTTACGCAATTTATGATAAAAACAGATTACTGGCCTGATGCCAGCACATATCACTTACCCTAGAGACTGTAATACATATCAAACTCGACGGGATGAGTAGTCGTACGTAACAGCGTTACTTCCTCCATTTTGAGGGTAATGTAGGCATCGATCATATCATTGCTGAACACGCCGCCACGCGTCAGGAAATCGCGATCCTTGTCCAGACAATTCAGTGCTTCATCCAATGATGAACAAGTATTCGGTACTTTGGCCGCTTCTTCCGGAGGCAGATCATAGAGGTTTTTGTCCATGGGGTCACCTGGATGGATTTTGTTCTGGATACCGTCAAGACCTGCCATCATGAGCGCCGAGAAAACCAGATACGGATTGGCGGACGGATCGGGAAAACGCACTTCGATACGACGCCCTTTTGGACTACTGGTGTGTGGGATACGAATGGCCGCAGAGCGGTTACTTGCTGAATAAGCCAGATTTACCGGTGCTTCATAACCGGCGACAAGTCTTTTGTAGGAGTTTGTTCCCGGATTGGCTATTGCATTGAGGGCCTTGGCATGTTTGAGAATACCGCCAATATAATACAGAGCTATTTCGGACAGACCGGCGTAACCATTTCCGGAAAAGAGATTCTCCCCGTTTTTCCAGATGGATTGATGAACATGCATGCCTGAACCATTATCGCCGACAATTGGCTTAGGCATGAAGGTCGCCGTCTTGCCATAGGAGTGCGCGACATTGTGCACCACGTATTTGAGCAACTGATTCCAGTCCGCGCGTTTTACCAGACTGTTGAATCGCGTTCCGATTTCGCACTGTCCAGCAGTGGCCACTTCATGGTGATGGACTTCTACCGGGATGCCGAGTTGCTCCAGCGTCAGGCACATTGCCGAACGTATATTCTGCAGCGAATCGACGGGAGGAACAGGAAAGTAACCGCCCTTGATCGCCGGGCGATGACCCATGTTACCGCTGTCGTACTTGATGATAGAACTCCATGCAGCTTCTTCAGACTCTATCTTGACCGAACAGCCGGACATATCGGTATGCCAGTAAACCGCATCAAAAATAAAAAATTCGGGTTCAGGACCGAAATACGCAACATCGCCGATGCCGGTTGATTGCAGATAAATTTCGGCACGCCTGGCCAGTGAACGCGGATCACGGCTGTAACCCTTGCCGTCCGCCGGTTCCACCACGTCGCATGTCATGATGAGCGTAGAGTCATCAGTAAACGGATCCAGATTGGCGGTTTCAGGATCAGGCAGCAGCAGCATGTCGGATGATTGTATGCTCTTCCATCCGTCAATTGACGAGCCATCAAATGGATGACCATCCTCAAATTTGTCGGCATCAAAACTATGGGATGGAATCGTGACATGCTGTTCTTTACCGTTGGTATCGGTAAAACGCAAATCCACAAATTTAACTTCTTTGTCTTGAATCAGTTTCAAAACATCAGCTACCGACATTTTACTCTCCAGGCAACAAGGGTTATCAGACAAACAAAATGATCAAAGATTATAATTATACCAGTACAAATCAATGAATAATCCGAAACCGGATTGAACAGAAAGCGATTGTGCGGCAAAAGTTCTGCGATAATATGCATTGATTATCAGCGCAAAGTTTTTGATCCGCCCATGGAGATACGGATGTGTTTCTCTCTAAATCGCAGAAAATCGGCCTGATTGCCGGCATCAGCTTGCTGAGCGTGACAATTCTGACGCCTCCGCCGCCGGAAATGCCGGAAGCCGCATGGCGCAGCGCGGGTGTCGCGCTGTTACTGGCGACCTGGTGGGCAACAGAAGTAATTCCGATTCCAGCCACATCGCTGCTGCCTATTTTGCTGTTTCCAGCTTTAGGCATCATGTCCGTGCAGGAAAGCACTGCGCCGTATGCAGCCCCAGCAATTTTTCTGCTTTTGGGCGGATTTATTATTGCCTCCGGTCTGGCTAGATGGAATCTGCATCGCCGTCTTGCATTAAATATTCTGATTCGTGTTGGCGACAGTCCAGCGGCCTTAATTGCCGGCTTTATGGGCGCCACCGCATTAATCTCCATGTGGATAAGCAATACCGCGAGTACGCTGATGATGATTCCGATCGCGCTCTCTCTGGCGGGAGAAATGGTTAGAGACACCAGCGAACAGAGCCGGAAATTCATTCTGTGCATGATTCTTGGCATAGCCTACTCAGCCAGCATCGGCGGTCTGGGTACAATTATCGGCACACCGCCCAATCTGTTTGTTGTCAGTTTCATGAAACAACACTATGGCGTTGACATCAGTTTTGTCGACTGGATGATTTTCGGGGTACCGGTCGTTGTGGTGATGACAGCATTGGCCTGGCTGGTACTTACCCGATGGGCTTTTTCATTTAATCTTCCGGGCGATCGTGTTTCGAAAAGGGTAATTATTGACGAACTCGAAAAACTCGGACCATTAACACCGCCCGAGAAACGGCTCGCTGGCGTATTTATACTGATTGCAGCATCATGGATACTGCGCGTGCCGGTTCAGGAAAACTTTACGGTTCTGTTGTGGCTCGATGACGCGATGATCGCGGTGGGTGGGGCCGTACTGATGTTTATCATCCCCGCCGGACAAAAGCAACCAGCCCGGCAACCAGTACAGGAAAGACAGGCCGCACTCATGGATTGGGATACTGCCCGCAGAATACCCTGGGGGGTATTGCTATTATTTGGCGGCGGCCTCAGCCTTGCCGATGCGATCAAAAACACCGGATTGGGCGCATGGATTGGCACCGGACTTTCAGGTCTGCCGGATCTTGATTTGATTCTCATGTTGTTTGCATTGGTAGCACTGGTTGTTTTTCTGACCGAATTGACCAGCAATACCGCGACTACCGCAACCTTGCTTCCCATTCTCGCTGTTCTGGCTGCATCAGGCGACATAGATCCCATGCTTCTTTTTGCCCCAACCGCCTTGGCAGCCAGCTGCGCTTTCATGCTGCCGGTTGCTACAGCGCCAAATGCGGTGGTTTATTCCACCGGACAGGTAACCATCGCGCAAATGGCAAATGCCGGTTTCAGATTAAATCTGGTCGCCATTGTCGTTGTAACAGGCTTGTCCTATGCACTGATACCTTGGATATTCGGATAAACAGACTGTGACAAGCCGCCTGAATACAGCGCAGGAAGTATCGGATTGCATACCGGCCGCGCGCAATATCCTCAGCAGCGTTTTTGGTTACCCGGCATTTCGCGGCCAGCAGGCTGACATTATCAGCCATCTCGTGAACGGCAATGATTGCCTGGTGCTGATGCCCACAGGAGGCGGCAAATCGCTTTGCTACCAAATACCGGCGCTGATGCGCGAAGGTGTGGCTATTGTCGTTTCGCCTTTGATTGCCCTGATGCAGAATCAAGTCGCAGCGCTGCATGAAGTCGGCGTGCATGCCGCCGTTCTCAATTCCGCCTTATCCCATGAAGAAGCACAGCGCGTGGAGCAAAAATTGCTAGGGTGTGAATACGACTTGCTTTATATCGCCCCGGAGCGGCTACTGACGCGACATTTTCTCGATCTGATCAGCCGGATACCTTTGGCATTGTTTGCAATCGATGAGGCGCATTGCGTGTCGCAATGGGGTCATGATTTCCGACCGGAATACAGTCAGTTATCGGTTCTGCATGCACGCTTTCCCAATATTCCGCGAATTGCCTTGACCGCTACGGCCGATCCTGTCACGCGTCAGGAAATCATTGAACGCCTGGTATTGCACGAAGCAAAAATTTTTGTTTCGAGTTTTGATCGTCCAAATATTCGTTATCATATTGTTGACAAAATCAACAGCAAGCAGCAGTTACTTACATTTATCCAGACCGAACATTCCGGAGACGCAGGAATTGTTTATTGTCTTGCGCGCAAGAAAGTTGATGAAATCAC
>JAJSDU010000044.1 GCA_028577615.1 Nitrosomonas sp.
CGGGCAGATGCCGATACGCGACGATACCTGCCAGCCACAGTAATGAGGCTCGTACCATCGGCAGAATCTATAACCCCAGATCCATCCATCGTAACCCCCGGGGTAATATGTGAATTCCTCGATATCATGACATAGCCAGGCTCCGCCATTTTCCATACATACTGCCTGTCTCAGTGATTCTAAAGTCGCCTGATAGGAAGAAAAAAAGGCCCAACCATATGAAACAGCAGATGCAACTTGTTCTTCAGAAAAACCGCGGGTTTCGAGATTATTTCTGGTCCATAAAAATCTTGTAGGCGGCTGAATTTGAGTTTCCGCTGGAATATTGTGATCCCCCAATTCCGCCATCACAGTTATGCCTGAGAAAGCAAAAAACAGGAACGCAAAGATGCACTGAGTAAATTGTTTGCATCTACGCTGAATAGACTTTAACGCCATGATTTTCTCCTTGTCGGCTGAATGTGACCGGTGAATAGAAAACAGTCGTTTGAATGAATACGCAATGAGTTGCCCGGACTATTGGAAATGCGATTATTTGCGAGACTATGCGTGTGTTTTATGATAACTGCATGAAATATTGGCTATTTCGCTCGGTGTCTGTAAAATTTCCAAAATAGTATTCCGGCTCCACGCTTCTCAAATCGATGAATTAAGCCTTTTTCACTTTCTTATTCTCGAAATGCACCGCTCGCTTGATTCGCAGTGCCTGTTCTGCCGATTCATTATTCAAAATGGATTGAGCGTCACGATATTTGGGATGATCGCAGGGTGTTTGCGGACAGGTGTGGAAAGATAACCAACCGTTACTTCTGATACCGGTGATGATCAAGGCAGTCGCAAAGGCGGCAGTCTCATCGAGGCTCTGCTGTTCGAGCAGATGTATTGGATATACCGGGATGTTTAAGTAAATCTGAATTGTCAATTGAGGATATGCACCTGGCCACGGGTGCCATCGACGCGAATTTGCTGGCCATCAGAGATGGTTTCAAGAATACCCGGTAGATTGGCAACGGCCGGAATGCCGAATTCACGGGCAACGATAGCGCCGTGCGAGAGATAACCGCCCGTTTCCATCACCAAGCCGCCTGCACGCAGAAAGAGCGGAGTCCAGGCCGGGTCGGTTGAGGGCGCGACGAGGATTTCTCCATCAACAAGCCGTTTTCCCTCCTGGGGACTGAGAATGATGCGCGCCTTCCCCTCTGCAAGACCATGGCCAACGGCGATACCCTGCCACGCGCCGTCGAGTGTAATCGAAGTGGTTGCTGGTGCTTGGGCGCGCTTCCCGAGGATGACTTCGCTAATCGGCAATTTTTCCCAAATAGCTTGTTTTGCCTGCCGATAGGCGCAACGCGCCTGCAGGGCGCTGCTTCCCAGTTTGCCTTCAAAAGCATAGACCAGTTCCTGAGGCGTCGTCGCAAATACATCATCCTGTCGCCTGATCAGTTTGCGCGCTTCGAGACGCTTTCCAATTTCCAGTAAAACGCTGCGGATTGCAGCGCCATAAGCGACAAGCGCGCTACGCGCCAATTCCCGGTCGTTGATTTCCTGACGTGCGATTTTCACCAGCCTGCCCGCCCACCAACGTTTAAGGGGCGGCAATGCGTCTTCTATTCTGGCCCAGGCGCTGGATGCTGACAGCTGCCGTTGTTTTTCGAGCACGGCCGGATCAGTATCAAGCAAACAGGCTATGGTTTCCAGAAGGTAGGTGGGATCTTCGTGATAACGTGAACTGCTTAGATAGCTTTCATAAATGCCACGGTGGCCGTAGTTGGCTATGAATTTGGATAGGGCGGTGCTGAAGGCATTATCCGGTGGTAGCGCTTCGATCTGCCACGGTGCGCCACGTTTGAGAAAGTCGAGTGTTGCCGGATCGGTGGCGGCAAGCCGGGCAAGGTTTTGTAGCTCATATGCCTGTTGTGCCGTTACACTCGGTTCTCCACCCGCCATGATCGCAGCAACAATGGCATGATTGTCTTCAGGGAGATAACGGCCAATCAATTCAATCAGCAAGTAAAGATTGCCACCCCCCGAGCCCTGCAAGAACATCAGTTCATTACTGGTTCGTGTCTCGTGGAATAACCGCTGCAGCCGGACGATGATAGACTTGTCGGAAAGTGTGGCTAGGTCTTCTTTGCACCAGGTGCGTGTTTTGGCGAAAGCAGCTACTGCCTGCTGCTTGCCTTTGCGGCGTGTTGCCGGAGAGCGCCATAGATAACGTAGAAGACGAAAAATGCGTTGCAGATGATTTTGCCATGTGGGTGGTGCAACTTCGATCTCGGGATGATGACCGCCGATCAAGGCATTCATGGCTTTGGGTTTGATGCCCAGGGCATCGTAACCTTCGAACTGAATCAAAGAAGCGTTGAGGTAGAGCCGCCCATTCATGAGTGCGCAGCGCCGTGCGCCCTCAAGCAGGGGATATCCAGCCAGGCGGTAGCCCTGTTCCAGCATTAAATCGACCATCCGCCTCCAGCCAATCCAGTCCATGGCGCCCATCACATGCGGCACGACATCGCGGGTATTGCCATTTGACCAGATGGCTTCCTGTCCTGCAAGGCCGGTGTAGGTATGCCAGTGTCTGGCGGTGACTGGGCGGGCCTGTACCAGCCAGAAACCTGTATCATCAAGAACCCATTCAAAATCAAAGACTGGGTCCGTATAATCAAGTGCCTGTGCGGCATCGCGTAACAGGTCGGCAAGCTCAACGGCCTGTGCATCGGTCAGTACCGGTGACTGGGCGGACATGGCGGGACGGCGGCGAATAATTGCCAGTGCTCCACTCAAACGATCTTCGGCAACGACGATTTCTTCACCATTTTCCTCGCCGTTGACGAGTTTGTTGCCAAGCCCTTTAACGGCATTGATGACGATCAGGTCGTCCCGCCCGCTTTGCGGATCGCAACTGAAGGCAACACCGGCCGCGACGGCAGGCAGCATTGGCATAATCACGATGGCCATGCTGGCTTCGGCGATGTTCTGACGTTTTTGATAAGCAATTGCGTGCGGCGTATGCAATGAAGCCAGAACGTCGTTGATTGCGTTATTGAGTGCGGTGAGTCCGACGATATTCAGTCGGCTCTGGTATATACCGGCAAAGGACGCACGTTCAGAGTCTTCGTGCGATGCTGATGATCGTACAGCGAGCGGTTGGAGCAACCAGTCGCGACGTTGAATTTCATCGGCCAGGGCGTGCCGTAGTGCGTCGGAAAAACCTTGTGTGAGAGCTGCTGATGTCAATACGAATCCATCTGGCACAGGTAATCCCAGGCGATGGAGCAGGCCCAGATGAAAGCCTTTCCCGCCGACTTCTTTGATTTCGGCATCGGCAGCATCCATCAGGTCTATGATCAACCGGGTCATGATTTGTTTTCCGATTGACAGCCATACAGAAACAAATCGAGCATTTCGTCAAAGGCGTCGGTAAGCTGCAAGTCTGGCTGGCCCAGCCAGCGTAGCAGTGTGGATAAGTGCATGAACTGCAGGTAATCAGCCAGCAGGGTTGCTGAATAACGGTTCGTGATTTCCCTTGCGGCTTGCCCCTCACAGAGGAGTTGTTCAAACACGCTGTTAAGACTGCTGCGGTTATCACCTCTTAATTCAGAAATTGGTTGACTTAATCGATAATGAATGTATTGCGGAAGGTAGTCTCGGGAACGAGTCGAGTATTCTGCTGCCGCATGGAGGAATGAGCTCAGGCGTTCATCAGTACGTGCGCTTTGAAGGTTTATTGCAGCCATGAGACTCGGTAACTGTTCAGCCAGGTCAGCATGCATGCGGTGCCGTACCAGCGCTTCCTTGACAGGGAAGTAGTTGTACAGTGTGCCTTTGGCTACGTCAGCTTCTGCAGCAATCTGTTCCATGGTGACAGCATCGTATCCATGCAGGGAAAAAAGCTTGTAGGCCACATCAACAATATGATCAGCCGTCTTTCGGCGTTTACGTGAGCGGCGGGTTTCTATGGTGGGTGTTGGTTCTTGTGTCATGAATTAGATGATTATATACAATGTATGTTAATATATTGAGTATATAAATATACAACGTATATAAATATCTGGCAACTATTGCACTTGATGACGGGCGATTATATGATCTGATCATATTCTTCATAGGGATGTGCTACTTCAGTGTGACGCACGGAAGCAGCGGAAAAACATTGCAGGTACGCTTGAACACAGCAAAAGTATTGTTGTGCCGTCATGCAGCAATTCTTCCCTGAAAACCACCAGCAGCCCTTGATCCGATTCAGATATACCCTTCAACTCCCGCTGGCGGTATCCCGCCAGATACTCTAAACTAGATAAAAGATCATACAATTCCAATAACAGGTAAAGAATTCAATTCATAGAGGAGTCTTACCATGAAAACTGTCAAGCAATTGCTGCACGCGAAGGGACACAAAGTCGCCAGTATCGGTCCTGAGGAATCGGTTTTTGACGCCATGCAGTTGATGGCCGCGAACAATATCGGCGCCTTGCTGGTCATGCGCGACGATCAGCTGGTCGGCATCCTGACCGAACGGGATTTTTCGCGCAAATCCTATCTGCTGGACAAGCCGGTCAAGGATACGCTGGTCAAGGAAATCATGACGCGTCAGGTTGCTTATGTTGGTCTGAACAATACCAACGAAGACTGCATGGCTTTGATCACCGAGATGCGGGTGCGTCATCTGCCGGTAGTCGATGAAGGCAAAGTGATCGGTATTCTGTCGATTGGCGATCTGGTGAAGGATGTGATATCCGAACATCAATTCGTCATCAAACAGCTCGAACGCTACATCTACGATACGCCCGAAATATAATCCGCCTGGCCCGCACGGCTTGCGCGCCGGGCGTTATGCCGGAAACAGGGGGCATCGATTTTTATGTTGATAAGCATCAGAAAAGGTCTCGATCTGCCGATCAGCGGGCAGGTAGACCAGGCGACAGTGGAACAGGCGGCTCCCGTTCGTCACGTGGCTGTGCTGGGGCCGGATTATATCGATCTCAATCCTGCCATGCAGGTCGATGAAGGCGATGACGTCAGGTGCGGTCAGGTGCTGTTCACGCACAAAAAGCTGCCGGACGTTCAGTTCACCGCGCCGGGGGCGGGCAGGATTATCGCCATTCATCGCGGTGCGCGGCGCAGGCTTTTATCTGTTGTCATTCAGCTCGCCGCGGCAGGCGATCGCGCTACAGAAGAAGAACACGAAACGTTTGCTGTTTACACGCCGGAGCAGTTATCCGGTCTGACAGCCGATCAGGTCAGGGAAAATCTGCTTGCCTCAGGTTTGTGGACGGCGCTGCGCACGCGGCCTTACAGCAAAATACCCGATCCGGCGGCGCGGCCTGCCGCGATTTTCATTACCGCCCTGGACACCAATCCGCTCGCTGCCGATCCCGCGCCGATTATCCGTGAACAGACCGAATCGTTTCATCACGGACTGACTGTGCTGGCGCATTTGACACCCGGATCGCTGTGGGTGTGTAAAGCGCCCGATGCGGATTTGCCGTTACCCGGCAATCTGCCGCAATTGCATGTGGCCGATTTTGCCGGGCCGCATCCAGCCGGTCTGGCGGGTACGCATATCCATTTTCTGGCACCCGTCAGTGCGCGCAGAACCGTCTGGTATCTCAATTATCAGGAAGTCATCGCGATCGGCAAGCTGTTTACTACAGGCCGATTGTGGACTGAGCGCGTCATTGCGCTGGGCGGCCCGCAAGTCAGTCGGCCGCGCCTGTTGCGCACCCGGCTGGGCGCGAGTCTTGATGATCTTCTGGAGGATGAACTCAGCGCATCCGCTGGGGAGGATAACCGCATCATTTCCGGTTCGGTCTGGTCCGGGCGGCAGGCTTCCGGGTGGTCGGCTTATCTGGGCAGGCATCATTTGCAGGTCAGCGTCATCCGGGAAAAACCGGAGCGGGAATTTTTCGGCTGGTTGATGCCCGGGCGAAGAAAGTACTCGCAAATGAACGTGATGCTGTCGAGTTTCTTTCGCAAACGTGATGAGACGTTCGATTTCACCGCCGGTCAGAATGGCAGCCCCCGCGCCATGATACCCACCGGCAGCTTTGAGGAAGTCATGCCGCTCGATATTCTGCCGACGCAGTTGCTGCGCTCGCTGCTCGTCGGAGATACCGACATGGCGCAGAAACTCGGGTGCCTTGAGCTGGACGAGGAGGATCTCGCGCTGTGTTCCTTCGTCTGTGTCGGCAAGCACGACTACGGTACGATATTGCGCGAGAATTTGAGACAGATCGAGAAGGAAGGGTGAGGAACGATGCGGCGCTGGCTTGAATCCATGAAACCGTTGTTCTCCAGGGGAGGACGGTTTGAGAAATATCATGCGCTGTATGAAATGGTGGATACCTTCCTGTATACGCCTGCCGATACCACGCGTGCCGCGCCGCATGTCCGTGACGGCATCGATCTGAAGCGCCTGATGAGCTATGTCGTGGTTGCGCTGATTCCGTGCATACTCTGGAGCTGGTTCAATACCGGCTACCAGACCAATCTTGCCTTGCAGGAGCTTGCCATCGTCAAAAGCGACTGGCGCGGCCAGCTGCTGCAAACCCTGGGTATTGGCTTCGATCCGGGCAGTATCCTGGCCAATATGGCGCATGGTTTTTTATACTTCCTGCCGATTTATCTGACTACGTTGATCGTTGGCGGCTTCTGGGAAGTGCTCTTTGCGATAGTGCGCAAGCATGAGGTTAATGAAGGCTTTCTGGTGACGTCCATGCTGTTCGCATTGACGCTGCCGCCCGATATGCCGTTGTGGATGGTCGCACTGGGTATCAGCTTCGGCGTGGTGATCGGCAAGGAGGTTTTCGGCGGCACAGGTAAAAATTTCCTCAATCCCGCGCTGGTCGGCCGTGCTTTTCTTTACTTTGCCTACCCTGTGGAAATTACCGGCGACCAGGTTTGGGTGGCGGTCGATGGGTATTCGAGCGCAACCCCCCTTGGATTGGGCGCGCTGGGCGGAATGGATGCCATCACCGTTGCCGGATATACGTGGTGGCAGGCGTTCATCGGCCTGATACCGGGCTCGCTTGGCGAAACCTCGACGCTGGCCTGTCTGATCGGCGCTGTTTTCCTGATTTATACCAAAGTCGCGTCCTGGCGCATTATCGCCGGTGTTTTTCTGGGCATGGTGGGGACGGTGCTGCTGTTCAATGCGCTGGGTGGCGATGACAATCCGATGATGGCGATGCCGTGGCACTGGCATCTGGTGCTGGGCGGTTTCGCTTTCGGCATGGTATTCATGGCGACAGATCCGGTTTCCGCAGCGATGACCACCGCAGGGCGCTGGGTTTTCGGTCTGCTGATCGGGTTTATGACGGTATTGATACGCGTGGTGAATCCGGCTTTTCCCGAGGGCATTATGCTGGCCATTCTGTTTGCCAATATTTTTGCGCCGCTGATCGATTACGTGGTAATCCAGATCAATATCCGCCGGAGGCTGCGCCGCCATGGCTGAGTCCGGTTCGCCCCAAATGCCTCAAAAGCCGGGTTCTGCGCACAGCAGCGCCAGGACGCTGCTGGTGGCATTCGCGGTCTGTCTCGTCTGTTCATTGCTGGTTGCCAGCGCCGCCGTATTGCTTAAACCGATTCAATTGGCGAACCAGCATATCGAACGCCAGCGCATCATCGTCGAGATTGCCGGTCTGATGAAACCGGATTTGACTGTCGCGCAGGCCTACCGGCAGATCGATGTTGCCATGATAGAACTCAGCAGCGGCCGCACGGTCGATACACTGGATCCGGAAAATTTCGATATCGCCAAAGCGGCCAAAGACGAGCATCTATCGGAACCACTGCCGCGCAGCGCTGATCCGGCGCAAATCCGGCGTAAACCTAAATATTTACCGGTTTATCGGGTCAATGACGGCGGCGGGCGGCTCGAGACACTGATTCTGCCGGTTTACGGCTATGGATTATGGTCTACACTATACGGCTATATCGCACTGCGGGATGATTTACGGACGATACAGGGCATCCGGTTTTATCAGCACGCCGAAACGCCGGGACTCGGCGGAGAGGTCGATAATCCCCGGTGGCTCGATTTGTGGGAAGGCAAAATTGCCTTTGACGAAAACGGGGAACCGCGTATTGAACTGGTCAAAGGCGCGGTGACCAGCGCCACGCCGGACAGCCAGCATAAAGTGGATGGCCTGTCAGGCGCAACGCTGACTTCCCGCGGCGTGACGCAATTATTGAATTTCTGGCTGGGACGGGAGGGCTTTGGTCCTTATCTGACCCGCCTGCGCGATGAGAGTGAAAGGAGATGAAACATGGCTGATTCTGTTCGCAAGATTTTGTTTTCCCCGGTTGTTGACAATAATCCGATCATTCTGCAGGTTCTGGGTATCTGTTCTGCGCTCGCCGTGACCACGCAGCTGTCAACGGCGATCACCATGAGTATTGCGCTGACGCTGGTCGTGGCCTGTTCGAGTTCGGTGATCAGCCTGATTCGTCATCATATCCCGGCGAATATCCGCATTATTGTGCAGATGACGGTGATCGCCTCGATGGTGATCGTGGTGGATCAGTTTCTGCGCGCCTTTGCCTATGAAATCAGCAAGGAGCTGTCGGTATTTGTCGGGTTGATTATCACCAATTGCATTGTGATGGGCCGTGCGGAGGCGTTCGCCATGAAAAATCCGCCCTGGCCGAGTTTTCTCGACGGTCTGGGCAACGGACTCGGTTTCAGCGCAATTCTGCTGACTGTCGGCACTATCCGTGAACTGTTCGGCTCAGGCACGCTGCTGGGTTATACGGTTCTGCCGCTGGCCAGGGACGGCGGCTGGTATGTTCCAAACGGCCTGCTATTGCTGCCGCCCAGTGCTTTCTTTTTGATCGGATTGATCATCTGGGCGGTGCGTTCATGGAAAAAAGCGCAGGTCGAACAGGCTGAATACCGTATCAAGGAAATGCGCCAACCGGCTGAGACCGTCTGATGGATACGCTGGTCAATCTGTTCATCACCGCGGTTTTTGTCGAAAATCTGGCGTTATCCTTTTTTCTCGGCATGTGTACTTTTCTGGCGATCTCGAAGAAAATTGAAACGGCGCTGGGTCTGGGGATTGCGGTCGTTGTCGTTCAGACGCTGACTGTCCCCATCAACAACCTGATCTATCGCTATCTGCTGCGCGACGGCGCGTTGGACTGGGCCGGACTGTCCAGTGTCGATCTCAGCTTTCTGGGTTTTGTCAGCTACATTGGCGTCATCGCTGCGATGGTGCAGATTCTCGAAATGTTTCTGGATCGCTTCGTGCCCGCGCTGTATAACGCATTGGGCATTTTTCTGCCGCTGATTACCGTCAATTGCGCGATTCTCGGCGGTACGCTGTTCATGGTGGAGCGCGACTATACTTTTGCGGAGAGTGTTACTTACGGACTCGGCTCCGGTTTCGGCTGGGCGCTGGCGATTACCGCCATGGCCGGTGTGCGTGAAAAACTGAAATATTCGGATGTTCCCGACGGCCTGCAGGGGCTGGGCATCACGTTCATCAGCGCAGGATTAATGGCGCTGGGATTCATGGCATTTTCCGGTATCCGGCTGTAATGAAGGAATAAAGTGCGCTTATGCTGGAAATTGCCCTGGGTGTATTTTTTTTCACTTCAATCGTCATCGCGCTGGTCTTTCTGATTCTGGGCGCGCGAGCCGTGCTGCTGGCGCAGGGTAATGTCCAGATCGTCGTCAATGACAAGCGCACCATTGAAGCACCGACTGGCGGCAAGCTCCTTGGCACGTTGGCCGAGGCAGGAATATTTGTCAGTTCGCCGTGTGGCGGCGGTGGTTCCTGCGGTCAGTGCCGGGTCAAGGTTTTCGAAGGCGGCGGCGCTATTCTGCCGACCGAAACCGCGCATATCAATAAACGCGATGCACGTGCCGGATATCGCTTGTCCTGTCAGCTGGCGGTCAAGCAGAATATGAAGATTGCCGTGCCTGACGAGGTTTTCGGCGTCAAAAAATGGGAATGCACGGTGCGTTCCAACGATAACGTCGCCACCTTCATCAAGGAGCTGATTCTCGAACTTCCCGCCGGAGAAAATGTGGAATTCCGCGCAGGAGGCTATATTCAGATTGCGTGTCCGCCACATCACTGTTCGTTCAAGGATTTTGACATCGAGGAACGATTTCGCAAGGACTGGGATCGCTTCAACCTCTGGCAATATGAATCGCAAACCCGGGAGACTGTGACACGGGCATACTCGATGGCAAACTACCCGGATGAACGCGGCATTATCATGCTGAATGTGCGTATCGCCACACCACCGCCAAAAACAGATGGTATACCGCCCGGCCAGGGTTCATCGTATATCTTCGCGCTTAAGCCCGGTGACAAGGTCAATATCATGGGGCCATTCGGTGATTTCTTCGCGCACGAAACCGATAACGAGATGATTTTCATCGGTGGCGGCGCGGGCATGGCGCCGATGCGTTCGCATATTTTTGATCAGCTCTGCCGCCTCAACAGCAAACGCAAGATTACGTTCTGGTATGGCGCACGTTCCAAAAATGAAATGTTCTACGTTGATGATTTTGACAAGCTGGCGCGTGAGCACGAAAATTTCGAATGGCATGTGGCGCTGTCGGAGCCTTTGCCGGAAGACAACTGGAAAGGTTACACCGGCTTTATTCATCAGGTGCTGTACGATGTATATTTGAAGAATCACCCCGCACCGGAGGACTGCGAATATTATTTATGCGGTCCGCCGATGATGAGCAAAGCGGTTATTACGATGTTGCTGGATCAGGGGGTCGAACAGGGAAATATCCTGTACGACGATTTTGGCGGTTGATCGTTGATTTTTTGCTGACCAGAACATGCCTGCTCGACTACTCACATCATCACGCATCACCGGCATTGCCATCACTGCGATCGTTCTTTTCATTGCTGTTACGGTCAGTTCCGGCCGTTCTTCCGTACCGTTGTCGGTATCGCAACTGACCGGCGGTACGATGGGCACCGGTTACACTGTCAAGTACCGTCACGCGTCCGATGTACCGTCTGTGGAAGCGATCCGGACGGAAATCGAGCAGCAGCTTGCGGAAATCAATCAAAGTATGTCCACTTACGATGCCAATTCGGAGTTGTCGCGGTTCAACCGTTCCGGCTCAACCGACTGGACGCCTGTCTCTACCCCGCTCTACACCGTTCTTGTGACTGCGCTTGAAATTGGCCGGCAAAGTGAAGGCGCATTTGATGTCACTATCGGCCCGTTGGTCAATCTCTGGGGTTTTGGGCCGGAAAACCAGGCGCAGGAAATTCCGAACGCGGACGAAATCGCCAAGACGCTGCAACGCACCGGGCATGACAAACTCATGCTGGATGAAACCGTGCGGGCTGTGCGTAAAACGCGCGCGGATATCTATGTCGATCTCTCCGCAATCGCCAAAGGATATGCAGTCGATCAAATCGCCGCAACGCTTGAACGCCATGGTATTGAACACTATATGGTCGAAATCGGCGGAGAAATTCGGGCGCGCGGAACCAATGCGCAGCAGTTACCCTGGCGGATCGGTATCGACAAGCCGCAGATCCATGGTCATGCGGTACAGAAAGTGCTGTCTCTCGATAATGCCGCGCTCGCCACTTCGGGAAACTACCGTAACTACTTCATGATCGGCGACCGGCGCTACATGCATGTCATTGATCCTGCGACGGGCTGGCCGGCGCAAAGTCGTCTGGCTTCGGTTACCGTACTCGCGAAGACCTGCATGCTTGCTGATGCCTGGGCTACAGCGTTGCTGGTGCTGGGTCTTGAACGCGGGCTGGCGGTGGCGGAGCAGCTTGGGTTGCAGGCGCTGTTCATTGCCGACCGGGATGGTGTTTTTTCCGAGCACGCTACCAGTCATTTCAAATCCGGAAAAACGCAAAATTTTGCCGTCACTTTTCTGGCGGCTTTTCTGGTTATAGGCATCGCCATTGCCTCTATGGCGATTGGCGTGATGATGGGCCGCAAGCCGATCGCTGGAAGCTGTGGCGGACTCGGGCGGTTGGGATTGGGATGTGACGGCGGTTGTGGCAGGCCCTGTTCCTCCGGTGCGGATCACAAGTCTTCCGCGGATAAATCAGGGCCTTGAGCGCTGGAACGCTCCCTTTGTCATACTGTAATATTCTGAATTGATGACAATAAAGGTGCTCGGATTTCTATTGATTAGACAGTATGGCGCGCCCATTTAGATCCTGCGCCACGCGTGCATTATTTGTGTAAAAACTTTTAAGTTGCTCGAGCTGTGCGGTTGAAATCGTGATCACATCGGATAGAAGATACCATTGCACACCTTCGCTGCATGGCGGCGTGGTTAAAGAGCCCGCCAGCGTGAAATATTCCAGATTGTCATGATCCTGTTGCGGAAGTAATGCAGCAGGGTTGAATTGAACTCCTGAGTTTGTATTCTGTTCACCCTCCTGGACCGGGGTATTATCCAGAATGGTTTGGAAAGCCGGATTTTCATTTCCGGTTTCTATTGCGACTGCAAGAACTGCAATTCTGCCATCTTCATTAATATGCACAAAATGCAATTCGGCCGGAAAATGTTGACCATTGATAACATGTTCACTGGGTTCGTGTAAGTGAAACTGAATCAGCGGTATTGATTCTTCCCCAATTCTCAATCCACCGGAATAATCGAGTGAAGTGTTAACCTGTACACTGTGCCCGTTATTGTAGAAAGTCGGCGTATCGGTATCGTATAAGGCTGCCAACCGATTCAGTGGTTTGCTATTGTTGAATTCGGCAGCAGCCAGATCAACGGGCGATTGCCGTTTGCCCACGCCGCATTCTGCATAAGGGTACAGCAGCGGGATTGATTGCGATGTGTCCTCGACTGCCCACCAGGTTGATTGCTCGTCGTAATGCCAGTGAGGTGGACTTGAAACGGCGTTGATCGCATAAAAAGAAAAAAACAAAGCAGAGACGTTTCCCAAAATTTTTGATCTCATGAATTAACTCCGATTGTGAAAAAGAAAAGAATGGATTAGCAGGTATTTTTTCTACAGTAATCAATCATTGATGGTTTTTGATTTGCATCGGGATCAGTGTCCTGTTGCAATGGGGGTGAGTTTTGTTGTTTATCAGATATGATTGATTTCAATCGAGAATGTTGCTTTGCATCAGCCGAAGACTGACTTTGCTGAATAGAATCGGCAGAAGATTCTGATCGTTCAACCGATTCAGCATAACTTGACATGCTGACACTCAATAGTGCGGCAAGAAAAAGCTTTGTAAACATAATTTACCCTCCTGAAACAAAAAAACGGAAACAAATTTCCTTGAATTGCGTCACAGACTGTAGCATACCGAATGTCAAGAAAATCTAAATTGAAGGTGAATAAGTTGCTATTTACCGGAAACTCAGGAAGAGGGAGGTGCTTTTGTAAAACTCGTTCTCCCGATATGTCAGGAATTCGTTGTGTGGTTGAAACTGAATCGTATAATTCAATTTTTCAGATTTCGTGAGCATATACTCGGATGAATTAAGAACTGCTATGCCAGAGAAAGAGACATCGTTTCGAGACTATTTTTCCTGTTTTTGAGTTTGTTGAATGATATTCCAGTCAGATTGATTTTTTAAGGAAAGAAATGGGAAGGACATGATCAAATTTTATGGATACAAAAAGTGCGGCACATGCATAAAAGCGGAGAAATTCCTGCAGGATGCCGGTGTGGTGTATGAGTTCATAGATATAACCCGGAATCCCCCGAATCAGGGTGAGCTTGCAGCGGTTGCTGAAAATGCCGGCATCGCATTGAATAAACTGTTTAATACCAGCGGTGTTCAATATCGCGAATTAGAAATCAAGGAGAAGCTGCCAGGATTAACCAAGCTGGAAATTCTGGACTTGCTTGCCAGTAACGGCCGCTTGATTAGACGGCCGTTGATAACGGACGGGAAAAAAGCGACAGTAGGATTCAAGGAGGATCAATTGAGTAAGATCTGGTGTTGTTGAAAACGTAAAATTGAAAACAGCTTTACGAAGGAAGAGAGTTTGGATCTGATCTTTGACGTCCTTTTAAGCGAAGAATATAAAGTTGCATAGGCGCTAAATATAGTATTGTTATTTAAAGGGTTATTTTGCTATTCAGATAAGAATACCCTTACTGCCGGAAGAGTTTTTATGACAAATGACTTGACTTTATAGGTTAAGGTCGACTAGCCTGTGGTTTGCAGCGGAAGGGCGAGGAGAAGAGAGG
>JAJSDU010000045.1 GCA_028577615.1 Nitrosomonas sp.
CAGAGACAATGCTGTGCTTATCCCACAGGTGATCTTAAGGAAGTTCTCGACAACTCTTCTGTCAAAGAAATCAACCTTCGTCATGGCTTGTACCAATAGAAATTTGCGGTTGTATTAGTCGCTAACATAAAGTCACTATTCTTCAAAGACGCCTCAATCATTTCCTTTTGGATAGGGATGTGGAGTGTCGGGACCTTATTCATCGAATCCCTAAAGATAGGTAAATTGTTCCAGAGGTTTTTTACTGATTGTTTCAACGAATCATTCATTAGAAGACTCTCCTTAGTGTCATACTCCGGATATATAACGATAACTGGTAGTCCTTGATCATTAATTCCGTAATCAATTTCTTCTCGGAGCGCCCTTGAGTTTGCTGTATTTGAGCTAAGAAAGAGAACGATATTTTTTGAATTCCTAAGACGCTCTCTGAGCCTTGGTTTCAACGTTGTTTCCCAGTCGCTGTTGTCACGAACGTTGTACGTCTTATCGTGCGAATCATTAAAGGGAAATTATGAGTCGGTACCTTTCCAAGCTCGTAGCATGTTGTAGTAACAGAAGTCCCTGGTTGCGTGGGCGCCCAACGCGCTAGCACTGAACGGTTCAGCAACGTAAAAGGCAGTATAATTTCCGTTTCGATATGCCATTTTTCCCTCAATAGAATTGATAGTGATATGTTTACGCATAGCCGCAAATTGCGGCTCCCTAATCTAACAAATCAAAAAAACTTCGACACGAACGGTTAGCAGTTCCGGAGCCTACTTCCTTCAATTTCTCAATTTTCATTAAAAGCACAGACTCACCATCTTGCGTAATATATAGGCCAAAAAATATCTCATAGATTGAGTCGACGGCGACCTTCCAGCCCCCCTCATTCCCAACTCAACGCCCCCCCCGTTTGATACTCGGTCACGCGCGTTTCGAAAAAATTTTTCTCCTTCTTCAGGTCGATCATTTCCGACATCCACGGGAACGGATTGTTTGCATCCGGATAGAGCGGGTCCAGTCCGATCTGCTGGCAGCGGCGGTTGGCGATGTAGCGCAGATATTCCTTGAACATCGGCGCATTCAAGCCGAGTACGCCGCGCGGCATGGTGTCTTCCGCGTAGCGGTATTCCAGCGCCACGGCCTTGCGCATCAGACCGGCGATTTCTTCGCGGAACGCCTTGGTCCACAGGTGCGGATTTTCCATTTTGATCTGGTTGATGACATCGATGCCGAAATTGCAGTGCATCGATTCGTCGCGCAGGATGTATTGATACTGCTCCGCCGCGCCGGTCATTTTGTTTTGCCGGCCGAGCGCCAGAATCTGGGCGAATCCGACGTAAAAGAACAGTCCTTCCATGATGCAGGCAAACACGATCAGGCTTTTGAGCAGCTGCTGATCGGTTTCCATGGTGCCGGTTTTGAAACCCGGGTCGGTCAGCGTGTCGATAAACGGAATCAGGAATTCATCCTTGTCACGAATGGATTCGATTTCATGATAGGCGTTAAAAATCTCGCCTTCATTGAGACCGAGCGATTCGACGATATACTGGTACGCATGCGTATGAATCGCTTCTTCAAACGCCTGACGCAGCAAATACTGGCGGCATTCGGGGTTGGTGATATGCCGGTAGGTACCCAGCACAATATTATTCGCCGCCAGCGAATCCGCAGTCACGAAGAAACCCAGATTCCGTTTGACGATGCGGCGTTCATCTTCGGTCAGTCCGTTGGGATCTTTCCACAGCGCGATATCCCGGCTCATATTGATTTCCTGCGGCATCCAGTGATTGGCGCAGGCGGAGAGGTATTTGTCCCAGGCCCATTTGTATTTGAAAGGCACCAGTTGATTCACATCCGCGCTGCAATTGATGATTTTCTTGTCTTCCACCGCAACGCGGCGGAGCGGACTGCCCGCAGCAGGCGGCTCGCCGGATTCTTCCGCCGGTTCCGCGGATTCATTTCCGGGGTTGTCGTGATACGCGCGGAGCTGCTCCGTATGGCGATGATCGCTGGAGAGCATCGGGTTTGCGGTTTTCTGCGATTGCCTGGGTTCGTCTTCAAATGTCAGCATGTTCAAGCTTCCTTATAGTATGTATGTCATTCATTGTGCTATTTATCGGAGTCCGGCCGTACTACTGACAGGATTCGCAGCTTTCATCGTCAATTGCGCAGTATTTGATTTCTACCGTTGTGGTTTCCATGCCGCTGACGCCTTGAATGTCGCCATGCGCAGGAACGGCGTTCAGCGCGCCGGACTGCACGGTGGATTTTTCCGCCATGGTTGCACCCAGGGAGCGCAGATAATAGGTCGTTTTCAGGCCACGCAGCCAGGCCAGTTTATACGTGTCATCGAGTTTCTTGCCGGAAACGCCCGCCATATAGATATTGAGCGACTGCGACTGATCAATCCATTTCTGCCGGCGCGCCGCTGCTTCGATCAACCAGCGCGGATCCATTTCAAAAGCCGTGGCGTAAAGCATGCGGATGTCTTCGGGAATGCGGTCAATCTTGCTGACCGCGCCATCGAAGTATTTCAGATCGGCGATCATGACTTCATCCCACAAATGGCGCGCTTTCAGATCACGCACCAGCGATTTGCTGGTGATGGTGAACTCTCCGGACAGATTGGATTTGACATACAGATTCTGGTAAGTCGGTTCGATGCTTGCCGATACGCCGACGATATTGGAAATCGTGGCTGTTGGCGCAATCGCCAGGCAATTGGAATTACGCATGCCATGTTTTTTGATCTGTTTGCGCAACGCTTCCCAGTCCAGCGTGACAGACGTATCGGCTTCGACATAGCCGCCGCGCTCTTCCTGTAGCAGCTGGAGTGATTCATGCGGGAGTATGCCGCGATCCCACAGGCTGCCTTTAAAGGTACTGTAGCAGCCGCGTTCTTTGGCCAGTTCGCTGGAAGCCCAGTACGCTTCATAAGCGATCCGCTCCATGGAGCGGTCGGCAAATTCGACGGCTTCCGGTGAAGCATAAGGAATACCCAGATGATGCAGACAGTCCTGGAAACCCATGATGCCCAGCCCTACCGGGCGGTGGCGAAGATTGGCGTTTCTGGCCTTGGTCACTGCATAGAAATTAATGTCGACAACATTATCGAGCATGCGCATGGCCGTGCGTATGGTGTTCTTCAGTTTATCCGTGTCGAGTTCGCCATTGTTTAAATGCGCGACCAGATTAATGGAGCCCAGGTTGCAGACCGCGATTTCCTTTTCGCTGGTATTGAGCGTGATTTCCGTGCACAGATTCGAACTGTGCACCACGCCAACATGGTTTTGCGGTGAACGGATGTTGCATGGGTCCTTGAAAGTAATCCAGGGATGGCCGGTTTCGAACAGCATGCTGAGCATCTTGCGCCAGAGCTGCACAGCTGGAATTTTTTTATACAGATCAAACTCGCCGCGTTCGACCTTGGCTTCATAAGCCAGATAGGCCTGCTCGAATACGCGGCCGAACTTATCGTGCAGATCCGGAACATCCGCCGGGGAGAACAGGGTCCATTCGCCGCCTTCCATGACGCGCTTCATGAACAGATCGGGAATCCATGTCGCGGTATTCATGTCATGCGTGCGGCGCCGGTCATCGCCGGTATTTTTGCGTAATTCCAGAAACTCCTCGATGTCCAAGTGCCAACATTCCAGATAGGCGCACACCGCGCCTTTGCGCTTGCCGCCCTGATTCACCGCGACAGCGGTATCGGACACAACTTTCAGAAATGGCACGACGCCCTGTGACTTGCCGTTGGTGCCTTTGATGCGCGAACCCATGGCGCGTACGGCCGTCCAGTCGTTGCCGAGGCCGCCGGCGTATTTGGAGAGCAGCGCATTTTCCTTGATGGCTTCATAGATGCCGTCAAGATCATCGGATACGGTGGTCAGATAGCATGAAGACAGCTGCGAGCGGCAAGTGCCGGAATTAAACAGCGTTGGTGTCGAGCTCATGAAATCAAAATGTGATAACACATTGTAAAACTCGATGGCGCGTGATTCGCGATCGATTTCATTGAGTGCGAGTCCCATTGCAACGCGCATGAAGAATGCCTGTGGCAGTTCAATGCGTTTTTCCCTGATGTGCAGAAAATAGCGGTCATACAATGTTTGCAGACCGAGATAATCAAATTGCAGATCACGATCAGCCTGAAGCGCTTCGGCCAGTCTGGCCAGATCAAATTGCGCAAGCCGCTCATCGAGCAGACCGGCTTCGATGCCTTTCTTGATAAAAGCCGGAAAATAACCGGCATAGTGCGTTTGCATATCCTGCTGCAACACTTCTTCGCCCAGTACCTCGGCGCGGATGTTGTTCAGCAGCAGACGCGCGGTGACATAACCGTACGCCGGTTCTTTCTCAATCAATACGCGCGCCGACATAATGGCGGATTTCCTGACTTCTTCCAGCGTGACGCCATCATACAGTTCGCGTAATGTCGCTTTCAAAATCGGCGCAGGATTGACGGCATCGCCAAGACCCGCGCAGGAAGATTCGATCAGTGCGGCCAATCGCGGCAGATCGAGTGGCACTCGATTTCCTTTATCGGTGACATAACAGATGTCTTCCTGCGATTTCGCAGGATTCAGTTCCTTCAGGCGCGCACGTTCGCGTGCGCGCTCTTCACGATACAGCACATAGGCCCGCGCCACGTCATGTTCGCCGGAGCGCATCAGTGCGAGTTCAACCTGGTCCTGAATATCTTCGATGTGAAACGTACCGCTGTCCGGTTTGCGGCGCAGAAGCGCATTGACGACATCCTGCGTCAGGCGGCTGACCAGCTCGCGCACACGCACCGACGCAGCGCCCTGGCCGCCATCGACAGCGATGAACGCCTTGGTCATGGCCACAGAAATCTTGATGGGTTCAAAGGCGACAACAGCGCCATTGCGGCGAATGATTTTGTATTGAGAAAATTGCTTGGTGTCGATATGAATATCCACAAAGTCTTTAATCTCGAGGTTGCGGGATAGTTTGGGACTTGAGGTTTCGATAACTGGCTGCATCGTTTTTGACTCCCTTTGATTCATTGGTATGAAATAAACCAATGTGATTCCAAAGCGTTAACCGGGTAATATCAAGTTGAATCTGATTAAACTGAACACGCTGGTCAAATCTTTAAACCACTATATGTTGTATTCGTACGTGACAAATATATAATTAGTAGTATATATAATACGAATTCAGTTTGTAAACACAAATTCATAATTCTTTTTGACGCGGTAGAGTTGACGCGCAATTCAAACGATGACTGAGACTATCGATCGCTATGCAGACCGAACCCGACAGACTGGATCGGATATGAAAATCTGCATTTTAGATGCGCGGTTTTGTGCCATGATAATCAGTGGTTGCTTTATGCAGGCTGATATTTGACAGTCTGCTAATGTCCCCGGCTTTCTGTCCGTATTGATGGCTGTCAATTTTGTTATGGAGAAAATCGATGCATCCTGATCAATGGCATTTGCTGAAAACCAGACGCTTCCTGCCGCTTTTTCTGACCCAGTTCCTGGGAGCGTTCAATGACAATGTATTCAAGAATGCACTGATTATCCTGATCACCTATACTGCCATTGAACAATCGGCGTTGAGTCCGCAGGTGATGATCACTGTCGCCGCGGGTATTTTTATCCTGCCTTTTTTTCTGTTCTCGGCAGTAGCGGGACAGATCGCGGACAAATACGACAAAGCGAAGTTGATCCGCATCATCAAGGCGGTTGAGATCGTGCTTATGCTCGGCGCTGCCCTGGGATTTTTCTGGCAGCATACCGGAATACTGATGCTGATTCTGTTTCTGATGGGCACGCAGTCAGCTTTTTTCGGACCGCTTAAATATGGCATCCTGCCCGACCAGCTTGAGGAGAATGAATTAATCGGCGGCAATGCGCTGGTCGACAGCAGCACCTTTGTTGCCATTCTGCTGGGCACGATTGGCGGTGGATTGCTGATCATGACCGAGAATGGCGCGCTGATTATTTCCGTCATCGTCATTGCTGTTGCTGTACTGGGTCTGTTCAGCAGCTTCTCGATACCGTCCACCCGTTCTGCCGATGCCAGCCTGAAAATCCACTATAACTTTCTGATTGAAACACATGCCATCCTCCGGCAGGTACGCCAGCATCCGGTCATTTTTCGCTCTATTCTCGGCATTTCCTGGTTCTGGCTGTTTGGCGCCAGCTTTCTGTCTCAATTCCCGACATTTGCCAAAGATGTCATCGGCGGTAATGAACAGGTCGTCACGCTTTTTCTGGCCACATTTACGATTGGTATCGCCATCGGCGCGCTGTTGTGCAACCGCTTGCTTAAAGGCGAAATTGCCGCCACTTATGTGCCGCTGGCTATTATCGGCATGACGCTGTTTACTGTGGACATGTATCTGGCCAGCACTGGTCTGGTGCAGAATAACGCCGATGTATTGATCGGCGCGGGTGTTTTTCTCGAGTCGCTGGCGCACTGGCGTATTCTGATTGATCTACTCGGTATTTCAATCTGCGGCGGTATCTACATCGTTCCGCTGTATGCGATGATTCAGGATCGCGCCGAAATGTCGCACATGTCTCGCACATTTGCCGCGAATAACATCCTGAATGCTTTATTCATGGTGATTTCGGCGATCGCAATCAGTGTGATGCTGGCCTATGAATTTTCAGTTGTCGATGTGTTCCTGGTTATTGCCGTCCTTAATGGTTTCATGGCGATTTACATCAGCAGTCTTTTGCCGCAGGCGCTGGTCAAGTCCATCCTGCGCTGGATTTTTCAGGTGTGCTACCGGCTGGATGTCAAGGGCATTGAGCATTTTCAAAAACTCGATGACAAAACCATCATCGTCGCCAATCATTTGTCGTTTCTGGATGCAATCCTGATCGGCGCATATGTGCCGCATCACGTCAGTTTTGCCATCAATACGCATATTGCCCGGCGCTGGTGGCTGAGGCCTTTCCTGCTTCTGGCGGACACCATCGCGCTCGATCCGGCAAATCCGCTGTCGACGCGGCAGCTGATCGACCGGGTGAGAAAAGGGCGCAGAATTGTTATTTTTCCCGAAGGACGGTTAACCGTTACGGGCTCGCTGATGAAAATCTACGAGGGACCGGCGCTGATCGCCGACAAAACGGCGGCGCAGGTGTTGCCAATCATTATTTCCGGTGCTCAATACACACCTTTTTCACGGTTGCGCGGCAAAGTCCGGATCCGCTGGTTTCCCAAAATTACCATGACCGTCATGCCGCCGTTGAAGTTCGATCTGCCGTCAGGCATCCGTGGCAGAAAACGGCGGCAGGCTGCCGGGATCAAGCTCTATGATGCGATGTCCTATATGATGTTTCAAAGCAATCATCTCGAGCAGACGCTGTTTCAGTCGCTGCTGGACGCTCGATCAATTCACGGCGGCAGTCATATCATCGCCGAAGACGTGGAGCGGAAGCCGATCAATTACCGGCAATTGATCATGCGCTGCTATATCCTGGGTGCGGTGTTAAAAAAGCAAACGAAGCACAACGCGGCAGCCGGGGTGTTGCTGCCGAACATGGTCAGTACGCTGATCTGCTTTTTTGCATTGCAGGCTTACGGGCGAATACCCGCGATGCTCAATTACTCCAGCAGCGCAAAAAACCTGATTGCAGCCTGTACCGCTGCCGCGATTGAGATCGTTATCACTTCGAGACGATTCATTCAGGCAGGCAAACTGGCGCATCTGATCGAGGCGCTGGAATCCCGGCAGGTCAGGATAATTTATCTGGAAGATCTGGCGCCGCGGATCTCCATTCCGGCCAGAATCAAAGGCGCGCTGGCCAGTCTGACACCGCAATTGTTTTATCGGATGATCAACACAACCGCCGATGCGCGCGCGAATGCCGACAGCACAGCGGTGATCCTGTTTACCTCCGGCTCGGAAGATGTGCCCAAAGGTGTTTTGCTGAGTCATAAAAATATTCAGGCCAATCGGTATCAGGTGTCCTCGCGTATTGATTTTGGTCCGACCGATATCGTTTTTAACGTACTACCTGTGTTCCATTCATTTGGTTTGACCGGCGGCACGCTTCTGCCTGTACTGTCGGGCATCCGGACTTTCTTCTATCCATCGCCCCTGCATTACCGGATTATCCCGGAGCTTGTTTATGATACCAACGCCACATTAATGTTTGGCACCGACACTTTTCTTGCCGGCTATGCACGCTTTGCGCATGCCTATGATTTTCAGAGCATACGCTATGTTTTTGCCGGTGCGGAGAAACTGAAAGAGGAAACGCGTCAGCAGTGGGCCGAACGATTCGGCGTGCGCATTTTTGAAGGCTACGGTTCGACAGAAACGTCGCCCATCCTCAGCCTGAATACACCAATGCATAACAAGCCCGGTACGGTGGGGCGTCTGCTGCCGGGCATCGCCCATCGTCTGGAAGCAGTTCCAGGCATACCCGATGCCGGAAAGCTGCTGGTTTCCGGCCCGAATGTCATGCAGGGCTATTATTTTGCAGATCGACCGGCAACACTCCATCCACCGGAAGGAGACTGGTATGACACCGGCGACATTGTCTCCATCGATGAAATGGGTTTCATCACTATTCAGGGCCGTGTGAAACGATTCGCCAAAATTGGCGGTGAGATGATTTCATTGACGGCGGTGGAGAATTACGTCAGCCAGCTCTGGCCGGTGTACAGTCACGCCGTGACGCATTTGCCAGATCCCAGGAAAGGCGAACAGATTGTTCTGGTGACAACGCATCCGCACGCACAGCGCGAAGCGCTGGTCAGTTATGCGAAACAGAACGGTATCAGTGAACTGAGCATTCCCAGAACGTTGTTGCAGATCGACGAAATCCCCCTGTTGGGTACCGGGAAAGTCGATTATGTCACCCTGAAAACATGGGTTGAGTCGCGTCTGGAAGAAGCGTAGTCAGTCACGATGAAGTATTCTGGAAGACTGCCGGATTCAGAACAATCCCTGTCAGGCAATCTTCCAGCCGGATACCAGCGCCGCACGAAAAACGGCGTTACAAGCCGATATCAAAAGTTTCAATATCGGCTTTTAACCGTTGCGCCAGTGTATCGATCTGTGCTGCGGTACTTTCCCGGTCTTTCGCTATGGCGCTCCTGACCAGGATTGCCAGTTTCTCAAAATCGGCAGCGGACAAACCCTGCAGCGCCCCGGAAGAGAGTTCCTGCTTGAATCGATTGACTACGTTGTCTGCAATGTCATGTATAGTGTTATTCATTTGATTTACCTGAAAAAATTAATGAATCGCTACCGAAGCGGACAGTCAGATTTTCATTTTGCGTCTGACTGCCCAGTCAAAAAGGCGTCCGCCTAAGAACCAGCGGCCGATCACCGCGGACTTTGAATCTGCGGGTAATGCATGGCGCGTGGGTGGGAAAGTCGATTTTGCCGCCTTCAGCACGGCGCGTGCAATGATTTCCGGGCCAGGCGCTATGGGTTCATCTTTTAGCAGCCGGGGCAGGGCGTCGAGTAGTTTTCGGTAGGCGGGTGGGTGCTGCACCGTTTTAAGCAGTGCAAATTCTTTCTCGGCAAATTCGGTTTTGATTAAACCGGGCGCAATGACGATGACCTTGATGCCGAATTCCATGACTTCGCCGCGCAAGGTTTCCGACAAGGCTTCAACCGCGTGTTTCGATGCCGTGTACCAGCCAAATCCGGGAATGGAAACGCGTCCCAGAATGGAGGCGATGTTGATGATACAGCCCGATCGTTGTGCGCGCATATGCGGCAGCACGGCCTGCATGAAACGCGCGTAGCCGAAGACATTGACTTCGAACTGCGCATGTGCGGCTTCCATGGATACGCTCTCGATTGCACCGAGTTGCCCGTAGCCCGCGTTATTGACCAGCAAATCAATCCGCCCTTTGCTTGTCATGGCGTGATTGACGACCGCTTCGATGGCTGGCGCATCGGTTACATCCAGACAAATCGGTTCGATGTTTTCCGAGCGTATTTCTTCAAGTCGGTGCATGCGCCTGGCCATGGCGAAAACATAATAACCGTTTTCCGCCAGCAGCTCTGCGGTTGCTCTGCCGATGCCGCTGGATGCGCCGGTGACCAGTGCGATAGGTTGTGTCATGGGCTTGTCAGTCTTGTGTTGTGTGTAGCGTTTGAATTGTCGGATATGATTTCCCAACGGTTCGAATGGTTGAACAAACAGGATCAAACCGAATGTCTTTACGAATACATTCTAACTTGAAGAAACGTTCGCGTCGATGCGTTAAGAGCTGATAAGTTATGGCTACATTCAATTTAATGCTCGTTGATTTAGTGCTGCAATTCAGCACCCGGGCGCTAAATTTGCTACACTGTGCCCGAAAATAACGTTTTTGAGAGTACGAATAATGCAAAGACAAAATACAAAAACCGCTGTTCCCAAACAAAACAAATGGCCGAAATGGATTACGCTGGCGCTGATCATGGCCATTACTATTTTCGCGGTGTCGCTGCTTCCCCGCGGTTTTTCCGGTGACACTTCGATTGTGGGCCAGGGAACGCCCGTCCTGCTTCTGGTGCATGATGACAATATCCTGCAAAGCGGTGAAACGATGGCTGTGATGAACAAGATCAGAAATGAGTACGCCGGACGTCTGGAATTCGTCGTCGCCGATATCAATACGCCTGATGGCAGAACATTCGTCCAGCGGCATGGGTTTATGCCCGCTGCGTTAGTGTTTTTTGCAGCGGACGGGCGGAATCTGCAAACGCTCTACTCGGCGCAAACGGTTGATTCAGTGAAGCAGGAACTGAATAAGCTGTTTCAATATTAATTCGCAAAAAACATCGCTAAAGACAATTGCGTATCCAGGAAGAACCGAACCTCCGATCTGTTGTTTCCGGAAATATCATCGATTCCTACCGTCATGGGTTGATGCCCTTGTCCGGTATCCGTTTTATAAACAATGCCTTGAGATAGCCGACCGGGTACTGTCATACAATCAACCCATATGGTACTGCACAGTTAACAGCACCGTCTGTTATCTGCCAATCAAAATAACTTAGCGTACGAGATTCCATTTGTTGTGATTCGATTTATCAGAAGCACTCACCTGCAGAGCCACCCCGATACCGTTTTCTGGTCTGGCGCATTGAATGGCGTCATTGTTCTGATTCTGCTGTTTGCTTTTCTGGCGGGTTATTTTTTTAACGCGGGCGCCAATGCGTATCTGATGGGAGGCGCATTCGCCGGGGCTGCGCTGTTGTTATTCATGGCTTTCCGCTTTCTTTTCGCGTTGCTCCGGATTGGGTTGAACAAGGTGCCCATTTCACTGTTCTCCATATCCCTGGCCGCGCTCGCGCTGTTTTACCTCATTAAGCTGAGCGGATTTTATCTCCCGGAAACCGTTTATTTTCCCGCAATCGGCCTGGGCATTCTGGCGCAGGTTTTTATTTTCGGATCATTGAATCATTTTCTTACCAATAAATCCTATCGATCCGGGTTTCACGTGACATTGCTGATCGTGGGGCTGGGCATTGATGGCTTCGGGATTCACTGGATCACGTCGAAAGGCGCTAATCAACCGGAAACTGGTTTCAGGCAGGTTCAGGCTACCCAGTTGACCGGTATTGCCAATCCGTCCGAAGCGGGAAATTTTGCTGTCGCCCATTTCACTTATGGCAGCGGAACCGACAAACAGAGACGCGAATTCAGAAGCGGTGTTCAATACAGGGCGCAGCCGGTCGATGCAACGCCCATTCTTCTTGCTTGGGAAGGCTCGGCGGCAAAGTGGCGTGAAAAATTCTGGGGATTTGATGCGAAGGCATTGCCGCTGAACGGCAGGGTGTGGATGCCGGAAGGCGAGGGGCCTTATCCGCTGATTCTCATCGTGCATGGCAATAGCAGCATGGAAAAATTCTCCGATCCCGGTTATGCCTATCTCGGTGAACTTTTGGCAAGCCGCGGGTTTATTGCTGTTTCCGTCGATCAGAATTTTGTCAACGGCACCTGGTCAGGCGATTTCAGAGGCCTGGAAATGCCGGCGCGCGGATGGCTGCTGCTGAAGCATCTGGCGCAATGGCGGGACTGGAATCAGGACAGGCATCATGACCTGTTCGGCAAAATCGACATGGAGAACATCATTCTGGCCGGTCACAGCAGAGGCGGCGAAGCCGTGGCGATTGCGGCATCGTTCAATAAGCTTGCTTTTTTCCCGGACAATGCCCGGCTGCAATTCGATTTTAATTTCAACATCAAGGGCATTGTCGAGATTGCGCCCACCGACAAACGCTATTTCCGGCGGCTTTCGCTGGAGAATATCAATTATTTGAGCCTGCAGGGGTCGTATGACAGCGATGAAGCCAGCTTTTTCGGCTTGCGCCAGTACCGGCGCATCGATTTTACCGACAGCCAGTACTGGTTCAAGGCCGGACTGTATATTCATCGCGCAAATCACAGTCAGTTCAACACCGTATGGGGCGAAAAAGACAGTGAACCGCCGTACGGCTGGCTGCTGGATGTCAATTCCGTGATCAACAGCGAGGAACAGAGACAGATCGCCAAGGTCTACATCGCCGCTTTTGCCGAAGTGCTGTTCAATGACAAGGTGGAGTACCTGCCGATTTTCAAGAACGCGGCGATGATAAGCGACTGGCTGCCCGAGACGATTTATCTGAATAATTTCAAGGACTCCAGAAAACTGGTGATCGCGGATTTTGAGGAAGACATCGATCTGACCACCGCGCGGCAGGGCAGCATTACAGCCCGCAACCTCGCCGTATGGCGGGAAGAACCCCTGCAGTTCAGAAACAGGGATACCCAGGGCAACAATGCACTGGTGCTGGGCTGGGACTCGAGCGCGGATTCCATCGCGGAAGAGAAAAGCTACGAACTGATACTGGATGATCCGATTGACCTGGGCGCGATTGATTCCCTGCTGGTGTCAATGGCGGCGGGCGATCCGAACGAACTGAATACGGCGGGGAAAGCCGGAATCAGCCAGCATGACGCCGGCGCCAGCGCACTCAACTTTACCATTCAATTGACGGACACCGCGGGAAACCAGCTCAGCATCGCCTCGGATGCACTGAAGAAAATCGCACCGCGACTGATGATCAACTACATGAAACTGAAATCACTGAACAAAAACCTTGGCGACAGCTGGGAGCTTTCGCTCGAATCGTTTGAATATCCGCTGGTGGATTTCGAAGGGGAGACCGAACACTTCGGCCTGCTGCACGCCATTGCATTCAAATTCGATCAGACGGATCACGGCGTGCTGATCATCGACGATCTGGGGTTTTCGTTGCATTGACATTTGCGGGAGTATACGAATAAACCAATCGGCCTCGGCTTGTAATCGCGTGTGTAGTGAATTCGCATCGTATTCATCGGATTTGTTTGTGGATAATACAAAGTTTGATAAGATGAAGTCTGAATCAGCGTATTGTCAATAAATTGAAGGATATAGCATGCAACTGGATGTTTTGGGTTTTATTTTTGACACAAACTGTTGCGTTATTTCGGATGTATAATTTTAGTTATGCACTTCTCAATGCGTTGATATCACTGAAACCGAGATTCGAGTTGAATGAATCAAAAACCTGAAAGCTCACAACAAGCTGTAGCCTTGATTAAGTTTTTTAGTGAGGAAGAACACTATTTATCATTCAAAAGTGGCTGTTCTATATTAAGAACTCCACATTTCTATAGGAGGCTCGAAGATATAGGAAGGGGAGATAGAAGTGAATCGTGTTTCGGGTATTGGGATAAAGGATTGAGGAACAAAATACCTACCA
>JAJSDU010000046.1 GCA_028577615.1 Nitrosomonas sp.
CTCATGCGTACCCGCTGAAGGTTTGCCGACCACATACGACTGTCACTCATTTGAAATGCGTTTTTCCTGCTTTAAAATTGTACGTAGTGTTTTGAACTGATTCCGGTGATGAAAAATTATTCAGCAAAATAACTCAATATCAATTCATGAAATTAAGTCACAAGTGTAAGATAATTCCTATATCCGGTCATAAAGAATACACCATATCATCTCCAGCAATTCCTTATATGATTAGCAAATAAAGAATGCAGCGGCTAGCCAAAAAGCACACTAGAATGTATGATACGCTCGTTGAAAGTCAAACGGAGGTGTGGCCGAGTGGTTTAAGGCAGCAGTCTTGAAAACTGCCGTAGGGGTGACTCTACCGTGAGTTCGAATCTCACCGCCTCCGCCAAATTCTCTTCCTTACAACCGCGCCACCACACCCGCACTGTCGTCAACAGAGTCTCCTGAAAAGCTTCTATATGGACAAACATGACATCCTTCTCGACGATCCCGGAATAAGCACTTCGATACGCAGAGATATGAAATGGTAGTCAACAATTCCCCTGCAACCGCCAATCAATTTGAGGCCGACCTGGTGTGGATCAGCGGACAACCGCTGATACCTGGCCGGCAATATCAAATAAAGCTTGCTTCTCAGCAAACAACTGTCACAGTGACAGCGATTAAATATCGTATGGATAACAATACCGGCGCGCACCTGGCTGCGCGAACACTGCACGCAGAAGAAGCCGGCAGAGTCTATCTGTATACAGTCGAGTCTTTGCTGTTCGAAGATCTCGATAACGAGAACGGCCTGAATTTCCTGTTGACCGACTGGCAAACCGGCGAAACGCTTGGCACAGGCACCATTGATTTTGTATTGCGCCGCGCCACCAATCTTAAATGGCAAGCGCTGGCAATTGATAAGACAGCCCGGTCGACACAAAAACAGCAGATCCCGAAATGTATCTGGTTCACCGGTTTATCCGGTTCAGGAAAATCGACAATTGCCAACTTACTGGAAAAACAACTGTACCAGGATAACCGGCATACGTATTTACTTGACGGTGACAATATCCGGCATGGTTTGTGCCGCGACCTGGGTTTTACTGATGCTGATCGCGTCGAAAATATCCGCCGTGTCGCCGAAGTGGCCAGACTCATGGTCGATGCAGGACTGATTGTGCTGGTCAGTTTTATTTCCCCTTTTCGCAGCGAACGCCGCATGGCGCGCGAATTATTTACGGCGGATGAATTCATTGAAGTTTTTATTGATACACAACTTGCGGAATGCGAACGCCGGGATGTAAAAGGTCTTTATGCCAAAGCACGCAGCGGTGCACTAAAAAATTTTACCGGCATCGACAGCCCCTACGAACCACCCGAATCACCGGAAATCCATATTCAGACCGCCCTGTTATCGCCACAGGCCGCTGTCGCGGATATATTGACACGTTTGTAAAAATTGAATTCTGATATTACCCGCCATGCGCTACATTGACGTCTTCAATGGCGATGCCGACGGCATTTGCGCGCTGATACAGCTACGTAAAGTCAATCCGCAACAGGCGCAGCTCGTCACTGGCGTGAAGCGCGACATCAACCTGCTCAAACATGTTCAAGCAACACCAGAACACCACATCAGCGTACTGGATATTTCATTTGACAAAAACCGATCCGATGTACAGCGATTATTGGAACAGGGCGCCACGATCGAATACTTCGATCATCATTACTGTGGCGCGCGCATACAGCATCCCAGGCTGCAAACGGTTATCGATGACCAGTCATCCATCCTGTGCACCGGCTTGATCGTTGATCGGCATATTGGCGGAAAATTCCGCGCATGGGCGCTGGTTGCAGCCTACGGAGACAATCTGATTGCCCCGACCCAATCTCTGGGCGAAAATTCTGGATTCAGCCATGAATCACTGAAAATGCTTCAGCGCCTCGGCATGTATATCAACTACAACAGTTATGGCAGCAGTCTTTCCGATCTGTTCTTTCACCCGGATGTGCTGTACAGACATTTGCAGCAATATGATTCGCCGCTGGATTTCCTGGCAGAAGATTCCCGCATCTACAACACACTGGACACTGGTTATAGAGAGGATATCGCGAAGGCAAAAGCCAGTCCCTATCTTTATCAATCAGCGACGGCTGCGGTGGTTTTTTTTCACGATGAAAAATGGGCGCGCCGGGTCAGCGGTGTTTACATCAATGAACTTGCCAATCAGTACCCTGACCGTGCGCATGCCGTCATTACCGAAAACGACGGTGGCACATGCACTGTCAGCATACGCAAACCGCTTGACCGGGAGACATTGGCCGCCGATCAACTGGCCCGCCAGTTTGCATCAGGCGGTGGACGAAAAAACGCTGCGGGCATCAATGCGCTGCACGCTGATCAAATTGATCAATTCATTGAAGCTTTTAAGGCGCATTTTTCCTGAATCAAATAAAGCCTTAGCCGCCATATGCCAATTCACGCGAATACTCGAGCGAACAGAACGAGGCCTTGCGCGATTCATAATGTAAAGTCTGCAGATCGCGGGTATATGATTTGGCAAACTGTCCGCCATCCACCGGGCGGGTAGGCGTCGTAGCTTTCTGAATGAGTATGTATTTCATCTGCGCTAATCCGAAGTTCCAGAACAGCCACGCTCACCCCGTCAATTTGCTTCTGAACATGAAATACACCGCGCCGACCAGACAAAGCCCGGCCCACAGATAATCCAGTTTCAGCGGTTCCCTGAGATACAGTACTGAAAATGGAATGAACACTGTCAGCGTAATCACTTCCTGGATAATTTTGAGTTGACCGACGTTGAGCACGGTATAGCCGATGCGATTCGCCGGCACCTGGAGCAGGTATTCAAATAATGCGATACCCCAGCTGATCAGCGCTGCGATGACCCAGGGCATGTGGTTCAGTTCCTTCAGATGCGCGTACCACGCAAATGTCATAAAAATATTGCTGCAAATCAGCAATGCAATGGAAATCAGGACTGGATTCACTTTATCCTCAATTTTCCTTGAGTCGCTTGAACTGGCTGATAACGGATTGCCGACGCCTTGCATACACGCCATTCATCACAAGCCACGGGTAAAATCAATTTTTCCGGCTAGGCTGGAAGCACTGATAAACAGCAAAAACACGCCGTCCATCGTAAATCTCGGAAATCGGCACAATCGTATCGCCGCCCAGCATACCCGCTTCGTTACGGGCAAGATTGGCCAGCTCGACAGCCACCTTTTCCTCATCCCGCTCAATCACGACACGGCTGACAACTTTGGCATTCACCTTGCCTAGCCGTTTGCAAGACTCGACCGCGCGCTGAGATTGCACAACACGGACGGTTTCACCCATCGGTGTCACTTTTACCCAGGTAGTACAGGAAGACAACAATGCAACACTGCAAGTAATAATCAGACTTTTTTTCATCACACACCTTGATTCCGGTATAACAACGGCTCCAATAACCAACCAGCTTGTCGACAGATCTGGCACCGGCAATTATAAAGCACTCTCATAAAAAAATCGTACCGCCGCTCATCCATTATTCTAACAGGCCGCTATACCGGATTCGTCATGCCCAAGAGTCTGTCGGACACAAACCTAACCTACTGCGCCAGTGGGATAACGGCGCATATTTCTTCAATTTCTCGTTACATAGTCTTGCTATACGCCTCAAAATTGAGAAAATCCGCGCGCGCTCCTACTCTACAGCTACGATTGCTTAAGTCCGGCAGACTGCTAGACAAACTCGATTCCAGCAGCCGACAAACCGGTCAAATCGATATTGGCAGCGTTCAGATCGGTTTCGGCCGCGAATACGCCCAGCTCACCCATCGTCAATACGCCGTCATTCAGCATATCCACATAAGATTGCGCCTGCTGTGCCGTTGGCGGCGCGCCGACCACATTATTCCACAGCAGCGTGAAAATTTCAGACGGTGTGCTGACACCCATCGCTGAAATGGCAAATTCGGCCAATTCCCCATCAGTCGTGCCATCATTCATCAGTTCCAGGCCAATGCCGACAAACCCGGGATTCGAGACATGCTCACGGCCGATCACAGCACCGATCACCTTCGCCACCTGCCCGGCGCCCGCATCCAGATCATAGGCGATACCCTTGTCCGAGAATCGCAGGCGTTCAATATTGATCAGTGTATCCCGGCCATCCTCACCCGAAGTATCGACGACATCCAGACCGCTGGATGAACCGGTAATGACATAACTGCCGATTGGGTTTGAGAAAACGGCGGTATCCGATCCGCCCGCGCCATCCAGAGTGTCATTGCCGCGACCACCTTCAAAAACATTGATGCCATCGGAACCGAAAAAATGATCGTCAGCGGCAGAACCGGTCAACCGTGCCGCGCCCGCGACAAATTGCTCGATGCTGGTGAATGTGCCGCGTACCGATTGTGTTCCGGTGACAAAGTCGATTTCAAGATCGACATCTGAATCTGCAGTATCTTTCACCACTGGCGCACGCGCGAGATCACCGGTTGAATTGGCAAAGGTTGCATCCGCTTTCAGCACACCCTGCGGCGTCGTGCCCGAGTCGCTGCTCCACACGGGTTGATCCACTTCAAGCTCGGCCTCAAAAGTACCCGCTGCCGTATCGATGCGTATCGTTCCCTTGAATGTGCCGAAATCCAGCGTATCATCGCCGTCGCCGCCGTCTATCGTCATATCGCCAAATCCGATGACGAAGCGGTCGTCGCCATCGCCGCCAATGATGTTTTCGACACTGGTGAGCGTATCGTTTTCCTGCCCGCCGGAGAATAATCTGAAAATGGCACTGCCTGCCATTAAATCGACATCAAGATGCCCGAAACTGCCGCTTTCGATCTCACCCCGGCCAGTACCCGGCGCGGCAAACGCCCATAAAGCGGTATCGATGCCGGGGCCGCCGTCAAGATGGTCATTTCCGGCACCGCCGTGCAGCAGATCATCGTCCGCGCCGCCATAAAGTGCGTCACTGCCTCTCCGGCCATCAAGCGTATCTTTGCTGCTTCCGCTGATCAAACGTTCCCCGGCATTGCCGCCGCGTAAAACATTGGGATAAGCATCGGCGCCGATGAGTTCTTCAACATTCATCACGGTGCCTGAAAACCGTTCCCGGTCACTGAATGTTTTATGGTACCGGCAAGCAGATCGACATCGATTCCGGCAAAGATACTGCGCTGATTTGCCGACAGCGTATCCCGGCCATCACCGCCATCAATATTAACTTTACCGCCGCGCAGGATGAAAATATCATCGCCGCCATCACCGTTTGCCTGCACCGTATCGCTCAGGCTGGCATCGATCTCGATGACGTCATTGCCCTCGCCGCCCCGAAGCCAGACCGCTTTCCTTGAGCACAATCATATCGTCACCGGCCTCGCCATACAGCAGATTATTATCGCCGGTATCCGTCAACGCCTCGTTCAGCGGCGTGCCGATACCAATCGGCCCGGTTTGCGTATTGCCCACCGGATCGATCACCTGTTGATTCATATCATCGACCCATGAGGATATGCCGAGATAATCTTCAACCTGACCCAGCGGATCAATTTCCAGAAAAGCCGTATCGAAGTCCTGCAGAACATTGTTGAAGATACCGGGATTGGGCAGTAGCTTGTTAATCCGCTCGGAAACCGAGTCAATGATGCGGTTGATACCGAGTGTTTCCATGATGTAGTCGATGATCGGACCCACAGTCACATTGAATATGAATCCGACGGCATCCAGCAAACCTTCAACCGGTTTGAGCACTTTCGAAATTTCGTTTAACGGATCGCGGAAATCGCCGCATTCAGCGGCGTCACCAAGGTATCAGCGCCCGCCACGGCAGGCGCTACCGGATCACCATTGAGATCAAATTCGTCGATTTTGTTCAACGCGTTAATCAACTGATCGACGGCAGTGATGTTTTTGAGCAGTACGATTTCTGTTTCGGCCAGTTTGACGTCAAAACTTTGCAGCTTTTCCTGTGCTGCAGATTCAATTTCAGCTTTGAAATGGATTACTGAATTCATTCGCTTTATCCTGAATCGCATCGACAGCCTCGATCGCCATTTCCACTTTGTCGATTTTGTCATCGATATCCGCTATCAGCGTACGGATTTCACCGACATTCCGGTTCGATTGCGTTTAACTGCTCCCATACGCGCGCAGTTGTGGTCCGGCGGGCATGTGTTCTTCTCCTGTTCTTTTTAAATACCAATTTTTATTCTCATTTTCCAACAACATACTATAAATGTTGAATAAAGCGCCAGATTTTATTTATCCGCATTCTCCCAAAACCAACTGGCCGCATACCGGCAAACTTCACTGTAGCAGCCAACCAGACATTGAACCTCAAGGATTCAGGCATCTTCACAAAAGTAATATCAGACGGCATTCTTTTGCATTGTGTTTTTATTTTGAGCTGTGTTTTAATGTGGGACATCGTGTAACACAGACTGAATAGATCAATGACAAACACTGAAACTGAAACCGGATATACCAAAAAGAACGCTGAAGGACAGATAACCGCTCAATCGCGGCGACTGACCGCACTGTTATTACCATCCTTCCTGTTCGCATGGACAGCGTGCGCCGCTGCGGAAGGCTTCATCACGGATGATTTTCTGCTCTCTGATACTGACAGGGAAAAACGCGTCGGCGAGGCGTATTACCGTGCCGATCAGCAATGGATGGTCTATCAGGCGGAAGTCGCCGACGAGAATCCCTTCTATCAGATTTATCTGAAGAATCTGCGCGATGGCGATATCCGCCGCGTTTCGCCCGGCATCGGCAAAACAACCTGTTCGTGGCTTCATCCCGGGAAAGACAAGGTGCTATTCTCGTCCACCCACGACGACCCGGACGCGAAAGCCAAAATGACGGAAGAGCTTGAACAGCGGAAATCCGGCGAGCGCAAATCCTACGCATGGGATTACGACGCCTACTACGATATTTACGAAACCGACCTGGAAGGCAATAACATCAGGAATCTGACCAATACGATGGGTTACGATGCGGAAGCATCCTGGTCTCCGGATGGCAAAACCATCGCGTTTGCTTCCAATCGCCGGGCGTATACCGGTGAGTTGACGGAAGAAGAAGCCGAGCTATTCAAAAAGGATCCGTCTTCAATGATTGATATTTATATCATGGATGCTGACGGCGCCAACATAAAACGGCTTACGCACACCAGCACCTATGACGGCGGTCCGTTTTTCAGCCCGGACGGCAAGCGCATTGTCTGGCGACGTTTTTCTCCGAACGGACGCGAAGCCGAAGTATTTACCATGAATATTGATGGATCCGACCAGAAACAGATCACCAGCCTGAAAGCATTGTCATGGGCACCTTTTTATCACCCATCGAACAAGTACATCATTTTCTCGACCAATCTTCATGGGCATCGCAATTTTGAACTGTATATTGTCGATGTCGACGGCGAAAAAGAACCTGTCCGTGTGACCAACAAAACAGGATTTGACGGTTTGCCGGTATTCACGCCCGACGGCAAATACCTGACTTGGACCAGCGACCGCGTTCCGGCCCGAAAAGGCCATCTGTTTCATGGCAAATGGGATCATGAAAAAGCCCTGAAAAGCCTTTCGCTAAAATAATTGGAAAAACTCGGGCGTGCTTCCGAAACCGAAAACCGTAGCGGGCAGCCAGATGTTGCCTGCTACGGACAGCCTAATCTGAGAAAAAGCGCTGCTTTTTTTTCTGCACGTTCATATAAAGCGGTTCATCCGGTTCAAGCGCATGCCCCCAGGATTGAATTCTGCGCCAGGCTTCAGGAAAACGTTCGAGCCGCCTGAAACGCAACGCGTATTTCCGGAATGCGGCTTTTTTACGCTGATGATGAAGAATCCTGAAGAGCAATTGCCAGCCAGCTTCGGAATCGCTGTTTTTAGCCAGAAATGATTCCAGCAACTGAATTGCCCGCTCCGATTGCCCCACTTTGAGAAACACCCGGATATCAGCAATGATTGATTGAGCTGATTTATCCGATAACGGCTTCTGCTGATATGCATGCTGTCTGATCACGGTGACAGGCTCTGTGTTCGATTCGGCACCCTGCGCTGCCTTTTTCAGCGCAGCCAGCCTTTGCAGGGATTGCCGGTATTTTTTACTGGTTTGGTCCTGCTTAACAGCATGAGCGGATTCGGTGAAATCAGTCATATCGTCTACGGTTATGGATTGTTCACGTTTTTTCCGGTACAGCCGCAGCGCGAGCAATAGCAGCGCTGCCAGAAAGCCACCCGCGGCAAGCGACTCACCGGCATTCAAAGCCGGAAATAATGCAATACTGCGTTCGGAAACCGCGCCGGAATTACCAGTCGTTATAACAACAGACGAAGGTTGAACAGGCACTGGCGCTGTAACAGCACTCACCCGGCTGGATTGTCCACCCCCGGCAAAACTGGAAAAGGTTACCACATTTTGTTCAATACCGGATTTGACCGCCAGATACTGCGATTCGATCTGCGCAATGCGCGCATCCAATGCCGCAATAGCTTTCGATTCCGCCTCCAGACCGCGCTCCAGTACGATAATGCGCTGCAACAGCTGTTTAACGGAGATCGGCTCATTAACCGGTGATTCCGGCGCTGACTGCGCTGCATTCAATAACATGGCGCATGACAAAGTCAGGATCAGGACAAAAAAAGCTAAAAAGATCTGCTTTACCAAACCGTAAACGTCAACGACTGCCGTTTGAAATTCGCTTTGTATTTTCAACAGAAATAATTAATTGAATTCATTACTTACAATAAGTCGTGACAGCCTGACTCGCTTCATTGATTTTCTGCTCACGTACATTATCGTCAACATAAACCAATCCACCTTCACCATCCGGCATCCGCAGACGCGGTGATTCCGAAAATAACCTTAATCTGCTTTGTGCGTCAATGCATTTCTGCTTGTTTTCAGCGAGTGTTGTTTTTTTCTCTATTTCTTTCTGTTGCCTCTCCTGGCGGCGTTTTTCATATTCAGATTTTTCATCGCTCAGGGTTCTCGGCTTGGCGGGATCTTCTTCGTCCGTCGTACCCGAAGATGAAACCGGTACCGGCGCAGAGTTGATTCTCAACCGCTGTTCATTATGGACCTTGCCAGCAAGCGGGGGTTGATCCGCATACTGCGTCTTGCCGTTTTCATCAACCCATTTGTAAATCTGGGCGTACACTGGCAAATTGCATGATATGAATAAAATTATAGCGACCAAATAACGCATTTTCATCTCCGGAAACATCTGTAATCAAAAGGTAAAAATAAAAAACAACAATATTACTTACGGATGAAAGCGCCGCATTATAAGTCTCCTGACAGTAAAAAAAATCGATGCACACGCCACTGCGATAGCGAATTAGCGCAAAAAAATCATATGATTTCGATATAATATTGCTTTGCAAAGGACAGTTACCCACTATGCAGTTAATTCAAAAAGCGCTCACTTTTGATGATGTTTTGCTGATTCCCGCCCATTCCTCGGTTCTGCCACGTGATGTCAGTCTCGCGACGCAACTTACACGCACCATTTCCCTGCATATTCCGCTTGCATCGGCGGCAATGGATACCGTAACCGAGGCGCAGCTTGCCATTGCCATTGCCCAGGAAGGCGGCATCGGTATTCTGCACAAGAACATGCCCATCGAACAGCAGGCTGCTCAGGTGGCCAAAGTCAAACGCTTTGAAAGCGGCGTCGTCAAGGATCCGATTACCATTCCGCAAAACATGACCGTACGTGAAGTACTGGATGTAATCCGGACGCACCATATTTCCGGCCTGCCCGTCGTGAATGGCAAGAAAGTGGTTGGTATCGTCACCAACCGCGATCTGCGCTTTGAAACGAATCTGGACCAGCCCGTGAAAAATATCATGACGCCCAAAAAGCGGCTGGTCACGGTGAGTGAAAACACCAGCCGCGAAGAAGCCATAAATCTGCTGCACAAGCACCGGCTGGAGCGGCTGCTGGTTGTCAATGACGCGTTCGATCTGCGCGGTCTGATTACCGTCAAGGATATCACCAAAACGGCCGAACACCCCCTGGCCTGCAAGGATGATCAGGAACGGCTGCGCGTCGGCGCTGCGATCGGTGTCGGCGAAGGCAGCGAGGAACGCGCGGATGCTTTGGTCAAGGCAGGCGTGGATGTCATCGTGGTTGATACCGCGCATGGTCACTCGCAAAGCGTGCTGGATCGCGTCAGCTGGGTCAAGAGGAATTATCCCGACATTCAGGTCATCGGCGGCAACATTGCAACGGCCGATGCCGCCCGCGCCTTGGTGGACAGTGGCGCCGACGCGGTTAAAGTCGGCATCGGGCCGGGGTCGATCTGCACCACGCGCGTTGTCGCCGGCGTGGGCGTGCCTCAGATCACCGCAATTCACAATGTTTCGGAAGCATTGAAAGGAACAGGCATACCGGTGATCGCGGATGGCGGCATCCGCTACTCGGGCGATATCGCCAAGGCGCTCGCAGCAGGCGCCAATCTGGTCATGCTTGGCGGTCTGCTGGCCGGAACGACCGAGTCCCCCGGTGAAATCGAACTGTACCAGGGCCGTTCCTATAAAAGCTATCGCGGCATGGGTTCTCTTTCCGCCATGCAGCAAGGCTCCAGCGACCGTTATTTCCAGGAAAAAGAACAAAAAAACAATGACAAGCTCGTGCCGGAAGGCGTGGAAGGCCGCGTTCCTTTCAAAGGCAGCATTGCCGGCGTGATTCATCAATTGATGGGCGGCGTGCGTTCGAGTATGGGCTACCTCGGTTGCGCCAGCATCACCGAAATGCACGAAAAAGCGGAGTTTGTCGAAATCACCTCCGCCGGTGTGCGCGAATCGCATGTTCACGATGTCCAGATCACCAAAGAAGCGCCCAATTATCACGTCAAATAACTGTCCGCACACGCACATTCATGCACCAGAAAATCCTCATCCTGGACTTCGGTTCCCAGTATACGCAGCTTATTGCGCGACGCATCCGCGAAACCCATGTTTATTGCGAACTGCACCCTTATGACGTAACGCCGGAATTCATCGCCGCATTTGCGCCGCAGGGCATCGTGCTGTCCGGAGGCCCTGCTTCCGTGACCGAACAGGAAACGCCGCGCGCGCCGCAGATTGTCTTTGAACTGGGCATCCCGGTGTTGGGCATCTGTTACGGCATGCAAACCATGGCCGCACAGCTCGGTGGACGTGTCGAAAACGCCAGAGTGCGCGAATTCGGTTATGCCGAAATCAATCCCGGCGGGCATGGCGCGCTGTTCATGGGTATTCATGATCGCACGGATATTGATGGCCATCCCGTACTGGAAGTCTGGATGAGCCACGGCGACAAAGTAGAAACCTTGCCGGAAGGATTCGAAATCATGGCATCCAACGCAGCGACGCCGATTGCCGCCATGGCCGATGACAACCGCCGGTTCTACGGCATACAGTTTCATCCGGAAGTCACCCATACGCCGCAGGGCAAAGCCATCATTGACCGCTTCGTGCACGGCATCTGCAATCTGGGGCACGACTGGAACATGCCCGATTATATCGAGGAAGCGGTCGACAGAATCCGCGCCACGGTAGGCCGCGAGCGCGTGGTTCTCGGCCTGTCGGGCGGCGTCGATTCTTCGGTCGCGGCGGCTTTGATACACCGCGCCATCGGCGACCAGCTAACCTGCGTGTTTGTCGATAACGGCCTGCTGCGCGCGGGTGAAGCGAAACAGGTGATGGATACTTTCGCCAATCACCTGACCGTCAAAGTCATTCATGTCGACGCCAGCCGGACTTTTTTCAATCAACTGAAAGGCGTGACCGACCCGGAAGACAAGCGGCGCATCATCGGCCGTGAATTCGTCGAAGTCTTTCAGACTGAATCAACGAAAATCACCGATGCCCAATGGCTCGCGCAAGGCACCATTTATCCGGACGTCATCGAATCGGCAGGCGCCAAAACAAAAAAAGCCAATACCATCAAGTCGCACCACAACGTTGGCGGTCTGCCGGAAACGCTGCGCCTGAAACTGCTCGAACCCTTGCGCGAACTGTTCAAGGACGAGGTGCGTGAACTCGGCCTCGCGCTCGGCCTGCCGCGTGAAATGGTTTTCCGCCACCCCTTCCCCGGCCCCGGGCTGGGCGTGCGCATTCTGGGCGAAGTCAAATACGAATACGCCGAATTGCTCAGACAGGCCGACCGGATTTTTATCGAGGAACTGCAACACGCCGGCTGGTATGAAAAAACCGCGCAGGCTTTTGCCGTTTTCCTTCCGGTCAAATCCGTCGGCGTCATGGGTGACGGCCGGACGTATGAATATGTCATCGCATTGCGCGCCGTGCAGACACAGGACTTCATGACCGCCAACTGGGCCGAGCTGCCATACGCCCTGCTGGGCAAAGTATCCAACCGCATCATCAACGAAATCCGCGGCATCAACCGCGTGGTTTACGATATATCCGGAAAACCACCCGCCACGATTGAGTGGGAGTAATCACCGCCCCCGATAAAGAATACACCCTGACGGTCATCACGAAACCGTTGCCAACCAGGTGAAAGTTCATTTGAATTGACACCGATGTTTGGATTATCAGCCAAAAACTCAAAACGCTCGTGCAGATCATGCAAGTAGTTTCTGGCTTGTACCAGACCCCACGTTTCTATACCATCCGCGTAGATTCTTTCAATGTCGGCGTCAGCCTCGGCCAGTATCCGGTAACGTGCCATTTTCCATCATTTTCTTTTCTACACGCTG
>JAJSDU010000047.1:0-258 GCA_028577615.1 Nitrosomonas sp.
ACAGGCGCACATAGGTATCCATCTGCCCCATGTCCTGATGGGTGAGCTTGCCCAGTTTCAAGTCCACCAGCAAAAAGCATTTGAGCTTGTAGTTGTAGAACACGAGGTCGAGATAAAAGTCTTCATCGGCAAAACTCACGCGCTGCTGGCGGGCGACGCGTCGCTGGCGCGCGACCCCGTGGCACGGGCCTACTTTTTCCAGGGCGATGGCAGGCCGCACCCGGTGGGTCACCGGCTGCGCAACCCCGAACTCGCCGC